>JAQYCV010000032.1 GCA_028724525.1 Clostridiales bacterium
ATGAAAGACGCTGTTCTGCATGAGGTCCACAAGGTGCAACTGGGCCCCCTGCAAGTTAATCCTGCCCTCATTTCCGCCTATATCGTATCCGCCATACTCTTCATTCTGGCTCTGGTCTTCCGCTTTCTGCTTTTCCCCCGCTTTCAAGACGTGCCAGGGAAGCTGCAAAATGTGGTTGAAAGCTTCGTGGAGTATTTTGCCAACCTGGCCCAAACCCACAGCGGCCACCGGCCCAAGCTGGTAGGCGGTTATTGCTTTGCAGCCGGTGTTTATATCGCCCTATCCACTCTCTTTGAGCTGGCTGGCTGGCAAGTCATCAGCACAGATGGCCTATCCCTTTCTCTGCCAGCCCCTATTTCCGACATCAACGCGGCTATCGCCATGGGCTTTACCTCCTATGGCTTTATCCTGGTGGGTGGTCTGGTCGCCAATGGTATCAAGGGGGTCTTCCGGACCTTAAAGGACTTCTCCTTGCCTATCTCCATGAGCTTCCGCCTCTTTGGTGCCCTCCTGGGTGGCCTTTTAGTTAACGAGCTGGTCTACCATTACTACCTCCTTTCCTTTGGCCTGCCGGTGATTATCGCCGTCCTCTTTACCCTCTTACACGCGGTCATCCAGGCCTATGTTTTAACCATGCTGGTCGCGATCTTCTACGGAGAATCCACCGAGCCCATGATCCATAAACCCTCTGCTAAGCAAATAGCCCACCCAAGCAAACTCCAAGCTTAAAAATATTTTGAAGAGAAAGTGTTACACAAGATGAAAAAACATGTAAAAAGTCTCATGATCCTCTTAGCCATCTTGGTCCTGGTCCTCAGCCTCTGCCCCCTGCAGCGGACTGAGATCTCCGCACAGGCCCTCCCTGCCCGCACGGTACTGGCCGAAGAAAGCCCCGCTGCCCAGGCCAATTCAGAAGATGCCCTCCGGCAGACCAAGGCCTGGTCTGCGGGTATCACACTCGCCGTCGTCGGCCTGGCTGGCGCCCTGGCCATGGGTATGGTTTTATCCAAATCCGTAGAATCCATTGCTAAACAGCCCGAAGCAGAATCTGGTATCCGGGGCTCCCTCATGATCGGCCTGGTCTTTATTGAAACCGTCGTCATTTACGCCCTAGTTGTTGCTATCCTCATCGTCTTCGTACTCTAGAAAGGGGCGGCTGTATGCCCTTAAACATTAACTGGCTGCAAATTCTGCTCCACTTATTAAACTTCCTCATCCTCTTCCTGGTCCTCTACCTGGCAGTCTACGAACCAGTCGTCAAGTTCATGCAAAAGCGTCGGGATAAGTACCAGGCCATGGAGGACCAAGCGGCAGAGCTGAAAGCAAAACAGGCCAGCCTGGAAGCAGACTATGCCCAAGAGCGAGACCAGATCCAGGCCAAGCTGGCAGAGGAAAAAAGCCAGGCCCGCAAGGACCTGGAAGAGGCTAAAGCCTTAGCCCAGCAAGAGGCGGAAGACGAGGCGCAAAAGATCTTAGCCCAGGCCCGCAAAGATGCTCAAATGGACCGGGATAAGCTCATGCACACCGCCCAGCACGAGCTGCGGGACTTGGTGGTTAAGAGCCGGAAGGCCATGGCCTCCAGGGATATGGACTCTTACGAGCAGTTCCTTGCTACCGTGGGGATTGCGCCCAGTCCTGAAGTTGCCAGTGACGGGCCTGACCCCGCGCAAAAAACTGAACCCGCCCCCGCTTCCGCAGATCCCGGCCAATAGGGGGGAGCCATGCCTAAGAATATTGCTACACTAACCTGCCGAATCCAGCCCTATCCCGACCAGGTAGAAAGATTGGAAGCCTTCCTGACCCAAAGGTACGGGAAGGAAATCCGGATCTTGGTCCAACAGGACGCCAGCCTGGATCAGGGCTTCATCCTGCGATACGGGCCGGATATCTTCGACTGGACCAGCGACCACCTGCAAAGGCAATTTCAAATGGCCTTGGACCAGGAGGGGGCAGGAGCCGCAGACGGCCTGGCCTACCTGGCTAAGGCCAAGGACCTCTTAGTCAACTGGCAGCCCCAAGTCAAGGCGGAAGAGTTGGGCCAGGTCATTACCGTCGGCGACGGCATCGCCCAAATCCAAGGTCTGGAGCATGTGGCCTACCATGAAATTGTGACCTTTGCGGAGGGGTCGCGGGGCATGGTAGTGGACATCCAAAAAGACCAAGTCTCTGCCATTATCTTTGGGGATGATACAGGTATTGAAGAAGGGTCTACCGTCTACCGGTCGGGCCGAGAAGCCGGTATTCCCCTCAGTGATGAGGTCCTGGGCCGGGTCATTGACCCCCTGGGCCAACCCATAGATGACCGAGGTCCCATCAAGGCAAGCCGCTACTATCCAGTGGAATATTCTGCCCCCAGTATCCAGGACCGGGCCCCTGTTTCTAGGCCCTTAGAAACGGGAATCCTAGCGATTGACTCCATGTTCCCCATCGGCAAGGGCCAGCGGGAACTAATCATTGGCGACCGGCAGACCGGTAAAACGGCGATTGCCATTGACACCATCCTCAACCAAAAGGGGAAAAATGTCATTTGCATCTATGTGTCCATAGGGCAAAGGACATCCTCCGTCGCCCGCTTGATCGATAAGCTGAGAAAGCAAGGGGCCATGGACTACACCATTGTGCTTGCGGCCTTCGCAGGCGACCCGGTGGCCCTCCAATACCTGGCCCCCTATTCCGGCACCTCAATTGCGGAATATTTTATGAAGCATGGCCGGGATGTCTTAATTGTCTACGATGACCTGTCCAAGCACGCTGTGGCCTACCGGTCCATTAGCTTGCTCTTGGAGCGTTTCCCCGGCCGTGAAGCCTATCCGGGCGATATCTTCTACCTCCACTCCCGACTTTTAGAGCGGTCAGCCCAGCTATCCCTGGCCCAGGGAGGCGGGTCGCTCACCGCCCTGCCTATTGTAGAAACCCAGTCAGGTGATATCTCTGCCTACATCCCCACCAACGTTATTTCGATTACCGATGGGCAGATTTTCTTAGAGACCAACCTCTTCCATGCCGGTCAAAGGCCGGCCATCAACGTGGGCTTGTCTGTCTCACGCGTGGGCGGAGCAGCCCAATCACCGGCCATGAAGCAGGCTGCCGGCTCTCTGCGTTTGCTCCTGGCCCAGTACCGGGAAATGGAGGTCTTCACTCAATTCTCCGGCGACCTAGACCAGGCCAGCAAGGACCAGCTCCTTATGGGCCAGGGCATCATGCAGGTCTTACGGCAAAACCACGATGCTCCCCTGACCCGGTCTCAGGAAGTCGTCCGCCTTCTGGTCAGCCTCCAAGGCTGTTTAAAACACTTTGCGCCCAGCCTCTGGCGGTCAGAAATTGATAAATTCCTGCCTGAACTCCAGAAGGAAGAGCCCATCATCTTAGAAAAAATTGACCAAACTGGCCTTTTGAGCCCCCAAGACAGGGCCAGAATCTTGGAGCTGGCTGCCTCTTTCTGGCAACTAGATCCCCAAACCATAGGGTTAGACCATGCCTAAACTCAAAGACCTCCAGGCCCGCATGAAGTCCATCCAGGACACCCAGAAGCTGACCAATGCCATGTACATGATCGCTTCTAACCGACGACGGAAAAGCCTGTCCTATCTTGAACACGCCCTGCCTTTTTTTGAGGCGATCCGGGGGGAGATCAACCAGGCCTTGGCCAAGGTTCACCGACTGGATAGCCACTATCTCTTCCCCGAGAAAACAGCTGAAAGCAAGCAAGAGACCTGGGGTATTTTGGTGATCAGTGCCGACCGGGGTCTGGCTGGTGCTTACAACCTCAATGTGTTTAAGGAAACCGACCGGCTTTTGGCCCAATGCCCAGGCTCCGCTAAACTTTATCTATTGGGTCGGCAGGCCCAGGACCATTACCATAAAAGGCCTATAGAAACTGTCGACCTGCCCCACCTGGACCAGCTGCCCCCCTCTTTTGCCACAGCTAGAGAGCTTAGTTCCCAGCTCTTAGCCGCTTATGACCAGGGCAGCCTTCAAAAAGCCTTTGTGGTCTACACAGACCTGGTCAACCCCCTCCAGGAGGCCGCCAAGTCCACCCGCCTCTTGCCCTTCCACCGGGAGAAGTTACCGGAAGACTTAGACAAGACGGCTGGGGCAAGCCAGTCTCACGACACGGACTTTGTCTATTACCCAGACGCGGAATCGGTAGTCCAGTCCCTCATCCGCTGTTACTTCACAGGTTTTGTCTACGGCGCCCTCCTGGACAGCCTGAGCTCTGAAGAGAATTCGCGCTTGAATGCCATGCACCAGGCCAACGATAACGCGAGAGAGCTCCTGGACCTCCTCCGGGTGCAAAGAAATTTGGCCCGGCAAGAAACCATCACCTCAGCGATTTCTGAGGTTTCAGCCGGGGCTAAAGCCCAAGAACACGACCGGGCGAAAAGGAGATAAACATGCCTGATACCGGAACGATTATTGCTATTGCCGGATCTGTTATAGACGTCCAATTTACCGTCAAGAACATTCCCCGCCTGCGGGAAGCCCTCCGGGTAGAAGTACACGAAGGAGACTGGCGGGTCATGGAAGTGGCCATGCATATTGGCAATGCTGCGGTACGCTGCATCATGCTGTCTGAATCTGAAGGCATGACCCGGATGATGAAGGTCTACCGGACCTTTAACTGTGTCCAGGTGCCCGTGGGGCAAAAGACCCTGGGCCGGATGTTTAATGTCTTGGGCCAGCCCATTGACGGCAAGGCAGACCTGAACCAGGATCCTGCTACTCCCCTCTGGCCCATTCACCACAAGACCCCAAGCTTCAGCGAGCAAGAGATTGCCCTAGAGCTTTTGGAGACTGGGATTAAGGCCATCGACCTCCTAGAGCCTTACGCCAAGGGCGGTAAAATTGGCCTCTTTGGAGGCGCAGGGGTCGGCAAGACCGTCCTCATTCAGGAACTCATCCATAATGTGGCGACGGCCCAGGGGGCCTACTCTATTTTTGCCGGTGTCGGTGAACGCAGCCGGGAAGGTAATGAGCTCTGGTTGGAAATGATAGATTCCGGTGTCATAGAGAAGACCGCCCTAGTTTTTGGACAAATGAACGAGTCGCCTGGCGTCCGTATGCGGGTTGCCCTCACCGGCCTCACCATGGCGGAATACTTCCGTGAGGTAGACCATAAGGACGTACTTTTTTTCATTGACAATGTCTACCGCTTTGTCCAAGCCGGGTCTGAAGTATCGACTCTTCTCGGCCGCATGCCCTCTGCCGTAGGCTACCAGCCCACTCTAGCCGAAGAAATGGGGGCCCTGCAGGAACGGATTTGCTCTACCAAGTCAGGGGCTATTACCTCGGTCCAAGCCATTTATGTCCCGGCCGATGATCTCACCGATCCAGCCCCTGCCACCACCTTCAGCCACCTGGATGCGACCACCGTTTTAAGCCGGAAGGTAGCTGAGCAAGGCCTCTACCCGGCCATTGACCCCCTGGCTTCTAACTCCCGCCTCCTCGAGGCAGAAAATGTCGGTCAGCGCCATTACGACATCGCCCAGGCCTGTGTAGAAACCCTGCAAAAATACAAGGAACTGCAAGATATCATTTCTATCTTGGGCTTGGATGAACTTTCGGACGAAGACAAGCTGACGGTGAGCCGGGCCCGGAAAATCCAACGTTTCCTCACCCAGCCCCTGACCGTGGCAGAAAAATTCACCAATATCCCTGGCCAGTACGTTAAACTGTCGGATACCCTCCAGGGCTTTGAGGCTATTTTGTCCGGAGATATGGATCAGTATCCTGAAGCGGCCTTCTACAATGTTGGAAACCTGGACCAGGCCCTGGCTAAGGCCAAGAGTCTGTAGGCGCGCCATTTTGAATTAGCCTAGTAAACGAGGAGACAAAATGTCCGGCAAAAGCTTTCAACTTGCCATCCATGCCGCGGACCACTCTTTTTATGAGGGGCCTTGTTACTACTTGTCCATCCCCACCCCAGATGGCCAATACGGCATTATGGCCAACCACGAAAATACCATTTTCGCGCTTGAGCCGGGCAGGCTCTACTACCGGATAGAAAAGGGGGGCGAAAAACACATAGCAGCCGTGTCTTATGGCATGGTAAAGATGGAAAATAACCAAGCCCTCGTTTTAGTGAATACCTGTGAGAGGCCAGAGGAAATAGACTTATCCCGGGCAGAGCGAGAAGAAGCTGAGGCCCGGGCCGCCCTCCAAGCCCTGGAAAGCCAGGAAGACCAAGAAGACCAACGGGAAGAAGCCCTCTTAGAGGCAAAACTCCTGCGGTCACTCAACCGCATCAAGGTCAAAAAGCAGAAAGATAAATAAGCAGATTTGGAGAAGGGCCGGCATTGCTCTAAAAGGCTTTAGACCCAATAGAAACAAAATGGGCTGTATTTAATTTGTCATAAAGATTCTCAAAAAACATGGTATAATTAGTCAATTCCAACAATTCGGAGGTGCGTATGCAAGGAATTGCTCTAGTTATTGCCTTTGTTGTGGCAATCGTTCTCTTGATCTTGATGATCTCGAAGTTCAAGGTCCACCCTTTCCTGGCTTTGATCACCGTCTCTGTCCTCTTTGCCATCGTCTCAGGTATGTCCCTGCTAGATATTAAGGAAGATGGACAAGTGGTCCAAGCAGGATTGGTCTCCTCAATTAACGGCGGCTTCTCCTCAACCTTCGCCGGCATCGGTCTGGTGATTATTTTCGGTGCCTTGATCGGTAGCATCCTGGAAGCTACAGGCGCAGCAGTCACCATGGCAGAGACCGTGGTCAAGTGGGTGGGCCCCAAACACCCAGAGCTCGCCATGCTGATCATGGGCTGGATTGTTTCCATCCCCGTCTTCTGCGACTCCGGCTTTGTTGTCCTCAACCCCATCCGCAAGGCCCTGGTACAGAAAACTAAGGCATCCAGCGTCGCCATGACCGTCTGCTTGTCTGCTGGCCTCTATGCTTCTCACGTCTTTATTCCTCCTACACCGGGGCCCATCGCTGCCGCAGAAGCGCTGGAAGTTTCCAACCAGCTCCTCCTGATCATGGCCATGGGTGCAGTGGTCTCTATCCCTGCCCTCCTCGTGGCCTACTTCTACGCCAAATCTATCGGTAAAAAGATTACGGCTTCTGACGAAAGCGCAAATGATGGCACTCAAAGCTACGAGGAACTGATTGCTTCTTATGGCAAACTGCCCTCTCCCATGATGAGCTTTGCCCCCATCGTTTGCCCCATCCTGCTCATGGCTATTGGATCTATTGCTAAGGTAGCTGGCCTTTCCGGTGACTTTGGCACCTTCTTGGCCTTCCTGGGCACCCCCGTCATCGCCCTGGCAATCGGCGTCATTTTAGGCATTGTCCAGATCTTCCAAACCGGCCATGGTGAGGAATTCCAGAGCCTGACTGAGGCCTGCCTCAAAACAACAGGCCCCATCCTCTTTATCACGGGTGCCGGCGGTATCTTGGGTCGGGTTATTTCCAACTCTGGCCTGATCGGCTTCATCAAAGATAATGCCACTGCTTTAGTCAGCCTGGGTATTATCTTCCCCTTCATTCTGTCCGCTATTCTCAAAACTGCGCAAGGATCCTCTACTGTAGCCCTGGTCACCACCGCATCAATCATGAACCCCCTCATGGCGACCATGAACCTGGATTCCACCTTCTTGCGGGTCCTCACCGTTCTCGCCATCGGCGCCGGTGCTATGACCGTTTCCCACGCCAACGACTCCTACTTCTGGGTTGTCACCAACTTTGGTGGTCTCAAGACGGAGGAGGGCTATAAGACACAAACCGTCGTTACCCTCCTAGAGGGGGTCGCCTCGGCCGCTTTAATTGTTGTCCTCTGGCTGATCTTCCGTTAAATCAACCGAGGTAGAAAATCATTTCTAACGAACACTTGCAAGGAGCTGACTCAGGCTTGAGCCAGCTCCTTGCTCCTTGAGAGGAAAAGATATGTCAAATCTTAGACCTGACGGCCAGGCCATGCTGGCGCGAGCTTTGGAAGATGCTAAGCCGGGACCAGCTGTGCGCAAGGCCATGGAAGACCTCCCTAAAGCCAAACGCTACTATCTCCTATCGATTGGCAAGGCTGGCTGGGCCATGGCCGAAGCCGCTTGCGCCTGCCTAGGAGATCGTTTGGCGGAAGGCCTGGTCATCACCAAGTACGACCACAGCCAAGGCCCCCTCCCGGCCTGTAGAATTTTTGAAGCCGGCCACCCCGTCCTAGACCAAAACTCCTTGGACGCCACGGCTGAGGCCTTGGCCTTAGCTGACCGCTTGGAGGAAGACGATTGTCTCATCTTCCTGATTTCGGGGGGCGGTTCCGCCCTCTTCGAACACTCCGACCTGGGCTTAGAGGAATTGCAGGAGATCAACCAAGCCCTCTTGTCTTCCGGTATGGACATTGTCAAGATGAATACCCTGCGCAAGCGTTTTTCCCAGGTCAAGGGCGGGCAATTTGCCCACCGAGCCGCACCTGCCCACATCTATGCCCTGGTCCTTTCCGATGTCTTAGGCGACCGCCTAGACAGTATCGCATCGGGACCCGCCTACCCGGACGACACTAGCAAGGAAGAGGCCCTAGCCATAGTCGAAGACTATGAGCTCAAGCTTTCAGATCAAGCCCTGGCCATGCTCCATAAGGACCTGCCCCAGAAGCTGGATAACGTCACCACCAAGATCATTGGATCTGTCGGAGGCCTCATCGCCTCTGCCCAAGAAGAGGCCAAAAAACTCGGCTACCAGACCATTGTCTTAAGCGACCGGGTCGATATCGAAGCCCGAGACTTAGGCCAGTTCCTTGGCGGCTTGGCCCAGACCCAGGCCAGCCGGCCTGGCAAACTAGCCAGCAAAATCGCCTATATCCTGGGCGGAGAGACGGTAGTGACCCTGAAAGGCAAGGGCAAGGGAGGTCGCAATCAAGAGATCGCCCTTGCAGCTGCTCCCTACCTGGCGGGCCTCGACTCCTGCTTACTCTTTTCTGTGGGTTCAGACGGGACAGACGGTCCGACTGATGCCGCGGGCGGCTGGGTAGACGGTGAAAGCCTAGCCAAGCTCCAGGCGGCTGGCTATGAGCCAGCAGAGGTCTTGAAAAACAATGACGCCTACCACGCTCTGGCCTCTATTGGCGGCCTTATTATGACCGGGCCCACAGGCACCAATGTGAACGACTTAACCTGTCTCCTCCTAGGTTAGGACGAGGCCAAAGGCGTTCACATTGTAAATCCTAGACCTGAGCAAAACGGCGGAAGGAGATCTTCCGCCGTTTTGCTTTTTGTTGAGATTTCTAGGGTGAGGGTCTATGTGAGATTTCTATGTAGGGAAAGAAGGTCTTAGTAAATCAAGTTCTCCCCTGTCACAGGATTAAAGAGGTGGGGGACGGAGTCGCCAAAGGTAAAGTTGATCTCATCCTCATACTTGAAGCCAAACCGCTTATCCGGGTTAAGATCTACGGTTTGAATCACAATAACCGCATCATCGCCATCTACCGTCTTAACATGCAGGTGGATGGAAGAACCCATCATCTCAGACACCCGCACGCTGGCCTTGACATGGGGTTGGGTGGCATTCGGGGCCGTTAAGACAATATGCTCAGGACGGACACCAAATTCTATCTCCATGGCTTCTAGTTTGCGGTCTGCCAGCCGGGCAGAAATTTCTGGCGACAGGGGGAACTCCTGGCCTGCGTAGAGAATATTGTATTTGCTACCATCCTTGTTAAGTTTGCCCTTGAAAAAGTTCATCTGGGGGGTGCCAATAAAGCCTGCCACAAAGATATTCTTGGGCTGGTTGAAAACCTCAGCTGGCGTGCCGACCTGTTGGATAAAGCCATCCTTCATGATGACAATGCGGTCGCCTAGAGTGATGGCCTCTGTCTGGTCATGGGTAACATAGATAAAGGTGGTCTCAATCCGCTGGCGCAGCTGAATAATCTCTGCCCGCATCTGGTTACGTAGCTTGGCATCTAGGTTGGAGAGCGGCTCGTCCATGAGGAAGACCTTGGGATCGCGCACGATGGCCCGGCCGATCGCAACACGCTGGCGCTGGCCGCCAGACAAAGCTTTAGGCTTGCGGTTCAAATATTCCGTAATATCCAGAATTTCTGCCGCTTCTTTGACCTTGCGGTCAATCTCCTCCTTAGACTCCTTCCGGAGTTGGAGAGAGAAGGCCATATTGTCATAGACCGTCATATGGGGGTAGAGGGCGTAGGATTGGAAAACCATGGCGATATCCCTATCCTTGGGCGCTACGTCGTTCATGAGCTTGCCATCGATATAGAGTTCGCCGGAAGTAATTTCTTCCAATCCGGCCACCATACGGAGGGTGGTAGATTTACCACAGCCCGAGGGACCAACCAGCACAATAAATTCCTTGTCGGCAATGTCCAGATTAAGCTCATGGACTGCCACAACCCCATCTGCCGTCCGGATCAGACCACCTGGCGTTTTACCATCTTGGGCTGCTTTGGCTTCCTTTTTTTCTGCTCTGGTCAGCAGGGGATAGACTTTAGTAATGTCTTTCAGACGTACTTCTGCCATAACGATTCGACCTTAACAGCCTTGACTCCTCTCAGCTGCCTCGCCCCTGGGCGGCTATGTCCCAGGAACCTTACGGCAGGTCTCCACACTGCCGCACCCGAGGTCAACGGGTACCTCCTAAATGATTCTTGCCGCCCCTGCTTGTGAGGTGGAGAAAACAGGGGCTCGTTCAATAATACATTTTTTTAGGAGATCTGCAAAGTAAAACTAAGGAAAATGCCTAAAATTCTCTAGCTATGATAAGAAGCTTTGCGGGAGGCCTGCTGGAGGATGAAGAGGATACCTGCCGACAAAAGCATGAGGCCAACTGCCCAATAGCCCATCAGACGGTCCTGCTGCGTCTCTTGATTTAACTGGTCTACCGCTGCCGTTTTGGGCAATTTTTCAATATAAGCCTTGGAGATGATAGGAGGTGGGACAGGCGTTGTAGGCGTGGGCTGAGTTGACCTGGGCTCCGTAGGTCTGGGTTCACTTGGCTCAGGCTCAGTCGGCTTGCTGGGTTCTGGCTCTGTTGGTTTGGTAGGCTCTGGCTCTGTAGGCGGTGGTGGAACCTCTCCGGGCTCACCAAAGCTAACACAAGCATTGGACCCTATTCCCCCTCCCTTGCGCGCTCTATTACCTTTAATAAGGACAGGCAGTTCGGCCAAGGCTTGTTTGAGTGATGTGGGGTCAAAGTATAGCTGGAAGGCGGCTTCTTTACTTGTAATAAGAGCATTGCTACCGTTTTGACTCTGGTAATGAATAGACCTGCCGTAGCGGTCGTACTGGCTGAGAATCGTGATGAGCTTGTCAGTAACATCTTGGTCGTTCTCATAGAAATGATCCGGCCGCCCTGTGGTAAAAATATCTGATCCCTTACCAGACGCTATATTCTTCCACACCAGGTTGCCATCTTTGGCATCAAAGCGGAAGGAACTGGTCGGGCAATTCCAAGACCCACCACCATTTCCGGCATCATATCCCATAGAGAATGATTCGTTAAAGGCCTCATTTTCTGTAATCAGGGCATTTTTGAGCTGGAAACGAATCGGATAAAAAGACACATAGATGCCACCGCCCATTTCATCCGCTAGGTTGTTTAAGATTTTGCCTGCGTTGATGGTGGCAAAAGAAGAGTCTACATAAATACCTCCGCCTGCGCCATGAATTGCGCCGCGAACGCGAGAAAATTCTTTGCGCTGGGCGTGGTTGTCCGATATTTCACCGCCATTCATGGTGAAAATGGCCTTGCTATCCTTTTCCTGCTTGGCGGTCTTTACGTAAAAGTTTCTAGGAGAATCCACATACGTGTTAATAAACTGGCTACTCACAAAGACCCCACCACCGTTATAGGCTTTGTTGCTGCTGATTTTGCCACCGTTCATGGTGAATTCACCATCAGGAAACACTGTGACGCCGCCGCCAAATTGCCAGCCATTGAACTCTACTTCATTTTGAGAGATCTCACCAGCATTGAGGGTGAAATGAGTGCTAGGCGTGGCATCACCCGACGTAGTTGCATCAAACCTGCCCAGCATGATAGTCGTTTTGCTGGCCTTGTTATTATGAATTTTGCCACCATTCATGACTATTTGGGCATGCGACGGAGCCTCTATGGCACTAAAACCGGACACAGACCCAACCCAATCTCCTGAAGCTGTCCTGGCAGGTGAGTAAAAAGAGTTATCATGTAGATCCATGTCATTAATCGTCAGGCGAGCAGGCGTCCCCGCTTTGCCTTCTACCCGTATGGGGCTAGAATCAGCAGATCCACTCTTGTTCACGTTAACAAAGTTTTTGATCTCTACACCATTAAGAACTGTCTCGCCCTGGATATCCATAACCAAGGGACGGCCGCTGACTTGGTCATTACGTTCTTCACCATCAAAGATAATCGCGTTATCCGTGAATTCCCCTTGTTGAGTTTGGACCGTTTCAGTATAAGTAACACTGCCAACAGTCTTCTCTTGGCTAGCAAAAGCATGGGGTTTAACTTCCTTGCCCAAGATGAGCTTTGCAGTTTCATCCACATGGATCATGGTCCCGCTAAAGTCTTTTGCCCTTGTGAGTGTAGCTGCTCGGTCTGAACTATTGATAATTTGAAAAGTTAGTGGGGCTGCTAAGCTTCCACCATGAGCACTTTGGCGGGCAAAGTCTAGAGTGTGACTAAAGGCATAGCTTCCACCATTAAGATCAACAGTATAAGTCGGCCCTACAGGAGCCGGGCTATTCGGGCCGCCCGTCACAGCTTGACTGGATCCCTGGTCTTGGCTAGCTTTATCTCCCTGCTTGATCAGCTCAATGATGCGTTGTAATTCTTCAAACATCTCTTGAGGCGTCCGCTCTTTCGTCTGACCTTCTTCATCTTGATAGCTGACATCAACTTTGTAGCTAGTCTTGATAACAGAACTAGGGCTAGTCAGAGTCCGACTTGCTAAGACATTGATGGATTGGTTTAAGCTGACCAGAGAATCTTCCCTGGCGCTGGCAGTAACAGGTGAAGCGCTTGTTTCCGTAACTGGCGGAGTTTCTTCCAAGGTCACATGAGTCTCTGCTGACTCTTCAGCAGAAGTTTCATCCACAGGATCACTAGTTTCTGTTGTGAGAATTTCCAGGGGATCACTAACGTCTGTTCCACCCTCTCCTGCGGCCTTACTGATTTCAGCAGGTTTTTTTGTAGACTCTGCTGGAGAAGCCTCCTCTTCGGGATCACTAGCTTCTGCAGACTCGACTGTAAGAGTTCCTTCGGCGTCACTAGCCTCCACAGACTTTGCTGTGACTGTGGAATTTTGTCCTGCCATTTCTTCTGCTCTCTGCTCGTCTGCTGTGTTTAACTCAGCCTGGTCTTCTTCAGCTTCTACCATAACTTCATCCAAGCTAGTTTTGCTGAAGTCCTGGTTAGCCTCTGCCGCCACTGATTCTCCATGGCAGGGAATGAGGGACAAGGCCAAACTGAAGGCCACGAGGAGGGCAAGTATTGCATTTGTCTTCAAATAACGATTCATCATGACACCTGTTTAAAACTACCGAGTTCAGCTCAGCGGATTACGCATAGGGAGCAAGTTACGGGGGCGGGAAAATGAGCGGTTCAATCTGTGCACTTCAAAACTTGACTTTCACTCAAGCACACAGGCATAGATACCTTTTCACATTTTCAATATGGCTTAACTTTTAATGGACACATTTTAAACCTTTTTTCAAATATTTGTTACTTATTTTATCCAATACTGTGCAATCGACCTTTAATCTGTATTTTTAGTCACTTTAATATGCATATCGCACAAAATGATTTAGCTGAAATAATTAACATAGCTTGTTTAAATGTAAAATGTTGATTTATTTGCAATAGCAATCTTGAAAAACTTATTTTTAAGCAAAAATCTACTTATAAACAAGGGAGTGAGATTTCCGCAGACAAGGACGATTAGGACCATTAGGACTATCACGACTATAACAAGCAATTCTCGCCATCGAGACAAGTTTGCAGCTAATGGGTGGAAGGAGGCTTTTGTACTTTGGATTTTCGGATTCTCCGGCATTTTTGCAGCTAATGGATGGTCCGCTGGGCAAATTTGCAAGAAGTGGAAGGGTAAAGAAAGCAAATTTGCGGGTAATGGGTGGTTTGGGTGCTAGCCTCCATCCATTACTTGCAAAGATGTCTGAAATCCGAGAAATCCGAAAGCGTTGCTTGGCAAGTCCGTCAAATCAGAAGTTTGCCAACCTTTTTTCGGCACACCGGGCTTGGAATAGCGCGCGTTCGGAGATTCAATCGTAAGTACAGAGGGAGGTTCGGTCGGAGGTTCAGGAAAAACAAAAAAGGGTGTTTCTGCCCACTTGCATGGGCCAGAAACACCTTAATAGGGTCTGAACTAAGAAGCTAAACTATGGGCCGGACCTATGGAGCAGACCTATGGGGCAGACCTATGGGGCCGGACCTATGGTTCAGTTTAAGAACTGCCCGCTGGCTAGCAGGCCTTAGGCATCCACCAGCATATTAATCCCGATTTCAGGATCTTGTTCGCGTTCCAGACGGCCCTCATAGACCTTAACAAAGATCTCGCCAGTGACGGAAATACGGGCATAGCCCAAGTGGCCGCCTTTGGTGTCCAAGTTGGAATCACCTATAACCATATGGGTATGGACATAGGGTTGGCCATCTTTCGTCGAGATATTCCCCACCAGGGACAGGATCTCAAATTCGCCTTCCAAGCTTTGTTCCAGGTACTTCTTGTCCTTTAAGCTGTATAAGCCTAGCCGGCACTGGTCTACGGCTCCTAGGCCAGTAACAGAGGCCAGCATGGGACCATGGTCTGAGGCGAACTTGTTCAAGCATTCAATCACATCCTCGCCGCGTACTAAGCGGAGGACATAATCTTTTCCTCGAGGATAAACAAACATAAGCTTTCTCCTTCCCACTTTGCCTTATCGTCTTTTAAGGATCTCGCATCTTCTGTTTCTTCTATATTATAGCGGTCTGACCAGGAAACTGCTTGGCTAGCTATCGCACTGGCCTAGGAGGCCGATTTTTTCCAAAGGGGTTTGACCTTGGCCAGGAGGCTGGCTAGAGCAAAGATCCCTAAGTTAGCGAGGACGATGGAGGCGCCAGAGGGGGTTGAAAAAAGATAGGAAGCAAAGAAGCCCAGGAGGAAGCCAAGAAGGGAGAAGACTAAAGAGGCCCAGGTGACCGCCTTGTAGGAATTAAAGAGCCGCATGGCCGTTAAGGCGGGGAAAATAATCAGGGCTGAGATCAAGAGGGCCCCCATGATCCGAATGCCCACCACGACAGTCAAGGAGGTCAGGGCGGCTAGGAGCATGTTATACCAGGTCACCTTGAGGCCAGAGGCCGCCGCAAAATTCTCGTCAAAACTAATGGCAAAGAATTTGTGGTAGAAGAGGAGGAAGGTTAGGAGCAAAACGCCGGACAGGATACTAATTAAGATGAGGTCTAGGCGGGAGGTGGTGAGGATAGATCCGAACATGTAATTGTAGACGTCGGTAGACACCCCCTGGCCCCAGGAGACCGCCAGGATACCCAGGGCCAAGGAAGAAGAGGAAATCATGGCCAGGGCCGCGTCTCCCCGCATGCCCGACTTATCTGAAAGCTTGAGGAGGAAGAAGCCTGCGACTAGGACAACTGGTACGGCCAGGAGATAGGGAGAAAAGCCCAGGGCCATCCCCAGGGCCAAGGCACCAAAGGAGACATGGCTCAGGCCGTCCCCAATCATGGCATAGCGTTTTAAGACCAGACTTACCCCCAAAAGAGCCGAGCAGATAGAAATGAGCATGCCTGCCAAGAGGGCCCGAAGGAGAAAAGGATAGTTCATAATTTCTTGAAAAATATCCCACATAGCGCTAGTTCTCCTCTCCTGTCTGATAGGCCTCGCACACATCACAGAGGTCAAATTCCGTGTCCTCGTCACCTGCCCCGTCATGGGGGATTTGCCGGGATAGGCCCAGGTAGGATTGGCCAATAGCCGACTGGCGATAATCCGCCACACTACCAAAAAAGAGCTGGCGCGACCCCAGGTGCAGGACCTTGTTGGCATGGTGGAGGGAGGCGTGGAGGTCATGGGACACCATGATAATAGCCATCCCCTCTCGCTGTGCATCTGCCAGCTGCCGGTAGAGGTCTTGGGAAACCACCGGGTCGAGACCTGCAAAAGGCTCGTCCAAGATGAGGAGGTCGCGGCCCGCTACTAAGGCACGGGCCAGGAGGACCCGCTGCTGCTGGCCGCCGGAGAGCTCGCGGAAGGACCGCTTCGCGAGTGGCCTGAGCTCTAACTTTTCCATCCGCTGACGGGCCAAATCCTTATCCGCTTTGCTGTAAAAGGGTCTTAACCCTTGTCGGTTTTGCGCCCCTGAAAGGACAATCTCCTCAACCGTGGCAGGAAAGTCCTTTTGAATCTCTGACTTTTGCGGCAAATAGCCCAGCTTGCTGGGTGCCAAGCCTGAACCAAAGGTCACCCGGCCAGTTACTGGAGCTTTCAGGCCCAGGATCCCCTTCAAGAGGGTGGATTTGCCAGACCCATTTTCTCCTAGAATGGCGAGATAGTCAGCTTTTTCCACCTGGAAATGCACATTTTCCAGTACCAGCTGGCCGTCATAGGCAAAACTGAGATTTTCGCAACTAATAAGGGGCATTGTGTGATCTTTCCTCCTGCCGATACAGGTCTTAAGCTTAGCCGCTGGAAATAGGAAGCCAGGCCCTAGTCATTTAGGGCCTTGTCTAGGGCTTCAAGATTCTTGCGCATGAGATCCAGATAAGTGACACCCGCCTTAAAATCTTCTTTCGAAACATTATGGCAGCTGTGGAAGAGCATCACTTCGGCTCCCGTATCTTCCGCAATGGTTTTAGCGAGCTTTTCATTAGACAGCTCAATATGGAAAACGACTGGCAACTTCTCCTCCCGCACCTTATCCACTAAGAAAGTCAAGGTTTGGGGACTGGCATCGCCCTGGGTAGAGCAACCGGGGAAGGCAGCATAATAATCTAGCTTATAGGCCTCCACAAAATAGCGCAGGGGAAAGCGGTCTCCCACCACAATCGTGTGACGCTTAGCATGTTTAACCAGGTTCGCAAAGGCTTGATCCAAGTCCTTGAGCTCTGCGAGATAGTGGTCTGTATTGTCTTGGTAGACATCCGCATGGTCAGGATCCAGGTCTACTAAAGCCTGGCAGAGGGCTTCTGCGATCTTGGCAGCATTGTTGGGATCTGTCCAGACGTGTTCATCTATGCTATGGCTGAAACGGCGGGATTCCGCCTCTTCATGGTCCTGATCGTGGTCATCTTCGTGGTCGTGGTCATGATCCTCGTCATGTTCGTGACCGTGGTCAGCATCGTGGTCATGGTCGTGATCATGGTCTTCCTCCATGCCCTCCACAGTCTCCTCATCCAAAAGGTCAACCATGTCGACCATGGCCAGGCTGGGTTTATCGTCAGGCCGGGTATGGAGGATGGACTCGACCCAGGCATCCCCCTCCCCACCGGTAAAGACAAAAAGGTCCGCTTCGGCCAGCTTGACCAGGTCCCTGGGACTGGGCTCGTAGCTGTGGCTTTCCGCACCAGGAGCGATCAGCATGCTGAGGTCCAGCCTATCCCCGCCGATCTGGCGAAGAAAATCGTAGGCCGGGAAATTGCTGGCAATGACCTTTAAGCGGTCCCGCCCCTTGGCTTCAACCCCTGGGGAGGCAGGCAGCAGGCCGAAGAGGCCCAGCAAGATTGCTCCTGTAAGTAGGAGGCTCATCATGAGGCGGCTGCTTTTAAGGCTCTTGAGGGTCCTAGAGTGTGTCCATTTAAAATCCTTCATATTAAAAACTTCCTTTATTGGTTAATAACGCTGGCTACTGGTCCCGGTCCAAGTCGGGTTAGCCCTATGTAACTTTCAATCGGATCGCCCTCTTTGTCAAGTGGCAATTCGTCAGGCTGGTATCTCAGGACACGGAAGCCCGGAGAAGGCCCATAGAATTTGACCTGAGCCCTCTAAGAAAGCTAGACTTTAGCTAGGTAAAGATCTGAGGAAAGGTTCTCCGAGAGGGAGTTTCCTCAAGCTGAAAGGCAAGATTAACACAAAGGAGAATATTCATGAAAGAATTCAAAGTTTTTAAGTGCAAAGTTTGTGGCAACGTCATCGTGAAGATGCTAGACATGGGTCCCGCAGTTTCTTGCTGTGGCCAGGAAATGCAAGAGCTCAAAGCCGGCACAACGGACGCCGCCTTAGAAAAGCACGTACCAGAAGTAAGCCGCAAGGGCAATACGCTTGAAGTCCAAGTAGGTTCTGTGATCCACCCCATGACTGAAGACCACTGGATTACCTTCATCGCTGCTGTCCAAGGTGAAAAGCTACAAGTTGTCTACCTCAATCCTGAGGACGAGCCCAAGGCTTGCTTCCAAGTTGAAGACGGCCCCGTAGAGGTTTACGAATATTGCAACCTGCATGGACTCTGGAAGGCCGAAGCCTAGCTCTTCTGCTAGTTCGAATAAAGACTAAAACAGCCCCGCCGCCGCGGGGCTGTTTTTATGCCCGGCTGGCATGCTAAAATATGCCTTATGTCAGAAGAAGTTTTACAGTTAAATAGCCCTAAAACCCCCTTAAAAGCAAGACATACGGGTTCAGACGGCCTCCGGGTCTTCGCCCTCCTAGGCGTTATGGCCTACCATATCCGGCCGGATCTTGTCCCCGGTGGATTTTTGGGCGTGGTGATTTTTTTAGTCCTCGCCGGCTATTACACCACCAGATCTTTTGTGGTCCGGCCCCAGCTGGACTTAGCCAGCTACTACAAGAGTCGGGTCAGCCGCCTGTGGCCCCCCCTCCTCTTTCTGGTGGCTAGTCTGGCTATCTATGCGGGCTTCTTTTTACCAGAAGTCTTCCGCTTTCTCCGAGACTCCGCCCCGTCCGCTGTTTTGGGCTACCACAATATTGCGGAGATCCTGGCCGACAAGTCCTACTTTGCCCGCCATGGGTCCTTTGACCCCCTCACCCATCTCTGGGCCCTCTCCCTGGAGATGCAGTACTATCTCTGCTACCCCCTCCTCTATGCTGGCCTGTCCGCCTTGAGTGACCGCATGCCCTCCAAAATCCGCCTCTATGGCAGAGAGTTGGCAGGTTACTTCCTCCTCTTGCTGGGCTTGGCTTCCGCGGCCTACATGGCAGTCTCTTATAGGCCCGGAGGAGATCCGACCCCCTATTACTACAATTCCTTTATGCGGGTCAACGCCTTCCTTAACGGGGCAGCTACCAGCCTTATTTTGGCCGGTCGGCAAATGCGGCAAGCCTATCTCATTGCCTCTGGCCAGGTCTGGGACGAAGAAGGTCCTAGCCCCGAAGGCTCTAAACGGAGGCACCAGGTCCCCCAACCCATGCCCTTGGCTGTACGGACCTCGGTAGGCTGGTTCAGCCTCGTTTTTATGCTGGCCGCCTTCTTCCTCTTCAGCTATGACTCCAGCTTCCTTTACCGGGGAGGTTTTTACCTCTACTCCATCCTGGCCGCCCTCTTCATCGCCTTTGCCGGCACGCGGGCTGTCCCCGGAATGGGCTTTATGGAGACCGGCGTTTTCTGCTATCTGGCCTCCCGGTCCTACCATATTTACCTCTGGCAATATGCCATCATGGTGTGTTTAGAAGCTGCCCTCCGCTTCTCCACTCTAGCCTTCCTCCCCCGCCTGGCGATACAGCTGGTCTTGCTGTCCCTTATGGCCGAGCTATCCTGGAGGCTCTTTGAAGAGAAAGGCCAGATTCGGGCCGGCTTCCGCTCTAGCCTCGCCCTGGCCATGGCCTGCATTTTAGTGGTCCTCCTGGTTCTACCTCCTCTCACGACTCCGGCGGCGCCTGCCCTGGAAGGGGACCTGGTCCTCCAAGCCATTCAAGCCAACCATGAACGCCAGTCCCAGCTCCTGGGGCAAGAAATTGCGAGCGAGGCCCAAAAGGCAGACCAAAAGACTGACCTCACGGATGCGGCCAAGGAGACAGAAAAAGCAACAGCCAGAGCTGAAAGCCCTGAACTAGCGACAGGAGAAGGTCAGGAAAAGGCAAGTCAAGAGGCAGAAGCGACCACAGGTCTTCCAACGGAAGCCCCTGCGCCTAGTGCCGAGAGCCAAGCGACTAGCCCGGCTAGCGGCCAAGTTTCGACAAGCAACCCCTACGGCTACTCAGAGGCCGCAGTTAATGCTCTGAAAAATCTCAATCTCATGATTGTTGGAGATTCAGTCATGGCCATGGCTATCCCTGGCATGGAGGCTTATGTCCCAGGTGTTTATATAGATGCTGAAGTTTCCCGCCATTTTTATGAGGGACCTGCCATCATTCAAGCCCTGGACAACTCCGGCATTAAAGGGGACATTCTCGTTGTCGCTCTGGCCACCAATGGGGATATCAACCCCGCGGACATGGATACCTATTACGCCGTGGCCAATGGCCGTCCTTTGATTTTTGTGAATACGGTAGTGCCAGGGACCTGGGAGCAACCCAATAACCAAAAGCTAGCCAATTTTGCCGCTAACCACACCAACGTCTATGTAGCAGACTGGTATGGTCGGGCCAAAAATGTAGCCGCCTACTTCTATCAAGACGCTACCCATCCCGTGCCGGAAGGAGCTGATGTCTATGACCAGGTGATCCTAGAGACCATCCTGGCCGTCCTGGGAGTCCAGCCCTAGATCTAGTCTTCTAAAGTTTGACTATATTGGTAAAAAGCCAAGTTTAACTGGCCTATCGCTTCTGCGGGATAGGCCAGATTTTTTGTGAAAATGGCAAAGGCAAAAGGCCGGTCGCCGTAAACAATCCCCACGTCATGGTAAAAGCCACCATTTTTACCGTACTTGCGGGCAACCGGAACGGGGATATAAGTAGCCGCCATGGCGGGATAAGACGTATTCTTCATATAATTTTCTAAAGTAGCATAGCCCGGAATCTGCTGGGGATTGTCATAAAATTCCCAGAGGAAATTGAGGCACTCCCGGGGAGTGAGCTCGCGCTTATCCCCATAATGGAGCCCATAGCGCTGGTCCATGTTCGGGACCAGCCAGCCCATTTGCTTCCACATGCGGTCCAGGGCCAGGAAAGCCGTGTTGTCCGAGTGGACAATCGCAGCCTGGAGGAGTTCTTCCACTGTGTAGGTATGGCCGACCCCAGCCGCAGAAATAGGGCCAGTCCCTAGCTCCAGGTCCTCCTCTTCAATAGTGATCGGCAGGCTTAAGTCCACCCTGCCCGCTGCTGCCCATTCATAGCTAAGCAAGGCAGCCGGCAACTTGATCACAGAGGCGGCCAAGAAGGGCCGGTCTAAGTTTTTCCCCCAGTACTCTTGGCTGGCTAAATCCAGGAAGACATAGCCGATATCCTCCTGGTCAATACCCAGATCTGCCTCTAGCTTGCGGAATTTTTCCTCCAGTTCCTCCGACTGGAGAAGGCGGGCGGGAAGGCTTGGCGCTATCGTCTCAGTCTCTGTTGCCCGCTGCTGAGTCTCCAGGTCTGGCGCCGTCTCTGTGGGCGGGGCCGTAGGACTTAGACTAGCAGTGCTGAGGGTATAAGGCTTGTTTTGGAAAGTGCAGGCGCTGAGGCACAAGCCAGCCAGCAAGAGGCAGGCCAGGATTTTCTCAAGCTTCCTGCCCACTATTCCCTGTATTTTTGTCCTTTGGATCATTTAGACTTCGCAACTAAAACCAGGAGGCTGGTAGCGACGACAATCCCCACCAAGCTCACCGCAATCAGAATTGTTCGGGTACTGTCTGACATCGTGTCTGCAGCCAGAAAACTTTTCTGAGCCAGGCTGGTCACCGCCTCAGATGTTCGAGCGGTCTCTGTCTTGCGCTCACTTGCTTGGGGCCGAGACTTAGAGGCTGTCGGCTGGCTGGAGGATTTGTCTGCCTTGCGGCTGCTACTGGCAGACTCAGAGCTTTTAGAAGTCTGGCCAGAAGTTTGTGACTCGGCTGCTGATGCCTGGCCCTGGGTCTCTGGGGCTTCCTGATCAGGAGCTTCTTCTGCCGCCGTCTGGCTAGGCAGGGGCTGGGTCTCCGGGGGTGGAGTGGGCGCAGGAGCCGCAGAAGGCGCTGGCGCAGGAGCGGGGGCTGGGGCCACAGGGGCTCCACCTGTCGTAATAACGGTGACCTGGATCCGCACTGCTGTTACCCCAAAATTGCCCGTAACCAGGCAAACCCCAGGGCTAACCCCGGTAATCGTGCCGGACCCATCTACCCGGGCCACCCCGGGATTGTCGCTGGACCAGCTGCCATTGGTCATTTGGCCATTAATCCCCGCATTCACCTTGATATAGGCACCCACCTTTAAGGTGAGAGAGTCATCCAGGTCCGCATATTGGGGGCCTGCGGCAGCCGCACCCTGGGCATTGACCGTACGGGTTTCAGCTTGGATCCCCGCAAAAGCATTAGGCACCCCGCCTGAGGCATTGCTACTGTAAATTTGCACCCAATAGGTCTGGCCACCCGCAATAAAGCAGGCGCCCGCCATGGTGGTATAACCGCCAACGATATTGGCGTAATGGGAAGAAGAATTGACAAAGGCATTTTGTGCATCGCTGGCTGTAGCCCAACCGATAGAGTAGTTTTCACTGTAGGGCACATTGGTCCCATCCGGACGCACATGGGAGTTGAGGACGGTCAATTCGGCCGCTCGCTGCTTGGCATAGTCTTCCAAGTTATAGTCGTAAACCAGGGGGCCTAGACCGGCAGCCGCCCGAGTTTGGTTAACCAAGTCCAGCATCTGCCTGGCGGCTTCATAGTTAAAAGATCCGCTGACGCTCACCGGATCTGCCTGAACCACTTGGGTCACGCCAAAGATCAGTTGCAAACAAATAAGGACGCTAACCAAGAAACGGAGCCGGCGTAGAGTGCGCATTAGCTAAGACCGTTCTCTTCTTGGTAACGCTGGTAGTGCGGATCGTCCTCCGGGACCTCAGAAGTCGAGGTCAGTTCCCCGTAGACCAGGATCCGGCGCTCCGAAACATCGTAGATGAAGGGATCACATACCACCAGCATACTAGACTGCTTCATGCCGGAGGGACCGTCTGGATTGAAGCGCTCAAAGTACACTTCTTCCGTGACATTGTCGACAATGCGAACATTGTAATGGTAGCGGGTGCCCGTAGAGAAATCGTCAATATAGAAGGGATCATCTTCCTTCATTTCATCCAGGTAAAGGAGGCCAGTCCTTTTGTTCAAGACCCGGTGACCCAGGATAACATTCATGCCGTCTTCGCCGGGTTGAGGCATAAAGGGAACAATACCCGCGCCCCAATAGAGGTTAGGTACCTGGCTGCCATCCCGGGACATGGGGGCGGTAACGCCAATCGAAGGTATCACCAGCCGACCCATGGTGTCAGGGGCCTGTTTTGGGATGAAATTATAATCCTCGTCATTGTCGATAAATTTCACAGGATTTTCCGGGCTGGCGATAAAAGCGATAGCATCGTGGCCAACTGTAGCATCTGCGAGTTTATTTAAAGCCTGATGGGCCATGAGAATAGATTGCTGGACATTTTGACCTGCCATGCGGTAAGAATTAGTCCGCTCCCTGGCTTCTAAGGCCGAGACGGAATTGCCAGGCAAGCCCCCCTGTAGGAGGATATAGGCGCCTAGGCTTAGAACCACTACTAGGATCACACTCAAGATGATGGGTAGGGCCTTGGACTTTTGCTTACGGGGCCGCATGGCCTCTGTGCGGGCTTGCCGCCCCTCAGGGCTATAACCCGGATAAGGTTCCAAGGGCCGGGTCTGCATTTTTTCCGGACCTTGTTGCGGTCTAGCACCGAGTGGGTGCTGGCCAGGGCCTGCTTGTCCCCGAGGAGCCTGGGGCCTCCGAGGGCCGGGTCCAGCTTGTGGCCTGCGCGGGCCGGGACCGGCTTGAGGTCTGCGGAATCCCGGGCCTTGAGGGCCTGGGCCAGCCTGAGGACGGGGTCCATGAGGGGGACCTGCTTGGCTGGGGCGGCTGGGACGATAATCGTTATTGTTCATATGTATCACCGCAAAAGGCAGTGAGCTGCCTTTCCTTTGCTATCTAAGTGTCTTGCCGTGAAAGCTTGTTCTGCTCTCAGGCTGAGATAACTTATATTTTAACATACCTGCTAAGCTCGGCGCTGTTTAATCACTGCCACAATGATAGCGGCAGTCAGGGCAGCCATGCTTAAAATACAAGCAATATAAACTTCGGGGAAACGGCCATCATAGGCGGGTGGAGGGCCTAGGTGGACAGCCGCGACCGCCCCTTCACAGAGCAAGACTGTGAAGAGAGAGAAAGGATTCAGAAATTTTAGACCAATAATCATGGCAGAAATAGTCAAAGCTAAAATGAGAAGAACTGCCCGGGCATTGGTTGTAAAAAGGCCACCCTCCCGACCGCTGGCCTCAAAGGCCGTCCCCAAGGCTGTCACCAGGAGGTAGTTCATATAGCCTAGATAGACATCAAAAGGCAGGCGGGGTGGGAAAAACTTCCGCCGGCTACCGAAGTAAGCCAGGCTTACCCGGAGGAGAAAGACCATGATAAGGGCCCGGAGGAGGACATTCACGCCAAAGAGGCCATAATGCCAGATATAGACATCTACCGCATGGAGGAGGCAAATCAGAATGACGCCCACATCGGCCACCTGCACATACTGCCGGCTAAACTCCGTTTTCTTACTGCCGATGAAGTCAAAGCTGTAAAGCAAATACAGCATGAGGAAGAAGTCTAAGGCAAAGGTCAAGACCTGGTTGAAGGCTAGGGGGAAGATCAGGGTATTGAAGCGGATATTCACTTCAGCCGTAGAGTAGGGAATCAGCAATCCCGTCAGGCCAAAAATCTGCATGGCTAAGAGGATCACCACAGCAATACTGGCTACTATTTTCCGTCCGCTTTTAGTCTCCATGAGCTGGCCCTCCTGCCTTTCTGACCTGGAGTCCGTCTGGGACCCAGGCTTTTGCCTAGCCCTAGTTTAGCGCAAGTCCCTGTCTGTTACTAGAAAACCCTTATTATTATACTCTCGCTTGGACATTAAGCCGAAAAAACGGCCAAAAGATCTGGCTAATGTGTTATATTTAACCGGAACAAGACCAGGCTAGCCGCCTGGTGATTTTGCCTGAGAGCAAGTGTGAATTAGGAGAAGAATTATGAGTAAGAAAATTCTGTTAACTGGCTGCCTGGGCCAAATCGGCACAGAGCTCACCATGCACATGCGCAGGACCTATGGCAATGACCAAGTCATCGCTTCTGATATCGTCAAAAAGGACGTACCGGAAGTCATGGAATCCGGTCCTTTTGAAATCCTTGACGTGACCGATGCCAAGCGCATTGCTGAAGTTGTAGACAAATACAAGGTAGACACCGTCCTCCACCTGGCTGCTATTCTTTCTGCCGTGGGCGAGCAAAAACCGACACTGGCCTACAACATCAATATGGGCGGCCTCTTCAACGTATTGGAAGTAGCCCGTGAAAAAGACCTGCAAGTCTTCACTCCCTCTTCCATTGGCTCTTTCGGCGCTTCTACCCCTAAGGACCACACGCCCCAGGATACCCTGCAAAGACCCTCTACCATGTACGGAGTCACCAAGGTAGCTGGTGAGCTACTTTGCGACTACTACCACACCCGTTTTGGCGTAGATACCCGTGGCGTTCGTTTCCCCGGACTGATCTCCTATGCAGCTCTGCCCGGCGGTGGCACAACTGACTATGCCGTACATATTTTCTACGAAGCCATCAAAAAGCATAGCTATGCCAGCTTCATTGCTCCCGGCACCTATATGGATATGATGTACATGCCTGACGCCCTCAAGGCCGTCACCATGCTAATGGAGGCAGATCCCAGCAAGCTGGTCCACCGCAATGCTTTCAACGTCACCGCCATGTCCTTTGAGCCCGAACAACTGGGCGCGGAAATCAAGAAGCACATCCCAGACTTTAAGCTGACCTACGAGGTAGATCCCGTTCGTCAGGCCATCGCAGAATCCTGGCCCAACAGCTTGGACGACTCCTGTGCCCGTCAAGAATGGGGCTGGGCGCCTGAGTACGATATGGCTGCCATGGTTAAAGATATGCTGGAAAAGCTCCAGGAAAAGGGCATCTAGGCTAGCAAGAAGCCCGATTGGGCGCGAGCATGAAAAATTTTTTGAAGGTCGGTTAGGTCAACTAGCCGACCTTTTGTTATGCTATAAGAGTCTTGACCTGCCATAAAAGGTCAAGCAGATTGGAGTTAACATGAAAAAATATAATATTTTCTCTCTTTTATTGATTGCTTTTCTAAGTCTAGCCCTTCTTCTGCCAAATTTAGCCCCTAGCCTCCAGGCTGAGGAAGCAAGCACAGAAGACGCCACAGAAGCTCCCGAAGAAGAGGCCAGTAGCGAGGCCAGCGAGGAAGCAGACGACCTGGCCCCCGCCCCCGAAGACATCACAGTCGCCAAAATCAATGGCGACAGCGATATCTCCCTCCTGGAAATGAACTTCCACGCCGGTCTTCTCTTCCAGCAGCTGACCCAGACCCCTGCCTTCTTGCCCCAGGCCTCCAGCATCTTGCAGTCCATGGTGCCGAATGACCAGGGCGAGGATACACCCTTGCGGGACATGATCCTCAAGCTCCTGCAAGAAGAGCTGGCCCTCAAAGCCAAAGTCGTCCAAAAAGCCCAAGAAGCCGGGCTCGAGTTAACAGATAAAGACCGTAGCCTAGTCGATAATTTCTTTGCCAGCTTCGCCCAAAATGCCGCCCAAAACGGCCTGAGCGTGGACGAACTCTTAGAGCAATTCTTCGGTCCAGGTGCCACAGTAGAAAAGCTCCGCCCCCTGGTAGAAAAGGACCTCCTGCAATCGCTCTACCTGGAAAATCTCTACAAGTCTTATGAAATTAGTGATGAAGAAATCTCCGCAGAATATGAGGCCCATCCTGAGGACTACGACCTGGTCGATTTCCTCCTAGTCCAGTTAGATGCGGAAATTTCTGCGGAAGACTTAGAAACAGCCAAAGGTCTTTTAGCCGAATGCACAGAGGCTGATTTTGCCGAAAAACTCGCCCCCTACAGCGGCAAGGACGAGAAGGGCCAAGAAGCCCTGATCGCTGGCAGCCTGCAAAAGGGGATTGCCAAGAAAAATATGATCGAAGCCTCCGCTGACTGGCTCTTTGATCCCGCCCGCCAGGCTGGAGATACCACCATCGTCGAAGGACCCAAATCCCAGTCAGCCCTCCTCTTCATCTCCCGCTACCGCGATGAAGCCAGAAACTATGACTCCCGCCACATCCTGATCAAGGAAGCCGGTGACACCGACCTCGACTACCAGGTCGCGACTGCCACCGCTAACGCCCTGGTGAACGGTCTGACAGCTGGAACAAGCGAAGACCTCTTTGCAGAACTCGCAGGTAAATATTCCCAAGATCCCGGCTCCAATAAGAAAGGCGGCCTCTACGAAGATGTTGCCCCCGGTAGCTTCGTCAAGCCCTACGAGGACTTCTGCCTAGATCCAGCCACCCAGGTTGGGCAGATCAACCTCGTCCACGTGACCCAGGAAGAAGGCGGCTATGCAGGCTACCATATTATTTATTTCAAGGGTCTACGTGATGCCAACTGGCACCGGGCCGCGGATAGTAGCCTCCGGGCCGCCCGCCAGGCTGAAGCCCTTGACCAGCTCAAGGCAGACGCCTCCTTCGAATTTGTAGACAATGGTCAGGAACTCATCATCCCCCTGGCCACGCCTGTCACAGCTGAGGAACTGCCCTCAGGAGAAGAAAGCGCGCCAGCTGAGACGGAGGAAGAAACCCAAGCCTAGCCCCTAAGGCAGATACTCAAGCTTAGCTATATAAGAAAAGCTTGCAAAATCCACAAACAGCACCCTCCCCGGGTGCTGTTTTTTTAGAGTGAACTTGACTTTAATTTAGGCTATGATATGGCTTGAAGACATATGTAGCTTGCGAGTTAGCGCCTCTGTGCTTTAAGGTGCGGCGAGCTTGAGGGTAAGGAAGATGCAGGATAAGTATTCACCCCAGGAAATCCGGAGAGAGATACGCTGGTTAGCCGTTCCTATTGTCTTGGAGAGTATCTTCTCCCTGTCTGGGAATATTTTGGCCCTGGCCCTTTTAGGCCGGATTAATAGTGTTGGCCTAGACGCCATCACTCACGTCGCTGCCAATGGCATGGGAGCCATTATCAACGGCATCTCTTGGTGGTTGCTTAAGGGTCTAGGTATTGGGGCTACTATCCGCATTTCTCAAGCCTATGGCGCGGGTGACCAAGAGAGAATCCGCCGTCTGGGCTATCAAACCATCCTCCTCCTCTTCTCCCTCGGCCTCGTATGTGGCCTCGTGGTCTTTTTCTCCGCAGACTTTTTAGTCAGCCTCTATAAACCCGAAGAGGCCTTGGGCCAGCTAGCCAGAGACTACTTGCGGATAGCTGCCGCCGGCCTGGCCTTTCAAGGGATCATCCACGGAGCCACAGGCATTTTGCAAGGGGTAGGCGATACCAAGACCCCTATGACCTTCTCCTTTGTGATCAACTTTGTCTTTGTCATCTCTGCCGCCCCCCTCATCTTCGGTTGGTTTGGCCATCCCTTGGGTAGCACGGGTTCTGCTTGCGGCTTATTGATTGGTCAATTTGTGACAGCCATGTTCTGCCTCTACTCCCTCTTCTCTAAGGGTAAGGTCCTGGCTTACAAGAAAAAGACGGACCGCCACTATTGGAAGCCACAGCCCCGCCTGATGTGGGATGTTGCCTCTGTGGGCCTGCCCACCTCCCTAGAGAATGTCTTTTGGCAGTTAGGCGCCATCATCATCGGAGGACTCATGCTAAGTTTTGGCGAGCTCTCTTACGCGGCCAACCAAATCGGCATCCAGGCCGAAAGCATTGCCAATATGCCGGCTGCCTCCTTTGGAATTGTCACAGTGACCCTGTGCGGCCGGGCCTTAGGAGCCCGAGACAACAAGATGGGCCAGCGTTTTATGACGGAGATTATTAAGACCGCCGCCGCCATCGTAGCCTTTGGCATGGTCTTGCTTTTGGTCTTCCCTAAGCCCTTGCTCAGCCTCTTATCCGGCCACGAAGATGTTGTGTCTTTGGCCTCGGTCTACCTCCGCCTCATGGGCATCGTTTTGCCTTTCAACACTCTCCTGCAAATTTATATGGGCTGTCTCAAATCCACTGGCCTGGCCCGGCTACCCATGCTGACCTCCCTGGGCGGTATTTGGCTGATTAGAGTGCCCCTCTCCCTCTGGGTCGCCAGCTGGGACCAGGCCAAAATCGCCTATCTTTGGATGGTTATCCTCGTAGATATCTTTGCCCGTTTCATCCTGGTGGCCTTTATTTACCACAAGCGCAAGGTCTTCCATGGGCCCCAGGCAGACCAGGAAGCAAGCGATCCTGCAGAAACCCTAACCCCGCCTGAGCCCGAAACGGTCTCCCTTGTAGAAGGCCCTCATGCCGAGTCCCAGCTAGGACTAAAGCTGGGGACGGACCCTGAACCGGCCCTAAGCCCTGCCGAAGCCGCAGCAGAAGAGGCTCAAGCTGCCGCGGAAATCGAAGCTCTTTACGCCCAGTATCGAGTAGAGCCAGACGATACTGACCAGCCTTAATCCTTAACAGCAGAGCGCAGCCCCGCACCCCTGGTGCCGGAAAAGGAGAAAACATTATGAAAAAATTTTCCACCCTCCTCACCCTATTCCTTGTCCTATCCATGGCCTTAACCGCCTGCACCCCGCCTCCCAAGATTGAAAGTGTCAAGCCTCTGCCAGGCTCCAGCCAGGCCAAGACGGAACTAGCTACACCAGCTCCCACAGCTCAAGCCCCGAAAGCGCCTACAATCCGCGTCACAGCCCTCGTGAATCAACCTACTGCTGCGGCGCCCACAGTAGCGCCTACTGAGCTAGCCACTCCAGCCCCTACAGAAGCGCCCACGGCAGCCCCAACAGAGGCCCCGACCCCAGCGCCAACTGAAGCCCCGACTCCGGTCCCCACAGAGGCTCCAACCCCAACCCCAACTGAAGCTCCCACGGAAACAGCAACAGAGGCTAAAGTTCAAGCAAGCCAAACGGAAAAGCTACCGGCAGCCGCCAAGCCAACGGAAACAGAGACTGCTAAAGTTACCGAGAAAGTAACGGTGAAGCCAACAGCAAAAGCTAGCGAAACAGCCAAAGCAACGGAATCAGCGTCTGCTAAGGCGATTGAGAAAGCAACAGCCAAGGTCACCGAAACAGCAACAATCAAAGCTACAGAGAAAGTAACTGCTCAGCCCACGGAAACGGCAAAAGCGACAGAAACAGCTAAGCCGACGGAGATCGAAACTACAAAGGCCACAGAGAAAGAAAGCACGGAGCCCACAGAAACAGAAAAGGCCCAACCCACAGAAAGCGAAAAGCCAGAGCCTGATCAGTCCGAGTTCCCTAAGATCGCTCCCTTGGATGAGACCCTGACCAAGGTGGAAAAGGATGGCAAACCTGTCGACCATGTCAGCTTCTACACCTTGATCACGCTTGAGGGAGACGAAGACTCTGCCTACCTCCAGAACTCTCACTACATCCGCCTGAATGACCTGGCCGCCCTAGCTGCCGGAACCGAGGCCAAATTCAATGTGGAATACAGCGAACAGGATGGGCAAAAAACCATCCGCCTGACCACCGGGGAAGACTACGAGATAGACGACCAGCATGACCTGGTCGAACGCGACCGCTTCGACCGCTTCCAGCTCGTAAAGGATGTCCGCTACATCGTGGATGGCGAGGAGCTGGAGGAAGCTCTAGATGCCCTGCAGTTTGGGGAAGACTATTATCTGCAGATAGATTCCATCCGCGAGGCCCTCAAGGGGATTTACCATACTGAGCTGGTCGACGAAGACGGCCCCGACCCGCTTTACCGCTTCTTCCCCTTCGCCTCTGATATCCCAGTCCTGACCCTAGATGAATTTAAGGACCTGACCAAAGGCAACAGCTATACCATCTGTTTTGCTACTGCCAGCTGGTGCCACTGGTGCCAGGAAGAATACAAGCGCGAACATGTGCAAGAGTGCGTGCAATATGCAGAAGACCACGATGTCAAAGTTATTAACCTGATGGAAGACTATGACAATCTGGACCTGGACCTCCTGGAAGAGAAAACCGGCATTGAGGAAAGCGATCAGTTTATTTATATCGCTCTGACCGACGAAATTGCCGACTACTTACTCAACGACCTCAACCAGGGCGACCACGAACTCTGGTTCCCCACTGTTCTCCTCCTCAATGCGGATGGTGAACGCATCATTGAATACGACAACGAAGAAGATTATTCCTGGGTAGACCTCATCAAGCTCTATGAAAAGGACGGCCTAGCGTCCGTATTGGCGGCCCGAGCAGGCCAAGAGGAAGCCAGCGAGAAAGAAACTGAAGCAGAAACCGAGGCCCCCACTGAAGGAGCCACGGAGAAAGCCACTGAAGCCCCAACTGAGCAAGTAACAGAGGCTCCTACAGAAGAAGCCACGGAGATGCCCACAGAGGAGGTCACTAAAACGGCTACGGAAGAGGTCACGGAAACTCCCGCTGAGCAGGTGACCGAGACAACTACGGAAGAGGCAACAGAAGCTGAAACAGAGACGCCTGCTGAAGAAGAAACGACCGAAGCTCCTACTGAGGAAGCAACAGAAGCTCCTAGGAAAGAAGTCACAGAAGTCGATGAGCCCACTCCCTTGGCTATCGGCCTTATCACAGATGCCCATGGCATCGACGATGAGTCCTTCAGCCAAAACGCCTGGGAGGGTATTCGCCGCTTTGCTCAGGATCAAAACCTAGCAGACGACCTGGGCCAATATGCCGAGGCTAGCTCCGAGGCAGACTATGCGCCCCTACTAACGCATTTAGCCGAAAGCGGCCTGAATCTCATCATAGCGCCCGACTTCCGCTTCCAAGCCGCCCTAAGCCAAGTTGCCGCCAACTTCCCCGAGCAAAACTTCCTCGGCCTGGATGGCGACATAGATGCAGCCAATGTCCTCAACGCTGACTTTGCCGACCAGGAAGGCGCCTTCCTCGCAGGCCTTGCCGCCGCCCTCAAGGCAGATGCCGCCGGCAAGGACAAGCTAGGCTTTATTGGCAGTCTAGACTGTGAAAAGCTGCAGAAGCTGGAAGCCGGTTTCGAGCAGGGCGTCCATGCCATCAATCCCGATCTAGAAGTCCAAGTGGAATATGTGGGCAATTTTGACCGGCCCGAAGAGGCCCAGGCGATTGCCGCCAAGATGTACGACGAAGACGTGTATATCATCTACGATGCTGCAGGCGCCGGCCAGGCAGTCATAAAAGAAGCCAAAGACCGGGCCAGGCAAGGGGAAGAGCTTTGGGTCGTTGGCACCGGCCAAGACCTCTACGAGGCAGGAATCTATCAAGGCTCCAAGGAATGGGGCGATGAAAAGTCTGTCATCCTGACCTTTATAGATAAGCAAGTCAACAAGGCAGTCTACCTAGCCTGCGACCTAGTCGCCAAGGGCGAATTCCAGGGTGCCACCTACACATTTGACCTAGCCAACGAAGGCCTGGCAATTCCTGAAGATAACCCCAATCTAGAAGACGCCTGGCTCCAGACCCTCAAAGATTACCAAGACCAGATCATCCAAGGCGACATCGAGGTCAACCCAGTGCCCGAAAGGCTACAAGATGCCGAGTCAGAAGACTCTGTCTAGCTCACCGATCAGAAGATCCTGCATAGCTAAAGATCTGAACTACAGATCCTGATCTACTCCAAATCCTAGATCTACTCCAAATCCTGATCTCATGACGAGCCGGTTGCTTCTGCAACCGGCTCTTTGTTCATCAGAAGATCCTTTCCACATATCCGCATATCCGCTTTTCACCCAGCTATTCCATAGTTCTCATTTTTCTTACAAGTTTGCAGCTTTTCTACGTCAGGTACTCAACTTTCTAGCTCTGCCTCTTAGTTTTATACATCTATGCAGTTGTGTAGAGGGGTTTAGTGCATAAAACAAGCGTTCTGAGGGTCATAACTCTGAATTTACCTAAAAGGAATCAGCTCCAGCGTATAAAACTTGCAAACTTGTAAGAAAATCCGGAAAGTTGAAAGTATCCCGACCTTTCTACCGCCTGGTGGCCTGACCATTTTTCTTCAGGACCAGTAGCTTAGGCCTCTCTATTTCGGATATCTTAGATTTCAGACACATTTGCAAGTAATGGATGGCTCCCAGCACCCATAGCACCCATTAGCTGAAGATTTGCCCTCAAAACCATCCACTTCTTGCAAACTTGCCCGGCAGCCCACCCATTAGCTGCAATAATGCCGGAGAATCTGGAAATCCGAAGCAACATAGACCGCTGGCCACCCACTACTTGCAAATTTGTAGGCCCATGCCTAAAACACATAACCTTCAACAGGACGCCCGCAGCTAGCACGCATGATCTTCAACAGGACGCCCATGGCTAGCACAAATTTACTCCGACTTGTTATTCAGCCTGCTTACGTCTAGAATAAGGGGGAATAAATTCGCTACGGTGTTAACACTTAATTGGGAAGTCAGGTGAAAAACCTGCGCGGTCCCGCCGCTGTAAGGAAATGGGAGAGCAATAAGCACTGGCAGGCAAGCCTGCTGGGAAGCTGCAATCTGACAAGTTCCGAGCCAGAAGACCAGCCGTAGGAAGACCGTGTCACGGGAGAGGACATTAGCGGTTGGCCACATATTTCGTGCAGGCAGCAAGCTCCTTTTTCGTGATGCGTACGAAAAAAGGAGTTTTTTTATGCGCAAAAAAGTTGTATCAACCGTGGCAGCCCTGGTCTGCCTAGTCCTCCTCCTAGGTCTAGCCTTTAGACCTGCCCCCTCTACTCTCGCGGAAGAAACTGAGGCTAAAAACTTAACCACCGAATATCCTGTCACCATTAAAGATACTGCTGACCGGGAAGTGGTCCTGGAAGCTGAGCCTCAAAAGATTGTCTCCCTGGGTCCCAACATGACCGAGCTGGTCTTTGCCCTGGATGCAGGCGACCGTCTGGTTGGCCGCACCAAGTATTGCGATTATCCTGAAGCCGCTCTGGAAGTAGCCGAAATCGGCACCCTCAGAGAACCCAACTTTGAGTTGATCGCTGAGCTGGAGCCCGACCTTGTTTTAGCCTCTACCCACGTTTCCGAGGAAGCCCTGGCTAAGCTGGACGAACTGCACATCCCCACCCTCATGCTCTATGACCAAGAACACCTGTCTGGCCTCAAGGGCATCATTAAGAACCTGGGGATCGCCCTCAATCTGCAAGAGAATGCTGAAAAGCTTTCCACCGATCTTTTCGACCGCATCTATAACGCCCAAAACCGGCCTGTTGTCTACTATGTCGTAGGCTTTGGCGAGTCTGGTGACTTTACACCTGGAGGCAACACCTTTATCAATGACATCATTGAAGCTGCCGGCGGCAAGAATGCAGCCCATGACCTGGATGGCTGGCAAATCTCCCAAGAAAAACTGGTCGAGATCGATCCAGATATCATCATCATCCCCAGCTGGGCAGAAGAAAGCTTTGGCACAGAAGCCCCCTATAGCGAGCTTTCCGCTGTCAAGAATGGCCATGTCTTTGCAGTCGATAACAATACCTTTGACCGCCAAGGTCCCCGTAACGCTGAGGCTGTAGAAACCCTGTCCAAGATTATTGAAGATTATCTGGCAGCTCAAGCAGAAGCTGTAGATAAGGCTGCTTAAGTAATCAAGCTACTAGGATGTGCCTAATGGCAAATTCGCCAGACAAACACTCCCAGCATGAATCCCTCCACCAGGTGGGTCTAGGCAAAATCCTAGCCCTCCTGGTGGTGGTCTTTTTGGGCCTGGTTATTTTTGCCGTGGGCCTTGGCTCATCCAGCCTCAGAACCCGGGACAGCTTCCAGATCCTGGCAGAAAGACTGCCCCTGATCCGCGACCTGGTCCCTAGGGCCGAGATTGCAGATAAATACCGGGTCATTGTTTTCCAACTCCGCCTGCCCAGGATCATCCTGTCTAGCCTGACAGGGGCCGCCCTGGCCATTGTGGGCGCAGTTTTTCAAGCCGTCTTTCGGAATCCTTTGGCTGACCCCCACATTTTAGGGGTCTCCTCCGGAGCCGCTTTAGGTGCCACCATTGCCATAGTCGCTGGCTTGGGGACAGGCGCTTTAGGCCTGGGGGCCGTCGGTTTTTTAGCCTTTATTTTTGCCCTGGCCACTATTGGCCTGGTCTATACCTCCGTAGGCTTTGCTGGCGATGAAAGGGCTATCTCCAGCATGCTCTTGGTGGGTGTGGCCCTAGGCACCCTCTTCTCCGCCATCATCTCTTTACTCATGCTCTTTAACAATGACGAGATTAAGCGGGTCTATATGTGGACCCTGGGTAGCTTTAACTCGGCTTCCTGGGATAAAATCCGCTTTTTCAGCCTGATTTTCTTGCCCTGCACCCTCTACCTGGTCTTCCAGGGCCGGACCCTCAACCTCCTCCTGGCAGGAGAAGAAGAGGCCATGAGCCTGGGCCTAGAGGCAGCCAAGGTCCGCAAGCGCCTCATCCTGGTGTCCTCCCTCTTGGTTGCGGCCTCCATAGCGGTATCTGGCATCATTGGCTTTGTTGGCTTAGTAATCCCGCAATACCTCCGGATTCTTGGCCAGCACGACCTCCGCCGCCAACTGCCCTTGGCCGGTCTCGCAGGGGCAATTTTCCTCTTACTCTGCGATACAGCGGCCCGGACCCTTCTCAATCCTTTAGAAATTCCTGTGGGGATCATTACCTCCCTCTTCGGAGTTCCCTACTTTATCTACGTCATCGTCAAGCAACGCCTGCAAGACAGGTATTAAGCACCCCTAGTCATGGCCCAGGATACTAAGATCGAAGTAAAAAATTTAACTTGGCAGCCCCGAAAGGCCAAGGCCCCTATTTTGGACCAGGTTTCAGCCAGCTTTGTCCCTGGAGCCTTCACGGTCCTCCTGGGCCCTAACGGAGCCGGCAAGACCAGCCTCCTCCGGCACATCTTGGCCTTTATCTGGCCCCAGTCCGGGCAAATTTTGATTGGGGGCAAGGATTTGAGGGCTTACAGCCGGCGGGACTTGGCCCAGCAGATAGCCTACCTGCCACAAAATTCCCGGTCGGCCTATGAGCTGAGGGCCTTAGAAGTCATTAAAATGGCCCGGTTCAGCCATGTCCCCCCTTTTGGCCAGCTGGGGCCTCAAGACAAGACCGCCATAGATGAAGCTGTCACCCGGACCGGTTGTGAGAGCCTCTTAAATAAAAACTTTGCCCAGCTCAGCGGGGGAGAAAGACAGCGGGTCCTCTGTGCCCGGGCGATCGCCCAGGAAAGCCGTTTCATCCTCCTAGACGAACCCGTATCCAACCTGGACCTCAAATACCAGCACACCATATTAACCGCCCTCAAGGCCCTGGTCGCAGACAAGGGCGTGGGGATTATTTGTGTCATGCACGATATTAACTTGAGCCAGCAGTATGCGGACCAGGCTGTCCTCTTGCAAAAGGGTCGGCTAGTGGCGCAAGGATCTCGCCAAGAAATTTTAGAGCCCGACCTTTTATCTAGGGTCTACGGCTGGCCCCTGGACCTGGTCCAGGATGACCGGGGCCAGGCCTTTTTTGTCACCCGGGTCCCTAGTCCCAGCTTGCCTGACCGTCCCCTGTAATATCGATAGGAGGACCCAGGATCTCCGGGGGAGGCTGGAAGGTGGCACTGAAAATAGCCTTGACCCGGGCCAGGACTTCACGGGCTTCCCGGAAAAATTGCCCCTTATAGACATAGGCATCGGCAGGATAAGCGCAGTAGTCCAGGCCTAGGCTATCGGCCAGATAGCAGGCCCGGTAGAGATGGTATTTTTGCGAAACCAGACAGACCGATTCTAGGCCGAAGACCTCCTTTGCCCTTTTCAAACTGTCATAGGTAGAAAAACCCGCATGGTCCAGGAAGATATTTTCAGGCGGGACTCCCGCTTCCAGGGCCAATTTTTTCATGGCCGTGACCTCATCATAATGCTTGCTGCCATGGTCGCCGGAGAGCAGGAGCTTCCGCCCCGCCCCCTTAAAGTAAGCCGCTATCCCCGCCTGCATACGATCCCGCAACATGGGGCTGGGACTGCCATCTGGATAAACCCCACAGCCCAGGACCAAAACCGCGTCGCGCCTCTTGCTAGCCGCGGTGTCCAGGCTGACGATATCCAGCTGATATTTCGATTTTAAGTAGATAGAGAAGGCCATGGCCAAAACCGCTAGGGCAAGGCCGATCAGGACCAGGCAAGACAAGATCTTTTCCCAAGGCCAAGGGCGGCGGGCCCGAACCCTTGCGGGCTCCTGGGGCCGCTGGGGCAAATCTGGACCCTGCTTCTGACCAAAGGATGGAGGCCTCTTTAGTCCTAAACTGCTAGGCCTTGGCCTCTGCCTTTGTTGACCTTGAGGCAAGGGTCGCCTGGCTCCAGGTCGGGGCTCCAAAGCAGGTGGGCGCTGGGGAACTGGCCCAGGCCGGAGGGGAGCTTCTTGGTCGCGCAAAACTTCTTTATTATCCATAAATCCGCAGGTCTTCTGCCAGGCCATTGAGGTAGTAGAGGAAAGAGTCCGCCGCCAGGCCGCCGGATTGACCCGGCTTATAAAGGCCCAGGGCCTTGAGCTGGGCCAGGTGGTGAGATACGGTCGCCTGGCTCACATCCAGGCTAGCTGCCAAGTCCTTTTGCCGCCTTTGGCCCTGGGCCAATAAACAACACAACTTGTAGCGGGTAGGGTCAGCCAGGGTCTGGCAAAAAGCCGCCCGAGCCTCCCGGTCTTCCTGTAACTTATCCTTTTGGGCCTTGAGATAGTCTGCCAGGGCAAAACCCATGACCAAGACCTCCTGGCCATGCATGAGCCGGAGGGCCAGGGGGTCTAGACTAGGCATAACCGGTATGGTTTCCTGGTTTTTGCTGGCAAAAAAGCTTGCTAGGCTGGGATTCAGGTCCAAGAGCCGGTCACTTTCCTGGCTCAATAATTCTAAAGCCCCCTCTAAATTCTGCTTGGCCTGGGATTCCCGCGGGCCCACAATAGCCTCGGCAATAAATTGAAAACTATTGACCAAGGCGGAATAAGCCGATAGATATTGGCCAGGTTTTTCGAGGATTTCCAAAAGCAACCAAGAGGTCTGGGCGCTGAGCCCGGCCTGGCGCAAGTAACTGGGCCACAGGGAAGCCTGCTGGCCAACTTGGTCCAAGGCCTCCTGGGGGCTTAGGCCCTCCAGGTCTTGGTCGGGGTCTAAGAGACGGAAGGGCCGATCCTGGGGCCAGACCGCCTGGAGCAAGGCCCTTCTCAAGCTGGCTTCATCTTGGGCAATAGCCTCTTCCAGCCAAGTTTTGAGGTCACCCCGGTCCAGGGAGACTAGGCCCAGCAAGGCTTCCGGCAGGGAAAAGTCATGGGTGAAAAAGTGGCTGATATCGGACCGCCGGCCTTCCAGAGCCTCCTGGATCCCCTCCAACCAAGGCCCCAGGGGCATGTCGCTCTCCTCTTCTGCCTCTGGCCCCGGGAAATATGCGGGTAGCTGGCTGAAGAGGATCTGGGGAAAATTCAAAATCAAGTAAAGATGAATTTCTTGACCGCTATAAGGAATAGTGAAGTGGAGTTTGGCCATAAATAGACTTCCCTTCTCAATGGCATTCCGCCAGGGCCAGGCCTCTGTCAGGGGACACCTAGGCCTACTAGCGGCTAACCATATTGTAAAGACCCTATATTAAGCCCCGGTTAAGAATTAGATAAGTATCTATATTAAAGTCGTAACAATGGTGGTCGAGAGCCCGTAATCTGCCTGCAAACTCAACCAAGCCTATTTGTAACAGGGCTAGAAAGCCTTCTAGAAAGGGTTTTGGAGACTTTCCTTTGATCCATAACTCGGAAAATTAAGGAGTGTTTGCAATGTCCTGACATCTGCTCGACCTGATTTTGCGCTTCTTTAGCCTGATTGGGCCCGGATTCTGGCCAAACCACTATGGAATACAAAAAAGCCCCTCACTGAGGGGCCTTGGAGTCTTCAGTCTTGGTGGTTAACAAACAGAAAAGAACACAGAAAAGGAGCTCGAGAGCTTATTGAGCAGAGTATGTATCCACCAAAGAGACAGACTCATATGGGTGACGTGATTATGCCGGATTCTCGCCCCTTTGTAAAGGCAGAAAGATTACAAGTAGTTTTCAATCCGGTCCATGGTCCGCTTGACCGTACGGGGGATAGCCCAGATCAAGTAGAGGGTCTGGATGAGCAAGAAAGCCGCAAGGCCAGCCAAAACCAGCCAGGGCTCTAGTTGCTTCTCCAAGTAAAGGTAGATGGTAAAGCCATAAATACCAGCCTGGACCCAGTTGAGGATCATGGCGATCAGGATATTTTTGTTGTTCTTGATAGCCGTAATCTCATTCTCCCAGTCGAGAATGGGATTTTTAGCATCCAGGAGCAGGGGCCAGAGATTGCTCACCGTGGCCGACCAAATAAAAAAGGCCAGGGGCGGAATCACCAAGAGGGCAGGAATTTCCAGCAAGAGGGCAGTCAGCCCTAGGATAAGGACATAGGGCGTCACCGAGAGTAGAACCGCCAAGAGGGTCTTGGCCGCATACTGCTGGCGGTAGGAAACAGGCAGGGTCATGGACCAGTAGATTTCCTCGCCCTGGCGGGAAACAGCCGAGGCGTTGAGGGAGGACATGCCGATCATAAAAGCCCCGACCAGGGACAAAATTAAGCTGGCCAGAACAATAACAATCATGTTATCAAAACCCGGCAGGTCCAGGAAGCCTGTATGGATAGCCGTCTTTACCGTGTCCAGAGAGATCTGGGGTAAATCCCCGCTACTCTTGGCACCCATATAGATACTGACGGGCATGATGATGATAAAGAGCACACTGCCTAAGACATTATTCAATAAGAGGGTGGGGTTGCGGAAAACCAGCTTGCTTTCACGCACCAGGAGGGCCTTAAAGCGGGACCGGGGCCGCAAAAGTTTAGCAACCTGCCCCCTCTTCAACTGTTTGCCTTTGCTTTGAGACCCTGCCTCAGGCCGGTAGAGATAGTGGGCGGCCTCATAAGCAATAAACAGAAAGACCAAGGCAATCAGCAAGGCCTTGACCAAGGCCCAGAGGCTGGCCCCACCGCCTTGCAGCATGAAGTCAATCCAGGCATCGAGGTTGGGGATGACCAGGCGGAGAGACTTGTACAGGCCAGGTTGGGCCATGAGCTGCTGCATCTGGGCCATATCCATATCGCCCCCCCCCTGGTTGAGCGGGCCCATAGATAAATACAAGATGACCACCATCATGACCAGCTGGGACACCAGCATAAAGCGGTCCTTATTTTTGGCCAGGGGGGTCAGGCGGATCAGGAGGAGGCAAAGAATCACCAGAATGGATACAGGCACCAGGACTTGCAGGACCATGGCCAGCAGGACCCGGAGATAATAAGTCCAGGACACGCCCTTGTAATAGCCATAAGTAGCAAAAAAGGGCAGACCCAGCAGGAGCGGGAGCGTAACCTGGTAGACAGAGAGAACCGCCAGACGAGCGATCAGGACTTCACCCCGCTTGACCGGCAGGACGGTTAAACGGTCTTGGTCGCTAGAAAAAGCCAGACTAGAGAAGGTTGAGAAGAGGCCAAAAACCAGGGTCATCATGGCCAATAAGGCCATGAACATTTCAAAGAGAAAGCGGTCTTGGCCCATTTGGATGGCGAGGGGCGACATCTGGGAGGAGAGATAGACCATGATCCCACCCAGGTAGACGAAGAGAACAGCTGTCAAAAGGATTTGGCCAATTTTGCCGAGTTTAGATTGGCGCTTTTTCTTGCGCTTATTGAATAAACCGCCCTGCATATCCAGGCCAGACCCCGCCCCGGACTTCCATAAGAGGCGGAAGAGGAGCCAGATTCTTGCTAAAGATTTCATCGATCCTGCTCCTTATTCTGCCTGGCTATCTGTCAGGTCACTTGCAGCGGACTTAGCAAAGGCCGACTCAACCTCGGTCAGCTGGAGGAAGATGGTCTCCAGAGAAGAATCTTCCGCATAATGGCTGCGCAAGTCCTCCAGGGAACCCTGGAAGAGGATCTTGCCCTGGTCAATGATGATCACAACATCGCAGACCTTTTCCGCAACATCTAGGACATGGGTAGAGAAGAGGACAATATTGCCCTGGTCGGCATGGCTCCGCATCATTTCTTTCAGGGTAAAGGCCGACTTGGGGTCCAGGCCCGTCATGGGTTCGTCCAAAATCCAAATAGGGGGATTTTGCAAAAGGGCCCCAATGAGGAAAATCTTCTGCCGCATACCATGGGAGTAGGAGGAGATCTTATCGTTTAAAACAGTCTGCAACTCAAAAATCTGGCTCAATTCTTCAATCTTGGCCTGGCGGCTTTCGGCCGGAACCTCATAAATATCTGCCACAAAGCCCAGGTATTCCCAGCCCGTGAGCCGGAGAAAGGCGTTGGGCTCGTCAGGGACAAAGGCAAAGGTCTTCTTGGCTTCCAAGTCGTCTGTCCGGATGGAGTGGCCTTCCAAAATAACATCGCCCTCGTCCGGTTGGAGGATGCCTGTGATCATCTTCAGGGTGGTTGTCTTACCGGCGCCATTGGGGCCTAAGAGGCCGTAGATCTTGCCACCAGTAAGATTTAAATTAATCGAATCAACGGCCTTTTTCCCGGCCTTGCTATAGGCTTTGCTCAGATTTTGGATTTCAATCATGGTGAGTCCTCAATTTCTATCTCAGTATTTCTAATTATCTCAAAACAGGTAACAGTATAGCATTTCTGTAACAAAAGTAAGTCAAGATCCCGTAAAAAGCGCCCCCAGGCTCTACAAGTCTGGAGGCGCACTTTACACTTTAGAACAATGGTCTAGGCTTTCGTCTGATCTAGAGACACCAGACTAGCCTGTCTATACCCTGCTTGCCTATTTGAACTTAAAGACCAGGCTGACACTGGCATTGACCTGCACATCTTGTTGGGAAAGCGGTGGAGCGCCGGCTGCCATAGCAGGAGCGACTCCCATTTCCTTGGCGTCATATGCATAGTTCATAAAACCGTAGTTGGGCTCGGAGCCTTCGACCACCCGGCTGGGAACTGGAATGAGTTCCACGCCCAAGGCATCAGCCAAAACCTGAGCCTTTTCCTTGCCGCGTTCCACAGCCAGTTTCAGGGCCTGGTTGTAGGCTTCGTGGGTGGATTCTACATCGTAGGAGATATCATTGACCCGGTTGGCACCGGCATCCAGGGCGGCTGCAATGATGTCGCCAAGCTGTGCGATATCCCGAACCTTAACAGTGATCTCATTGTCGACCTGGTAGGCGTACACTTGGGGCTGGTCATCGTCCCAATTGGTTTGGGGCCAGATGCTATAAGAGGATGTGAAATAATCCTCTTCGGCAATCCCCTTGTCCTTCAGGAGGGCAAAAACCGCTTCCATGGAGGCGTTGTTGATATTGTTAGCTTCTGCCGCAGTGGGAGCCTGGGCGACAACCGCCAGGCGGAGAGTCGCAAAGTCCGGTTGAATTCTTACCAGGCCTTGGGCAGAGACCATGATCTCGCCATCCTTGACCTCGGCCACAGCCTCTGCCTGAGGGGCTTCAGCAACGGGTTCTTCCATCTTATCTTCCACATTATCTTCCTCTGCAGGCTGCGCATCTTCTTTTACTTCTTCTGCTGGAACTTCTTCAGGATTCTCTTTCATGTTCTCAGCCTCCGGAGTTTCACTCTCTGTCTCCTCGGCAGCCACACTAGGCAGAAGCTGGGGAGCAGCAGTGATGAAAAGGGCGAGGGCTAGAACGGCAATAAGGCCATAAAGGCTAAATTTACGTAGGTTCATAATATTTCTCCTTTCGGTTTGCGGCCTCTTCATACCTGGCTATATAAGCTTTGTGCTCATAATTATAAAAAAAGCGGCCCGTTTTGCCAAGCGGACCGCTCTTGTTTCACAAGTCTGTAAGAGAACTGTAACGTCCCCTTTTACGGCAGTTTTGTCGCAACTTTGCACCTCTACTTAAAAAGTAGTAGGGCAAAAGCAGTGTCTAGAGGATAGAAGCCTCGTAAATAGTCTTGATGGAGGCCAACATGGTCTTGTCGAAATCCTCAGGGCTTTGCTGGTAGGTCAAGCCTTCGCTGAAGGCCCGGGAGAAGCTGGCAATCATACCATGGTTCTTAGCCAGGAGCTCGTTGGCCTTGTCGCGGCTGTAACCGCCAGACAGGGCAACTACGCGGACGACATGCTCGTGGTCCATGAGTTCTTTATAGAGATCAGGCTTGGTGGGGATGGAGAGCTTGAACATAATGGGCTTATCCATCTCAGGCAGGTGCTTCTTGATTTCGGCCAGGAGGATTTCTTCCGCTTCTGCCTTGTCAGGAATATTGATATCTACTTCGGGTTCAATAATGGGAACCAGGCCATAGGAGCAGATCTTTTTCGCAACTTCAAACTGTTGGTCTACGATCTCTTTGATGCCTTCGGGATTAGCTGCCAAGATGACAGACCGCATCTTGGTACCGAAAACATGACGCTTGACCGCTCTCTCCAAGAGGTCGTCCAACTGGGGCATATCCTTCATGAGGCGGACACCATTCTTCTCTTCGGCCAGGCCCTTATCGTTTTTGAGGAAGGGAACAATACCTTTCTCTTCCCAGAGATAATCACTGGTGTATTTGCCTTCTACCTTGCGATCCATGGTGTTCTCAAAGAGAATAGCCGCCAGGATATGTTCACTGGTAAAAGAGGGGCTGGTCATGATCCGGGTCCGCATTTCGTGGACCTTTTCAAACATTTCCTCGTCACCGTGATAGGCATCTTCGGACACACCATAAGCCTTCAAGGCCTTGGGGGTAGAGCCACCGGACTGGTCTAGGGCAGCAATAAAGCCTTTACCTTCATGCATACGCTTTAACTGTTCTTTATTCATGGATGACCTCCTAATACTGGATTTTGTAATGGATCTTTGAACTAATTTTCTGTGTTCTTCCGCTCCTCATTATACTAGGATTTGCTTAGCCAAGCTACCTGCCTAGATACTAGGATTTGCTAGCTAAAGTGAAAAAGTAAGTTCCACATCAAAGGGAGCCTGTCCATGGATGTGCATATTTGCAAGTAGTGGGTGGTCGGATGTCTATGGTACTTCGGATTTCCGGATTCTCGGGCATTATTGCAGCTAATGGATGGGCTGCCGGGCAAGTTTGCAAGAAGTGGATGGTTACGAGGGCAAATCTGCAGGTAATGGGTGGTTTGGGCGCTGGAATCCATCCATTACTTGCAAATATGTCTGAAATCTAAGAAATCCAAAATAGTTGGTCGGGCTAACGGTCGGCAGAATGGCTAGGATGCTTTAAATTCAGGCATAGCACTAAGAAAGCAGCTTACAAACTAAAGAGAGGAAAGCTAAATTTAGTCTTACTCTTTAGGCTCTAGCAAGTTGATAATAAATTATCCTTGAACGCTTTGTGCGCGTTTCTGAGTGAAAAAATAGAATACGCAGAAGATAAGGTAGAGGATTGCGAAGCCACCCATCATACCCCAAACAGGGAAGACATAATCGCCTAACCAGTTCGGCTGCCATATACCGAACAGGAGAGGAAAGAGAAAGAATAAGGCAACTTGACTAATTGGGTAGAGTATAAGGACTTTCCCCGCTATTTTCTGCCTGGTCTGCCATATCGAAAACAGGAAAAGAGCCTGTAGATATTGATATATTGCCACAGAGATATCGCAAATAGATTGCGAAAAATTGCGCCAAGAAATTCTTTGACTCATAGCCTCTATACGATCCTCCTGCGGCATGGGAGTATCAGGATTAAGATGCCGATTTACCGTAAAGAGGACAAGTGAATGGACCAATATCCCCAAAGCTAAGATGACCATGCTTCCGTATAAAAGCCATTTCTGTGTTTGAGTTAAGTGTTTACACATACCTGCCCCCTTATTAGATTTACAATTTTTCATATTTAAAATCTTTTCTAAATAATATACTAATTATCATAGCACATAGCAAAAAAAAATATCAAGCCTCAAGCTTGAGGCTTGATAATACAGATTATTTTTTGGGACGGGCTTAAAGGTTCAGTTGCACTTGGTCCTTAGGCAAGTTTTTGATAATTCTTTCTCACCACGATCCGGAAGGAGTTTGCGACTGCCAGGAGAGTCACCCCTACATCCGCAAAGATGGCAATCCACATGCCACCTATGGAAAAGAGGCTGAGAATAACCACAAGGATCTTGATAGCTAAAGAGAAGCCAATATTTTGCAGGGCAATCCGGTTGGTTTTTCGGCTGATGGCCAAGGCTTCTGGTATGGCCTCTAATTCATCTCGGATCAGAACCATATCCGCCGCTTGAACCGCAGCATCTGACCCCACATCGGCCATGGCAATCCCGATATCGGCTATAGCCAGGGCAGGCGTGTCGTTGATACCGTCCCCCACAAAGGAGACCATGGTCCCTTGCGGTTTATTCTGCAGATATTCTTCCAGCTTGGCCAGTTTGTCTTGAGGGAGGAGGTCTCCGGCCCAACTGTCTAGACCCAGGGCCTTTGCTTCTTTTTCCACGACCGATGTCTTGTCCCCTGACATCATGCCCAGATGTTGGATGTTGAGTTTGCGGAGTTGCTGGATAACTCCAGGAGCGGTGTCTTTGACCTCATCTGCCAGGAGGAAGACTGCTAAAAGCCTGGCCTGGTCTTGGTCCGGATCCTCCTGGGCTAAAAAGACAGCAGACATGGCGAGATCCGTGTGGGGGGCTGCCAGACCCAGACTCTCCATGAGCCGGGCGTTGCCCAAATAGTAATGATGCTGGTCATCTGCCCCCTTAACCCCTAGGCCAGGTAGTTCCGTCAAGCTATCGAGCGCAATCGCAGTGGGGCTGGCCGTACCCGCCCGGCGCAAGGCCTCTGCAATCAGGTGACTAGATGCCCGCTCCAGGTCTAGGGCCAGGCTCAGGACCTGGTCTTGGCTATAGTCAGGATCCAACACCTGGATTTCACGGACTTCTAATAGACCGGTCGTTAGCGTCCCGGTTTTATCAAAAATCATGGTCTTAGTGTGGGCAAAATTCTCCAGGGCATCTCCCCCTTTAATGAGGATCCCCCGACTGGAAGCCAGGCCGATTCCCGCGAAATAGGCCAGGGGAACAGACAAAACCAGGGCGCAGGGGCAGGAGATAACCAGAAGGTTGAGGGACCGGCGGAACCAGTCCATCCAGTCACCTCCAAAAAAGAGGGGGGGCAGGAGAAAGATAAGGACAGCTAGGGCTACCACGATTGGGGTATAGTAACGGGCGAAACGCGAAATTAAGCGCTCGGTCTCCCCCTTACGGAGGGAGGCCTCGCCAGACAATTCAATAATCTTGCTCAGAGTGGAATCATCCAAGCTCTTATCCACCCGGCAGGTGAGCGCAGTTTGCAGGTTGAGAGTGCCAGACAAGAGGACATCTCCAGCCTGGACCTGCCTGGGCAGGGCTTCGCCTGTGAGGGCCGAGGTATCCACCTCTCCCACCCCTTCCACAACTGTAACGTCCAAGGGAACCCGGGCCCCCGCCTGGAGGAGCAGGGTCTCCCCCACCTCCACCTCAGCGCTATCCACTTCCTGCCAGTCACCGTCGCGCATGACGAGACTGGTGTCGGGTGCCAAGTCCATGAGGTCAGAGATAGACTTACGCGACCGGTCCAAGGCCACACTTTGGGCATATTCACCGACCTCATAGAAGAGCATGACCGCAGCTGCCTCAGCCCAGGCACCCAGATAAATAGCGCCAAAGGTGGCAATAGACATGAGGAAATACTCTGTCATCCAAGACCTGTGGCGGATTTGCTGGCCAGCCCTTTGGATGACGGGAACCCCGGCCGCAATATAGGCAAAGAGAAAGGAGAGCAAGCTCAGCCAGTCCCAGATAGACTGGGCCTGAGGCCAGAAGATCGGCAGGACCTTTGAAAAAAGGACACCTGGGATAAAAAAGGCCAAGGCCCAGCGAATGCGAAAGAGACGATCACTCCGATATTTCTGGATAAAATCTGCCATAAACTTCCCCTGCTCTCTCCCTTTGCTCATCCTTATTATTCCCCCTACTTTCTCTGTGCTATTTCCGTACTATCTCTATACTTTCTTGGCATTTTTTCTGCACTAAGCCCTACAAGCCGCTTATATCTGCAACTGAGCTGAAGGTTCTACCCGGTCAAAAATCGCCTTGGCCTGGGTCTTGACCGCTTCAGCCTTGTCAGCTTCTACTTGAAGTTTGACCAAACGGGTCATCACAGAAATATTCGCTTCACCGACTCCGTCCAGCTTTTTTATTTCTTCTTCGATAATGTTGGCGCAGTTGGGGCAACAATCGCCCTTGTAACGTAATTTGAGAGTTTCCATTTGTGTGCTCCTTTACTCTTCTTGAATATGCTGGAGACCCATATCAATAATGATCTCCACATGCTCGTCAGCCAGGCTGTAGTAGGACATCTTGCCGTCCCGGCGGTAAGTCACCAGATTCTGAGCCCGCAAGGTGCGGAGCTGGTGTGAAATCGCCGATGCACTCATCTTTAAGAGGTCGGCCAGGTCCCCTACACAAAGTTCTTGGATCCGCAAGGCAGACAGAATCTGCAAGCGGGTAGAATCACCAAACATTTTGTAGAGATCAGCAAGATCAGATAAAAGTTCCAAGGGAGGCAGCTGAGCTTCCAGCTTGGCCACAGTATCTTGCTCAGTTGCTTGGATAATGTCTTGCCCAGTTGTCCGGCCAGTCTCTTGCCCCGCTAGCTGTCTCGGGTTTTTCTTGTTTTCCACCATCTCATGGAACTCCTTTCTCTGAGATATTTCATCTCTTGTTCATCTGAACATTTGTTCAGTTGTTTGTATGATACCAGGGTCTCAAGAGGAAATCTAGCCGCCGTTCCTACATAGAGTCTGGCCATTGTTGGCAAAGTGAGGGAAATTAGTAATTGCCAGGTTGGCAACCTAAAGGAAAAGGCCCTTTGCCAACCTTTCAGGCCAAGGACCAAGGGCGCACCCCTGCGGGCTCTCTACTCTCTCATATAAGAAAGAAGTTCCTGGGTATAGGGATGCTGGGGATGGGTAAAGAGGCGGTCTACCTTGTTTTCTTCGCAGATTTTGCCGTCCCGCAAGACTGCCACCCGGTCGCAGAGATAGGAAACGACGTCCAGGTCATGGGAAATAAAAAGGCAGGCAAAGCTTTGTTTCTGACGCACTTCCATCAAAAGGTTCAGGATTTGAGCCTGGACGGACGGGTCGAGGGCGGAAACTGGCTCGTCTGCAATTAAAAGCTCTGGCTCTGTAATGAGGGCACAAGCGATGGCGACCCGTTGCTGCTGTCCGCCGGAGAGGTCGCGGGGATACCGATCAGCTATTTCTGGATCCAGGCCGACTTCTTCTAGCATATGCTGAGCTTTGGCCCAGCGGTCTGCGGGGCCGAGCTTCGTTTGTAAAATCAGGGGTTCTTCTAGCTGGCGGCCAATTTTTTGTTGAGGGTGGAGGGAGGAGAAGGGATCTTGAAAGACCATTTGGATGCCCAACTTGGCCCGCCGGCGTTGGCGGCGGCTGAGTCGGGAGATCACCTGACCGTTCAGCAAAATTTCACCCTCCTGCACCCGGAGCTGGCCGGAGATGAGCCGGGCCAGAGTAGATTTGCCCGAGCCAGACTCACCTAAGAGGCCAGTGAATTGGCCGGGAAAAATACGAAAGTTAATTTGGTCTAGGACCAGTTGGTCAGGCTGGCCGGGCCGGCCGGCAAAGCGGTGGCTGAGGTTTTTAACCCAAAGATAGGGCTCCGGGAAGCCAGCAAATTTGGCTTCGGAGTCCAGGCAATCGGTCTGAACGGAAGCCTGGTCATCGGAGGGAGCGGGATCTTTGTAAACAGAGTCCTGACAACCGGAAAAACTGGAGGCTTGCTTTGGGATCTGACTACTAGCGGAAAACATCGCTTAATCCTCCTCTCTTCCAGCCAAAAAGCATTTGGCCCGGTGGCCGGGTCCCAAAGGCTGCCAGGTCGGATCTTCCCGCCGGCAAAGGGCAAGAGCGCGAGGGCAGCGGTCAGCAAAGAGACAGCCCTTCTCCTCCCTGGCCACAAGGTCGGAAATCTCCTGGCTGGAGGGGACTCGCCCCGAGATTTCCAAGAGGGTCTGGCCACGTTTAGCCAGAGAGGGCATGGCCTCTAGGAGGCAACGGGTATAAATATGGCCAGGCTGGCTGAGGACCTGGTCGACAGGCCCCTCTTCCACCAGGCTACCTGCATAGAAAATCAGGACCCGGTCACAAAAGTCTTGGACCAGGCGGATGTCATGGGAGATAAAAATAATGCTGGTGCCATATTTCTTACGAATATCTGCCAAGAGTTTAAGGAGCTGGTCCTGGCTTGAGGGGTCCAGGGCGGTGGTGGGCTCATCTGCGATCAAAATCTCTGGAGAGTTGATCAGGGCCAGGGCCAAGGCCACCCGCTGCCGCATGCCGCCGGAGAGTTCGTGAGGGTAGGCCTGGGCCACCCGGTCGGCCTGCTTGAGGCCAAGGTCCTCCAGGAGCTTGACCACCCGACTCTTGCGGTCTGCCCGACTTAAATGCCCTTGGTGAATCCGCAGGCTTTCGGCGATTTGCCGGCCCACCCGCATGGTGGGGTTGAGGGCAGCTTGGGAATCCTGGAAAACCATGGCGATGTCCTTGCCCCGCTTGCCCTGCCAGACCTCTTCTGGAGCGCCCAATAACTGCTGGCCCTGGAGATAAAGCGCACCCTCCAGATGGGCCCCCTCTGGGACCAGGTTAATCAGGAACAGGGCGGTCAGGCTCTTGCCCGAGCCGGACTCCCCACAGATGCCCAAGATCTCGCCAGCTCCAAGGTCAAAGCTGATGTCATGGAGGATGGTGACTGGCGGTTGGCCAAGGCTAAGCTTCAAATTTTCCACTCGCAAAATAGGCTGATCCATCTAGACCTCCCCACCTTGCCAAGACCGACCATACAGATAAATGGCGAAAACGGTCAAAACCAGGGCCGAACCCGGGAAAAGCGCATACCAAGGGGCTTGAAAAATATAGGCTTGAGACTCGGCCAGGATGGATCCCCAGGAGGGAGTGGGAGGCTGGAGGCCAAAGCCTAAAAAACTTAAGCCCGACTCCGCGAGAAGGGCATTAGCCAGGCCCAACATTATGGCGTTGAGATACTGGTCCCGGATGAGGGGTAGCATATGGACAAAAATAATCCGTCCCGCCGGGGCATCCATAATCTCTAACCGTTTGATAAAGTTTTCTCCCCGGAGCTTCCGCAAGCCAGCCCGGGCAATCCGGGCAAAACTGGGCACAAAAGCCAGGCCAAGGGCCAAGATGAGGGTGACAGGCCCCCGGCCCCAGACGGTCATCAGCATGAGGGCCATGAGAATACCAGGAAAAGCCAGAAGAGTGTCAGTTAAACGGCTGAGGGCCCAGTCTACCGGCCCCCCAAAATAAGCGGCTGGCCCCCCGATGACCAGGCCTAGGCTAGCCCCGACCCCAATGATCCCCAGGGCTAGGACTAAGGACCAGCCCGTCCCTTGGCCGACCCGGGTTAAGAGGTCCCGAGCCAAGTGGTCCGTGCCCATGGGGTGGGCCCAGGAGGGGGGCTGGAGTTTACCAGCCGCCGTCAGCTCATTCACGCCATAGGGGGAAAGGAAGAAAGCGTAAATCATGACCAGGCCCAGGAGGGCAAAGATGAGAAGGGCCAGGTGGCGGGACCGAGGACTAGACATTAAAGGCATCCTCCCCTCTCCCCGCCTGGCTGGCCGCGGAAACAAGACGAGGATCGATGAAAGCGTTGATCAGGTCCACCAGGACATTGATGACCACCACCAGGGTCGCGATAGACAGAATCAGGGCCTGGGCCAGGGGGAGGTCCCGGGCTTCAATCGCGGTCAGGAGGAGGCGGCCTGCCCCTGGCAGGACAAAAACCTGCTCTACGATCAGGCTACCCGTAATTAAGTCAGCCAAAATCAGGCCCAGACTTGTGACCAGAGGGAGGAGGGCATTGCGAATCAGGTGGAAAGCAACAATCCTCCCCCGGCTCGCCCCCTTGGACCGGGCGGTCCGAACATAGTCTTGGTCTTGAGCCTCTGCCAGGGCCGTGCGGAAAAAGAGCAGGGCCTGGGCCAACTTGGGCAGGGCCAGGGCCAGGCAGGGCAAGGCCAGAGAAGCCAGGTGGGGCCCCCAACCTGCTTCTGGCCCCTGATAGGAGCCAGGAGTAAAAGACTTGAAAACAAAGGCAAACAAGAGGATGAGGACAAGACCCAGGAAGTAGCCAGGGACGGCCATGAAAAACTCACCCAAGCCACAGAGCAAGCGGTCCAACCAGGACCCCCGGTGGAGGGCCAGGCCCAAGCCGAGGGGAATGACTAATAGCACTACTATTCCAAAAGCCAGAAAGGCCATCCGGCAGGTCAAAGCCAAACGCGGTCCGATCAGGTCCCGGACCGGCTGCTGAAAGCGGAGGGAGAGGGAGGGATTTTGGTCGGTAAAAAGGCCAGTCACCGACTGGAGATAGCGACGAGGAGCAGGCTCCTGGAGACCCAAAAGGTCTTCGAGAGTAGCCCGTTTGGCAGGACTAGCCTCTGTCCCCAAGATCATGGTTACAGGATCGCCAGGAATAATATAGAAGAGAAAGAAAACGAGAAGAGACATAAGGGCCAGGGTGACAACTAGGTCCCGAACTTTGCGCAAAGCAAAAGCCGCCAAGAGCCGGGTCCGGCTCTTGGCTGGTCCGAGATTAGATCCCTCTCTAGCGGTCCGCCCCGGCTTCATAGGCCACCGTGGACATATCTAGAACATAGGCAGGGTACTGCACGTAGCCGGTCAGCCCCTTTTTCACTGCCGTGACATTGAAGGGTTCCTGGAGAAAGGCCGAAGCATTGTCCTCTAGAAGCAGGGTCTGCATCTCCTGATAGAGCTGCTCGCGCTTGGCCTCATCCACTTCAGAAGCCGCCTTCCGGGCCAGGTCATCATAGGCATCGGACTTATAGTTGATAAAGTTATCCTCGGAATCTGTCATATAGCGATTGAGGACATCGGAGGGGGTGAAATAGTCGTAGGTCAGGGCGATGATGGTCATTTGATAATCCCGGCCGGCGTAAACCTTTTCCAGCCAGGTCCCCCACTCCACATTATTAATCTTGAGTCTAATGCCCACCTTTTCCAGCTGGGAGGCAATCAAGTTGGCCGTATCTACGTGGATGAGGTAGTTGGCAGGTGCCGTGACTGTGAGGTCTATGCCATTCGGATAACCGGCCTCCGCCAGCTTGGCCTTGGCCGCCTCCGGGTCCGTTTTGTGCTTGGCCACAAGCTCACCGTTGTAGTAGGGCCCCATGGAGGGGGTCATACCGGAGACCACCGGACGGCCGTAGGCACCCATGATCATCTCGACTAATTGGTCGCGGTCAATCGCCAGGTTAATGGCCTCCCGCACCAGGGGATTATCCAGGGGCTTGCGGTCATTATTAAAGGCCAGAAGCTGGAGCATATTCGCGCCGCCAGAAACGAGCTGATACTTATCTGTTAGACTGTCCGCCTTTTCCGCTGTGAGGTAGGGGAAAATATCAATTTGTCCAGCCATCAGCTCCAAGTAGGCGGCGTCCATATCCCCATAGATCTGGAAAGTGACTTGGTCCAGCTGGGGCTTGTCGGCCTCCCAGTAGTCATCAAAGCGCTCTAAAACCAAGGAGACCTGGGGAGTATAGGACTTGAACTTAAAGGGACCGGTCCCAATCGGTTCAGAAGCCTGTTCCTCATAGCCGGCAGGAACAATCGCCGTGGTGAGCAGGGAGATCAGGTCGGGATTCACCGTTTTTTGCCGGACCAGGACAGAATAACTGGCGGGGTCTGCCTCCACGGCCGTGATATCCCGCAACTCGTATACCAGGCGCTGGTGACCCTCCAAGCCCGCCGCCCTCTGCAGGGAATAGACCACATCGTCCAAGCCCATCTCCTGGCCATTGTGAAATTTGACTCCCTCGCGGAGATAGAAACGGTAGGCCAAGCCATCCTCTTCCACTTCCCAAGAGGTCGCCAGACAGGGTTCAAAAGCACCCTCCGGGGTCAAGCGAACCAGGCCTTGGAAAATATTAAAGAGAATTTCTTTGGTCCCTGCAGCAACTGCCAGGTGGGGGTCTAAGAAGTCAGGCTCTTGGGTAATACCGACTTTAATCTGCCCTCCGGCCTTCCCCTCTTTTGGGGCAGTCGATTCGCCTTCACTAGCTTTCTCGGATCCTTTTGTCGCCTGGCTAGCTTCCGCCTCGCTCGCCTCCTCCGTCTGCTTAGCCGCCTCTGGACTCGCTGCTGGTGCGGGTGTGGGTGCGGACGCAGGGCTACAGGCAGATAAGAAAAGACTCAAAATCAGGCAGAAGCTGAGGCAGAGGCTGAAAGCACGAACTTGGCGCGCTCTTCTGGTCTTATTTTCTGGGGAGGCTTGGGAAAAGCTGGGGATATTCAACATGACAAACTTCTTTCTAAGGACTAGCAAGCAGACCAATCTGCTCGTATTACTATCTTGTATTATTATCTCGTTTTGTATTCGAGCCTTGACGGCAATACTTGCTTGCTCGTTTTGCATCGCCTGCCATTATAGCAGAGTGGGCAGGCAGGCTTATTGCTAGTAAGGAGCCTGCACAGCGAAACCCACCCCGGCCTGCTAGGGGCAGAGGTGGGTTACGCCAGCGAATTAAATTGGAATAGGAATAGACTTATTCAATCATAATATTGAGGATTTCCAGGTCCGTAGACTTCATCCCTTCCTTGGCCATCCGGCCAATATTACGAATAGTGGCTTCTACATCCTCGCCTACGAGGCCCTCTCCGTGCTGGAAGCAG
>JAQYCV010000033.1 GCA_028724525.1 Clostridiales bacterium
TGTTCGCTCTTACACAATTACCAGGAACAAGACCACGACCAACTATTTCATCCTAAGTTTTCGGCCCTGCTCAAAAAATCTCCGAGCTTTACGGCAAGGCACATTCAAGACTTGCAGGCCTACATCCGCAAGTATATTCAAAGGGGCGACCAGCAAGCTATCTTGGTAGAAATTGAGCATGGCAAGATCAAGCCCTCGAAGTCTCTACAAGATAGCTTGTCTTCTATGCTAAAGGGCAACCAGGAGTTCATCATGTTAGACGAGCAAAAGGTTGTATATGAACAGGCCTTGTACCTCGCCAGACTTTGTCAAAAAGATAGCAAGAGGCGATTCCTCATTATTAAGGGCGGGTTTATTTAAGGCAGGCGAAGATCAGATTTTAGAGATCCTACGGGCTAGTGCTTTTACTATTTTCTTCGTTGATGATCAGCAACGGGTTCATATTCATGACTACGGCAATGCGGCCCGACTAAAGGATCGCGCAAGAAAAATAGGCGCACAAGTTTACGAAAATGAATTGACCTCCCAGTTTCGCTGTAATGGATCTGACGGCTATCTGGCCTGGTTAGACAATGTCCTAGAGATCCAGCCAACTGCTAACTATTTCTTTGATTTAGATTACGATATAGGGGTTGTAAATAATCCACATGACTTATATGCCTGGGTCCGGGAAAAGAATAAAAATAACAAGGCAAGACTGTTGGCAGGTTATTGCTGGGATTGGCATAAAAATATTTCTGAGGGCGAGAAGATACCAGATATCCACATACCAGAGTATGACTTTCACATGTGCTGGAACCTCGCTGTCAGCAATCGGGCCTGGGCTATAGCCGAAGGCTCAGTAGATGAAATTGGCTGCATCCACACGGCACAAGGCCTAGAATTTGAGTATGTGGGTGTCATTCTTGGGGAAGATATCCGCTATGAAAATGGCCATATCGTAACCGACTTCACCCAGCGTTCCTCTGACGACAGATCTATACACGGCCTCAAAAAACTCCACAAGGAGGATCCCAGCAAGGCTCTCGCTTTAGCAGATGAGATTATTAAAAATACCTACCGCACCCTGCTCACGCGAGGCATGAAAGGCTGCCGGATTTTCTGCATGGATAAAGCCCTGGGCAACTATTTGCGGTCGCAAATTCAGCGCAATCAACATGTTGCTTATAGCTTAGAGGAACCTATTGACACTCTGATGCAGGTAGCCACTAGTAAAGAAGGTCCAGACCTATCTTCTCATTAGAAAGCGGGAGATCCAAGACTGAGCGAATAACGCTATTTGTAAAGAGTTTTTATGTTCTTATGAGGGCTCTCACAAGCTATAAGATCATCGTATAATGGGTAGTCTTTGTGAAATCTCATATTTGAAATATACACAGGGGGGCTAGCCGGGTTAGAAAAGAAAGAATATGGTGAAAAGCTCTGTTTATAAATTCCACATTACTTACAGCGGGTTCAAAAAGCCAGAAAATATGGTGAAATGACTTATTGATTATTTTCACCAGGATTTTGGCAGGAGCATATTTCAATAATATATGGTGAAACATCATTTTGAATTAAGTCACCAGAATTTGACCAGAATGATTCAAAGGAAAAAGCCTGTGAAAAACGCTATCTGCCATTTTCACAGGTAATTCAGTCGTCATGCAAAGATAAAAATACTTGTGAAAAAACGCTGTTAAGCAATTTCACCAGCTCTGGCAAGATTTTCCATCCAGAAAGCCTCTGTGGAAAGTTCTACTATCCGATTTCACAAGCTTCGTCAATTTCGTCAATACTAAAAGGCATGTGAAATATCGTATGCCGCCACTTCACATGCAAATAAAGCAATCTTATTCTATTTATTCACTTTCGTCCTTCCTGATACATGTGTAGCAAGTAAGAAAGATCCAGATCTCAAACTTCCTAGCGAAATCGCTTTGAGCAGATTACAAGTAATAACACACCTGTAAAAAGTAAGATTGATGATAACTGGTTAGGGGATGCTACTCCTGTGGCAGGTAACGAGCGAATAGCTTGCTGCACTTGAGTTTCTATAGGGATTGTAACTTCTTCAGGCGGCGGCAAAGGTACAATAATTGTAGGTATGGTAGGCTCTGGTTCGGTAGGCGGAGGTGTCGGAGTCGGCGGTTCTGGCAATTTTTTGTAAGTCACATAAAAATGCTTGATAAAGCGGACTTGACCATTTGCGTCGCGCACAACCGCAAACTGGGGTAATTTAGTTAGCCTACCATCTCCATAATTATCATATTGATTTTGTTCAAAGTCATCCGCAACATACTCATAACCATCAATTTTCTTGATCAGCGATTGATAAGTCGGCTTCTTGGACTCGGAATAGAGCCAGGAGCTCGCTGAGCATTTGAAGAGGTCATCTGCATAGGTGATAATATTTCCATGCTCATCATAGGAACGGAAAGTATCCGATGTGGGGAAAAGGAAAGCCCCATAATGTTCAGAATAGAGAGGACTTTTATCAGCGATCTGTTTGCCCTCTAAGTCGTCAATAAGCGAAAAGCGTGACTCTTTTTCTCTGGGTTGGATAGGCGTGACTTCTTCATCAGCAGGAATACCCCTTGCAGTTCGGTAATCGCTATCTAGCACATAGCGTACATCGATCCCTGCTACGGGTTCAGCCCCAAAATGCTGAGCTCGAGCACCAATTTGGTTAGTAGGTGCACCTGTACTGCCTGATCCATAGGTAAAGGCACCATCCCAGAGCATTTCGGGGATAGTGTATTCAAAAGAGAGATAATGATAAGCCGCCTGCGGAAATCGTTTATCAATAACTTTATGGCCTTGTTGCGGTATTCCCTCCTTAGGGGCTGGATATTTATTTGTAGAAGTTTGACCATAGATCTCCGCGTTATTGTCCCAGAGATGGCAGGGCTGTCCATCAAGTTTCACATTTTGCGCCTCCTGAAAGGTCCAGTATCGAGGGATTTGGGCGGTACCGACCACAGGATCAGTCACAAGAGCCGAACGGGTATGGAAGCCAAAACCAAGTCTAAACTCATTTTCCATTGTAGAATCCGGAAAAGTTGAGCTAGCAGAATTAAGCTTCATGAAAATGTAAATGCGTTCTCCAGGTACAAAGTAGTAGTCACCCCAGGTCATGCGCATGCGTATCAGCTCGCCTGTCGTATTACTTCGACGCCAAACTTGAACTTCTATAGGTGGCTCATATGGCCGGCCTGCGGGTTCGAAATACTGCTTATATTTCGGATCCATGCCATAGAAGTCATCAGATGCTTTTATTCTCTCTTCTGTAGAAAGTTGATACCATTCTGGAGAATTGGTGGCTGGATATTTATTGACAGTGGGAATAAAGGCATCATCAGGAGGGTAAAACTGTACAGCTGGTGTTGTCATAGGCTCAGACAAGTCAAGATCAACATTGGAATCTGCAACCTCCATTATCGAGGCGGAATCTTCTACGCTACTTTCAACGTCCTCCCCTTCTTGATCTGGGTCGTCTACACTCGCTTGATCAGAATCCTCTACACCAGCTTGAGCAGAATCGGCCAAATCGTCTACGTCCATTGCATCAGAAATATCGTTCTCGAATGTGTTCTCTTCGGATACAACCATTTGCGAATTATTAGAGTTTGCTTCATCACCTGGCTGGTGCTCCGGATCGAGTTTTTCTTCCTCGCCCGCTTGTGAGTCATCGGCAGAGTCCTCACTAGTACCCGTTACTAAATGTTCAGCGTCTAATTGCTCAGGAACTTGACCACTTGCATCCTTATCTGCGACTTGGCTTGAATCAGGTATATCGGACAGCGCATTCTCAGCACTGACAAGTAAGCTAAGATGGTTTAAACAGAAACTGAAGATCAAGGCTATCAATAGAATTAATCGGATCGGTTTAATGGATATAAAATGCATCTGTCAGTAGGCCTCCGTGATAAACTTTGTATAGCATATTCACGCAATGGAATTCTATACTGTTTATATGACAAAATCAAAAATTTAGGCAAATTATTTTGCATATTTTCACTCTTCACCCTCTATGTAAGCTAAATCAGTGAAAAAATCTTGCAAAGATTATGCAAAAAGCTCCGAATGAATTTGAGATAAAGTTTAGAATTTTCCAAAAAATTATGTGAAGTCTCAGCCGTAACAAGTAGCCTGCCAGATGGTAGCGGAGCCTGGTACACTATTTAAATGCATATGCTCAGATATCTTTTCGGTGTTTTTGGAGGTGTAGATGTTTAAGAAAGCTCTGCCTTATGCCAGGCCCTACCGTCTGCCAGCCATCCTTTCTCCTCTTTTTATGATTATGGAGGTCCTGGCAGACATTTTAATCCCCCTTTATATGGCGAAGATTGTCAATATTGGTATAGCAAACCAGGATGCGAGTTTTGTTATCCAACAGGGGTGCATTATGATTGGCCTTGCCTTATTTGGGGCCGGGACGGGGATTGCCTCATCTTTTTGCGGAGCCAAAGCAGGTTACGGGATTGCTTATGAAATGCGAAAGGCTTCTTACCGGTCGATTCAAAATTATAGCTTCAATAATCTGGACCAAATGTCGGTAGCTTCTCTGATCACCCGACTAACTTCAGATGCAGAAACCGTAGGGACTGTAGCCATGATGTCGCTACGGATGGCCATCCGGTCCCCTTTCATGCTAATTTTTGCCCTCATCGCTGCTATCCGCATAAATCGAGAACTTGCCCTGATTTTTGCCGTGGTTATACCGGCCATCGCCTTGATTATCCTGCTCATGTTTAAGAGGGCTATGCCTTTGTTTCAAAAGCTACGCAAAAGTCTTGATACTCTGAATGCCACTATCCAGGAGCAGCTGGCTGGCATCGACGTGATCAAGGCCTTTAACCGCCAGGATCACGCCTACCAGCAGTTTACAGACAGTAATAATGCTCTGAAGGCTGCTTCCCTAGAGGCAATCATGTTCATGGTCGCCCTCATGCCCCTCATGGTGCTCATTATTAATGCCTGCCTCATCGCCGTTCTCTGGCTGGGCGGTCTGAAAGTCGCAGAGGGTAGTTTGCCCACGGGCGACCTGATTGCTTTTATTACTTACAACACGCAGATCATGATGTCGCTCATGATGCTGGCCAACTATATCATCAACCTAACCTTTGCCAAGGCTTCATTCGATCGCCTTCAGGAAGCAATTGAGACCGAACCGGACATGGAGGATCCTGCAGATCCCATCACGACCGTCGCAGATGGGAGTCTCAGCTTTGAGGGGGTCTCCTTCAAGTATCCGGGTTATAAGGATGATATCTTAGCCGATATCAACCTAGATTTGGCGGCCGGGCAAAGCCTGGGGATTATTGGGCCTACAGGGTCTTCTAAGTCCACTCTGGTCCAGCTGATTCCCCGCCTCTACGATGTCGGCCAGGGCCGGATCCTCGTGGGGGGCCAAGATGTGCGCAAGTACCGTAAAAAGGACCTCCGGGCTGCCATCGGCATGGTCCTCCAAAAGAACACCCTGGTCTCTGGAACCATCCGATCAAACATGGTCTGGGGCAAGAGGGATGCCAGTGACGATCAAATCATCGCAGCTCTCAAGCAGGCCCAAGCATGGGAGTTTGTTAGCCAATATGAAGATGGGCTTGACCACAAGGTCGAACAAGGCGGGAGCAATTTCTCTGGCGGTCAAAAACAGAGGCTGACCATCGCTCGTGCCCTCCTGACCAATCCTAAGATCCTCATTTTAGACGACTCCACTTCAGCCGTAGATATGGATACTGATGCGAAATTGCAAAGGGCCTTCAAGGAGGGCTTAGACCAAGTGACCCTCATCATGATTGCCCAGCGGATCTCTTCTGTGAAAAATTTGGACAAGATCCTCGTTCTGGACCAAGGTCGCATAGAAGCCATGGGGACCCACGAAGAACTTTTAGAGAAGTCAGAAATTTATAAAGAGATTTACCGGTCTCAGCAAAGGGGGTTACCCGCATGAGTAAAGTTAATAAAGATATGCACATTAAGAACGCCCAAGCTCAGACTAAGGCCGGACTCGATCAAAACCAGGCTTCAGCAGAGGAAAAAGTTTCCACAGACACCAAGGCTAAGCGCTTTCGGTCAGAAAATTCCTGGAAGACGGTCAAACAACTCTTTTCCTACTTTCGCAACAATAAAAAACTCTTCTTTGCCGGTATCTTCTTTGTAGGCCTGTCCTCCTTGACCGCTATTGCCCTGAATGCCTTGCTCTCCCCGCTCATAGACAGCGTAGCAGGGACTTTTAACCAGGCCCGCTTTGTCCGGACCTTGCTATTTACCCTAGGGCTCGGAGTGGCCCAGGCGGCCTTCATGTACCTAGGTAGCCGCTTCAACGCCGTCCTGTCCCAGCGTACAGTGACCCTAATCCGCCAGGATCTCGCTGCTAAAGTTCTCCACCTGCCCATTTCCTTTTTTGACGGTCATACCCACGGCGAGGTCATGTCGGCTTTCACAAGTGACATCGATACCTTGTCGCAGACCCTAGACCAGGCAGTTTCCCAATTGATGACTTCTGTGATTACCTTTGTGGGCACAACAATCATGATGTTTATCCTGTCCTGGAAGCTCTTCCTCCTGGTCCTCGCCTGTTTAGCCCAGATGTTCCTGGTCACCCGTTTTATCGCCAGCCGGTCCGGCCGTTACTACCGAGAACGTCAGCAGCAAACGGCTAGTTTGAATGGTTTTGTCGAAGAAATGATGACCGCTCAAAAGGTGGTTAAAGTCTTTAATTACGAAGACCGGGCAATTGCAGACTTTGAGGACCGGGCCGAGGCCTTGCGCCAAGCCGCTACAAAGGCCAGTAGCTTTGGCGTGGTTACCTGGCCGGTTATGGGCAACCTGACCTATGTCATGTATGCCCTGGTCGCCATGCTAGGCTCCTTCCAGGTTGTCAGTGGAGCCATGACACTTGGTAATATGGCCGCCTTCCTTCAATATACTCGAGTGATTGCTCGCCCCATCACACAAATGTCCCAGCAAATGAACAGCCTCTTGGCTGCCATCGCAGGGGCGGAACGTATTTTCCGCCTCCTGGACGCTGAGGAAGAGGTCATGGAGGGGCCCGTCCGCCTCGTGCGATCCCAAGACAGCGATCACAAGCTCTATTGGCAGGTACCGACCCAGGTTGACATTCATGAAGACGCGACTAGCATAGACCTCTCTAGCCTTAAGACCTTCACTGCAGAGCTGGACAATGGGAAAACAGAGACAACTACGCCCTACAAACTGCTGCCGGTCATGGGAGACCTGCGTTTTCACGAGGTCGACTTCGGTTATGTAGCTGGTCAAAAGGTCTTGAAAGATATTTCTCTCTATGCCAAACCCGGGCAAAAGATAGCCTTTGTTGGATCTACGGGAGCAGGCAAAACGACAATTATCAAGCTGATCAACCGTTTCTACGACATCCACGAGGGGCAGATTACTTTGGATGGCCTTGATATCCGAGATATCAATAAGTTTGACCTCAGATCCATTATTTCTGTAGTCCTCCAGGATGTTAACCTCTTCTCCGGTACGATTCGGGAGAACATCCGTTACGGGCGTTTGGATGCCACGGATGAAGAGGTGGTGGAGGCAGCCAAGGCCGCGAACGCCCACCATTTCATTAGCCGCCTGGCAGAGGGCTACGATACAGAACTCGTGAGGGGGGGCGAAGGTCTCTCCCAGGGTGAGCGGCAGTTATTGTCCATTGCCCGGACGGCTATTGCAGATCCCGTCATTGTCATCATGGATGAAGCGACTTCCTCAGTAGATACACGGACTGAAATGCAGATCGCCCAGGGCATGGACCAGCTGATGGCTGGCCGTACTACCTTTGTCATCGCCCACCGCCTGTCCACGGTCCGCGATGCCAATGCCATTATGGTCTTAGAGGGCGGCGAGATTGTCGAGCGGGGTAATCATGAGGAGCTCATGGCTCAAAAAGGTCGTTATTATAACTTAAACCTCGGCACAGAGGAATTAGATTAGCACACTACAAGTGTCTATCGAGTCTGAGAATCTTCTCGGTTAGCTATTGAAATTCTAGGCTCAATATGGTATTAATTAGCCTTGTGAACAAGCCTAAAAACTGTGGTTTAGACAATAGATAGGAGAACTGATCATGAAAAGAATTAAAAGCTTAAAGACTCGCAATCTCTGCGCCAGCGCAAAAGACGGTGGTTGCGGTGAATGCCAGACCTCCTGCCAATCGGCCTGTAAGACTTCCTGCGGCGTAGCCAATCAATCTTGCGAACACCAGGAAGACTAAGTCAGCAGTAAAGCGTGCTTAAGGAGGCCACTGAGCCTCCTTTTTTTTGCGAAAACTAGAGCGAGAGTTTTTTTAAAAACTCAAAGATAAAGGAGATACCACTCTGCTACACCAATATAAATTAAACGGCTACAACATCGTCCTTGACACCAGTTCTGGCGCCATTCATGCGGTGGACGACCTGGCCTATGACTTTATTGCCCTTTACCCCCAACTGGGCCGAGAGGAAACGATCGCCCGGATTTGGGAACAGTCTCAAGCCCAAGATTCCTCCGAAGCCTTGACCAAGGCCGACCTCGAGGACTTGGCAGATGATGTAGAAGAGCTAAAAGCCCAAGGCCAGCTCTATAGTGAAGACCATTATGCCCCCATGGCTGGGGAATTTAAGGCCAGGTCAGGCAATGTGATTAAGGCCCTCTGCTTGCATGTGGCCCACACCTGCAATCTCAACTGTTCCTACTGTTTTGCTAGCCAGGGCAAATACCACGGAGAACGTGCTCTGATGACCTACGAAGTGGGGAAAAGAGCCTTAGACTTTCTGGTGGAAAACTCCGGCAAGCGCCGTAATTTGGAAGTTGACTTTTTTGGCGGCGAACCCCTCATGAACTGGCAGGTCGTTAAAGACTTGGTCGCTTACGCCCGCAGTATTGAGGAGGAGAAAGGCAAGCATTTCCGCTTTACCCTTACCACCAACGGCATGCTCATTGATGATGAGGTCATCGACTTCTGCAACAAGGAGATGGCCAATGTCGTTCTAAGTCTGGATGGCCGCAAGGAGATTAACGATGCGAGCCGAGTAGACTACAAGGGCCAGGGTTCCTATGACCGGATTGTGCCTAAGTTCCAAAAGCTGGTGAAGGCACGAGGAGACAAGAATTATTACATGCGGGGGACCTTTACCCACCGGAATCCCGACTTCACCAAGGATGTCTTCCACATGGCAGATCTTGGCTTTACAGAGCTAAGCATGGAGCCCGTAGTCACTGCACCTGGCGACCCCATGGCCTTAACGGCAGAAGATATTGAAGTCGTCAAAGACCAGTATGAGATCCTGGCCTGCGAAATGGATAAGCGAGACCAGGAAGCTAGGCCCTTTACCTTCTACCACTACATGCTGGACCTGGACCATGGTCCCTGTATATACAAGCGAATCTCCGGCTGTGGTTCCGGCACGGAATATATGGCGGTCACCCCTTGGGGAGACCTCTACCCCTGCCATCAGTTTGTGGGCGAAGAACAATACAAACTGGGAGATATCTGGCAGGGCGTCACCCATCCAGAGATCCGTGAAAAATTCAGGTCCTGTAATGCCTACGCCCGGCCCGAATGCCGGGAATGCTGGGCTCAGCTTTATTGTTCCGGAGGCTGTGCGGCCAACGCCTATCATGCCACGGGATCGATCTTAGGCATCTATGAAGAGGGTTGTGAATTATTTAAGAAGCGTATTGAATGCGCTATCATGCTCAAGGTAGCCCAAGCCAACCGACAAGAAGGGGAAAAGTAGTAAAGATGGAAACACCCATATATGATTTTCTGCAGCAATATCAGGCGAGACAGGGCGTGCGCTTTCATATGCCCGGCCACAAGGGTAAGCACTTTTTAGGTTGTGAGGATATGGATATTACGGACTTTGCCGGCGCAGATGACCTGGCCAAGCCCACGACAATCATCGCAGCTAGCGAACGGCATGCCTCAGAGATTTTCGGCTCCCAAGCCACCCTCTTCTCTACCGAAGGGTCTAGTCAAAGCATTCGGGCCATGGTTTATTTGCTTGCCTGCTACTCCTTAAACACTGCCCGCAAGCATCCAGGGCAAAAGCCGGACCGGCCCTACTTTATAGCCGGCCGCAATGCCCATAAGGCCTTTATGTATGCACTGGCCCTGGTAGATGGAGAAGTGGACTGGCTCTGGCCCCCCCAATCGGACTCCATTTGTTCGGGGAGGATCTCCGCGGAAGATTTAGAAAGGGCCTTAAAACAAGCCCCGCGTAAACCAGCTGCAGTCTATCTCACCAGCCCTGACTATTTGGGTGGGCGGGCCAATATCCATGAATTGGCGGAAATCTGCCACCGATACGATACCCTATTGGCCGTAGATAATGCCCATGGAGCCTACCAGCACTTTTTGGCCCAGCCCTGCCACCCCTTGGACATTGGTGCAGATATCTGCTGCGACTCTGCCCACAAGACCCTCCCCGTCCTGACTGGCGGCGGCTACCTCCACCTGGGCAAAAGCCTACCCGCTTTCTTTAAAGACCAGGCCAAGCCCGCCATGAATCTTTTCGGGTCTACCAGCCCTTCTTATCTCATTCTTGCGTCCTTGGATTTAGCCAACCGCTATATGACAGGCAGTTATGCGCAAGATTTGGCTGACTGGCTGGGTCCCGTAGGCAAGTGCAAGGCACAGCTCCGCCAACAGGGCTGGCAAGTGGAAGACACCGAACCGCTCAAGATTACCCTGCGAGCTCCCCAAGGGCTCAGCGGCTTAGAACTGGCGCAAATCTTGCGGTCTCAGCAAATCGTCGAAGAATACGCGGACCGGGACTATGTCGTCCTCATGGTCACGCCTCAAAATAGCCAGGAGGACCTAGATCGACTCTGCGCCGCCTTGGGTCAGTGCCGATGGATGCCCTCCAACGAACATCAAAGCCAGGTTATCCTGAGCCACATGCATGAAGCCCCAGAAAAGGCAATGACCATCCGGGAAGCTGTCTTCTCAGCCCAAGAGAACCTGGACGTCAGCCAGGCCTTGGGCAGGATTTGTGCCTCCCCGACAGTATCCTGCCCCCCTGCCATTCCTCTAGCAGTATCTGGGGAGCGGATTAACCCGCAAACCCTAGAACTCCTCCAATACTACGGCATTGCCAAAATTTCCGTGGTATCTGAATAGTAGAGCGGGAAGGAAGATATCATGAAACAGGCTCAAATCCAAAACTCTGGGGACCTAGCCAAGCTGGACCAGATCAAGCAAGACCTCCGCAAGCAGCTCAAGCAAAGGCGTAAAAACCTGGGTGCTGAGGCCCGGACTTTGGCCTCCCAGCAGATTGTCGACAAAATCTTAGGCCAAGCCGCCTATCAAAAGGCCCGGCTGATCTTTAGCTTCTACCCCATGTCTACCGAAGTGCAGGTCAGTTTGCTCTTTGAACCAGCCAGGCAAGCGGGCAAGCAAATATGCTTTCCTGCAGTCTTCGACCAGGGCAGGATGGAAGCTTATATTCCCTGCGACCTGGACCACATGGGCATGGATCCCTACGGTTTTGCGACTCCTGATCCAGACCGGGACCAGAAGGTAGAACCCCAGGATATAGATCTTGTCTTAGTGCCTCTGCTGGGTTTTGACCGGGACCTCTACCGCATCGGCTATGGGGGCGGCTTTTACGACCGCTACATCAGCCGCATCCCAGATAGCGCTGTCCTCCTGGGTGTGGCTTTTGCCTGCCAGGAGGTTGAACGAATTCCCCGCAACGCATTTGACCAGAAACTCGATCTTTTAATTAGTGAAAAAGAAATTATTTTACCCCATTAGACAAAGCCAGTCAGGCAAAGGAATCGCATGCGAGACTTTTACAGAAAATTTCAATGGTTCATCAAGTACTATAAGAAAAATTATATTATCGGGCTCGTCTGCCTGGGCCTGACTTATGTGCTAGATATTCTCCCGCCCAAGATCTTAGGTGTCACCACCGATGCCATCGTCTCGGGCCAGATCACCGCACCTGTCTTGACTCGGAATGTGCTACTGATCCTGGGAATTGCCCTGGCCTATTATTTAACTGCTTTCATTTGGGGCTTAAAGCTCTTCCAAGCTTCGGATGAAATAGATCGTCTCGCCCGCTTGCGCTTGTTTAAACGCGTCCTCCGCCAGGGCCCCATCTTTTTCAGCAAATATTCCACAGGTGCCCTCATGGGCAAGGCCACCAATGATGTTGAGGCCATATCGGATCTCGCCAGCTACGGTATCATGGCTTTCTTTGACGCCAGCATTTATCCCGCAGTCATCCTTGCTGTGATGCTGTCCATCTCCTGGCGGATCACCCTCCTGTCCCTTCTCCCCTACCCCTTCCTGGTTTTATTCGCCAAAAAGATCGGCCAAAAGCTCTATATTTACTATGATGAAGCCCAGACAGCCTTTGACCAGCTCAACGAGTCTGTCTTGGAAAGTGTAGCAGGCATCCGCCTAGTCCGGGCTTACAACTTAGAAGACCAGCAGATCGAAAAATTCCAGGCTAAGACGCAAGTCCTCTTTGACAAAAACATTCGGACCGCCCGCTTGTCACAGCTTTACCGGCCTATGACCACCATTATTCCCACGCTGGCCTTTGTCCTGGCTATGGGCAGTGGAATCTTGGAAATTCGCGCAGGCCGTCTAACTACTGGAGCCCTGCTCTCCTTTTCTTTCTATCTCAACATGTTGTCTTGGCCCATGATTGCTATAGGAGAATTTCTAATTTCCGCCCAGCAAGGATCATCAGCCATGGACCGGATCGATGAGGTTTTAGACACAGGTTTAGATGTCGAGGACCCGGAAAATCCCTTGGATTATCCCCAGGAGACTAGCATCCAAGTATCCGGCCTGTCCTTTCAATATCCCTTAGCCGAAAAAGATCAATATGCCTTGCAGGATATCAGCTTTGACCTGGGCTCAGGTCAAAGTCTAGGCCTAGTAGGGCCGGTGGGCTCAGGCAAGACCAGCCTGCTCCGGCAATTTCTCCACTTCTACCCCTTAGAGGAAGGAAAAATCTATGTGGGGGGCCATGACCTGGCTTTAATCGACCGAAAGCAGTTGAAGGCAAAGCTATCTTATGTGCCACAGCAATCCTTTCTCTTCTCCCAAAGTATTCGGGAAAACATCCTCTTGGGGGCTAATAACGCCGACTTAGAAAATGGCCAGGCCGAAAAACGGCTAGATGAGGTCTTAGACATAGCAGATCTTCAAAAGGATCTAGACCAGTTTGTAGAGGGTTTAGACACAGAGACCGGGGAAAAAGGCATTGCTCTCTCAGGCGGTCAGAAGCAAAGGATTTCCATTGCCAGGGCCTTAATGAAGGATGCGGATATCCTCATCCTTGACGATTGCCTATCTGCGGTTGATGCCCTGACAGAAGACCATATTTTGACCGGTCTCCGCCGAGATAGGGCGGGCAAGTCCACCTTGATCGCCGCCCACCGCCTGTCCGCAGTAAAAGACTGTGACCTGATCCTAGTCCTAGACCAGGGCAGGATCGTGGAGCGTGGTAACCACCAGGATCTGTTGGCGGCGGGCAAGTGGTATGCTGATCAATTTAACAAGCAACAATTAGCACAGGAAGGACCTGTCGCCTAGATGCGTTTGGGGTCCCCATTAAGGAATACATATGAAATCATTAAATGAAAAGAGTAGCGAGTTCAAGGCCAAGCGCAAAAGACGCAATCACCGTCTTCTGTCGTATACTTGGCGTACCCGCAAGTCTTTTATCCCCGCTCTCTGCTTGGATGGTGTGGACACAGCCCTCAACCTGCTAGCCCCTCTTGTCGTGGGCCAAATTCTCAATGAGCAGGTGATCAGCCGTAGTCAGAATGGTCTTGCTGGTGTAGACGGTCTGGCCTATTATTTTCAGCTCCTGGGCCTCTACTTGGGCTTGATCCTCCTGGCATCAGCTATTGGCTATGCGGGCCAATATCTTTTCCAAGTGGCAGCCAACCAGATCAGCCGCTTGATCCAGCTGGATGTTTTTAAGCATTTGCAAAAGCTCCCCCTTTCTTTTTTCGACCATACAGCCGCCGGTAAGATCGTCTCCCGGGTGACTAACGATACCAAGGCCTTACGCACCCTCTTCGCCCAGGTCATTACCCGGCTCATTTCTGCCGGGGTCTTTTGTCTGGGGATCTTTATCAGCTTATTCTTTGTAGATAAAACCCTCTTTCTCATGGCCTTGCTACCTTTGCCCATCCTCTACTTTGTCTACAAGGACTTTAAGAGCAAATCTTCTCACTACAGTACCCTGGGCCGCAAGGAAGTTTCAGAACTCAACAGCCAGCTGAATGAAAATATTCAGGGCATGGAAATTATTCAAAGCCTGGGACGAGAAGACCGTGTTCTGCAAAAATTTACCCAGCTTAACGATCAGCATTTTAAGACCAATTACGAGTTTACCAAGCTCTTTTCCTACTCCTCCTCCAATGTGGTAGGCCTCCTCAACCGCCTCTCCATGGCGGCTATTCTGGCCTATTTTGGCTACGCCTCTCTGGCCGGCAAGACAGACCTGCCCTTAGGGAGCCTCTATGTTTTCATTGAATACATGCGGCGGCTCTTCCAGCAATTTGATATTGTCCTGCAAAGAATAGGTAGCCTGGAAAGGTCTCTAGGGGCTGCAGACCATATCTTTGACCTCTTGGACCAGCCCATCGTGACTTATCAAGAGGGAGACCTGCCCCCTCTCCAAGGCAAAATTGCTTTTGACCAGGTCAATTTCTCCTACCTGCCTGGTGAGCCGGTCCTAAAAAATCTGAGTTTCACGGTTCCTGCAGGCGAAAGTGCAGCCTTTGTCGGCGCTACGGGATCTGGAAAATCTACCATCATGAATCTCTTGGCTGGCTTTTATCCCCTGGATACGGGACAGATCTCTATTGATGGGAAAAATCTGGACCAGATCCCCCTCCCTGCCCTCCGCCAACAGATGGCCCTGGTCTTGCAGGATCCCTTTCTTTTTGCTGGCACACTTTATTCCAATATTAGCCTAGAGTCGGCAGACATCAGTCCAGCCGACGCGGAAGCTGCCCTCCGGGAAGTTGGTGGAGGTCCCCTCTTGGACCGGCTAGAAAAGGGTATAATGAGCGTAGTCAATCGCCAGGGGCAGGGCTTCTCTGCAGGAGAACGCCAACTGATCTCTTTTGCTAGAGCCCTGGCCCAGCAACCGCGGATTTTGATCTTGGATGAGGCTACTTCTAATGTAGACTCAGCCACTGAAAGCCTCATCCAGGCAGGTATTAACCGCCTGCAGGAAGGCCGGACCACCCTCCTCATCGCCCACCGCCTCTCGACGATTCGTGATGCAGATACTATCTATGTTCTGGACAAGGGAGAGGTCAAAGAATCAGGCAAGCATGCCGAACTCATGGCCATGGGCGGGCTTTACGCTAAGATGTACCAGGAGCAGGCCCAGTCGATTGCCAGCTAGGCTTAGGCAAAGGCTAAAACTGCCATAGATAGAGAGGCAAGAAGATGAAAGAAACGACCAGCAAAGACAAGGCTAATAAGAAAGACACTCTTAAGGACTCCCAAACCAAGCCTAAAGTAAGCAAGTCCCCTTCTCCCCTGGACCTGGGCCTGGAGATCATGCAAAAGCTCCCGGAATTGGCTGCCAACTTGGCGGAGGCCACTAAGGATAGTCTGAGCGAAGCCAAAGATACCCTCATCGACACAAAGGATGCTTTGGTAGAGGCGAAAGATAAGCTTATGGATTCTCTTTCTCCTGCAGCCTTGGATGGCGTAGAAATATTTGACACCCTCCAGGCCAGCCAAGCCTTTTGTCAAAGCCATACCATAAAGCCCTGCGGCTCTTGCCTGGTCATCCAGGGGGGCTCCCTGAGAGGGGTCCACAGCCTGGGCGTTCTCTATGCTCTGGACCAGGCTGGCATAAGCTTTGATTGTGTGATGGGGGTTTCGGCAGGGTCCTTGAATGGCCTTTCCTTCATCTCAGGCCAGCTAGATCGAGCCCGCCGGCTCATGGTGGACCTGATTGAAGACAAGGCCTATATCGGCAACTGGGAAAGTTTGGTCAAAGACCGGTCCTGGATTAATTTCGACTTTATGTTTGACGGTGCTCCAGATAAGCTAGAACCCTTTGACATGGATGCCTTTAGGGCCAGCCCCACAGACTTCGTGTGCAATGCCACAGATCTTGAAAGCGGTGAGCCCGTGCGTTTCAGCAAGTGCGACTGCCAGGATATCCAACAGGCCGCGATTGCCTCGGCTACATTACCTCTAGCCTCTACTCCCACGAAAATTGGAGATAAATACTATATGGATGGTGGTATATCAGAACCCATCCTCTATACCAAGGCCATGGAAGATGGCTATCAGAAGATTGTCGTGCTTCTCACACGGGTAGCAGGCTTCCGCAAGACAGAATTTACCCTCAGTATGCAGACGGCGGTTAGAACGGTATACCGTAAATATCCCCGCTTTGCCAAGACACTTTTGAACCAGGAAGTCCGCTACAATGCCTTCGTTGATCAATTAGAAAAGCTGGCGGCAGACCATCCTGACCGTTTTTTCCTTATCTATCCTCAGGCTGAAGTAGACGTCAATATGGTTAACCGGTCAAGCGAATTAACGCAGAAGTATCTCGACCAGGGACAAAAAGAGGCCGAGGCTATCATCCCCGACCTCAAGGCCTTCCTTAGCTGTTAGACGTTTTGCCGTTAGATAAGCCGGTCCGCAGGTCACCAAAGAGCTGCTGGTCATTGATAGAGACATTAATGGAGGAGACAAACTGCTTATTATTCTTGGTCTTGAGCATGAGGCTGATAATACTTTCTGTCACGGTATTGGTTTCCAGATGACTAAAGGCCTTGCGGATACCCCAAACCGCATCCAGCTCCTCGGTAGAGAGTAAGAGGTCTTCGCGGCGGGTACCAGACCGGATCAGGTCGATGGCAGGGAAGATACGTTTTTCCGCTAATTTGCGGTCCAGATAGACTTCCATATTGCCTGTCCCCTTGAACTCCTCAAAAATTACTTCGTCCATACGAGAACCCGTATCCACGAGTGCGGTGGCAATAATCGTTAGAGAGCCGGCATTTTCGATATTACGGGCAGCGCCAAAGAAGCGCTTGGGCCCATAGAGAGCGCCAGGATCAAGACCACCAGAAAGGGTCCGGCCCGTAGGATTGATAGTCAAGTTATAGGCCCGGCCCATACGGGTAATAGAGTCTAAAAGAATCACAACATCTTGGCCCAGCTCGACCAAACGCTTGGCGCGTTCTAAAACAAGCTCTGTTATCTTGACGTGATTTTCTGGGCTTTTATCAAAGGTGGAGTAGACAACCTCACCCTTAATAGACCGTTGCATATCCGTCACTTCTTCCGGCCGCTCATCAATCAGGAGGACAAAGAGTTTGGTATCTGGACTATTTTGGGTGATCGCATTAGCAATTTTCTTTAAAAGGACGGTTTTACCCGCTTTAGGGGGGGAGACAATCATGCCGCGTTGGCCCTTACCAATAGGCGAAACCAGGTCGATAATCCGGCAGGAAATCTCAGATCTACCAGTCTCCAGGACATAGCGTTCATCGGGATAAATAGGGGTCAAACGTTCAAAATGGGGCCGGTTAATCATCTGATCGGGCGGCATGCCGTTGACCTCAGTGAGATAGTAGAGAGCGGGATATCGGTCATTGTCCCGCTGCTGGCGGCAGGGGCCAGACACATGGTCGCCATTTCTCAATTTAAAGCGGCGGATATATTGGGGAGGCAGGTAAAGGTCGTTGGGACCTTGAATATAATTTTCAATGCGGATAAAGCCGTAGCCATCCGGCATGATTTCTAGCACGCCAGAATAGATTTCCCGCTCATTCTTATCTTTACTGGTCTGCTCGCCTTGATAGGCTTCATCGCCTGGCTGGCGCTCGCGCAAGGGGGCCTGGTCAAGATCAGGCGTCTCAAGACTATTTTCTTGGTTTTTCCTTTTATTCCCCGACTTGCCCTCACTATGCTTGCCCTCATTGTGCTTTTTATTGTGGCGGTTAGACTTGGCATTTTTAGGCCGACGAGCCTCTGGGCGCTTGGGCTGTTTCCCCCCGCTAGAATCAGAGCTGGGGGGCTGGGCGTCTTTAGTATCTCGCTCCGTAGTCAGCTGGTTATTCTTTTCAGCTTCCTCTAAGAAAGCAAGTAGCTCAGCCTTGGTCATTTTCTGGGATACTGTTGTCTTTAATAAACCACTAATGCGCGCGATCGCAACTAAGTCGGCCTTGGTTTTGCCCGCAAATTTTGACGCCATGCAGTAATTCTCCTCAAAATTAGTCTAGTAAGCAGGGAATCTTTCTATCAAGTTGATAGTAAAAAATAAGTAATACCTACGCATTATATAGGGGGAAAAATCAGACTGTCAATTGCTTGCGTGAGATATTTAAAAAAAGAGGCTGATCACTTAAGATCAGCCTCTGATGCTTTATTGGTCAATCATTTGCCGTAGCTGGTGGATTTTACCCTGATCTGCCACTTCAAACATATTCTCAGGTGGATAAAGAGCGCCGCCAAAATAGATCGACTGATTATAGTTAGTCGAGGGATCTTGCCGGACTTGATTGAGGGCGATATGAATTTGTTTAGTGCCGGTCTCGCGGATCACATCATGGACATTTTGCAGGGTAATCCCGGCCCCGGGCAAGATCTCAAGCCGGTCGCCCGCATAGGCAATCATCTCTGCGACAGTTTTACTGCCATCGCGGACAGAGGGGCATTGGCCAGAGGTCAAGACACGGTCGATGCCGATTTCTACTAGCTGGTCCAGGCTAGTTTTCCAGTCAGGCACCACATCAATAGCTCTGTGGAAAACCGCTGTATGTTGGCCAATTCGCTCTCTCATAATCTTGCAACGTTCAAGATCGACTTGGCCGTCTTCGGTAAGAATGCCAAAAACGATTCCATCTGCTCCAGCTTCCAACAAGGCATCTACATCATAGAGCATGGTTTGGAATTCTGCGTCCGTGTAGCAAAAGCCCCCGGACCGAGGACGAACCATGGCCATGATGGGCAAGCCTGTTTCCCGGGCCAGTTTGACTTCACCATAACTGGGCGTGATACCACCCAAAAACATGGATGAATTGAGTTCGACACGGTCAGCACCGGCCGCCTTGGCAGCCAGAACATCGTCTACTGACCCACAGCAAATTTCGAGAAGAATGTGCGACATATGTACTTCCTTTCTGTAGTGGGTCTTGTTCATTTTACAAGACCTCCCATTTATATTGCCTTTTCCTCATTTAATTCTAAATTAGGCTATCAAACTAAGAAGCTACAAGCCTTTTAATAATTCTATCAGCAAACTATATTAAAGCAAATTTATCTCTGTTACACATAGCTAGGCAAACTAGGCGATGTAATTTTAGCACTTTGTTCAAAAATTCTCTTAACAGAAAGGATTTTCTATGTTACACTCTGCTTACATTACTGAGGAGAGGGAGAGAAAACTTACTATTACTATTCAAGGCCACACAAGATATGGAATAAAGGATAATCCGGCCAGGTCTAGCCGCTGGCAGATTCTGCAACGCCTTTATAGGCAGGCAGACTGGAGCCGGGTTGACTTGGCTGAGGATCTCGGCGTGAGCAAGTCTACCATCAGCAAGCACATCAATGACTTGCTGGATGAAGGGCTTTGTTATGAGCTGGGTGAAGCAGACCAGCAAGGTCAGGGCCGCAAGCGCACTCTCTTATCCTTTCGAGCCGACTACCGTTATTTGCTCTTGTTAGACTTTGGCCAAGTCCAGCCCCGTCTAGCTATTACAGATCTTTATGGCAAGCCCCTGGCCCAGTTGCCAGTCTCCCTAGATGACAATACCAGTCAGGATGACTTAAGCAATCAGCTCCTATCCTCTTCCCAGCAACTCTTGGCTAGTTGCCAGCTAGAAGCAAAAGCCCTAGCCCTCCTGGCTGTAGCGGCCCCAGGTGTTGTAGACCTCCACGCCCAGAGTTTTTATACAGATGGCTTTTATGCCCGCTGGGATCTGCCCGGCCTCTGCCACAGCTTAGCCCAGCACCATAGTTTGGAGACCTTTTTTTATAACGACGTGAATGCAGCCGCCTGGGGAGAATATATCGTCAAACAAGACGAACGAAAAAACTTAGTCTATATGGCTGGTGGTAGCGGCTTAGGCCTAGGTCTCATCCTCAATGGCGAACTTTATTTGGGTAGTTCAGGTAGCGCGGGGGAAATTTCCAGCCTCCTCCTATCCAATCTCCCGGCCTTATTTAAGGATGAAGAGACCAGTCTCTCCCTGGTGGACGCTCAATATATACCTATTGCCAGCAGATCTAGTATCCGGGTCCTCTTGAAGGAACTCAACCGTCAGAAAAGAGATGAAGACGACAAGTCTGTTAAAGATACAGTCCCTCTGACCTATCAAGATTTCTTCAATCTTTGGAAGATGGGTGATCCAACTGCCCACATGCTGGCACAAAGTATGGGAGAGAGCTTAGGGGTCTTCCTCTATAACCTATCCCTGCTCTTAGACATCGATTTGGTTGTCTTAGATCAGTCCTACCAACCTTTTGACCAATATATTGATCTGACTCTCAAGCAGCTAGCTCCATCCAAGGAGCGCGATAGATTAAAAATTACAATTTCCACGCTAGGCGAAGCAGCCTGCTTTACTGGCTTGGCTGACCTCGCTATGGAAACTCTACTGGCTCGCTGGGCCTAATAAAAAGGAGAAGGTATGATGAAAAAACGTATTTTACTAGCTTCTATGCATCATGAATCCAATTCATTCAACCCCATCACGGCGGGGGATCAGGACTTTCGTGTTCGTATTGGCCAAGACATGATCCATAACCTGCCCCGCAACAATGCGGTTTGCGGGATTGTAGAGACCTTGCAGGCAGCCGGTTGCGAACTGGTCCCAACCCGGTCCGTTTCCGCTGTGCCCAATGGCGAAGTGGATCGGGATTTTTATCTTGAGCAAAAAGCAGCCATCTTGGCTCAAGCCGCTCAAGAGAAAGCCAAAGGTATTGACGGCCTTTGCCTAGCCCTGCATGGCTCTATGCGGGTACGGGACTTTGGGGAAGCTGAAGGTCCCTTTTTAGAGGAACTACGAGAGATCTTCCCCGATACGCCTATATATTGCGCCCTAGATACCCACACCACGATGACGGCCAAGATGGTCAAGCATGCCAATGGCTTTGTGGCGTATAAATGCGCCCCCCATATCGACCAATATGAGACAGGGGCCCACGCTGCCCGTCTGCTTTTACACGCCCTCGAGGGCAAGGCTGATTTCAATGCCTGGGTAAAAGTCCCCCTGCTCATCGCTGGGGAAAAATCGTCCACCATGGTGGAGCCTATGAAGGGCTTAATTGCCCAACTGCGGGAGCGAGAAGCTGCGCCCGGTATTTTGGCCTCCTCTTACCTAATGGGCTTTCCCTGGTCTGATAATGCAGACAGTGGTGCCGGTGTTTATGTCTTGGCAGAAAGTCAGGACCAGGCCAATGAAGAAGCCTTGTACCTGGCTAAGCTACTTTGGGATACACGGACAAAGTTCTGTTTCCAAACAGAGACCTACCCCTGCCAAGAAGCTCTGGATGTAGCTTTTGCTGCCTTGGAAGAGGGCCAAGCTGGGCCTATTTATCTTTCTGATTCCGGTGACAATCCGACGGCTGGATCTTCCTCTGATGTGACCAGCCTCCTGGCCTTACTCTTAGCGGACCCCCGGACCGCTCAGCTGCCAGAGCCAGCTTTATTCGGCGGCATATATGATCCTGTGGCCTCTAAAGCCCTCCAGGGTCGGGTCGGCGAAGAGCTGGAGCTGACCTTTGGCGCAACTTTTGATCAAAAAACCAGCCAGCCCCTCACCTGCAAGGGGAAGGTCATGGCTTATATCCCGAACTGGGAGGGCTTCGGCCATCCTTCGGACGTTGCCCTCTTCCGCACAGGCAATGTCGACATCGTCTTAGCGGAAAAGCATATTGGTTACACTGGTACTAGCCTCTTTTATGATCTCGGTCGAGATCCCCAAAAGGCTTGTCTGGTCGTGGTCAAACTGGGCTATCTCACGCCTGAGCATTCCGAGATAGCGTCCAGGAGCATCATGGCCTTAAGCCCAGGCAGTACCAATGAGGATTTAGTCACTTTGCCCTACCAGCATGTCCCCCGTCCCATTTATCCCCTGGACCCCGACATGACCTACCAGGTCAAAGAACAGTTGCAGAACTAGCTCAGGCTAAGCATCTTTTTAAAAGGAGTGCACACAAACAATGAAACACATGAAGAAGTTAGTTACTGGCCTCTTAAGTCTCGTTATGTTACTTATGCTGGTCAGCACCCCCACGATGGCCGAAGCAAAATCCGAGGATAACGACCTGGTCGTTGCCCTCCAGGCAGACGCCACCAACCTGGATCCCCACGTATCTGGTAACGGCATCTCCAATCTGATGACCCTGACCATGTATGAAACTCTCATCTATTTTGATGAAAACCTGGAACTCCAGCCCCGTCTGGCCGAGTCCTGGGAAATGTCTGACGATGGTATGGAATATACCTTCAAGCTCCGTGAAGGCGTAAAATTCAGCGATGGCGAACCTTTCAACGCTGAAGCCTGCATTGCCAACTATGAGCGTGGCAAGAACGACGAGACCCTCCGGGTTCACTCTCGGATGAAGGCTATCGCCGACATGGAAGCTGTAGATGAATATACCATCAAGATTACCCTAGAAAAAGCGGACAACACCTTCCTCAACAAGTTCTCCCAGGTTACCTTTGTAAGCCCCAAAGCCATTGAAGAGCTGGGTAAAGAGGGTTTAGCCAAAGAATCTGCTGGTACTGGTCCTTTCATCCTGAAAGAAAGAGTTGACGGCGGCTACACCAAAATGGTCCGCAATGAAAACTACTGGGGCGAGGGTCCTGAAATTGACAGCCTCACCTTCCAGGTCGTACCCGAAGACGGCGCTCGTATCGCCATGCTGAAGACCGGCGAAGCCGATATCATCTACCCTGTTCCTCCTACACACGTAGAACAACTGGAAGGCGCCGATGATATCAACATCAAGAACATGGAAGGCCTGGTCTATCGCTATGTAACCCTGAATAACAACTACACCCTGGAAGACGGTCGTCAGCCCCTGTCTGATGTCCGGGTTCGCCAGGCCATGAACTGGGCTTTCGACAGCGAAGCTTACTGCAAAGTTGTTTTCCAAGGCTACGCCACTGCACCTAACTCCGTCTTTGCCGGTCCTGTTCCCTACCACGCTGACCAAGAACCCTACACCAAGGATCTGGAGAAAGCTAAGGAACTCATGAAGGAAGCTGGCTACGAGGATGGCTTCGACATCGACATTTGGTGCGATAACACCACCATCGAGATGAAGGGCGCTGAGTTTGTTAAGCAGCAATTAGCCGAAATCAACATCAATGTCAACCTGCAAGCTATGGAGTCTACAACCATTGCGGATATGACTTCTGAACCTGCTGAAAGCACCAAGGTTCAAATGTGGTACGTTAACTGGATGTCCGGCTCTTACGAGGCTGATGGTTCCATGCGTAACATCCTCCATTCTGAATACTTCCCTCCCAAGGGCTATAACACCGCTTTCTGGGTCAACAAAGACTTTGACAAGGCCCTGGACGATGCTTTAGTTGAACCCGATACCGACAAGGTTGCTGAGCTTTACGCAACTGCTCAATCCATCGCTTGGGAAGAATGCCCCTGGATGTTCCTGGGTGTTGATAACAGCATCTTTGCAGAGCATACCTATGTCTCTGGTGTTGTTTACATGCCCGGCGGCCATATGGACTTCACCCATGCCGTCCTTGACCACTAATCACTATTAGTAGCTTTAGCCTTTCCCTCCCCTTTTCGGGGAGGGAAATTTTCTATATTGCCAGAGGAGAAAGAGAGTGGGTAGATATTTTTTTAGGCGAGTCGTACAGACCATACCGCTCATGCTGATTATCTCGATTCTAGTTTTTCTGTTCATTCATATGATTCCGGGGGACCCGGCCCGTACACTAGCCGGTAAAGACGCCGAAGTATCTGAAGTAGAAGCCATTCGAGAAGAACTCGGTTTGAACGACAATATTTTCGTCCAATATTTCAAATATATGGGGCGGATTTTTAAGGGTGATTTCGGCCAGAGCTATAAGTCTGGTATTCCCACTACTCAGCTCATAGGTCAGCGGATGCAGAACACCATCAAGCTAGTCCTATCCGCCATGCTCTGGGCTCCACTTTTAGGCATCCTGCTGGGGGTTATCTCCGCAGTCAACCGTGGTCGTTTTCTTGACCACTTGCTCATGTTTATAGCCATTTTAGGGCTTTCCGCGCCTGGATTCTGGCTCGGCCTCATGGGCATCCAAATCTTTGCCGTCCAGCTGGGCTACCTGCCAGTCAGTGGTTTGAATGGCTGGAAGGGCCTCATTCTTCCTTCCTTTGTGATGGGTATTGGCTGCATGGCTGAAATGGCCCGTTACGCCAGGTCCTCCATGCTGGACGTTATGCGGGAAGACTATGTCCGTACGGCCCGGGCCAAGGGGCAAGTAGAAAGAAAAGTCATCTTTTTCCATGCCTTCCGCAACGCCCTCATACAAATTGTGACCATTTTGGGCCTGCAAATAGGCGGCCTGCTATCCGGTTCTGTCTTGACCGAAACCGTCTTCTCTATCCCTGGTATTGGCCGTTTGCTCGTGGATTCCATCTTTTTCCGCGACTATCCCGTGATCCAGGCCCTACTTATGCTCTTCGCTTTCCAGTATGTGGTGATTAATCTAATCGTGGATGTTCTCTACGGTTTCATCAATCCCAAAATCCGCTTAGAATAGGAGGCTCCCATGCAAGAAGATCAAAAACTTTCTGCCCTGCTCCAAGAGGACTATATCGACGAGACGGTCCAAGCCTATCAAGGAAGCCGTTTTAAAGTCGTCATGAAGAGGCTCTTCCGTCGGAAGACCGCCATCTTCGGTTTAGCCATCATCTTGGTCTTGGTCTTTATAAGTATTTTCGGTCAGGCAGTAGCCCCCTATGACTATGAAGCCTACGACTATATGAACACCCTGCAAGGCCCCAGCGCTGAACACTGGTTTGGTACCGACCACTACGGCCGGGATATTTTCAGCCGGATTGTGGTGGGTAGCCGCCTCACCCTGGGTGTAGCCCTTTCTTCCGTAATCGTGGGTGCAGCCATTGGAGCTGTCCTCGGACTTTTAGCCGGTTATTATGGTCATTTTTTAGATAGTCTTATTATGAGGAGCGCAGATGTCCTCTTTGCCTTCCCCGATATTCTCCTCGCGATTGCCATCGTCGCCATCTTGGGCTCAGGTATCGTTAATGTTTGGATAGCTGTTATGATCTTTACCGTCCCCTCTTTTGCCCGGATGGTCCGCAGTGCCACTCTCAGCGTCAAAAGCTCTCTCTATGTGGAGGCCGCCCAAAGTATTGGGGCCAATGACCGCCGCTTGCTCTCCCGCCACATTATGCCTGGGACCATGCAAACCTTTATTGTCAACTTCACCATGCGGATAGGGTCTGCCATCATGGCAGCCAGCTCCCTCTCTTTCCTAGGGTTTGGTGCTGATGTCACAGATCCGGAGTGGGGTGCCATGCTGTCGCAGGGCAGAACCTACATGGATATTTCCCCCCATATGGTGCTTTTCCCCGGCCTCGTAATTTTCCTGACCGTGTTAGCCTTCAATCTTTTGGGTGATGGGCTGAGGGATGCTCTGGATCCCAAGATCAAGTAGGAGGCAGTTATGCAGCAAGCTAAATTACTAGAAGTTAAAAATTTACGGACGGAATTCCCTTACGACAAAAACAAGACGGTTCCAGCTGTCCACCATATTTCTTTCAGCATGGAAGAAGGTGAAATCCTTGGCCTGGTCGGAGAATCCGGCTGTGGCAAGAGCGTTACGGCTCTTTCCGTGATGGGCTTAATTGCCAACTCAAACGGCATCATCACAGATGGTGAAATTTATTTCAAGGGTCAGAATTTGCTGACTATGAATAAAAAGCAAAGACGGCTCATTCGGGGTGGCGCCATGTCCATGATTTTCCAAGAACCCATGAGCAGCCTCAACCCTGCCATGCGGATTGATAAGCAGATCATGGAAGCCATTCAGCTCCATACCGACCTAGACAAAGACCAAGCTAGGGCCCTGGCCCGCAAACTCCTAGTCATGGTAGGTATCCCCGATCCTGACCGTGTCTTGAAAAACTATCCCCACCAGCTCTCTGGTGGCATGAGCCAAAGGGTCATGATCGCCCTGGCCATGAGTTGCCAACCAGAGCTCCTCATTGCAGATGAACCCACAACCGCTTTGGACGTCACCATCCAGGCGCAAATTCTCGAATTGCTCCGGGAAATTCAAAAGGAGAAAAACACAGGAATCCTCTTGATTACCCACGACCTGGGCGTGGTAGCGGAAATGTGCGACCGGGTGATCGTTATGTATGCTGGCGAAATTGTCGAAGTTGCGGTTTGCAAAGAACTTTTCCAGTCCCCCCGCCATCCTTACACCCAAGGACTTATCGCCTCTGTTCCCAAACTGGGTTCCGGCAGAACCAGCCTGCCCTGGATTCCGGGTTCTGTACCCGATCTTTTGTCCATGCCTAAGGCCTGCCGATTTGCCCCTCGCTGTCCCTATGCCACTGACAAGTGTCGGACGGAAAAACCTGATTTATTGGAAAAGGCCCCTGGCCATGAGGCGCGTTGCTGGTTTAGCGAAAGCCAACAGCCTGTAGAAGAATAAAGGAGATTCAGGTGAATACTTTTCTGGAATTAAAAAATGTCAGCAAAAAATTCCCCGCGGGCAAAGATCTCTTTGGCCGAGCCAACCGCTTTGTCCACGCTGTTAACAATATCAGCTTTAAGGTCCAGCAAGGGGAAACCTTTTCTCTGGTAGGCGAGTCTGGTTGCGGCAAGTCAACTACAGGTCGTCTCATTGACCGTCTTCTCACACCAGATGAGGGCGAGATCAGCTTCTTAGGCCAGCGGATCGACCAGCTGGACCAGCAGGGCATGCGGCCCCTGCGGCGGGAAATCCAAATGATCTTTCAGGACCCAGCCGGCAGTCTCAATCCCCGCATGACGGTAGAGGACCTCATTGCAGAGCCCTTGATTATCCACAATCCGCAAATGACCGCCCAAGACCGAATGCAGGAAGTCCGCAAACTGATGCAGGTCGTAGGGATTAGTCCCAAAAATGCCAACCGTTACCCCCATGAGTTCTCAGGCGGGCAAAAGCAGCGGATCGGTATTGCCCGGGCCCTCAGTGTACAGCCACAGCTGATCATTGCCGATGAGCCGGTCTCTGCCTTGGACGTATCCATCCAGGCCCAGGTCCTCCACCTGCTCCAGCGCCTGCAGGAGCAGCTAGATCTCACCTATATCTTCATTTCACACGACCTCTCTGTCGTCGAAATGATTTCTGACCGGATCGCTGTTATGTACTTGGGCTTTATCTTGGAGTTAGCAGACAAGGATAAGCTATTCGCCAATCCCAGCCATCCCTATACCCAAGCCCTGATTTCAGCAGTTCCGATTCCTGATCCCCAAAAGAAGCCTGAGAGGATCTACCTAGAAGGAGAAATTCCCAGCGCGCTCAATCTTCCCAAGGGCTGTCCCTTTGCAAGCCGCTGTCCTAAATGCATGGACCGCTGCAAGCAAGAAAGACCTGTCCTGCGCGAGATCGAAGCGGGACATGAAATCGCTTGTTTTCTTTTTGAGGAGGGGGCATGTCCCAGCAAGTCTTAAGTGCTACAGAGCCTAGCTGGTTTCACCAAGCCCGCTATGGCCTCTTTATCCATTTTGGTCTCTACTCTTTATTAGGAGGCCAATGGCAGGGCCGGGAGATCCCTGGCCTGGCCGAGTGGATTAGCCATTACGCCCAGATTCCCCGGGAAGCTTATCGCGACTTGGCTAAGTCCTTTGACCCCAAAGACTTGGATCCAAAAGCCCTTGCCCATTGGGCCAAGGACCAAGGTTTTCGCTATCTCTGTCTCACAGCCAAGCACCATGAGGGCTTTGCCCTCTACCACAGCCAGGTGAGCGCCTTTAATAGCGTGGAGGCCACCTCTTGCGGCCGGGACCTGGTAGCAGAATTTGCCCAAGCCTGTAAGGAGGCCGGACTCGTTTTCTGTCTTTATTATTCCCAGGCCCAAGACTGGGACCACCCGGATGGTCTTGAGGCTTACCGGGACTCTGGCCATAAGAATTTTGAACGTTATTTCCAAGAAAAATGCCTGCCCCAGGTTAGGGAACTTTTAACCGGTTACGGTCCCATCGGCATGGTGTGGTTTGATACCCCCCTCTCGATGACCGAGGGCCAAGCGAGGGAACTTCGCGACCTGGTCAAAGATCTCCAGCCCTCTTGCCTGATCAACGGGCGAATTGGCCATGGGCTAGGGGACTATTTAACCACCCAAGACCGCCGCCTGCCCGCACAGCCCCTCCACCGAGCTTGGGAGCTTCCGGCAACTTTAAATTCTTCCTGGGGCTATCGGGCTTCAGACCATAATTGGCGGACTCCCCTGGAGGTCACGCGAGAACTTTTAACCGTCGTCTCTCGGGGTGGTAATGAACTCTTAAATATCGGCCCAGATGGCCAAGGCAGGATTCCGGAAGGTAGCAAAGCCTGCCTAGAAGTCGTGGGTAGCTGGCTGAGGCAGGCAGGCTCTGCGGTTTATGGCAGTGACACTATTGATAATTATGTCTACGAAGCCCCAGAACTCCGCTTTACCCATCGGCCCCACCATCTTTACATCCATGTCCTAGATCCTGCCAGCCTAGCGGGTCAGGAAATTCCCCTGCCCAATATCGCCAACCAAGCCGTGGCAGCCAGCTGGCTCAACCACGACGGCCCCTGCGCCCTACGGCAAACGAGCACCCTAGAAGGCGACAGCTATTGGGGCCTCCGAGTGCCTGAAAAGCTAGACCCGGCCAGCGTGGTATTAACCGCCGATATTCAAACAGAGGAAGCCGAGTTTTTACAGGAAAGCCTGGAATAGTCAGGTCGATTTTAACTTGTGAGATTTATTTACTGGGCCTGTCCAAGAAGGACGGGCCCATTTTTTAAAGGTGGACGGCCCGGTCTCCCCCAATGAGCTTGGGCCGATATACTAAGGCCGTCACCCTAGCCTCGCCCACAAACTTGGTCTGGGGGCGGAAGGGCTTCTGCACATGCTTGATGTGCATGCCAATCTCTGTGTCTCCAATGTCCATGCCACAAGTCGCCTCTAGATGTTCTACACAGACTGGGGCAGCAAAAAGTTCCCAGGCCGCAAGGGAGGCGGAGCCGCCGGCATGCAGGGCTGGCTTGACATTGACTTCTGTCAGGGCATGGGTCTTCAAGCTTTCTCTTTCCACACTCAGGGCCCGGTTGATATGCTCGCAGCCCTGGACAGCCAGGTAGAGGCCTGCAGCTTGGACGATGGGCAAAATCGCTTCCACAATGACCCAACCGATCTCCTGGCTTGAATCTTGGCCGATTTGCCCACCCTGGACTTCGCTAGAGGAGCAACCGAGAACAAAAAAGTCTCCAGGCTGGGTATGCTGGGCAGCGGCAATGACTTCTTGAGCTGCTGCGGCCGCTTGTTTTTTAATAGTTGTAAGGTTTGACATATTAAACTCCCAGCGTCTTTGCCAACTCTGCTTCAAACTTAAAGGTTCAAAATAGCTTGACTAGGCTCTCTTGCTTAAGGCGAAGCTCTATCTTAGCCTTCTAGGGCATTAAATTCATCCATGATATTGAGGGCCAGGCCCGTACCAATGGCTACACAGGAGACAGGATCTTCAGCCAGGTTGACTTCAATGCCCACTTTGGCCGCCAGCATGCGGTCTAAGCCATAGAGCTGGGCCCCCCCTCCTGTGAGAACAATACCTCGTTGCGAGATGTCTGCCATAAGCTCGGGGGGAGTCCGTTCCAAGACGGAGTGGACAGCCTCGAAGATTTGGCTGACAGGTTCCTCCAGGGCTTCTAGCATTTCCGTAGAAGTAATGGTCAAGGTGGCCGGCATACCCGTAATCAAGTTGCGGCCCCTCACCTCCATGGATAGCTCTTCTTCCCGAGGATAAGCACAGCCAATATTGATTTTGAGATCTTCTGCTGTGGGTTCCCCAATGAGGACGTTATGCTTTCTCCGGATAAATTTGATGATAGCTTCATCAAATTTATCGCCGCCCACGCGAATGGAAGAGTCTACGACTGACTCACACAGGGAAATGACCGCAATATCCGTCGTTCCCCCTCCGATATCGACAATGATAGAGCCGGAGGCCTGGGTGATATCAATGCCCGCCCCAATTGCCGCAGCGATGGGCTCACGGATCAGATAAACTACTTTCGCACCTGCATGTTTACAGGCATCTTCTACGGCCTTTTGCTCTACTGAAGTAATGACAGAAGGGACACAGACCACAATTGTGGGTTTAAAGTAGCGGGCCAAAAAACCGGTATGCACTCGGCTAATCAAGGCCTTGAGCATGATTTCTGTAACTTTAAAGTCAGAAATAACCCCATCCTTAAGCGGACGGATGGCTTGTACTTGGTCGGGCGTCCGTCCCATCATAAGGGCTGCACTTTCGCCGACTGCTAAGACCTTGCCGGTACGCGCATGCACTGCAACCACAGATGGCTCATTTAATACCACGCCTTTGCCGTGGACGTAAATCAGGACTGAAGCCGTACCCAAGTCAATCCCGATATTCATTCCTAAACCCATTGGATTCCCCTTAATTTAAATAGAAAACAGACCAAGAACAAGCCATGTTCTTGCGCCTGTACGATTGGTAACATAGCCCCATAATGATACAATGGAGGCCAGAGGAAAACAAGCGATGTCATGCTGTTGTTACAGCATTGCCAAGTCTCTGCAACAAGCCTCTCAAGCTTAAAACTATGAATTAGGGAGACCTTACATGCTCAAAATTCTTGCCGTCATTTTGATGACTTTAGACCATATCGGCGCTTATTTTGGCCATGTCATGTCTCCAGATTTGTTCCTCTTTTTGCGGATGATTGGCCGCTTGGCCTTCCCCATTTTCGCCTACAATGTAGCCATGGGTTATCGGCGGACCCACAACTTTTTCCGCTACAGCCTCCGCCTTTTTGGCTGGGGCATGGTGGCTGAAGTCATCATGCGCTGGGCCCAGCAGGAGATGGGCGCGGAAAGTCATCCCAATGTCTTGTTTACTTTAGCCTTAGGCCTGGTTTTCATCACGGCCTATGAGCTTTTTACCCAGGGCAATTATGACCGTCTGGTCCGTTTGGAACCCATTCAAGACACGCCAGGGGAAGTCAAACTTCCCCACCAATACCGCTTTAATCTGGGCTTTGAAATGCCGCCGCATGTAGCTATGATCCTGGGCTTTATCTTTATGGGCCTGACCCTCTGGGCTGGTTGGTACTTTCAAACGGACTACGCCGAATATGGTATTCTCATGATTTTCCTCTTCCACCTGGCCTTGAAAAAGCCCCAGGAAGAACAATTTCAAGCAGCCCTCCTCTACCAGTCCTTCTTCCATCTCCTCCTGCTGTCCCTCGCAAATTATCTGCATTATTTCAGGCTCCTGCCAGAAGACTTCCTGGAGATCAGTGATATTCAGGGTCTGGCTGTTTTAGCAGTTTTCCTCATCTTCAAGTTACCTGCGCACTTTCCCCAGGCTGACCGGAAGCCCAGTCTGGCACAGAAGTATTTTTTCTACCTTTACTATCCCCTGCACTTGGTCGTCATGGCCCTGATCTATAAATACTTGTTATAATAAAGTTTGTTTTCACCATATTGGGAGGTATCTTATGTCGTATTCCGTAGCTGTAGACCGCAAGTGGCAAGAGCGCTGGGACCAGGAGAAACTGGCCAGCTTTCATCCTCAAGACTTAGCCAAGAAGCTCTATGTGTTGGAGATGTTCTCCTATCCTTCAGGCGCTAAGCTACACATTGGCCACTGGTATAATTACAGCCTGGCCGACTCCTTTGCCCGCTTCAAGAAGATGCAGGGCTATGAGGTCTTCCAACCAATGGGCTTTGATGCCTTCGGCCTGCCCGCAGAAAACTACGCCATCAAGACCGGCATCCATCCCAAGGATTCCACAGAAGATAATATTGCGACCATGAAGACCCAGCTACGCGAAATGGGCGGCATGTTTGATTGGGACCATACCCTGGCAACCTGTGACCCCGAGTATTATCGCTGGAATCAATGGCTTTTCCTGCAATTATATAAAAAGGGCCTAGCCTATCGGAAAAAAGCCCCCGTCAACTGGTGCCCCTCATGTAATACCGTCTTGGCCAATGAACAGGTCATGGCCGATGGATCTTGCGAACGCTGTGGTAACCAGGTGGAGAAAAAGCACCTTACCCAATGGTTCTTTAAGATTACAGACTATGCCCAGGAACTTTTAGACTGCTTACCAGACCTCAACTGGCCGGAGCCCACTAAGAAGATCCAGGAAAACTGGATTGGCAGGTCAGAAGGTTCTGTCATCTGCTTCAAAGCAGAAAAAGAGGGGGCGATCCTGAAAGATGAAGAGGGCCAAGACCTAAAGGTTGAAGTCTTTACCACCAGGGCCGATACCCTCTTAGGGGTGACCTATATCGTGGTCGCACCCGATGCCCCTCTCTGTGACCTCCTGACGACTGAAGACCAAAAGGCTACCGTGCAAGCCTATCAAGAGGCAGCCCGCCATAAATCGGATATTGACCGCCTGTCCACAGCTGAAGAAAAGACTGGGGTCTTTTCCGGCTCCTATGCCATCCACCCTATCACCGGCAAGCGGGTCCCCATTTGGGTGGGCGACTATGTCATTGCCTCCTATGGGTCTGGTGTGGTCATGGCAGTCCCCGCCCACGATGACCGGGACTTCGCTTTTGCCCACAAGCACGATCTGCCTATCGACCGGGTCATTAAGGCAGCCGATGGTAGCGAGCCCGACCTGCCCTTTGTCGAGGACGGGGTCCTCATGAATTCTGGTAACTATGATGGTCTAGATTCGGCCAGCGCCCGAGATAAGATTACCAGCGACCTAGCTGCCCAAGGCTTGGCCGAAAAGAAGGTCAACTACCGCTTGCGCGACTGGCTGGTCTCCCGCCAGCGCTATTGGGGAACCCCCATTCCCATTGTTTACTGTGACAAGTGCGGCATGGTACCCGTACCAGAGGAAGACCTGCCTGTCGAACTACCTTACGATGTGAAATTTACCCCCCATGGTGATTCTCCTCTGAAGTCTTCTGAGGAATTTATGCACACCTCCTGCCCCTGCTGCGGCGGCCCTGCCCTGAGAGATCCTGACACCCTAGATACTTTTGTTGACTCCACCTGGTATATGTTCCGCTATGTGGACAACCACAATCAGGAAGCTGCCTTTGACCCTGCCAAGGTCAACGCCCTCTGTCCAGTCGACGTTTATGTAGGCGGCAAAGAGCACGCAGCCATGCACCTGCTCTACGCCCGTTTTATTACCAAAGCCTTGCGGGATATGGGCTATGTCAACTTCGATGAGCCCTTTACCCGCCTGATCCACCAGGGCGTTATCTTAGGACCCGACGGGCAGAAAATGTCCAAGTCCAAGGGCAACACCATTTCCCCAGACGAATATGTTGCAGAGGGCGGGTCCGACTTGCTCCGCCTCTACCTAGCCTTTGGCTTTGCCTTCACCGAGGGCGGTCCCTGGTCCGATAATGGCATCAAGGCCATCAGCCGCTTTATTAGGCGGGTAGAAACCCTTGTGGATGAGATTGTCGACCGGGTGGGATCAGACAAACTGAATTTCTGCCTGGAAATGCCCCAGCCCCAGGGCGCTGCTGATCAGAAGCTCCTCCATACCCTCCACTACACCATCGACCAGGTGACCCAAGATGCGGACCGCTTCCAATTCAACACCTCTCTTGCGAGAATTATGGAGCTAGTTAATGACCTCTACAGCTACAAGGTCAGTCCTGAAGCCAATCTGGCCATGCTGACCTATGTCACCAATACTCTCACCCTAATTCTCGCCCCCTTTGCCCCCCACCTGGCAGAGGAACTAGCTGAGAAGCTGGGGAACTCTGTCTCCCTCTTCCGCCAAGCCTGGCCTCAAGCAGACCCTGCTTATGTCAATACAGACCAAGTTGAAATTGCCGTCCAGGTCAACGGAAAAATTGTAGACCGGGTTCAGATCCCCTCCCAGGCTTCAAAGGAAGAAATTCAGACCCTGATTGAAGGCCACCCCGCCTATGCCGACTGGCTGGCCGGCCGCCAAGTGGCCAAGTTTATCGTTGTACCCGGCCGTCTGGTGAACCTAGTCGTTAAATAAACAAGCCAAGATTTAGCGCGTCTCTAGAGGAGCAAGTCATGCCTAAGTATGTAATGGCCATGGACGCTGGCACTACCAGCAACCGTTGTATTTTATTTGATGCGACCGGCAAGGCTTGTTCTGTCGCGCAAAAAGAATTTACCCAGTATTTTCCCCAACCGGGCTGGGTGGAACATGACGGCAATGAAATCTGGTCTACCCAATTAGGGGTAGCCGTTGAAGCCATGAGCAAGATTAATGCCAAGGCAGAAGATATTGCGGCTATAGGGATTACCAACCAGCGGGAAACCACCTTGCTTTGGGACAAGGCAAGCGGCGAACCGGTCTACAATGCCATTGTCTGGCAGTGTCGCCGGACCGCAGAATATGCCGACCAGCTCAAGGCCCAAGGCTACACTGAGGCTTTCAGGCAAAAAACAGGACTGGTGATCGACGCCTATTTCAGTGGGACCAAGATCAAATGGATCTTGGACCATGTCCCCGGTTTGCGGGCACGCGCCGAGAATGGTGAGATCCTCTTTGGTAATGTAGAGACCTGGCTGATCTGGAAGTTGACCAAGGGCCGTGTACATGTAACGGATTATTCCAATGCATCGCGGACCATGCTCTTCAATATCAAAGATCTCTGCTGGGATGAAGACATTCTCCGCATTCTGGATATTCCCAAGCAAATTCTCCCCACCCCCCTGCCCTCCAGCTGGGTTTATGGCGAGTCGGATCCCAGCTTTTTCGGCAGTCCCATTAAGATTGCTGGGGCCGCAGGTGACCAGCAGGCTGCCCTCTTTGGCCAAACCTGCTTCAATGCGGGTGAGGCAAAGAACACCTATGGCACGGGCTGCTTTATGCTGATGAACACCGGGGAACAGCCGGTCTACAGCAAAAACGGCCTGGTCACTACCATTGCCTGGGGCCTAGACGGCAAAGTGAACTATGCCCTGGAAGGCTCTATTTTTGTCGCGGGGGCTGCTATCCAATGGTTAAGAGACGAAATGCGGATTATCGACTCTGCCGAAGACTCAGAATTTATTGCCAGGCAGATGCCCGACACCAACGGTTGCTATGTAGTGCCGGCTTTTACAGGCTTAGGCGCCCCCTACTGGGACCAGTATGCCCGGGGCACTATTGTAGGACTTACCCGAGGTGTCAATAAAAAGCACATCATCCGCGCCACCCTGGAATCCCTCTGCTATTTGACTAATGATGTCCTCCAGGCCATGCAGGAAGATTCCAAAATTAAGCTGTCTACCCTCAAGGTAGATGGTGGCGCCTCTCAGAACAACTTTCTCATGCAATACCAGGCGGATATAATCGGCGTGCCGGTCCACCGTCCGGCCTGCGTCGAGACCACGGCGATGGGGGCTGCTTATTTAGCAGGCTTGGCTGTAGGCTTTTGGGAAAACACGGATGAACTGCAGGCCAACTGGGAAATTTCCCAGATCTTTGAGCCACAGATGCCAGCCTCTGTCCGCGCTGACAAGCTCAAGGGCTGGAAGAAGGCGGTTCAGTGCTCCTTCGGCTGGGCCAAGGAAGACTAGGAGTATGTCTATGTATGATGTCGCCATCATTGGAGCAGGCATTGTAGGCTCCTGCTTGGCTTACGAATGTTCCCGCTACGCGCTCAAGGTCCTGCTTCTGGAAAAAGAAAATGATGTATCCTTAGGGGCCTCCCGCGCCAACACCGCCATCATTCATGGGGGCTACGATCCGGACCCCAAGAGTTTGATGGGGCAGTTGAATGTAGCTGGTGCTTATTTGACCATGGACCGGGTCAAAACTTTAGACGTAGAATTTAAAAAAACCGGATCTTTAATTGTCGGTTTTGATTCAGAAGATGCCCAGGTCATTCAGGAAAAATATAACCGAGGCCTAGAGAACGGCGTAAAGGGGATGCAGATCCTCAGTGGAGAAGAGGCCCGCCAACGGGAAGCTCATCTTTCGCCAGAAGTGACCATGGCCCTCTGGGTGCCCGATTCTGGCGTCATCAATCCTTGGGAATTCACCCTGGCCCATGCCGAGGTCGCCGTACGAGAAGGGGTAGACCTGAAGCTTGAGCAAGAGGTAACCTCCATTAGCTGGCAAGATGACCATTACCTGGTGCAAGCTGGCGAGGCAAGCTTTGCTGCCCGATATGTTGTAAACTGTGCCGGAGTCCATGCCGACACTATTCATAATATGGTAGCCCCGCCAGCCTATAAAATTGAGCCCACCCGAGGTCAATATTATGTCCTAGACCGCGCAGCAGGAGACCTGGTCCACTCTGTTATTTTCCCCTGCCCCAAGGCTTTTACCAAGGGCATCCTGGTCGCCCCGACCGTTCACGGTAACATCTTAGTGGGACCGGATGCGGAGCGGATTGAGGATCCTGAAGATACCGACACCACGGCAGCTGGCCTCAGCCATGTCGCCCAGGACGCTACCCGCTGTGTCCCCAGCCTGAACCTCCGGTCCAACATTCGCAATTATGCCGGAATCCGGGCCAACAGCGATTATGGAGATTTTTTCCTCAAAATAGTGGCTCCCCACTTTCTGGACATCGCTGCCATTAAGTCGCCCGGCCTTACCTGTGCACCCGTCCTGGCCCAGGAAGGGGTCAAACTTCTACAGGGTGAAGGCCTTACCTGCCTTCCAAAGACCGCCTGGGACGGCAAACGTCAAGTCGTTCGCTTCAAGGAAATTCCCGAAGAAGACCGGCAAGCATTTATTGCAGACCATCCTGCCTATGGGCGGGTGATCTGCCGCTGTGAAACCATTACGGAAGGAGAAATCATCGCCGCTCTCAAGCGTGGCTTGCCCGTCGTCTCTCTAGACGGAGTCAAGCGCCGAACTGGAACCGGTATGGGCCGCTGCCAGGGAGGCTTCTGCGGGCCCCGTATTCTTGAAATCTTATGCCGGGAAACTGGCATAAGCCCTGAAGAAATTACCCAGGACAAGGCGGGCTCTTATATTTTATGTGGGCCCACTAAGGGGGCATCCTGCGAGGAGATAAAAGCATGACATCAGTGGATCATCAGGCAGGGGCTTATCCCACATATGACTTAATTGTTGTCGGCGGAGGTCCCGCTGGCCTTGCCGCTTCCCTGGGCGCTTATCAAGCAGGCTTGCAGAAAATTCTTATCGTTGAGCGTGATCTCTACCTGGGCGGCATTCTCAATCAATGCATTCACAACGGCTTCGGCCTCCACTATTTTGGCGAGGAACTGACCGGGCCAGAATATGCCAGCCGATTTATTGACCAAGTGTCAGACACTCCTATTGAGACAGCCCTAGACACCATGGTTCTCAGTATCGAAAACACCGAGGAATGGCGCTACATCCACATGATGTCCAAGAATCGAGGCTATCAAGTGGTCCGCGCCAAGGCCCTGGTCCTGGCTATGGGTTGCCGGGAGCGGACCCGGATGCAAATCCAGATACCCGGCTCTCGGGCCGCCGGCATTATTAACGCCGGTCAGGCCCAGCAATTTGTCAATCTGGAAGGCCACATGGTCGGGAAGCGGGTCATTATTCTGGGTTCTGGCGATATCGGCCTGATCATGGCCCGTCGTCTCAGCCTGGAAGGAGCCGAAGTAGTGGCCTGCGTAGAGCTCATGCCCTACTCGGGCGGCCTCATGCGGAATATCGTCCAATGTCTAGAAGACTATAATATTCCCCTCTACCTCTCCCACACCATCACCGACATCCGGGGGAGGTACCGGGTTGAAGGCGTTACTGTCCAAGCCGTCGATGAGCATTTCAAGCCTATTCCAGGCACAGAAGTCGATTATGCGGTAGATACCGTCCTTCTCTCTGTAGGCTTAATTCCCGAGAATGAGCTGAGCCGGGCCGCCGGCGTCCAACTGGACCCTCGCACTTCTGGCCCCTGCGTTTATGAAAACGGCGAGACCTCCCAGCCCGGCATATTTGCCTGTGGCAACGTCTTACACGTCCATGACCTAGTCGACTACGTAACAGAAGAAGCCTTGGCCGCAGGTCAAGCTGCCGCAACCTTTGTAAAGCAAGAGATAAGAGGCTCCGAGACTCCTAAGGAGCAAAATCGGATTGAGCCAGACCAGCAGCTTACGCCAAGCCTCATCGCGCTCAAAACAGATGACCATATTGCCTACACCGTCCCCCAGCACATCCGCCTAGATAAGCTGGTTGAGATGGATAAAAATGTCCGCATTTTCTTCCGGGTCCGGCAAATTTACCCCCAGCCCATGCGGCTCATCTTCCGTGACAGCCAGGGCAAGCAGATTGCCTCCTTTAAACGCCCCTATATGGCACCCGGCGAAATGGAAAACGTCAGCCTGCCCACGGCCTTGCTCAAGCAAATGTCCGGCCAGGAATTAAAACTCTCAGTGGAGGACATGGCATGAAAAAAGAAATGATTTGTATTGTCTGCCCCCGCGGCTGCCACCTGCAAGTCGATGAAGAAAGCCTACAGGTTACAGGCAATAGTTGTGAGAAGGGTGCGGTCTACGGCCGCAACGAACTCACCCACCCCACCCGGGTCGTCTGCTCAACCGTCAAACTAATCAGCGACCAACTCTGCCGCTGCCCTGTCAAAACAGACCAGGCCGTCGCCAAGGACAAAATTATGGACGTCATGCACGCCATCAACCAAATCCAGGTCCAAGCCCCTGTCAAAATCGGCCAAGTCCTCTGCAACAACATCGCCGGCACCGGCGCCAAACTTGTGGCAACCAGAAATATTGAACATTAATTAATCCGCTTGAATCCAGCAGTTAGTTCTGATACGATAATGGCAGATAACTTGGCTTAGGGTTACGGCCCTAGGGCATCAAAGAGACTCCGCCACGGAAGTGACGGAGTTTTTTTGATTATGGAAGATTTTAAGCCAGACAAGCCCTACATTTCAGAAGATGTCATGTTAAATCGTTTAGCAGATCGTGGATTGGAGATAGAAGATATTGACCGGGCCAAAGCAATTCTCTCTTCCTTTTCATATTATGATCTCATTAATGGCTACAAAAGCATTTTTGCTGAAGATGAAAAATTTGTGGATGGTATCTCCATTGATTTTCTATATAAGTTTAGGATGTTTGATCTAAACATGCAAAACATGCTATTCAAATATTCTGTAATGTCTGAGAATCGTTTTAAAAACATCATGGCTCAAAATTTAGCTAAATATTTAGGAGTCCATCAAAACCAATATCTAAATCCATTTTATTTCTCGTATAGTAAAAACGAGGTCGAAAAATTCAATAAAACAATTGAAGATGTGAAAAGTGTATATACAAAGAGCAAACGACACTTCGTTATTGATCAGCCAACAAGACACTATGTAAACAATCATAACCATGTCCCACCATGGATTTTACTGAAGAATACTACATTCAGCACCTCAATTGACCTGTATAACTTCCTCAGTCGTCCTATAAAAGACGAGATCACAAAGAATCTTCTAAATTTAGAAGATAGTATAGACAACCCATTTGGGATAGCACTCAAGTCTCTTTACACAATACGTAGATTTAGAAATGTGATTGCACATAATCTCAAATTTATAACATTCAATCTGCGTACACCACAAGCCATTGCAAAAGAGGAGTTACGGCCAATTTTTGAAGGGTCTTTGATTGACCCTTCGGATACAAAGAGCATTGGATCTGGTGACCCATACTCTATGGCCTTGGCTTTAGTGCTGATTTTGCACGAAGGTTTCCTCGTAGAGCAGTTATTTACTGATATAAAAAATCTTTATCAAGCTAATATGCGGCTCAATGAAGGAATCGTTCGTAAGTATGAAGAAGTCTCTCACATACCACAAGATATTGTATCTAGAGGTCATAAGTATATGAGCAAGAACAACCTATTGGAAAAGAAACAGACAGAATTCATCGAATTTCTATAAAACACCCATCTCCGCACCTAGTGAGCTCAGGGAAGGCTCCGGCTGGGCAACATTTCTAGAATGATGAAAACCCCTGCAATCATTTGATTACAGGGGTTTCACATTTTTGCAAAATGTGCTGGCGGAGAGCAAGAGATTCGAACTCTCGAAACGCTATTAACGTTTACACGATTTCCAATCGTGCGCCTTCAGCCAACTCGGCCAACTCTCCATAAAGCTTAACTTGTGCCTCATCATGAGACACCAGGAGATTTCTCCTGCAAAGCCTGTCTATTATATAAAAGCTTTCTCCTAACTGTCAAATCCTGACCTTTCAACTATCCTTGCAAGCCTGCTAGATAATGCTTGATGACTTGATTGACATACTTGAGATTGAGGGGTTTATTTGACATTTCAAACGTAGCAATCAAGCCGCATCCTAGAAAGATGCCCCTTTGCCCATACTCGTCCAGCTTCTCATAAGCCTTGCGCGCATAGGCCGGATCACCCATCATGCCAAAGTGCTCCCAATAAAGTTCTCTATCATTGTGATAATCATAAAAAGTAAAGTCTGGATAAAGGGTCGTCCGATTACGGGTGTTTAAGGGGCACTCATATTTGTAAGGGATACCGAGGGCAAAAAATCTGTCTGCTAGAATCTTCTCGCTCTTAGACCGCACAAATTCTCCTTGATTGGTCTGAAAGTAAGCTTCCTGAGACTTAAAGGCAAGTCCCTCATACGGTTCATTTTTCCATGCTTTCAGTTTCTGGTATTTAGTGGGCTCTATAGGTTGAACCAGGGCCTGACGGCCTGGGTGTAGTTTTGTAAAAAGAAGTTCTAATTCATCATCTTCAAAGTGATTCACAAGTGCTCGGATCTGCGGAATACGGAGCTTAAGGAGCCTGCAGACTTTATCTTGATATGCCTGCTGAGCCAGCGCTGAAATGATGGGTCTTTTATCCTGAGAGGCGTATTTCCTCACGGCCATGCCCGTTATAGGATCCTTGCGGACATAAACATAGCTATACCCAGTACGAGCTTTGGATAATACCTCTACCCTCCCCTCTATAGGTCTGTTTTCCAGCTTATCTTGCTCAAGCTTTTCGAGGGTTTTGCTGTACTTAACCAGCAGTGCTTCTAACTCTTGCTTCATATAATTTTCACCCCTTCTGTCTGTTCATCCTTTTTCTCCAAGAGAAATGAGGCTGGCTATGCCAAGTCGCTTTTAAAACATCTCAAATTAAACAAACTAGGGAATACACACGCACAGGCTCGGTTGCAATAAAGGTCGCTTCGAGCTGTTTTTGAACGCGCGTAAGACAAACTTATCTGCGATGTGTAGGGATATTGTAACAAGGCCATTCTAAATTGCCAACTTTATCTTGTGATTCCTATACTTCCGGCATTTCACAGGTATTGGCTGGGTAGTATTTGAGGGAAATTTCTGGTGAAACTTATCCATTTAACTTTTCACAAGTACTAGACCTTCAAGTAAGCCTGTGAAAAACACTATTTCTATTTTTCACAAGCCTTTGATGGGCATTTTCGCGGCGAAATTTCTGGTGAAATTTACTTATCTAATTTTTCACAAGTAATAGGACTTCAGGAAGGCCTGTGAAATACGTCATTTTTACTTTTCACAAGCATCCGTTAGGCATTCTAACGGAGAAATATATGGTGAAAATTACTTTACATATTTTTCACAAGAAAAACGATAAAAACTTGATTTAAAAATGGCTTGTGAAATTTTAAATTTGGCCATTTCACAAGAAACTGAACTAATCTATGAAACTAGATCGCCTGTGACACCCTAGCCTGTCCCCTAAGCTTTAAAGTAGTTGTTTTCAGCGAGTTTTTGGTAGAGCTGGCGCTTGAGCTCGCTTTGGCTGAAGAGCCAGTCGCGGGATCGCTGGTCGGGCGGGGTGGGGATGGAATAGGAGGAGACAAAATGGGCGGGTCTCCCCTCCAGGACTAGAATGCGGTCGGCAAGGAGAATGGCTTCTTCCAGGTCATGGGTGACCATGATGATGCTGCGCTGGAGTTCTTGACGAAGGCCGAGTAGCCATTCCTGCATGCGGTTTCTGGTAATGACATCCAAGGCGGCAAAGGGCTCATCTAAGAGGAAGACCTGGGCTGGACAGAGGAGGGTGCGAAGGAAGGCGGCGCGTTGGCGCATGCCGCCGGACAGGGTATCGACCAGGGCAAATTCGTAGCCATCGAGGCCGAAGCGCTGGAGGAGCTTGAGGATTTCCTCCTTGCTATGGCCTTTTTGTCCAGGATGGAGCTGGTCATAGAGTCGGACATTGTCATAGACCGTCATCCAGGGAAATAGGAGGTCGGACTGGGGCATATAGGCAAAAGCCGATTTATGCCGGCTGTAGTCTTCTCCTTCGAAGCGGACATGACCGGCTTCCAATGGCAAGATAGAAGCCAAGATCTTTAGCAGGGTAGATTTGCCTACACCGGATGGGCCAATAATCGCTACAAATTCCTGGGCAGCCAGGTCGAAGGAGAGATCCTTGAGAATGACCTCTCCATCGTAGGCGATGGAGAGGTCTCTCACTTCGACCTGGGCCAGATGCTTGGCCGGGGTCAAATTTTGAGCTGATGATTTTGAAGCAAGTGCATTTGACATGATAGAAGCTTTCTGAGCCAGGGACCCTAGAAGGAAAAAAACCTGTGCTTGATGGTGGTGGCCTAAAGGGCAGACAAATGTTTGCTGGCCCCTGCCCTGAGGCTGAAGAGCCTGCAGGGGCCAGAGTTTAGCAATTAATTATTTTTCAGGAATAAAGGCATTGGTAAAGTAGTCTTCAGGGGAAAGGACCTTCGAGATCAAGCCATTTTCTTCCATGAAATCGGCATAACCGGTCCAAACCTCATCTTTCATGAGGCCCCAGCGGTCGGCTCCCTTACCATATTCGCCGGCCAGGAAGCTTTGTGATTGTGTCAAGAGTTCCAGATCGAGCTCGGGAGAATATTTCAGAAGGATCTGCACCATTTCTTCCACATTTTCCGGGTCCGAAGCAAAAGCATAGCCCTTGCCCGTAGCCCGCATAAAGGCCTTAACAAGGTCAGGATCTTGGTCAATTAAGTCATTGCGGGTCACCAGTATAGGGGTGTAGTAGTTGAGGCGTTCGTCAATGTCTCGGCAGGGTATGTAATTGAGGTCTAAGCCTTCCATTTTGGCCGCGATCATATCCCAACCTTCAAAGAACCACATGAGGTCAATGTCCCCTTCCAGACTGGCGTAGGAGGTATCCATAGCCGTGACGAAGGTCACAGAGTCCGGGTCCTCACCCGCTTGTTTAACGGCGGCCTGTATAATGGCTTTTTCTGCAGCAGAGCCCCAGCCCGCATAGGTCTTGCCTGCGAAATCGGCTGGCTTAGTGATGTTCTTTTCCTTATGGGAGGCAAAACCAGAGGTATTATTTTGAATAATTGTAGCGATGGCCTTAAGGGGCAGGGGCTCGTCCTGGGTGAGAGCGTAGGTGAGGTCTTCCTGATAGCTGGTCGCAAAGTCTGCCTTACCCGTCGCTAAAATCTGCAGGCTAACACCTTCTTGAGGCTCAACGATCTGGACATCTAAGCCCTCATCCGCGTAGTAGCCCTTGTCCAAGGCGGCAAATAAACCAGAGTGGTTGGTATTAATGACATAGTCCAAGATGACTGTAACGGGACGGAGGTCTGCTGGTTTATCAGCATCTGTTTTCTGGCTATCCACTGGGGCAGCAGTTTCAGCAGCAGCTTTAGTCGCAGATTCTGAGGGGACTTGAGTGACTTCTGTTTTGGGCTGAGGCTCTTGGGCGCAGGCAGCGCCGAGGCCTAGGCAGAAGACTAAAAAGAGGGCGAAGAGGGATTTAAGAGATCTTTTCATAAGAGTTCCTTTCTGGAGAAGAGACTGGAAGTCGGGCTTCTCGTGTTGTTTTCAGATTTATCTTGTCTCTAGTTTAGGGTTTAGGGGAGCTATTCAAGCCCAAGGCCTTAGCTTCTCGCCTATGACGAGATCGGGCAATATAGCCCAAACCGGGTTCCCACAGGAGGCGCATCAAGGCAACCAAGCCATTCATGACTAGGGACCAAAAGATGATCAGGAAAAGGCAGGCAAAGACTTTATCCAGTTGATAGGTATTGGAGACCCGGATCATGTAATAGCCGAGCCCCGCTTGGGAGGAGAGCCATTCCCCAATTACAGCCGCTGAAATGGAATAAGTGGCGGCCACCCGCAGGCCGGAAAAGAGGTATGGAATGGCCGCAGGAATTTTAGCAACCCGATAGATTTGTAGCTGAGAGGCCCCGAAGCTATGGAGGAGGTCTAGGCTATCCTGACTGAGCTTTTGCAGACCCTCGGCAAAGTTTACCGTGATGGGATAAAAGCACATGAGGACGACCACTACAATTTTGGGCGCCATGCCGAAGCCCAGCCATATCATGAGCAGAGGGGCCAGGACCAAGCTGGGAATGCATTGGCTGATCACCAGAAGGGAGTGGAGGGTCTGGCGGAGGGTTTGGTTAAGGTCCATGAAGAGGGCTAGGAAAATAGCTAAGGCCACTGAAATAAGAATCCCAATAAAACTCTCTAAGAGGGTTACCCAGGAGTGTTCCAGGAGAGGGCCCAGATTTTGTCCCAGAGTTAAGAAAATTTTACTGGGCTTGGGTAAAACATAGGAAGGTACCTGACTCCAGGTGCAGGCAAGTTCCCAGAGGAGGAAAAGTCCCAATAGAATCAAGACCATGATGTGATTGCGTTCTAAAAATTTCTTCATCTCACTCCTTTGCTTGCCTATCAATATTGGGCCACAAAAAACCGCCTAGCCCAAGGATAAGCGGTCATAGGTAAAGTATGATCCCTACGTCGGCATTATCCGCATCAGGTTTGAGGGTCGGAAACGTAATGTCTCCCTCTCAGGCCCTAGGCCTCCCCTTGTTTAACTGTCCAAAATCTTAGCTTGGCTACTTTATGATGTCAAGCCAGCCCTGGCCGCTCAAACTAGATAAATACCTTCGCCAAATAAGGAGAAGTCAGGGCATGGAGGATGGCGTTGTAGTTAGGCATAAATTCTAGGCTATCCCCTGGCCGGAGGGATTTATTGAGCCCCGTGACATCGTAAAAACTCTGATCCTGAGTTTGGCCCAAATAGCGGACCCCGCGAAGTTTGGGTTCTAGGTCGCGGGCATCCAGGTCTTGGTAACCCAAGGCCAGGTTGACTCTTTGAATGAGGCCGCGATCCACATAAGACAAGACCCGGCCAGAACTGCAGTCTCCCCGTACTCCTTGGGGTAGAGAGGGGCGGCGCTGAGCCTCTATGACCTCAGCCTGCACACTAAAGATATTTTGATTTAAGCCAGCAAAGCTACCGCCATGGGCCGACTCCCGGCCTGTGAGCAAGGCTTCACCCAGAACAAAATGCTGCACGGCCGGCGGAATCTGCCCGGTCTCTAGGAGATTAAGGCAGGAGGAGTTGAGAGCTGAAATATAGTCTAGACTGAGCACATAGCGTTGCTCAATATACTGAGTAAAAGCGGCTAGGTCTTCAAGCACAGAAACAGAGGGTAAGATACCGCCATAGCCATTAAAGTCTGCTTTAAAGCCGGCCAAACGGACCCCCCGCAGGTTGACCAGTTGGCTAATCATTTGGCTGGCGGCCTCCAGCTCGAGGCCAGAGGTCAGGTCCCCCACATCCAGCTGAACGATAACCCGGTGAATCTTTTGCCGGACCAAGGCTGCGTCCGAAAGTGCACAAATAACCGCCCACTCCGTGTTGCAGGAGAGGTCGCAGAGGTCTACCACCGCAGCCGCTTGGGAGAGCATGGGCGACCGCAAGAGCATGCTATCCACAGCGTAAGGGGCCAAAAATTCAAAGTCTTGCAGGTAGCTTGAAGCTAGGTGCCGCAGGCCATGCCCCGCAAGCACCTCCAAGAGAGGGACTTGGCTGGCAAAAGCACTGCAGTCAAAATGACAAAATCTTTCTTGGCTTTGTAGGAGCTGGTCTAGGCGCAGGGCATTTTCCCGGAAAGCTTGTTGATCAATGAGGAGAGCGGGGTTGGACATAAGGGCCTCCTTTAGGGGCAAGTCAGCTTGCCCATGGCATACACTAGCCTAAGTATAGCATCGACCTTGCCATCTCACTAACCCCCGATAGATGGGCAGGCAACTTGAAGTTAAGGCCCAAATTTGATATCTTTTGAAGGGTTTAGAGATGGGAGCAGATGGGTGCTGGTGTGCCCCGCGGTCTTCAAAACCGTTGCGAGGGGTTAGAAGCTTCTCCGGTGGGTTCGATTCCCACGTGTTCCCGCCATTTAATAATGAATTGCCATTATCCTGCCACATTCCTTGTTTATAATAATTTCGATTAATATTTTACCGACTTGATTGTGATGTGAGGAAAAGATGCAAGATAAAATTATTCGTGTGACAGGTGGCCAGGGCAGTTTCCGGGCTTTTATTACTAATAGCACCCAGACTGTGGAGGAGGCGCGCAGGATTCATCACACCTCCCCGGTGATGACGGCAGCCTTGGGCCGACTTCTGACGGCGGCTGCCATGATGGGGCTCAGTTTGGAAAATGAGTCTGGCAAACTGACTCTCCTGGTGCGGGGCGATGGTCCTGCGGGTTCTCTTCTAGCCACCACTACAGCCCTGGGCGAGGTAAAGGGCTATGTAACCCACCCCCAGGTAGAAGTCCCGAATAAGCGGCCTGGCAAGTTAGACGTTGGTCGGGCGATAGGGCCAGGCAGTCTGACCGTTATCCGCGATCTTGGAGAAAAAGAGCCCTTCGCAGGCACTGTTGAGCTGGTAACGGGGGAAATTGCGGAAGACCTGGCCCACTATTATCTCCAGTCTGAGCAAACGCCCTCTGCCCTGGCCTTGGGTGTTCATGTCCATAAGGATTACAGTGTAGAAGTTGCGGGCGGCTTTATGATTCAAATGATGCCGAGCGCGGATGACCAAATTGCCGCTCAGCTTGAGCAAAGGATTTTAGACCTGGGCCCGATAACAGAGCTTCTCCGCCGGGGTGAAACGCCCGAGTCTCTGGCCGAGCTGCTCTTTGCTGATCTAGACTATACCCTCTACGATAGCACTCCCCTAGCCTATGCCTGCCACTGCTCCAAGGACCGTCTGGCTTCAGTCCTAGTTTCTCTGGGGAAAGAAGAGCTAGAAAAGATGATTACAGAAGATCACGGCGCGGAGGTCCACTGCCACTTTTGTAATAAAAACTACAAATTTTCTGAGACTGATTTACAAAATTTACTGGTCAAATCCAGCGAATAGGACATATCCCAGACAGGTTTCCCCCTAACTGTGCTATGATATTAATAGTTAAACTCAATACTTATACAGGAACTCAGTGATTGGAGGGATAGTCATCATGAGGCTGGGAGTCCACGATTTGTTAACAGTTAACACAGAAGATACGAGTGCCAGCGTTTTTGATCGTACCAAGCGCATGGTGCAGGAGCTAGAGCAAGCGGGCTATCACAGATATTGGTTCGCTGAGCATCATGGAATCAAAGAGCATATTTCCTGTAGCCCGGAAGTTATGGCCGCCTATTTTGCGGGCACGAGCAGCAAGATCCGTGTAGGTGCTGGCGGTACCATGATTATGCACTACTCCCCTCTCAAGACAGCAGAACTCTTTAAGACTTTGTCCTGCTTAGCCCCTGGTCGGATTGACCTTGGTATGGGGCGGGCTCCCGGTTGCTCAGTCAATGAAATTCTGGCCCTTGCCCAAGGCCGTTTCTCTAGTCCTAAGGACCTAGACCAATATTTTGCCGATAAAATTTTAGATATTTTAGCCTTCCTCCAGGATGAGGAACCCCAGACGGAACTCTACAAATACGCGGTTGCTGTCCCAAAAGAGATAGAGACTTTGCCCCAGACCTGGCTCTTAGGCTCTACCGGTCGGACAGCGCCTTTTGCTGCAGAACAAGGTCTTCCCTATAGTCATGCCCGTTTCTTCGGCATTGACGTAGACGAGAAGCCATTCTTGGAATACCGCAAAAACTTTAAGCCCTCGGCTTTCGCAGACCAGCCCAATCTCAGTTTTTCATATGAGATTGTCGTTGCAGACACGAGTGAGGAGGCAGATTATCTGGCCAAAACTTTTGAGGTCGCCGCAGTTCGCAATAAGGCAGAGGACATCAAGGCCATGCAGGATCCTGAGCTCCTCAAGGATGTCAAATTTACCCCGGACGAAGCCAACCATATCGAAGAACTCTATGCCAAGCGCTTCTTAATTAAGGGGTCCCGCCAAGAGGTCCAAGCGATCCTGGAAGAAGAGATCGAACGCTTTCAACTAGACGAACTCATGTTCTACATCCCCCTCTATCATGAAGCGGATCAAATCCGTTGCTACAAGATGCTGGCAGAGATGTTTGCCTAGAGGAATACCAGGCCACAAGTTGAGGACTATATGTCAGAACGTATCTTTGTGACAGGCTTAGGCGAAGACAGCCATCGCTTTAGCAAGCAGAAAAAGGCCCTGGTCCTAGGAGGCTATTCCTGTAGCGACCAAGGCGGCTTTGAGGCGAACAGCGATGGAGATGTCATTCTTCACGCCCTTTGCAATGCCTTATCTTCCCTCACCGGCAAGCCGGTATTAGGTCCTCGGGCAGACGAACTCTGCCGGCAAGGCAAGACCAATTCTCGTATTTATTTGGCCCTGGCCTTGGAGGATTTACATGCCGATAGGCGGGATTGGGAAATCCACCATATCGCCATCTCCCTAGAGGGAGCGAAACCTAAACTTCTCCCACTCCAGGAGAAGATCCGCGACTCTATCGCGGGATTAATGGGTCTGCAAGCTGACCAGGTAGGCATCACTGCCACCACGGGTGAGGATCTGACCGCTTTTGGCCAAGGCCAGGGTATGCGGTGCACCCTTATTGTCTCCGCATCCTACTGCTAAAAATAAGCCTTTCTAGGAGGCCTGTGTGTCCCTTAAAATAATAAAAGCCTTGGCCTTTATAGGCCTGTGTATCCTATTACTTGGTCTGGCTTACTGGGCTGGAGCTTTTTCGCCCTCTTCGCCCTCCAGCAGAGAAAACCAAACCCAGGGAAACGAGGATAAATTAATGAGACCATCACAAGAAGAAAATGTAAATATTGCTCAGTTTGGCCGTCCGGGCCAGGCAGAGATCTATTTAGCCGCTGGCTGCTTTTGGGGAACCGAAGCCTACTTTAAATTAGTACCGGGGGTCTTAGAGACTGAAGTGGGCTATGTTAATGGGGCCTCCGACCAGACCAGCTACCGGGAAGTGGCCCAAACCGGTCACGCCGAAACCCTAAAAATCACATATGATCCCCATAAGCTACATTTAGCGGAACTCTTGGAGCGTTACTACCGGATCATCGATCCCTTCAGTGTCAATCGCCAGGGTAATGATGTGGGAACCCAATACCGGACAGGAATTTACTATAGCGATGAGGTAAGCGGGGCAATCGCCCAAAAATCTTTAGCCAACTTTGAAGACCTCCAGGGTAAGAAGACAGCCATCGAGCTGGAAAGATTAGAGAATTTTGTCCCTGCGGAGGATTACCATCAAGATTATCTGGATAAAAATCCTGGCGGCTACTGCCATATCAACGTACAGGACGCCTTGGAGCCACTCTTCCCTGGCAAAGATCTGGCCAGTGATGAGGAGCTTAAAGAGACCTTGGATCCGACCGCCTACAAGGTCGCTAGGCAGCATGGCACAGAAGCTCCTTTCACCAGTCCCCTAGACCAAGAGTTTGGCCCGGGCATCTATGTGGATAAGGCGACTGGCCAGCCCCTTTTCTCTTCGGATGATAAGTTTGACGGGGGCTGCGGCTGGCCCAGCTTTACCATGCCTATCACCACAGACGTGATCAATTACTATCAGGACACTTCCTATGGCATGAGTCGCACTGAGGTCAGGACTAAGAACACCAACCATCTTGGCCACGTTTTTGAGGATGGGCCAAGGGAGGCCGGGGCCTTACGCTACTGCATAAACGGGGCTATCCTGCGCTTTGTCCCCTTGAAAAATATGAAGGCTGAGGGCTACGGTGCCTTGATCCCCTTTGTGGCCAAAAACACCCGGTAGCCGGCCTTACGGGCCAGGTCAACCACCTGGTCGGGACCGCCAAAGAGACGTTCTAGCTCATCCTTGGTCGTTTTGGCCCCCTGTTTTTTCTGGACCACAATCATGAGCTTACCCCCTGGGTTGAGGGCCGCATGGGCTTCGGCAAAGAGCCGGTAAACCACGGTCTTGCCTGCCCGAATAGGCGGATTCAGGAAGATATAGTCAAACTTGAAAGGAACCTGGGAGAGGCCGTCTGACAGGTAAAACTGGGCATTTTGGCCCGGGCAGTTATTGTTAAAATTCTCCATGGCCTGGCGGAGGGCCCGCTCGTTGATATCGCAAAAGCTGAGCTGGGCCTGGGGGTAAAAGCTGGCCAGGATAGTCCCTACCGGCCCCCAGCCGCAGCCCAAGTCCAGGATCTGGCAGCCCGGCGGAAAATCGCCCAAGTCTAGGGCAGCCTCCAGCAATTGGCGAGAGCCAAAGTCTAGGCGGTTTCGGGAGAAGGTCCCTGCGTCACTAATAAAGCGAAAGACCTGGCCCTGGACTTCCTCTGTGAAAGCCCGGAGGCTGTGGGCAGCCTCCGGGTCTGGATCAAAATAGTGGGCCATCTTACTTGCTCTCTTTGCCCTCTACAGGGAATTTCGCTTTTTCTAAAGCCAGGACCACCCCCATGCCTAGAACATAAATGACTAGGGATTGGGAGAGGAAGATAGAGGCGATAGATCCAATGATTTCCAGGGTAGTGGGCGTGTGCTCAAGGAGGAGATAGGGCAGGTAGGAACCTACAATGACGGCATTGAACAAGATGGGGGGAAAGAGCATGACAAAGCGCATAAAACGCTTTTTCCAGGTATTGGCCTCTATCTTGCTGTAGTCTGGCCGCCGCTCCGCCAGGATTATTCTCCGATAAGGCTTAGCCAGCCAATAGGTGGCCATGGCTGCAATGAGGGTAGCCAGACTACCGCCGAAGATATCAATAAGGCCCAAGTTATTGGGATTTAAGATATTCGACAAGAGGCAGCCCAGGAAGACACCCGGTATGGCCATAGAGCTAAAGGCAGGCATGACCGTTAAAACTTCAGCCAGGCGGAACTGCACCATGCCAAAGCTAAAGGAGGCAAAGGGCAGGCAAAGGACAACGTAGAGAGCGGCAACGATGCCGGCTATGGCTACGTTTAAGGGCTTGAGCTTAAATTTTGATGCTTTATTGTTTGACATTTTCTAAAATAATTTCCAATTCTTCTCCGTTGATATCCCAGGTCTGCTTCTGGTCACGCAGGTCAGCGGGAGCCTGGTCTAGGGGTAGGATATCTATACCTAGGACATCTGCTAAGAGGGCTTCCTTATGGTTTTCCACGATATGCCAGAGCTTGTCTGTACCGCCAAAGTAGAGCTTAATCCGGTCGGTCAAATCAAAGTCGGCATCCTTCCGCATGGTTTGAATCTTGGACACGATCTCGCGGAGGAAGCCTTCCTCAATCAGCTCAGGGCTCAGCGTGGTATCTAAGGCAACCGTTAGTCCGTAATCAGAAGCGGCGGCGTAGCCCTCTGCCTGCTGGTTTTCCACCAGGAGCTCTTCTTCGGTCAGAGTTTCAGGGCCTTCTGACATATGAATTTCAATGGCTCCCTTCTGTTTAAGCTCCTTGTAGGCTTTGACACCATCAAGTTCACTCAAAACTTCCTTAAGCTGGTTAAGGCGTTTGCCAAAGCGCTTACCCAGGAGCTTGAGCTGGGGTTTAAAGCGGTAGTCCTGGAGTTGGTCAGCGTCATCGGCTTTTTCCAGGCGTTTGACATTGAGCTCGTCTTCAACCAATTTGGCAAAATCTTCTTTCAGATGGTCCCCGCCCACAATCAGCATGCGGGAGAGGGGTTGGCGGGTCTTGAGCTGAGATTGGGCCCGGGCAGTCCGGCCCAGGTTGACCAGCTTGAGGACAAGGTCCATCTGGTCTTCCACCTCTGGCTTAATGAGGCTTTCGTCCGCCTTGGGATAGGCGCAGAGGTGAACAGATTCTGGAGCCGAGGGGTCTAGGCCTGCTACGAGGTTTTGGTAGATTAGCTCAGCCATGAAGGGGGTAAAGGGGGCGGACAGCTGAGCCAAGGTGACCAGGACGGTGTAGAGGCATTGATAGGCATCTACCTTATCCTGGGGCATGCCAGCTACCCAATAGCGTTCCCGGTTGCGGCGGACATACCAATTGGAGAGGTCATCCACAAACTTTTCCAAGAGTTGGGTTGCCGTTAAGATATCAAACTTCTCCAAGCTCTGGGTGACCTGGACCACCAGGGTGTTGAGGCGGGAGAGAATCCAGCGGTCGATGACCTTGACCTTGTGGGGATCCCAGGGGTTGTCCTGGGGCTTGAACTGGTCAATTTCCGCATAGAGCACGTAGAAGGCATAGGTATTCCAGAGGGTGCCCATGAATTTACGCTTGTCTTCTTTGACCGCATCTAGAGAGAAGCGGGAGGGCAGCCAGGGCTGGCTATTGGAGTAGAAATACCAGCGGACCGCATCCGCACCCTCGGAGTCAATGGCCTCCCAAGGATCCACCACATTGCCCTTGTGCTTGGACATTTTAATGCCGTCCTTGTCTTGGACGTGGCCCAGGACAATACAGTTCTTGAAGGGCTCCTGCTCAAAGAGCAGGGTCGCTTCCGCCGTCAAGGAATAGAACCAGCCCCGGGTCTGGTCGACAGCCTCAGAAATGAAGTCAGCCGGGAAACGGTCCTTAAAGGTATCTTGATTCTTGAAGGGATAGTGCCACTGGGCATAGGGCATGGCCCCGGAGTCAAACCAGGCATCGGCCACCTCCGGGATCCGGGTCATAAGTTCGCCGCACTCTGGGCAGGTCAGGTGGACTGCGTCAATATAGGGGCGGTGGAGCTCAATTTCCTCCGGGCAGTCCGGTGACATGGCCTTGAGCTCCTCAATAGAGCCTACCACATGGTCGTGGCCATTGGGGCAGCGCCAGACCGGCAGAGGCATCCCCCAATAACGTTCGCGGGAAATGTTCCAGTCAATGACATTTTCCAGGAAATTGCCAAAGCGTTTTTCACCCAGGGTGGGGGGAATCCAGTTGACCTTTTGATTGTTAGCCACCAGCTCGTCCCGAACCTTGGTCATTTCAATAAACCAGGAGTTGCGAGCATAGTAGATGAGGGGGGTGTGGCAACGCCAGCAGAAGGGATAGGAGTGGTTATAGGCCTGGACCCGGATAAGCTTGCCCTGGTCCTTGAGCCAATCAATAATCTGCGGGTCTGCATCCTTGACAAAGAGTCCAGCAAAATCTGTAACCTCCGGGGGCATGGTCCCATCATCCCGCACAAACTGTACGAAGGGCAGGTCGCAGGCCTTGCCCAGGCGGTTATCGTCTTCACCAAAGGCTGGGGCGATATGGACAATACCCGTACCTTCGGTCGTTGTAACAAAGTCTGCCGTAGCAACATACCAGGCCTTCTTGCCAGACTTAGCCACAATATCCTCAGCATAGGAGAAGAGGGGCTCATAGGCTAAGCCTGCCAGGTCTTGGCCACTCAGTTCTTTCAGAACCCGGCCAGGATTTTCGCCAAAAACGGCTTCTTGCAGGTCTTTGGCCAGATAGTAGCGCCGGGTCTGGCCCTCTTCTTCCCGCTCCAAGAGGACATAGGTCACTTTAGGGTTTACAGCCAGGGCTAGGTTAGAAGGCAGGGTCCAGGGGGTAGTAGTCCAGGCCGCCAGGTAGGTATTGTCCTCACTCTTGACGGCAAAGCGGACATATATAGAGTTTTCTGTGACATCTTCATAGCCCTGGGCGACTTCATGACTGGCCAAGGCCGTGCCACAGCGGGGGCAGTAGGGCACAATGCGGTAACCCTCATAGAGGAGACCCTTTTCCCAGATCTTCTTCATGGCCCACCATTCAGACTCAATATATTCTTGGTCATAGGTGACATAGGGATGGTCCATATCCGCCCAGAAGCCGACCCGCTTGGACATCTCTTCCCATTCAGACTTATATTTCCAGACAGATTCCTTGCACTTCTCAACAAATTCTTCAATGCCATAGGCTTCAATCTGTTCCTTGCCTGAAATGCCCAGCATTTTTTCCACTTCAATCTCGACGGGCAGGCCATGCGTGTCCCAGCCCGCCTTGCGCAGGACATTGTGGCCCTGCATGGATTTGAAACGTGGAATCAAGTCTTTGATGGCCCGGGTTAAAACGTGGCCAATATGGGGTTTGCCATTGGCCGTAGGGGGGCCGTCATAAAAGGTATATTTGTCTGCGTCCTGGTGGAGCTTGACCTGCTTTTTAAAAATCTGCTGATCCTCCCAAAATTTGAGGATCTCTTCTTCCCTCTTTACAAAGTCTAGGGAGTTATCAACTTTACGGTACATATTGCCTCCTGCCTGCCTAGTCTCCTAGGTCCTTATGTTTTTTGGGCAAAGAAAAACGCCCACACGGGGCGTGAAAATACGCGGTACCACCCGTTTCACCAAGCCAGTTTAGGTCTCTCAGACCTTCCTGCCGCTTGGCCTCTTGAGCCCTCATACGGTGGGCAACCGTCTGCACTTAATAGCCTCACTATAGCTTGATCGCTTACTATAACAAACTCGGCGTTCGGAGCAGCCGCTCGGGGCTGATTTTCGTATCCTGGGCCCTGCGCGCTGCTCTCACCCTCCAGCACTCGCTGTGGCCGCTACCAAGATCTACTCTTGCCCTTCATAGCGTTTATATGGGGGCTTTTGCGCTTCAGATGCGGTCTTCTGTCTTTTTAGAAAGACCTTATCCAGGCGAAAAAGCACGTCCAAAGTATACTAAACACAAGGGTAGCCGTCAAAAATTTTAATCTTAGAGGCTACAAGTTGATCAGGCATAAAGCTTCGCATATGACCTTATGTACACGAAATCTTATCCGTCAGGAGATCTTATGTGTAGAGACAATAACCCCCCGTTCCCTCAGAACTAGGAAATACACCATAGCAAGGACAAAAAAGTGAAAAAGAATCGTCAGTCCTGCCTGGCTGAAATACCAGCTCATTTTTATTTGCTCATCTAAAAGGAGCGTTGGCCAGGCAAAGAGATTAGCTAGAGATACAGGCGGTTGGGTACAGATGATAATCCAGATCCATAGGGCCACTGTCCAGCGCCGACTATTATTAGACAAATTAATAATTTGGTCATACATTCCTAAAAATATAGAAATTATAATAAGCCAGCACATAAAGTGTAGGGCCCCTAACCACTCGATAGAAATATTGAGTGGGTAGGAAAGCAAGATACAACCTGCTCCAAGCACGACAATTTGAGGCACTAACTCCTGCAGTACATATTTTACGGAATACATCAGGTAATCTTTATAACTTTTTAGCCTGGGCAATAGAAAATTCAGTTCAAAACTATGGACAAACAGAAAGTAAATAAAAATAGGATAGAAAAGACGACCTGATACTCTCTGAAAAATATTGATCGTTCCTTTATCACCAAAATCTATGACATTGAAGATAAAGTAGCCTAGCCAAATGAGTAAGAATTTATATCGATTAGCTTTTATGCTTTTCATGGTTATCCGGACAAGAGCTCCCTTTCTTGAGGGCTTCTATAGGCAAAATAGTATCAGCAATGTTTGTTATATCTGCTTGATCATGGCTGGTAAAAATAATTGTTGTTTGTGGGCTCTTAAAATGCTTAAAAATATTTTGCACTAGCTCAACACTTTGCTCGTCTAGGGCATTAAAAGGTTCATCCATAATCAAGTACTTAGGGTGTTCCATGAGTGCTTGAATAATTCTCATCTTTTGCTTCATACCCTGAGAGTAAGTTTTATAAGGCTTATGGATAGCCTGGGTAAGACCCATTTGGTCTACCCACCATAAGACTTCTTTTTGATTAATTTTTTTGCGGATATTGGCCAGATACATAAGGCTGTCATAACCTGTCCAGGCAGGCATAAATTCCGGCTGGTTAATGCTTACTCCCGCATCCTGAATAAAATCCACGTCGCGCCCTAGAACCTGTCCATCAATCAGGACTTGGCCGCTATCCGGTGTCATAAAACCTGTCATAAGGTTCAAGAGCACACTTTTGCCACTCCCATTTCTTCCGACAAGGCCATAGGCATGACCATCTAGAAAAGTGAAATTTATTTGGTGAAAAATTTCTTCATACTGAAAACTTTTACTAATATTGATCAACTGAATCATAAGGGGGCTCTTTCTATTGCTATACTCTCACTTTTGCATGCCGGATTTGATTACTTATGATAAGTCCCGAAGGTAATAGAGTAGGAATCAGCTGTAGAATAAAAAATGGTATAGTAGCTACATTTCTTATAGAATTAGGTATACATAGGCGAGCGGGCTCTAGATATTGTAGCAAAGTGTGTAGCCAAGACGGCATTATATTCATGCCACCTAAGCGATTAAAGAACAGAGTAAGCGCATAATAAGTTAATACAGTCACCAGAAGGACTTGATACCTCTTTTCAAACACAAGACCTAATGTGCTTCCCATAATTGAAAATAAAAAGGGAGCATAGCCGTACTGTACACTGTAAACCATAAAATAGTAGAGCTTACGATGGTCAAAGTAAAAATCTACCCCGAAAAGATCTAAGAAAAGGCTCGCTCCGTTGGTACTTCTAGGGGGTAAGATGTCTGGCGCCCGTGCGATGCGTAGGCCCCTCTCCACATCCGCCGGCGTAGCAAATGCAATGTGCAGGAAGAAAATCAATAAGAAGGCGGCATAACAAGCCAGAGCAACATGCAAGCTATTCAGCAAAATATCATGCAGGACCAGCCCGCGATAAGTCCTAGTCCGAGGCGCTTTCAATGGCCAAAGATGTTTGCGGATAGAGACAAAAAGCATACCCGCTATCCCTCCATAGATCGGTCCTTGAAATTGGAAACTCTCATGCAAATGGAAGACAACCGAATCAAAAGAGAAAGTTGATTGCAAAACCTCAGATACGTCTACAGCAGACCACTTAATTAGGAAGAAATTACGAGAAACAGCCAAAGAGATATAAAAATACAGCAACAGGCTGAGCATGATGAGAAAGAATGTCGTATCAAAGAATCTTTTTAGTTTAACTTTCATTATTCAGCCTACTCAATTTTCTCTATGATCTAACTATTAGTCTATCATATATAGTCTTGAAAATGTATTAGGCTTTAGCTCGGAGCTAAAGCCTAGCCTTTCCTCATCTAGGGCAAAATGAATTTTGCCAGCGGCCGTGTGATGTGAGAAGACTATCTACAAGCCCAGCTAAATGCTCCCATATTGGAATATTATTTCCTAAGCAATTTCTCCTCTTGGTAGCGATAGAGAACCGCATATTCCCCGTTTTTATCTAGGAGTTCTTGATGCGAGCCTTCTTCAATTATTCTTCCATTCTCCAATAAAATTATTTTGTCAGCCGCATGAACATTTGTAAAATTATGACTTATCCATAGAACTATATGCTGACTTGCTTCTTGCTGTACCCATTTTAGAATTACTCTTTCTGACTTGATATCAACATTTGATGTTGGCTCATCCAAAATCAATACCTGATGTTTACGAAAAAACGCTCTTGAGAGAGCAAATTTTTGATTTTGCCCAACTGATAATTCAAGACCTTCGGAATCAAACAGCCTTGTAATATTGTGGTTCATACCTCGCTTTGCCTTATTAAAAAAATCGGTACATGCAGCGCTCTCCATTGCTTTTATCGCTCGTCTATCAAAATTTTCACTGAATATCACACTTTTGCCTTCTTGTTGATCGTTAAGTGAAAATGCATTATCTGAAATCATATAATTCTCTCTTATAGAAAAAGGAAAATTTAGCATATTCTGGAAGTACACTGAAAATCGTGATCGTAAGTGCTCTAAAGAGAATTTCCTTATATCAGTTCCATTTATTAGTATTCTTCCTTCAGTCGGGTCATAAAAACGAAGAAGCAGCTTAATTAGTGTGCTTTTACCAGAACCATTTAGACCAACAAGTGCAATCGTCTCTTTACTATGAATATGTAAATTTATATCATCTAGCACAAGTGGACTTTCATCATTATAGCGAAATGAGACATGTTCAAATTTTATTTCCTGAATTTGTTCCTCTAGCTCACAATCCCCATCTACAATTGTATTTTCATACGAGAAGAAAGATTGTAGATTTTTAAATTTAAGTCGATTTTCATATAGTGCAATAATTGAAATACCAATACCGCTCATTCCATTCCGTACTTGCAGAAATAAATTTGTATAAAACGTATAGTCTCCTACAGTATTTTGATGCTGTAAAACTCGCAGCGCTAAGTCTAAACTTATGCCGCAAAGAGAAACAATCGGAAGTATTTCAAAAATTACTAGATAAAGGTTTCTTTTTCTTAAGACATTTCTCCTCTCGTAAAATAATTTATTCCATATCGATTCATGTTTTTTCAAAACGTATGATTTAGAATTGAAAAGTCTAAAGTCTTGAGCATAACGCTTATCAGATGATAGACTTTGCAACAAAGAAGATTCTCTACCCTCGTTAATCTGCGATATGCTTAACTGATATAGTTGTTTAGTGAACGATAAGGAAATTATTACTGGCGGTGCATTCACCACTAGTAGTATCAATGCATAAACCGGGGTAACTCTAATAGCTAGAAAAATAGTTCCACCAATAGCAATTATAGAACTTAGAAAATTCAACACATACCAAACTTCTTCTGCTACAGCTTCTGAATCTCTGAATGAAGAAACCAATTTATCATACCACTCGGGCTTATCGAAAAAAACCAAGTCCATTTTCATAGCATTTTCAATTTGCTGATGAATAATATGTTTTTTAATCAGTTCAGAATGTTCATTTGTTGCATACTCTCTCCATCTATCTACTATTGTTAATATTAATAAAATCAATAGTGTCAAACTAAAAATGAATAGCAATCTATTTAGTGATTTCTCAATATTACCTTGAACCAAAATGTCAATCACAAGCTTCCCTAAATAGGAAAGCACAAGTGGAATGAGAGGATTGACGCACTCTATAATAATTCTAGATATTGTATATATTTTTGACGTCCTCCAAGACAAATCCATGCAATACTTTATTGTTTTGATGGTGCTTTCGAGCGCAGTCAAAATTTTTTTAGATTTATTGTTTATTAAATTTAGAATATTTAAGTACATAATCACTCTTTTGTTTAGTTATCAACTGTTACCTTATAGCACGCGAATATATTTCGCGCCTCGACTCTGCACGTATCAATCTGGTTCGTATCATGTAGTAATCTATTCATTTTTACACTGTCAACTCTCTCATGACTGGTATCTCTTTAATAGATGTGACCCAGCTGTAATGAAAAGGATCGATAGCGCAATGAGTAAAAGCAGGCTGCTCCAATAGCCAAATCCTAAATCTCCAATAAGTAGTTCCGAGATTTGAATAAAAGAAAATGGATTGAATGGCTCTGGAACAATGACCAGACAAGATAAGAAGCCAACACAGATTACCGTCCCACCGGAATCTTTCAGAATGAGTGACAACAAATTTGTCAGCGAGAAAAGAAAAATAGAAACGCACGTATATATGATATAATAATATTTTATATAACTCCAAATTGATACGCTCTTTAGGCTGGAGAAGGCTAATTCAGGTGAAAATCGAACAAACAAACGTTCAAATATTCGCGGATTGATTAGCACCGAGATATCAGATCCGGGTCCACCCATAAATAATGCCACAGCACTCGGCAAAAATAGCAAGAGACTCACGAAAATAAGTGTGATTAACAGCTTCACAATCACTTTGGAATAGTATATTTCTCTACATGGGTACGGTTGGGTTAATAGAAGGCGTATCCCCCCCGATGTAAATTCTACGGCCCAGTTATTTGCGTTGATAATAACAACAAAAAACATGGCAAACAATGTAAACAGTGGAAAACTAATTGTATAATGTAAAATTGAATTTGTCTGAGCTTTATCGCTGAAAGACTCTCCTAGAGCTAAGCTTCCTTTGTTCTTAACCAATCTTGCATATAAATTGCGAATATCAGTATTATAAATATAATCCTCATGAATCAGATTAATCTTCTTCTTATAGATTTTTTCGTAAGCAAAATTGTCCATATCTACGATGGTTTTCTTTATATTGGTGTACTGCTGAGCTCTATGCTGATTGAACATTTCCAGTTTTTCCTGAAACATATAATACTTGAGTAAGACATCACTTTCGAATTGGTAGAGCTCTGCTTGTTTTGCCAATTCATCAGTTGGATTTTGCTGATTTGCTTTTTTTACCAAGGTATATAGATTCTGCGTAAATTCGTATGCTAACCAAAGTTTCTCTTTTTCAGCTGCTGCTAACGCTTCGCTTCTCTTCGGGAGGTCACGCTGAATTTGTTCAAACGTAGATAGAATGGCTATGCAGAACAGTACTAAAACTACAATAATTGAGAGCAAGAACCTTTTACTGATACTCTTTGTTAAATCTGCAAGAATTAAATTTTTCATTCTAACTGGCTATGATTATTTCTTTATATATCTCTTCAAGCGATTTATAGGATTTCTTTATTTCGGATATTCTGATCTTTTTGTTTAAAATGACCATCAATAAGTCATTTAGTTCGTCCTCGGTGAGATCACAATGTAAGAGTACCGTTTTATGCGAATCTGTTTTCTTTGAGCAATTGTATCCCAGGTCTTTAAGAGTCGCTTCGAGTTTCAACATATCCTCTGTATAAATATCATATCCTCTACTCGCTTGTTCTTGGGAAATAGCGCCATCGAATATGACTTTCCCATCGTTAATCATAATTACTCTGTCAGATATCTTCTCTAATTCAGACAGCAAATGTGAGGAGATTAAAATGCCCATTCCCTGATCTTTTAGGTGACATAGTTCTTCACGAAGCTGAAAAACTCCATCAGGATCCAGCCCATTCATTGGTTCATCTAAAATAATTAAATGGGGTTTTGGCATTAGGACCATTGTTACTATCAATCTCATTTTCATGCCAGTGGAATAAGTAGAGACTCTACTGTGAAGAGCTTCACCTAATTTTGAGAACACTTCTGCCTCAGTTATTCGTGTTTTAGGCAATTTTCTCCACTGCGCAATCAACTTGATATGATCCGCGCCCGTCAGTTCGGGATATAGAGCAGGACTTTCGATGCTTGCACCGAGTAACATTAAAGCATTAACTCGATCCTCCCTAATATTGTGATTCTCAATGCTTATATCTCCAGAATCAAACGGAAGTAAACCACAAATACACTTCATTGCTGTTGACTTTCCAGCGCCGTTAGGTCCAAGAAGACCAACAATTTCAGACTGATTTACTTGAAAGCAAAGATTCTGAAGAACCGACTTATGACCAATCCTTTTATTAAGATTGCAAACTGAAAGTAATGACATAATTCACTACCCTATGACTTATCGCTAATGTACTCAACATTAGTTATTCCAAGTCTATTAAATGAGAACAGCAATTTTTCAATCAATTTTTTCTTCTGCTCTTCGCAGCTAAGGTTTTTCTTCTCTCGTCGCCTCAATGGGCAGTGGCCACCCATACATATTGGAAGGAAATTGCATTTCTTACACTGATTATTACTCAACGGATTGAAAAGTAAATATTCATAGTAATTATTATTATTTCTTCTATCTTCGCCAACATTATTAATGTTGCCAATTATAGCACTTGACTTTCCGATCTCTTCCCAGCATTTGCACAGGTTACCAAGCGGGTCAATCACAAAGGAATTAAACTTATCACAAGTACACGCACTTGTAATCCTGTTAGGATAAAAGTATGAAAACTCAACCTCTTTGCCATATACATTTTCAAGTGTTGTTATGAATTTGCGTTCGAATTCTGAAAATTCATTTTCCGTTAAAGTATATTTATTCTCTGTGTCATTGTTATCAAAAACACGCGCGACATAAGGATAGACATAATTGAGTATTTCTTCTTTATATAGTAAATCAAGCACATTTATCATAGACTGATAATTTTTTCGTGTAGAGTTTAACCTAAGAGCAATGTTGGGAAGAATTGAATGTTTTGTATCATAGAGGTCTTTCAAATTCTTCAAATTATAAATAATTTTATCAAAAGTAACCGCTCCATTTACATGTCTTCGCGTTATATCGTGATAATGAACATCTCCATCTAAAGGTATTTGAATTGATTGTATTTTAAGATCAACGAGGGTCTTAAAAGTATAATTGTCCAAAAGGTAGCCGTTTGTTGTGATACCACTTCTATAATTAATATTATTTTTATCACATATATCTATTAGTTCACTTGAAATGGCATTGATCTTATCCATTGCCAACAGCGGTTCCCCACCATACCAGCTTATTGATAGCATTTTGAGATTCTGGACATTTTGTTTAACGAAGCTCACAATACCATCCATTACAGAATCAGTAATATTACCCCGTTTTCGAGATCCTCTTTCAAAACAATAGGGGCAATTAAAGTTACAGTCGAGAGTTGGAGCAATTGTTATTCCTAAGCTATTATTCCCAAATTTCGCATTATACATATCAATTTGAAGCTGCTTAAGCTCATCAAATTGATTCTCAATAATTATTCCTCCATACAACATGTCCTTCTTGACAGTATCGTCTAGCAGATCAATGTATTCTTCATCATTATTAATAAAATTTTCAGCAACACCGTCAGGAAACTCCGCCAATGCATTACTAAATGCATTATATACATAGAACTTTTCCGGTCCTCTAAAGTAGTGATTAAATATGGATTTTTTCATAGCTCACCTATAATTCTTATACATAGTCAATTTAGCTAACAATATTATTCCCACTATTGAAATTGCCAATAAAAATATTGCATGGAACCAGGTAAACTGCTCTGCTCCCAGAGTGATGTTCCACCCGTTAGCAACCGCAAAAGGATTGAAATAGTTTAATCTAGATCGTATGTTCTTTTGTTCAAAGAAAAAAATGCAGAACGATAGTGCAGCAACCACAACTATACGGTATTTGGACTTCATCACAGTCAGAACGACACTTGTGGATAATACAACAATAAAAGTGACTTTCAAGAAATCAACCGTCGCGGCTCTAAGGAAGAACTCGGCAAATCTAACTGACATAAAGTCACTATAGCTGAGATTCGAAATAGTATTGTGTGCACCGTATGGCACATACAACAATTGAGACAACCCAATGTATCTAGTCGAAAAAATACCATTAGTCTGACCAAGTGAATGAAATGTGTTGTATCCTCGTCGAATAACAACCATATCCGTATTCCAATTGTAAGGTTTTCCAAGCAGTAAAGCCAAGGCACAGCTAACAATTTGAGGAATGTAATAAAAAAACAAAGATATAAAGTAGGTTATAAAAAAAAGATGCAGAAAGCTGTGAAATCTTTTTTGTGGTAACATGAAAATATTATTAATATAGCCGGAATTAGAAATTTTAAATATATAATACGCTACTAAAACAGGGCAAACTGTTAAGAGAACTAGCCTTGGCTGAAAAGCTCCCCGTACGGAATTTTTTGACATTAACCTCATGAGAAAATAATATATATTAAAATCGTTAGTCGGTTCAACGCGATCAGAAAAGTAATTATCAATCGCTCTTTCAGCCATCAACGCCAGATGTGCATATTCCACATCAGACTTCTTTGCGTCATTACTTGCGATATCATCAAAGTCTTTAATTATATAAGGGTAACGAATAGTAGCCAAGAACGCTTTAATCTTTTCAGGATACAAGGTGTAAACATTTGGTTTTTCGTCTGTGTTATCGGTGAAAAACTGAGCCGCCAAAAGGTACTCTAGTGCATTTGTAGAGTTTGCATCACTCAGTTTTTGCTCAAAACTGTTCTTTTTTTCCAACTGATTTAGTGCTGTCATCACTTTACTTGTCTGGTAATCATAATTCGCTTCAAATCTTTCCATAAATTCGTCACCGCGACTCTTAGCTAATAGTCTCGCTCGACTTATCCAATAGCCTTTGCCTCTAATGTTTGAACTTATATGGTCACGATAAATTTCCTTCTGATGCTCAAATACTGATGGGGACTGTACGTACAGATATAGAACCCAAGCAATAAAAAACATCAGAAGGACAAAAAATACGCGTCGAAGCGTTTTGTCACGAAAAAGCACAGACAATTCAAGACGTTTAAGAAAAAAAATATTCATTCCGGATTATTCAGGACTGTGGATGGGACCAGACGGACAATACGTGTGATAATAGCAATTATGCGGACAATAACTAGTACACAATCCACAAACATCAAGAGGGCAATCTCTTACACACAGATAGCATCCACTCGGTGAAATCGGGTTCTTGTTTTTCGGTTCTACCAAAAATTTCATCATTATCAGCTCCTCTCTTGTTAGTTTTAACTACATATAGAATAACATACATTTATTCGATTTCCAATAGCTATTTTCACATGAATAAAATGGGAATCTAATATTCCTACTCTGTTCCGCTAACACTGTGCTGTCGATTTATCTGTCCATACATTGACATTTACTATTCGGAACTTAGACCCTTGAGTTGATCTTCAACATTAACTACAATCAACTGAGTTATATTAATTTGACATATTTACCGCTCAAAGGTCATTCAAGACAGGCTATCATGATGGATTTACAATTTTCACAGGACATGCACCAGCTGGAAGTTTTGAGGAAGGCGACTCAGGTCGGAAAAATCCAGTTTTATAAGAACACCTTTCACCAAAGGAATACTTATCTTCGTCTGCATCTGGACAAGCTGAGCCCAGAAGAAGCAGTCCTAGTCCTACTAACCTGTCGGGAAAAATGCGACACACCCTTGCAAGTCATGCTTGATGCAGGCGCGGAGCAATCCGAAGAAGTTTTGCTTAAAGCTGGCTTTCGCTTAGTGCGCCATTGTATCCTTGGCGATTTCAGTCAAACAGACCTAGCCGGCCCCCTAATCTCGAGCACAACAGTGGCATCTATCTCGATTAAAGAAAAGGACTCTCTGGTATTTTCACAAGCTCTGTTTGCTTATTATTGTAAAAATCATACAGATATTAATCCCTGGACCGGGAGTTTTGGAGATTTCTGTGACATTCTACCTGAGACTATTCTCTACGATCAGGATCTTCCTCTCAACTTTGCTTATATCGAAAATAACGAGATCGCCTATTGCCACGGTACGGGTGACGAAAGCTTCCAGCGTTTTAGCCAAAGCCTGGTCAGCCGGCTATTTAATCAATATGACCGCATCTACTTTGAAGCTGATGATAATGATCCCTATGCCTTGATATTATTAGGCTTATTCCGGCCCAAGGAACTTGATTACTGTAACACTTTTATTCTGGATTAGCTGAAATACGATATCGCTATAGTTCTTTCCTCATTTGCTTATCGATCCAGCTTAAAAGCTCTGCCAGGGAGTGACGGCGGGACCGGGCACATTCTGGGGCGGGCCGATCACAGAGAAAGCATGTACGGGGGGGCAGACCGAGCTCTTCCCGGCTGAGGGGGCCAGCTTGGCTGAAAACATCAAGGTCGTAGAGGCGGCCTAAGGGTTTCTCCTCCAGTTCTACCATGCGGCGCTTGACCTGGACGGCGGGCAGGGGGCTGGCTAAGAAATATTCTGGACCCGTTGGCAGGTCAGGCAAGCTTTCCTCCCAGTCCCTGTCCCCTTCCGGGAGGCTAGTCCGGATATCCTGAAGGCCCCGGGCAAAAAGGGCCTGGATGCTGTCATTATTCTTGACTTGACCGGGGATGTTGAGCTTGAAGCAAACCACTGTCAGATGGCTTTTTAATAAGCTTTGAATATGCAAAACTCGGGCTTCTCGGCGGACCAGAACGTCTGCCAAGCTGGGCTGGCTCCCCTGCTGAAAGCCCTGGGGGATAGTCGCAGCATGGGCTGTCGCTGTGGAGTTCCGAGAGAAGTCTTCCCGGCCTCCGGGAGGATTGTTCATGGCAGGATCGGTCTCCTTTCTGAGGAAGAACGCTTGAGCCTTCAAGCTGATGGACCCCTGATGACCAGCACGAAGCTGGATGGTTGGCTATAACTGGAAGCTGGCTGGCTCTAACAGGAGGCTTAATTGCTTGCTATAATATATAGCATAAATTGATCAAGGTGCTAGAGAAAGAGCAAGACCGAAAAAGATGGAAATTAGACGCCTGTGGCCAGATAAAATTAGCCGAGACCGCCAAGCTTGGATCAAGCGTTTAGCCCAGGCTGGCTTGCGGCCGGAAAAGAATGTGGACCAAGTCTATGGCCTCTATGAGGGTGAGGATTTAATTGCCACAGGTTCCCTCTTTCACAACATTATTAAGTGTGTGGCTGTGCGGGAAGATTACCAGGGCGGACCAGGCTTTAATAAGCTAATCGGCGAGCTTCTGCAAATGATCATGCACAAAGGCGAGCTCAAGGCCTATGTCTACACCAAAGCCCAAGCTGCGCCAGCCTTTGCCCACCTCGGCTTCCGGGAAATCTCCCGGGTCCAGGACCGCTTAGTCTTTATGGAAAGAGCCATGAAGGGTATCACAGATTTTCTGAAAGATTTAAAAACCCAGGCCCAGCTGGCAGATAAGAGGACTAGTCCTTCATCTGATAGGCCGGAGTCCGTGGCCGCCATTGTCCTCAACGCTAACCCCCTCACCTTGGGCCACATGGCCTTAATTGACCAGGCCCGCCAGGCCTGCTGGACCCTGCACGTATTTGTGGTCGCAGAAGATCGATCTGCCTTTCCCGCAGCTGACCGACTGGCCCTTGTTAAAGAGGCGGTTGCAGCCTGGCCCCAGGTCCAGGTCCATAGTACAGGCCCCTATCTCGTTTCCTCTGCCACTTTTCCCTCCTATTTTTTACCAGAAGATGAAGATATTACGCGGATCCAGGCCCGCCTGGATGCCCAGATCTTCCGCCGCTACTTCGCTCCCAGCTTGGGCATCACTAGCCGCTGGGTGGGAGAAGAACCCCTGAGTCCCAGCACACAGATTTATAATCAAGTCATGGCCGAAGTTTTCCAGGAGGAGGCCCCCTACCCGCCCCTAAAACTGGAGGTCATCCCTCGCGCCGAACAGGATGGCCAGCCTATCTCGGCCTCTCAGGTCCGCCAATATTTAGCCCAAGGCGAGCTGGACCAGGCGTTAGTGCTAGTGCCTCCAGTCACGCAGAAATACTTGCAGAGTCCTCAGGGACAGACCATCATTCGAAAGTTGCAATCTGTATAAAAATACCCCCTTGCCCTGGTCAAAATAGGCAGACTGCCTAAAAAATTCTTTCTTTTCTCCGTCAGTTTTGCTAAGATGAATAAGCTTTAATACGACTTATCCAGATGACTGGGGAGGAAGGCTTAATGAATTCACACCACCGGACCAAAGATCTCTTGGTCGTTAGTTTCGCCCTATTTTCCATGTTTCTAGGCGCAGGCAACATAATTTTCCCACCCTACATGGGCGCCATGGCAGGGACTGACTGGTCTATCGCTAGCCTAGGCTTTGTTTTAACCGGTACCGGACTCCCCATGCTGGGGATCATTGCGGTGGCCAAGGCTGGGGGCAGCGCGCAGAAATTCTGTGAACGGGTCTCTCCCATTTTTGCCACTGTGCTCACTACCATTATCCTGACCTTCATTGGGCCGCTCTTCGCCATCCCCCGGACGGCTGCGACAGCGGTGGAGCTGGCAGTCCTCCCCTTTATGCCAGAAAGTGTTGATGCCCATACCCTCCTCATTGTGGGGGCCTTGGTCTTCTTCAGCATCTGCCTATATTTTATCCTCAGTCCTAATTCTGTGATTGACCGGTTAGGCGCCTTCCTGACCCCCTTCCTCTTGATTTTCCTGGCCATTATTATCGGCATTGGAATTTTTAAGCCCATTGGAGAGCCGATTGCCCCTGCACCAGACCGCATGGGGACAGGGGTCTTCCACTATGGTTTCAGTACGGGCTACCAGACTATGGACGCCCTGGCTTCGATTGTCTTTGGGGGCACCGTCGCAATGACCCTGCAGCAAAAGGGTTATGAAGGCAAGTCAAAAGAGTCCATCATGCGAAAGGTCGCCGGGCTCGCAGGCCTGGGTACCATGGCTGTCTATGTAGGCTTTGCCTGGATTGGCGCTTCCGGCTCTGGCCAATTACAAACTATTCCCGACCGCACCACCTTAACGGTCACTGCCATCAAGCTCTTATCCGGAAATTTCGGCCAGATCCTCCTGGCCCTGATCATTTTCCTGGCCTGCCTGACCACCGCTATTGGCTGCCTGCTCACAGCCAGCGATTATTTTACCCAGCTTTTCAAAAACCGCTTTAGCTATAAGACAGTGGCTGTAACCTTAACCCTCCTTTCCTACCTGGTTTCTATCATGGGCGTAGAAGGGATTATCAATCTCTCGACCCCTCTACTCGAAATCATCTATCCTGTTGTTATCGTTCTCATTGCCCTCAATCTTTTGGGTAGGAAGATTATTCCTTACGATGAGGTCTTTATCGGCGGAGTCATCGCCGCTATCCCCTTTGGTGTCGTTCAGGCCCTCAAGACTATCACGGTCACCAAGCCCACGGCGGAAGAAATCCTCACCCACGTTCCCCTGGGCCCTCAAGGCTTCGCCTTTCTCTTGCCAGCTCTGCTCGGCTGCATCTGCGGCTGGATTGTAGGGGCGCACAAGGCCAAGAAATCATAAGCCCGATAGGCTTTCGAGCCGAGTGAGTGAGAATTGTAGCCTGCAAAAAGTTGAAGCTTGACCATAGTTTAAAAAAGTCCGGGCTCGTCTCGCCCGGACTTTTTATTGAGCTTGTCAAAGTTGCCAGAACTGGCCTAGGCATCGTAGAGGTGGCAGGCCACAAAGTGCCCCGGCTCCATCTCTCTTTCCTCAGGAAACTCTTGCCGGCAGATAGGCATGGCATAGGGACAACGGTCGTGGAAATAGCAACCGCTTGGTAGGTTGACCGCTGACGGGATCTCCCCCTTGATGGTCATCTCTTCGACGATGGGCTCTTCGTCAATCGTGGGGACGGCGGAGAAGAGCATCTTGGTATAGGGGTGGAGGGGATTCTCAAAAATTTGGTTTTTATGCCCCTTCTCCGTAATGCTACCCAGGTACATGCAGGCCAGACGGTCTGAGATATGACGGACAACGGAGAGGTCATGGGCAATAAAGAGACAGGAGAAGCCCATCTCATCCTTGAGGTCCATGAGGAGGTTGAGAATTTGAGCCTGGATAGAAACGTCCAGGGCAGAAACAGGTTCATCTGCAATGATAAAATCAGGCTCCACGGCTAGGGAACGGGCAATGACGATACGCTGCCTTTGCCCGCCGGAAAATTGGTGGGGATAGCGCCGGCTGTGTTCTGGCCGCAAGCCTACCTTCTGGAGCAGGTCCACGGCCTTCTCTTCAGCTTCGGCCCGGTTGCTCGCTAGCTTATGGAAGAGCAGGGGCTCGCAGATAATATCAATGACCCTTTGGCGGGGGTTTAGAGAAGTGTAGGGATCCTGGAAGATCATCTGCATTTCGCGCCGCACCTTGCCAAGTTTCTGTTCCGGCAGGTGGCTAATGTCTTGCCCTTTGTATAGGATCTGGCCGGCGGCTGGCTCCAGGAGACGGATCACCGTCTTAGCCGCCGTGGATTTACCGCAGCCGGACTCCCCTACAAGCGCATAAACTTCTCCCTCTTGGACATCGAAGGAAATACCATTTAAGGCATGGATCACCTTATCATTCCAGCAGATACGGCCGTCTTCTCGGCGCAAGGACTGGAAAAAACCCTTGGTGAGATAGAAACGCTGTTGGAGATTATTGACTTCTAAGGCCTTCGGGGCGGGCTGGGTCGTTTGTTGAGTATTCATCCTGAAGGCCTCCTAAAACACATCTTCCCCGGCTTGCAGAGGGAAGTGACAGGCCACAAAGTGTCCTGGTGTATGTTCAATAAGCTGGGGTTGTTCTTGCCTGCAGCGGTCCTGGGCTCGCGGACACCGGTCAGCAAAATAGCAGCCCTGGGGCAGGTGGAGCATGGCTGGTACCATGCCAGGGATATAGGGCAGGCGGGGCCGCGAAGACCGGAGGCGGGGGATACACTTCAAGAGACCTACCGTATAGGGGTGGCAGGCATGGTGAATGAGTTCATCCCGGCTGGCATGCTCGACCAGCTTGCCGCAATACATAACGGCAATCCGGTCCGCATTTTCCGAAACCACCGCCAAATCGTGGGTGATTAAGATAAGCGATGTCCCCTGGTCTCTGACCAGTCGAGTCATGAGGCGGAGGATCTGGGCCTGGATAGTGACGTCTAGGGCTGTGGTCGGCTCATCTGCAATAAGCAGCTTGGGCTCAATGGACAGAGCAATCGCGATAACGACCCTCTGCCGCATGCCACCGGAAAGCTGGAAGGGATAAGACTTGAGCCTTTCCTCCGGCTTGGGGATACCAACGGCCCGCAAAAGTTCTAGGCATTTTTCCCGGCGTTCCGCCTTGGTCATTTCTGGCCGGTGGAGGATGAACATTTCCGAGATTTGTTGCTCAATAGTTTTGAGAGGGTCTAAAGAGGTCAGGGAATCCTGGAAGACCATGGAGATTTTATCTCCCCGCACTTGCCGCATTTTCTTTTCAGAGGCCGGAACCAGGTCCTGGCCCTCGAAGATAATTTGGCCAGATTCAATTTTGCCGTTCCCCGCCAGGAGCTTGAGGATTGAATAGGAAGCTGCGGACTTGCCAGAACCTGACTCGCCCACAATGCCTAAAATCTCTTTTTCCTTAAGGCTAAAGGAAATATCATCAACAGCTTTAATAACCCCATCAAAGGTATGGAAGTACATGCAGAGATTACGAACATCCAGCATGACGCCATCAGACTGAGTATTGCTCACGGCCATCTTACACCCCCTGTAATTTGGGATTTAGCTCATCACGCAGGAAGTCCCCTAAAAGGTTAATACCAAACACGATCAGCATGATATAAAAGCCTGGGAAGACGGACACCCACCACAGGCCACTAAAAAGCACGTCAAAGCCACTCTTGACCAAAAGGCCAAGCGAAGGCTTGGTAATTGGGACGCCAACACCTAAGAAAGACAGGGTGGCTTCAGTCAAAATAAAAGAACCTACCTGCATAGTCGCCAGAACCACAATGGAGTTGCTCACATTGGGCAGGACATGCCGGAGGAGAATTTGTCGTTTAGGGAGACCAAGCGTTCGGGCTGCTTGGATATAGTCTAGGCTTTTCACCTTGAGAGTTTCGCCCCGCACCGTACGTGCGTAGGTCACCCAGCCGACCGCCACTAAAGCGATCAAGAGCTTACCTATCCCGCGGCCAAAAACAGCCATGATGGCCAAGGCCAGAAGCATAGAGGGGAAGGAGAGCTGGACATCGGCCACTCGCATGATAAAGCTTTCGGTCCGGCCACCAAAATAACCAGCGACCAGGCCTAGTGCCGTACCCAGGATGCAAGAGCCCAACATGCCCATCAATCCAATAAAGATAGAGGACCGGGAGCCATAAATAATGGCGCTCATGAGGCAACGGCCTTGGTTATCCGTGCCCAAGGGGAATTGAGCCTGCCCACCCTCAGCCCATGCCGGTGGTAAATAGGCATCTGCCAGGCTAATCTGGGTGAGGTCATAGGGATTTTGCGGGGCCAGATAGGGCCCGATAGTGGCAATTAAGATTGCCGCAAGCAAGAGCAAGCTACCGATAATAGCGCCTGCACTGTGCCGATACTTATAGAAGAATTCAGACTGCCAAAAAGATTTTTTCTTATCTTGCATATGTCGTGCCCCCTAAGCCAAGGAAATCCGGGGATCGATGAGGGAATACAGGATATCCACAATAAAGTTGATCACCACAAACATCCCTGCAGTCACCATCAAGTAGGCCACGATAATGGGCCGGTCAGCCTTGCCAATGGAATCGATTAAGAGCTTGCCCATACCCGGCCAAGCATAAATCGTCTCAGTTACAGTCGTAAAGGCGATTAAGCCGCCAATGTTAAGGCCCAAGACGGTAACAACTGGAATAAGAGCATTTTTAAGGGCATGGCCAAACATAATCCGGCGGTTGCCGGCTCCCTTGGCCCGCAGGAACTTAACAAAGTCCTCCCGCATGGTTTCGATAATTCCTGACCGAGTTAAACGCAGGGTCGAAGCGATATTACTAATAGCAAGCGTGACAGACGGGAGAATCAGATGTTTCCAACCATCTTTTGTAAAAAGACTGGAAGAAATACCCAGGAAGGTGCCTACCTGGCCTCGACCTGAGGCTGGCATGACATGCAACTCTACAGCAAAGATGTAAATGAGCATCATGCCTATCCAGAAGTTGGGAAGAGAAATCCCCAGAATAGAACCACCCATAATAAGTTTAGATGACCGGCGGTTGGGGAAGGCCCCTGCATAGACCCCAAGGGGGATCGCAATAAAGATGATCAGAAGGCTGGCCACAATGACCACCTCCATAGTGGCAGGGAAACGCTCCAAAATCAGGGACATGGCCGGCTTGCCATAGGTATATGACACCCCAAAGTTCCCCTGCAGCAAGTCCTGCAGAAAGATCCCATATTGCACATAAATGGGGCGGTCTAAACCCAAGCGCACACGCGCAGCCTGAATTTCCGCCTCACTGGCATCTTCTCGCACAAGCATCAGGACGGGGTCGCCCAAAAAGCTAGTTAAGAAAAAGACTAGTATGGATACTACTAGCATGACGATGAGCATCTGCCCAAAGCGTCGCAAGAAATACTTAAGCACCCTACCCTCCTCCTAGTTCCGGTCTCTCAAAGATTGAAATCTGCCCGCCCCAAGGCGGGGCGGGCTGTAAGTTTTTGCGAATTAAAGCTTATTTTTTGTGGAAGCGCCAAGCATAGACCATCTTGTCGAAGGTCGGGGTGAAGTCCAGAGTATCCTTAATGGCATAGGAGTCTTCCTCGTAGTGGAGAGGGAGAACAGGATATTCGAAGGCGGACAGCTTGTTGGCTTCTTTAACAAGTTCAGCGCGCTTCTCCATATCGGGCTCAGCCATGGCTTCTTCAATCAGCTTATCAACCTCGGGGTTGGAGTAGTGACCACGGTTAACTGTTCCGTAGTTGACTTCATTATCGTAGGTATGAACCATATCCTTGAGCAGGGAGATACCATCAACAGACGCATCAGACCAGCCGGTCATGAGGGCCATGGTGTTCTCCTGGCGGACAGAGATATGTTTGAAGAAGTTGGCCTTGGGCATGAGGTTCAGATTGACCTTGATCCCAATTTTTTCCCAGTAAGCAGCTACGGCCTGAGCAATTTCTGCGTCATTAACATAGCGGTCATTGGGAGCATCAAAGGTAATCTCAAAGCCATCAGGGTAACCAGCTTCAGCCAAGAGTTCTTTGGCCTTCTCAGGGTTGTATTCAGGCATGTCGAGGTCTTCTTCGCCCACATAGCCCTGAGGCACGATGGAGTTCATCAGATAGGCGTGGCCATTCATGACGTTCTTGATAATGGTTTCGCGGTCAATAGCAAGGAACATAGCCTCACGGACCTTTGCGTTAGCCATGGGGTTTTCACCCTCTGGGAAGTGGGGAGAATCCGGACGGGCATCCAGGTTGACGTAGATTTCACGTAGGCCTTGGCGGGTGAGGAGTTCAATACCCTCTGCATTGGCCAGGCGCTCAGCGTCACGTACCGGCACATCCATCATAAAGTCAATTTCACCACTCAGCATGGTAGCAGTCCGGGTGGCGGGGTTGGAGATGGGGCGGAAACGCACGTTCTTAAACTCGGGCTCTTCACCCCAGTAGTCTTCGTTGTACTTCAGGTCGATATGGTCTTCTTTGACTTGTTCAACAAAAACATAGGGACCAGTGCCAACAGGGTTGTCTGCAATCTCCTCTTCGGTTTTGTCCACGATGTTTTCTGCTTTTAAGATATACACATTGGACAATTCAAAAAGGAAGATGGTGTCAACGGCCTTGAGGTGGAAAATGACTGTATAGTCATCTGGGGTTTCAATTTCCTTGATCGCGCCTGTATAGATAGAGAAAGCAGAGGGCGAATCAGGATTGTTAGCCAGTTCCATGGAGGCTTTGACGTCTTTTGAAGTCAGTTCAGACCCGTCATGGAAAAGGACACCCTTGCGCAGGTTGAATGTCCAGGTCAGGCCATCCTCAGATTGTTCAAAGGATTCCGCCAGCAGGGGTTGGAAGACCAAGTCTTGGTCAATCATGACTAGGGCTTGGAAAATATGCCGCATAAATTGGTTGGTAGGACCCTCGTCAAACTTATAGGGGTCCATTGACAGGATGTCAGAGGCCATACCAATAACGAGCTGGTCGTCTTCAGCTTGAGCAGGCATGTCCAAACCAAAGAAGACACCTAGTAGCAGGGTCAGGCTCAGGACTAAGCTAAGCAGTTTTTTCTGTCTCATTCTTTCCTCCATTTTTGGGTCTAGATGACCATTTATTACAAAAAGTCTTCATGAAGCTCACAAAGACCATTTGTCACCAAAGAGATAGGCGTTTACAGCGCCATTGGCCTTAATTGCCTGCTGGCCGGATGGCCCCAGTTTGATGGCCAAAAGGCTAGAAAGGGCTTCCACTACCGCAATCGGGCTCAGCATGGAATTGTCAAAAATAGGCACGGCCGTCTGTACAATAATCGTGTGATCAGGCCCTGCAGCGGCAGGAGATTCCAGACTGTCCGTGACGGTGATCAGGGGAACATTATGTTCCTGCGTGAATTTAACAATTTTGCTGATTGGCTGGTAGTAAGGCTGGAAGCTAAAAAGCACGACCAAGTCGTGGCTCGTCATGCGGGACAAGTGCAGGCTGAGGTCAGAACCTAAACCTAGCTGGCAAGCCACACATTTCCGGCTCATTAGATTTAGGCGATGACTCAAGAATTGGCTAGGGATAGCCGAAACATTATGGCCAAAGCTTACAATTTCGCGGGCTTCAAGTAATTTGCTGACTTGGCGCTCTAAGAAAGCTAGATCTAGGTCCTCGACCACCCCGTTCAGACTAGCCAAAGCGGCATGTTGCCAAGCCAGGTAGGGCTTAAGACTTTCGTCCCGGTCAGAAATTTCTTTGTAGGCTAAATTCAGACGAAGGGCTGGATCTAGGCCACAGGCTTGGCGGAGGTCTTTATAGCCCGCAAAACCCATTTTGCGGCAGAGGGCAAGGACAGTGTGTTCAGAGGCTTGGCAGAGTCTCGCAAAATCACTGAGGGACAGGGGTGAAAAATCAAAATCCAGTTGTCTCATAAACTGAAAAATAGATTTTTGCTTGCCTGTCAATTCCTGGTAAACAAAGTCCATCTGAACACCCTCCCCTCTTATAGCTTTGTAGCTTTGCAAGATTATGCAAAAAACATAGTCTAATTTTACGAAATAAGCCCCTGATCCTCAAGAATAAACTTCATTATTCGCTGCGTTAAATGTGATTAATTGTGAAATTAAAGTTACAATTATTTTACACAGCAGGAAAAGTTGCAGTAATTAGTACATTCCTTGGGTCTTTTAAGGCCCTAGACCCTCTAGGCTTGTAGACAGAGCACACTTTAGCTTTATACCCTGTCCCACAAGATAACTAGGGCCGCAAGTCCTTTAGAGCTGGTCGTAAACGTCCGCATTCATAGACCGCAAAATGGCTGTTGCCAGGTCTACGGAAGCTTGGAAGTCCCCTAAGCTCAGCATGCCGTAGGAGGTGTGAATATAGCGGACAGGAATACCAATAACTATGGTCGGAACCCCTTGATTCGACAGGTGGATCGGCGCGCCATTGGTAGAACCACCGGATCGGACAGCCCTTTGGCAGGGAATATTATGTTCAGCCGCCAAATCCAGAGCATAGCGCTGGAAGCCCGGATGAGTGACCATGCGGGCATCAATATGGCGGAGCATGGGTCCCTTGCCCAAGCAGGTTTGGGCCTTATAGGCAGGTGTGAAAGTATCATCTGCGGGGCAACCTTCAAAGACAATAGCCAGGTCAGGTTTCACGCGATTGGCAGTAACCTGGGCCCCACGGGTACCCACTTCTTCCTGGGTAGAGAGAGCGGCAACCACATCGACATCCAGCTTTTGGCCGGCTAGACCCCGCATGACATTGACAATAGCAGAGCAACCCGCCCGGCAGTCAAAAGCCTTGCCCAGGAGGATATCCTGGTCTTCCATATAACGGGCTTCGACGTCTGGTATCACAGGAAGACCCACTTCAATACCCAGCTTGAGGGTATCTTCCAAGGACTTGCTTCCCACATCAATGACTACATCTTCAAGCTTTAAGGCCGCAGCCTTTTCTGCGTCAGTCATAAAGTGGGGAGGCTTAGAGGTAGTAAGTCCGGTGACATAGGAGCCATCCCTGGTCATTACCTTTACCAGGTGGGCAGGAATATTGGAAGTCACCCAACCACCTAAATTGATGAATTCGAGCGTACCGTTTTCCCGGATGGCGGAAACCATGAAGGCAACCTCATCCTGGTGGGCATCTAACTGAACACAGAGGCGGCCCGCCTGCTTGCGGTCTGCGGTCTGGTCAAGCTGAAAGCTATTCTCTTCTCTGCTCAGGTAGAGATTATGCATTTTGTCCTGGGTCAGCTGTCCCAGGTCCTTCAGATAGGAACTTGCGAGTTTAGATACATCAGCTTCGAAGCCGGGGGCGCCTGGCGTATTAGAGAAGCTTGACAGCATGGCAATTTGCTCTGATTTATTCATAATTTCCTCCCATATTTGTGAACTTGCCTGATAAGCTGTAATTATTGTAAACAGAAAAACCAGGGCCTTCAATCCATGCTTATGCAAGCTATTAATTATTAACAAAATGTGTATTTATGCATAGTCTCAGTCGCTTTTAGGATCGTCCTTCTAATGGACCCTCCCGCCTTAGCAACTATTTCGGATTTCTTGGATCTCCGACAAATTTGCAAGTAATGGATGGCTCTCCGCGCCCAAAGCACCCATTAGCTGCAGATTTGCCCTCTTGACCATCCACTTCTTGCAAACTTGTCCGGCGCCCCACCCATTAGCTGCAAAAATGCCTGAGAATCCAGAAAACCGAACGAGTATGGCCCATAAAAATAACCCCCTCGCCTACTAGAGGCAGGGGGCCTAGTATCACTTTGATAGTGTTAAGAAAAAGGTCTAGCGGGTATGTTGCAAGAGAATACCCAGCAGGGTTGAAGCAAAGCTACCGATTATTAAGGAGCTAGACTGAGCGCTGCCTGTTGCAGGCAAAGCTCTGACGTTGTCTTGCAGGACAGCAACAGGAGCTTGAGCTTGGGGCGAGCTTGCTTGAGGCTGATCCAAAGGAACGGTGATTGTACCAGAGTTATCTAAGACGATAGGAGCATTTACGATTATTTCTGGATATTCCTCATAGTGAGCTGTAAAAGTATGGTCGCCTACCACCGTATAGCTATCACCTGGGTGATAGAGTGATCCTTCCCAATAGAGGAAGTTGTGGCCATCTAATGTGGGGCCTGCGGGGATGGTGATGCTTTCTCCAACCGGGGCCGTCATTTTGACCGGATCCTGTGAACCGTTTTCCCAATGCCCTTCAGCCGGGTCAAAAGTGAGTTCGGCCATTTCTTGAAGAACTTCTTTGGCAGAAAGGGTGACAGTCCAACCGTCTAAGTCATTACCTGTAACTTTTAGATCGTAGCGTTCCTTGAGGGCATCTGCTTGATCCCCAGCAAACTCGGCCCGTAACTCAAATTCTCTGTATTTATCTGTATAGGGACTAAATTGATTAAGGCTATTCTGGTGTACTGCGTAATAAAATTTATCTTCTTTACCTGCTTCATCTGTCTTCCATAATTGCGGATCGCCAGGCTTAAATGTCACCTCTCGCTCAATAATCCCTGCATTACCTCTAAGTGGATATGTCAGCTCACCATCTTCTGTTTTAGCAACCGTATACCGGATAGGTATTTCTTCCTCAGGATCAAGTGTTAAGCCATCAGCCAATTTTTGCTCGACATTTAGATTCATATTTTGGCAAAAGAGAGCATTAACCTCTAAGGTGTTTGAATTAAGACCACCGCTAACTCCGTAAATTTTATTTTCGCTATAAATAGGCAAATAAACTCCTTCAAAAGTGACAAATTCATGAATTTGTTCATTAATGTCTTTCACGTTTTCTCGTGAAAGAGTTAAAATTTTCTTTTCGCCAATCTCACCTGAATAAGTCATCCATTCAGAGTAGTATTGTGGACCAGTTCTTTTTCCAGTCTCCTTATCAGTGTCAGTGAATAGTATGGCATAAGTGAAGGAAACACTTTTTCCCTTATCAGCAGGATTATAGAAACCGGTACTTAAATCATAATGATTCCACTTTAATATAATTTTTTGCGTGTTTGCCTTTTCTTGCTCTTGCCCATCCCCTTCACCTTCTGCCAGGACCACTTGCGCGGGCAGGCAGGCTAAGAAGATACCAAAGAGCAGGGAAAAGATTAATAATGCTGTTATCTTTCGTTTCATGAGAATACCTCCTCTTGTATTGTTCATATATTATAAAAAAAAAACCGATATTGCAATTGCAATTCGAAGACATTTGAGACAGGAGGTATTAAGTGTGAGCCTTTTAGAAACTAATTGATAATGATAAAAGCATCCGATATGGAGATTAGAGGTATTTATTGAATAAAAAGCATCAATCGCCTAATACGCAAGGCAGTCAACATTGGTGGCATTTTAGCCTTTCAACTATTAGCCACCAATGGGCGTACTGCGGAAAAATTTTCTATTGGCGTTAAATTAGGAAAATGCTGTTTTGCCGCCAAAAGTTAAGCGGAATAAAAACTTCAAATTGGTGGATATTTAGGAAAATGCGATTTTCCCGGCAATTATGAGAGGCCACAAGAATTTTGCTTTGGAGGCATTTATGCTTTTTAGCCTTTAACCGCCAATGACTGGGCTGGCGAAAAAAATTCTATTGGCTGAAAATTGGGAAAAACATTATTTTGCCACCAATAATGGGCCCCTGCAAAAAAATGAGTAGTGACGGCATTTCGCCTTTTCAGCCCTTTACCACCAAAGAACCTGCGGGGGTAATTTCCCTCTTGGTGTTAAAATAGAGAAATCGCAGTTTTGCCGCCAATCGCCAACAATAGAAGATTATAGCTGAATCACAAGATATTCCGGAGGGGCGGCGAAGCGGGCAGGGATGCCGACTGTGCCAAGGCCGGCAGTGACGATTAATTTGCCTGGGGCCTGGGGAAAATCGTAGAGGCCATAGGGATAGTGTTTGGCTTGACAAGGCTTGTAAAGCTGGAGGCCAAAGGGGCGTATTTGCCCCCGGTGGCTGTGCCCGCTAATAAAGAGCGTGGGGACAGAAAAACCACCGGCCTGGAGATAGGCCGCGGCAGGGTCCGGTTCATGTAAGAGGACTAATTGGGCTTGAAGGGGCACTTGGGTTGCTGGACGGCTAGGGTCCGCAGGGGCTTCCTGAGTATTATCTGGGCTGTGAGACTCTTCTTGACAGGCTTTTTTTGGGGATGAAATCCCCAGCTGATGGGACACAAAGGCCTGGAGGGGAGCAGGGTCAGGGTGGGCGACTGAGCAGGCAGCGGCCAGGTCTGGCTGGCCATAGAGGGCATCATCGAGGCCCATCAGCTGGAGGCCATGGAGGACCAGGCCCTGGTTGACTAAGGCCTCTGCCCCCATAGCGCCCATAGCCTGATTGAAGAAGTCTCGAGCGGCTGGGCTTTCAATATCGTGGTTGCCCCGTACGGCATAAAAGCCTAGGGGGGCCAGGTCTTTGAGCTGGGACAGGCTCTGCAAATAGGCTTCCCTCTCCTCCGGTGAAAAGAGGTCGGCGGACTCGGAGAGGTCGCCGGCGAAGAGGAGGAGGTCGGGCTGTTCTGCCCGGATGAGGCCGAGGAAATAGTCTAGACGGTCTAGGGGGAGACCCTCACCTACATGGAGGTCAGACAGGCAAAGAATTTTCTTATCCTGCCAAAAGTCCGCTAAGCCGGGGACAGAGAAATTGTATTTTTGTACTTGTACCCGTTTGACTTCAATAAAAAAGCCCCAATAGAGGCAGGCTCCAGCGGCCAGGCTACATAAGATAATTATGAGTATGGCAACATAGCCGGGCATACATCTTCCTCTCTAGCTTGTACAGAGTAGGCCGCAGATCCGTGGGGCCTTAGCCTAGAAAAAACTGGGCTTTCTTGCGGGCGATAGTCTCAATCTTGGCCATATATTCACCCAGGTCTTTGCTGTTGTAAAGTCGGTCCAGGTGGCCATCTTTCAAACGTTTACTGGCGGCACCCGCACCCAGGCCAATCACTTGGCGCTGGTCGGACATCATGCCGACATTGTAGGCACAGGCCTGGCCGGCTTGGGCATAGCCTGTGTTTTCCAGGCCAGAGATCACCTGTTTTTGCCGGTAGAGATAGTAGGCTTCATAGCCGGCTTCCCGTAAATCTTCTTCGGCCTGGTTTAAGGCGTTCAGCCAGGCGGGGGCAGGCAACAATAACTGGGCCTGGAGGTCCTGGGCAGGAGGCTGGGCCGGATCGGGGTCTAGCTTGTCTCCCGGGGCTGGATCAAGGTCCTTATGGTCCCCCTGAGACAGGTTTTGGAACTGGTCAAAGAGATAGGCAGACCTTTTAAAGGCTAAACTGTGGATGGTCAGAGAGGCAGGGGCCAAGCCCAAGACTTGGCTTAGGTTGTCGGCAAAATCCTGGGAATCTTCCCCTGGCAAGCCGAGAATCAAGTCCATATTGATGTCGTCAAAGCCCGCCTGGCGGGCCAGATCGAAAGCATTGTAGACTTGGGCTACTGTATGACGACGGCCAATCCGCTTTAAGGTCCTATCCTGCATAGTCTGGGGATTGATACAAAGGCGACCTATGCCCTGGTCTTGCATGACTTGTAGCTTATCCCAGTCTAGGGTGTCCGCCCTCCCCGCCTCAACGGTTAGCTCGACATCCGGCCGCAAGGGTAAATATCGGCGGGCGCTACTCAAGACCAAGTCTAGGTCAGCCGCAGACAATGAAGTAGGTGTGCCGCCACCCATATAGAGGGCAGCCACTTGTCCCTGCCCTGCCAGCTCTTGGCCAACCAACTGGATCTCCCGGGCCAGGGCCCTGGCGTAGTCCCCCAGCTGGTCAGCAAAGCGGGAGGCGTCTTGGGCAATAAAGGAGCAATAGGCGCAGCGGCCAGGGCAGAAAGGCACGCCGAGATAGACCAGGTAGTCTTCGGAGGGCAGGGGCGCTAAAATAGCCTGCTCAGCCAGGGTCACCTGGACTAGCTTAGTGGCTTTGAGGGGATCTAGGGCAAAATGCTCCTGCAAGGTTTGGGCCAGTAGAGGCGGCTCTAACCCACTATCAATGAGTTGGGCCGCAACCTGGCTGGGCCTCACCCCAGTCAGCGACCCCCAGGGCCAAGAAATACCGGTAAGTTCCGAGAGGGCAAAGTAGGCCTGGCGCTTGAGCTCTCGTCGAACATCCGCGGAAGGTACGGTCTGGCTGACCTGCCAGAGACTTTTAGTCTGCCCTTCCCTTGGCTCTGGCAGTATGGCCATGGCCCCCCCTGGATCGCCTAGGGCGGCCTGAGGAATGAGGCTAGTCGTAACCGTCACAGGCGGGGCCTCTTCCCTGCCCCGTAGAACGTTTAAGCTGAGGGGGCGGCTAAGTGCGCTGCAAACGGCCAGGTCCAAACCCTTATAGGCCGGACTGACCGCATACAAGGGACCCTGAAAGCCCTCCTCGTAGGTTTCTAAGCGAGAGAAAAATAGGCGGAGGGTGTCCCGCAGGCAGGCTTTTTCTTGGTGGTTTTGCAAGATAAAACGCATAGAAAAATTCTAGCCCGCCCTTTTTCTAGCGTCAATGACCTCTCTGGCAAAAAGAAAGTGCCTCCCGGGGGAGGCACGATTCGTAAACTTGTGAGGTTGAGCGTCAAGCTTGGCTGAGTAAGAAGTTTAACTCAGCAAAACTTAACTCTGCGAGAAGCCTGACCAAACGAAAATCTGGCTAGGCGTAGAGGTCTTCCAGTTTGCCCACGATCTCACCCATGAAGTTGATGGTCCGATCTAGGGCCTTGGTGTTGGAAATATCAATCTTAGCAGTCTTAGCATGGTCGACAGGGGCTGTCGGACCGCCCTGGGCCAGGAATTTCAACCAATCTTGGGTGGCGGACTCCCCTTCTTCCCGAAGCCTTCTAAACATTTCCGTAGAAATGACCAGGCTGCAAGAATAGGTGTAGGAATAAAGGCCATTGTAATAGTGGGGTTGGCGCATCCAGGTGAGTTCTGCGCCCTCATCTAGAATCACCGCATCGCCCCAGAATTTCTCCAGGGTTTCCCGGAAGATTTGGTCAAAGTCCTCCGCCTGCAGGTTTTCCCCCTTGTCTACTCGGCGGTAGACCTCACGCTGGTAGTAACCTTCTAGGAAGTGGGTGACGAAGTTGTGGTAGTAGGTATTTTCAATCATGGCCGCGTAGGTCCGCTTGGCCAAGGCTTCATCGCCCTTAGCTTCCGCTTCTTGCAAGAGGCTATAGGAAAGCAGCATCTCGTGGAAGGTGGAAGGAGATTCCACATCGTACCAGGTGAAATCAGCTTCCAGCACGGAGTTGTGTTTCTCTGTCAGGAGGCCTTGGGCAGCATGGCCCAGTTCATGGGCCAGGGTGTAGAGTTCGGAGAAGGAGTCATTCCAGTTCAGGAGGATATAGGGCGGGCATGATACCGGGGGATAGCAGAAACCACCCGTGGACTTGCCTTCGTTGCGGGCAAAGTCGACCCAGCGTTCAGCAAAGCCTGCCATGACCATGTCTTGATAGTCTTTACCCATGGGGGCAATGGCCCTCTTAATATAGTCCTGGGCCTCCGTGACACTGACCGCAGGGCTATTATCGGGATCGAGCACCAGCTTGAGGTCGGCATAGTGCATCTCGTCCAGGCCGTGCTTCTTCTGCAGGAGCTTGGCCCAGCGCCGCATGATGGGGGCCAGGTGTTCCATGGTGAAGTCTAGGTGGCGGTCATATTGTTCACGGTCTACCTTTTGGTGGAAAAGCAGGTAATCAAAGACCGATTCGAAGCCGCGGAGTTCTGAGATGGTCTTCTCTTTCTGGACCTGGGCGTTATAGATGGTAGCGTTGATGTGGTGATAGTGCTTGAGATGGTCTGAGAAGGCCTGGAAGGCAGCCCGGCGGACAGCCGTGTTGGGCTCCTCACAATAATGGGACTCGTAAAGGACATAGGATAAGGGATAGGTCTTGCCATCCACTTCAAAATCGGGGAAGCGCATATCCCCTCCCTTGGAAATATCGTAGACATCCTCCGGAAGGCCTAGAGTCGGGCCCAGCTTGGCCAGGGCCATCTCTGTCTTAGGGCTCAGCATGTGCTTTTGCCAGGCCTGGATATCTTTGAGGTAGATAGCAAACTGAGGGGCTTCTTCTGCAGCCTTCATGAGCTTATCCCCAGGGGCCTTCGCTAATTCATCTTGGAAGAATTGCAGGTCGGCGCTTAGCTCAGCCAGGCCCTGGAAAACTTCGCCCGCCAAGCGCTGGGCAGCCGCGTCAGCCATATCTGTACTAGGTCGGAGGTGGGCATAAATACCTATCTGGGTCAGACGGGTCTCTAGCTTATCGTAGGCTTTGAGGGCCTGCACGATGAGCTTGGCCTTGCCCTCTTCTATCTCGCCTTTATAGTGTTTGCGGAAGTCCTTAGCCTCGGCCTTCACGTCCTGTAAGGCCTGGCGGCAGGCTTCATCATTGATAAAAAGTTTACTTAAGTCCCAAGTAAGCTCTTGGGCGACTTCTGACCGTTTAGGTAATGCTTGTGCCATATCTTCCTCCTATGGTTCTCTTATGTGTTAAAGCAATTGTTTGTTGTGTTATAGCGCCTTAGAAAGGCTTTCTACTAGTTTACCGCTATTTACTCTGACTTTCATCTAAGTAGAGGCCCCGCAAAATATCCAAAGCATGGTCCATGGGCATGCCTGGCGTAATTTCCGGTCGATAGTGCATCTCTATCAGGAGCCAATCAATCTCGCTGGGGGCTTGAATGTGGCCCCATTCTTGGCAGTAGATGGAATCCCGGTAGGCGTAGGAGTCATTGATCAGACCCAGGGACTGGATCAGCTCTTCCTGGAGCAAATGGATCATGTGGACTTCTAGGTTGACATCTGTGGCAACCCCAATATTGGCTCTATTGATCTCATATAAATCGTCACCGGCCTTCCACCAATAGTTGAAGAAGCCCCAGTTGCCGGGAGGGGCATCGGGCATGCGGAAGGTCAGGGCATCCAGGGGAGCAAAAAGCAGATGGATATTGTAATCCTCATGTTCATCCATGGAGTAGCTAATCTCTGGCAGGAGTTTTAAGGAGTTGAGTTGCATCACCAGCCGGTCTAGGGTCTCCAGGACGGCGGGGTTGGGCTCACCTTCATAGTCGACATAGATATGGATAGGGTCTGCCCATTTTTTGACAAATCCGTCATCGGCGTGGTCAAATTCGCCAGAGCCCGCGACTTCTTCGTAAAGCTTGAGGCCTCGCTCAAAGAATTCGGGGTCAATGTCCGCTCGGCGCTCATAGAAGCTTTCGCGGGAGCCCTCCGGGTTCAGGTCCAGGCCAAAGGATTTCCATAAGGCCTGGTCTTTCTCTACAGCCTTAGCCTCTTCCTCCTTAGCGGTCTCTGTCCGAACTTCAGCAGGCGAAGCTTCTTCGTCCGCAGGATCATAATCCGCAGGGCCCAGATAGAGATTCTCTAGGATCTCCAGGGCTCGATCAAAGTCCATGCCCGGCTTGAGCTCCGGCCGGTAATGCATTTCGAGGATGAGCCAGTCCAGGTCGCTGGGCTCAGCAGTTAGGGGCGCTTGATCATAAAAGATACTGTTGGGATGGCTGGCCGACTTGGTCATGAAGCCCAGGATATGCCAAAGATTTTGGCCCGCTAGGCCTGCGACCTGGTCGGGGTCGACTTGGTCGTAAGCCACCCCGATATGGCCACTATAGAGGCGGAAGGGCGGATCATTGGCCCAATTCACATAAAAGGCCGAGGGGTCTTTCAGCTGGGAGAAACCGTGGACACGCAGGGTCCTCTGCTTGTTGATGGCAAGTTCAACATTGTAAGGGCCGTCTTTCTTAGCTTTCAGAGAAATCTCCGGGAGCAAGCCCCGCTGGTTCATCTGTTCTACCAGGCTGGAGAGTTGGGCAAGATTGTCCTCTTGCAGGTCACTCCGGTCATCCAGGCCAATTCTGAGGGGAGAAGTCCACTTTTTAATGGCATGGTTCATCTCCTCATCCCGCAGGTCATAGCCGGCCACTTCTTTGTAATAGGTCAGGCCTTCTTCAAAAAATTCCGGATCTAGCTCCTCTCGGCGATCAAAGAAGGAGGGAATTTTCTCAAGTGTCTGGGTAGTTTTCTCTGCTTGAGCCCAGGCACTAGCAGGAAGTAGGCCTAAGGCCAAGCTGGTCAGCAGGGCGAGGACCAAGAGGATTCTCTTGGCCTTATAGGGTTGGAAAGTCAGCATGTTCTCCTCCTCAATACTGGTTACAGGTGGTGAGCCGTTTTGGGGCTAGGCACGGATTTGGCTTAGGCCCATCATAAGGCCAAAATCGGCCTTATCCCGGCGGTAGGAATGATAGTCTTCTGGCTTTGCAACCGTCGACTGGTTGCAGAGCAAGATGTGGTCCGGGGGCAGGCCGGCCCGCAAAAAGTTATAGCAGAGGCAGAGCTGGAGGTCGACCAGATATTTGGGTCTTTCACTAGGACCTGCTTTGGGTCGGACCAGGTCTGGGAGTGCTGGGTAGGCAGCCCGGAAGAGGTCAGCGACATCATCCCCCACTTCAAAGTCTTCTCGGCCAATATGGGGTCCAATAGCCAGATAAAAGTCCTCAACCTTGACCGGGTAATCTTCCAGCATAGCGGCCAGGGCCTTGCCGCCCACATTGTGGAGGGTCCCCTTCCAGCCTGAGTGGATGTTGGCCTGAACCTGGGCCTCAGGGTTATAGAGGAGCAAGGGGGCACAATCGCCAAAGGAAGAGGACAGAAGGAAGTCGGGCCGGGAGGTATAGAGGCCATCCACCCCTGTCAGGCGGCGGCCAAGGCCAAAGGCTTGGCCCAGGCCCTCCTTATCGACCCGGGCAGACCGGTCTGTGTGCTCCTGTAGCATAAAGTAGTAGACCGAGTGGGAACCCGGCATAGCTTGAATCAAGGACTGCCAGGCTTGCAGGAAATCAGGGTCCGCTTCCCTGCCCTTCATCCGCAAGTTGACATCCTTGGAGCTAAAGAGATGGTTGAGGCCCAGGGCCCACAGGTCTGGGAAGTAAAAATACCGGACATCCGCAGGCTGGTAGGTCCGCCAGGCCGCATGGCTTTGACATAAAATTTGTGCTTGGTCAATCAGGTCCATAGGCTGTGGTCCAAGGGGCTAAATGCACTAGAGGCTAAAGAAGTGCTGGATCACCTGGGTCATGTAGTAGGGATCCAGGCTTCCCCCTGTTTCTCGGCAGGAATGCATACCCCAAATGGGGTTTCCTACATCGACGGTAGACATGGGCAGGAGGGTGGAAGAAATAGGCCCGATGGTAGACCCGCCCCGCATGTCAGACCGGTTGATAAAGGTCTGGCAAGGGACACCTGCCGCCTGGGCTAGCTGGCGGAAGACGGCTGCAGACTTGGCATCTGAAGCATAGGATTGAGAGGCTGCCATCTTGATAACAGGTCCGCCATTGACCTTAGGCCGGTGGCCGGGATCTGCTTTCTCGGGATAGTTGGGATGGACTGCATGGGCCAGGTCTGCAGAAATCATAAAAGACCGGGGGAAGGCTTGGAGGAAGTCTTGCCGGTCTCCGCCTAGGGCTAAGACCAGGCGCTCTAGGCAGTCACGCACCCAGAGGCTGGCTGCTCCTTGCTTGGTCCGGGACCCGACCTCTTCATTGTCGGTGACCAGCAAGACTTGGATGCCTTGGGCCTCCGGGGCCTGGTCACTGGCTGTGATTAAAGCATCCAGGCCCGCCTTGAACATAGAGAGATTGTCTAGGCGCCCAGATGAAATGAAATCATCATTTAAGCCACAGAAGCAAGGAGGCTCTACCGGATAAGTCAAGAGCTCATAGTCTAAAATATCCTCGGGCTGGCAGGCCAGACGGTCTGCTAAAAGGTCCTTGAAGATGTCTCGCGGCTGGGCTTGCTTGTCCACAGTGAGTCCGCCGTCTTCCAGGCAGAGGAAGGGCAGGATATCCTTTTGTCGCTCAATCTTTTGGCCATCATTAGACTTATTTTCCATGTGTATGGCCAGGTTAGGCAGGATCAGGAGGGGATCTTTAAGGTCTAACAAGCGTTCTTGGGGCTGCAGGGGGTTGTCACTCTTTAAGGTCACCCGGCCGGCCAGGGAAAGAGGACGGTCAAACCAGGTGTTGAGCAAGGGGCCACCATAGACCTCAACCGCCAGGCGGATCACCCCTTCAGAAGGTGCAACAGCTTGGGGCTTGACTTTTAAGGCTGGTGAATCGGAGTGGGCGCCGAAGATGCGGAAGCCACTGGTCAGGGGATTTTGGCCGATCCGGAAGGCCAGCAAGGCAGAAGAATTTTGGACAAGATAGCCCTTATCACCCGGCTGGAGCCGTAAGTGCTCACCAGGATCATGTTGGGTGAAAGCTGCCTGGTCGAGCCGCTTGCTGGCGGCGGCTACAGCCTGCCAGGCCGTAGGGGCTTGCTGGAGGAAGGCTAAAAGGTCTTCACAGCTTTTCCGTGCTTGCGCCTTGGCCTCAGAGCTGAGGCTGTGAGAAGCGGAAAGTGTGGCGGATGGGTTGGAAGGGGTGGGGTTATGAAGGTCTGACATAGATTCCTCTCTATCTCTTGTATAGGGTCTTCCTATATTTCTAAGCTTTTGAATTCCAAATGGACCTGCTGGCCCGCGGCAATATTGGCAATCATCTGGCGGAAGTTGTCGGATAAATCGGAGGCATAAAAGCGGTTGAGCCGGGCATTGGTCTCATCTCCTGCCGGCTCTTGAGGACCTGCCAAGAGGCCTCGGTCGGTCAAAACCTGAGCGAGGGCCCGGACCTGGGCAGCCGCCGGATTCCAAATCCGCAGTTGAGGATAAAGACGGTGGAGCTTGGCCTCCATCAGGTGGTAGTGGGTACAGCCTAAAATGAGGTCGGTCAGGCCCTCAGCAGCCACAAAGTCATCCAAATAGTAATGGATAGCCTCCTCCATCATGCTGTGGTCGAGGAGGCCCTCTTCAATCAGGGGGACAAAGATAGGACAGGCCTTTTGGGCCAGCTGGCTTCCTGGAAGGGCATTGGCCAAGAGTCGGGGGTAGACCCCGCTAGCCACCGTGACCTTGGTACCAATCACGCCTAATCGGCGAGAGGCAAGAGCCTGGGGATCCGTCCGCAAGCTCATGGCTATTTCTGCAACCATGGGGTCAATAATGCCGACAATAGGCAAAGCGGGGTAGTCTTCCTGGAGGTCTGCTAGGCAGGTAGAAGATACCGTGTTGCAGGCGATCACAATGGCCTTACAATCTTCCGCAACTAAAAAGTCTACAATCTCCCGGCTAAACTTTTGGATGGTTGGCAGGGACTTGGACCCATAGGGGGTACGGGCTGTATCGCCAAAATACACCATCCTTTCCTCCGGCAGGGCCTCCAGCAAATAGGGCACGACCGTAAGGCCGCCTAGACCGGAGTCAAAGACCCCGATCGGGCGGGGGTCTCCAGCAGAGTAGGTAAAGGGGGTGTTTTTCGGCATGGACTTATCTTCCCCTTAAGCCCTTAGATAGGCTTCTAGGAGGGCCAGGGTATTGGCTATTCCCTCCCGGTGGATCCGCTCATAGCCGTGCGAAGCCGCTACGCCGGTACCGATGAGGGCATGACGGACATCAAGGCCGGTGCCCAGGGCAGCTGAGCAGTCTGACCCATAGAAGGGATAGATGTCCACTGCATAGTGGAGCTTCTCCTGCTTGGCCAGCTGGATGAGCACTGTGGTCATGCTGTAGTTATAAGGGCCAGAGGAATCCTTGGCACAGATGGAAACGGTGTACTCATCTGTATCCAGATCTTCTCCGACCACGCCCATATCGACGGCCAGCATATCGGAAACACCGACAGGGAAACCACCAGCGGCCCCATGGCCTACTTCTTCGTAATTGGTAAAGAAAAGATAGGTTTTTCGGCGGAGTTTGAGTCGGCCGGCGGCGACTTCTTCCGCTAGGCGTAAGAAAAGAGCGGAACTGGCCTTGTCATCCAGGTGCCGAGATTTGAGGAAGCCATCACCGGAAAGACGAGGCCGGGGGTCTAAGGCAATATAGTCGCCGGCAGAAATACCGAGTTTTTCAACATCTTCGCGAGACTTCACTTGCTCATCTAAGACCAACTCCATGCTGGAGTCATCACGGACGGTTTCATTGGTCTTGCGGCTGGCGTGAACGGCAGGGTTAATGAGACGAACAGTCCCCTCATAAGTCTTGCCCTCCCGGGTAAAGACCTGGACATTCTCCTGTTCTACATAGTTGTAAGGGAAGCCCCCAATCGTAGTAAGGCGGAGACGGCCATCTGCCTTAATAGTACGGACCATAAGGCCCAAAGTGTCAATATGGGCAGAAAGGAGGAGGGCATCATCGCCTGGCTGGCCAGAACGAGGCTGGGCACCCAGGGTGAGTTCGCAGAGGACGCCGCCCTTGTGGCGCTGCCAGGGTTTAAAGCCGAGGCCTTGCAGGCGGTCCATGAGATAAGCTTCCACCTGCTGGGTATAGCCGGAGGGACTGGGGATAGCACAGATTTTCAGAATTTCCTCCATGGCTTGGTCTGCGAGGTCATAATACTTCTGAGCGGGGCCCTTGGGGCAGTCCTTGTTTTGTGTAGGCATAGGGAATCCTTCCTTTTCTGCAATTATTCTTCTAAAGTTTGGAGCTGGCGCTCTGCGGCTTGGGCCTCTTGGTCCAATCCTGCCTGTTTAAAGGCCGTGAGGGCAGACCGGGTATAGCGCAAGTTTTCCCGGGGCTTCCCTAGCTGGCCATAGGCCTCGGCCAAGGCTAAAAAGGCCTGGGCTTCCAAGGCTAAGTTCTTATCTGACGATGCATAGGTTTTCGCCAGCTGGTAATACATGATCGCTGTATCAGGGTCTTGAGCCTGCAAAAAACACTGACCCTGGCCCAGATAGTTGCGGGAAAGCTTAGAATGGTAACCCTCCATATGGGAGTTCAAGATCCGCAAGGCCTTGCGATAAGAGGCCAGACTTTCGGCTATCTTGCCTTGGAGGCAGTAGAGCTCGCCTATCTCTTGCAGGGCCTGGGTTTGGTTATAGGGTTCATCCCGGCGGAAGCCTGCGCTGTAGAGCTGGTTAAAGGCCTCATGGGCCAATTCCCACTGGCCTTCCTGCTTGTAAAGGGTCCCCTCCAAGAGGTAGAACTCAGACCGGTGGGCCGGCCGTAACTGGGAAAATTTTTCCTTCACCTCTTCCAGAATATGGGCAGCCTCAGTATTTTGCCCGCTCGCAAGAGTCGCGCGAATAGCCTCAAATTTTTCGGTGATTTCTGCCATCTTGCCCTCCTATTCTGTCCGGATGGCCTCTAAGGGCGAGAGCCGCATAGCACGTAAGGCAGGCAGAAGGCCGGCCACCATGCCGATAAGGATAGAGAAAGCCAAGGCCATCAAGGCCAGCCAGGCGGGAATGATGGAATTGGCTTGTCCAGGGCCCCCGCCCATCATGCCCATGAGCATGCCGCCCCCATCTTCTCCCTGACCTACAAAATGGTTTAGGAGGTAGGAAGCGCCATAGGAGAGGCCCAGGCCGATCACGCCCCCAATGAGACCAATCATACCTGACTCCAGGAGAAAGAGGTTGCGGATGGTTTTGAGATTACAGCCCAAGACCTTAAAGACCCCGATTTCCTTAGTCCGCTCATAGATAGCCATCATCATGGTATTAGCAATACCAATGGTTGCGACTAAGAGGGAGATGCCGCCAATACCACCTAGCATGGTCTGGGTCCGGGAGTAGGACTCTTGCATCTGCTGAATGTATTCAGCATTGGAATTGGCCTGGTAACCTAGGTCTTGAATGGACTTGGTGAGATTCATGGTCTCGTCGATAGAGTCGGACTTAACTACCAACTGGCTATAGATAATTTGGCCAGTGGACCGGCCGCTTTTGGTTTGGGGCTGGTTGGGCCAGGCCTTACCCTTAAAGACCATATTGAGGAATTCTTTGGCGGGCTCGATGTCCGTGTAGATCCCATAGTCGTATTCAGAATAGCCCAGCTTGCCAGGTGCAATAATGGCATCCGCCTGGACAAGGAACTTTTTCGGAGCCTTAACCGGCTGACTACTGCCTCCCTCGTCAGAGGATTGATTTCCGAACTTGCCCTCCCAATAGGCCTGTGTATCAAAGATGGCGAAGACGGGCGTTTCGTACATATTCACGTCCGGGGGTGGCTGTTCTTGGTCGGGATCACCGCCCCAGAAACCACGCATCGGGTCACGAGACTTGGTGTTATAAAACTGGTAGTTAAATTGTTTGCCAATGGCCAGGGGCAGCTTGCCCTCCTGGTATTCATCTGGAGAAGGGAAAGATCCCTCTTCAAATTCCCAACTCAAATCATCTAGATATTCCCGGCTGTAGGCCTCTATGCTCTGCACGTTTTCGTAGGGGCCTAGGAAAAAGGCTACATCAATCCGCAAAAGAGGAGACACATATTCCACATGGGGCAGGGCAGAAATCTCTGCTAGAGCCTTGTCGTCTAGTTTCTTAGACTTGTCATTCTGGCCGCTCGGGCCAAAAAAGCCACCCGACCCATAGACCCGAATATCCTGGAGTTCACGGCTCGACCCAATCGCCTCTTCCATAAATTGCTGCTGGGCAATCCCAATGGAGAGCATGACAACAATGGCGACTGTGCCGATGACAACGCCCAAAATGGTGAGGCCAGACCGCAACTTCCTCCTCCATAGGCTGGAGAGGGCCATTTTGATTTGGTCAGTAAAACGCATTAGCTCATGAGGTCTCTAAAGTAGGCCTCGTCCTCCATGGTCATCCGCTTTTTCCGTCTGCGCTTGCGCAGGCCCAAGATCAGGCCCAAGAGGGCAAATAAGAGGCCCAGGCCGCAGAGAATCCAAGCCCAGAGGGGCATAATAGCCAGAGGGCCAGTGGGTGTCTCCATTTCTCCCATAGAGGGATCATCCATCCAAGGCGGCATATCACCACCAGGAAAGTCCATATCCCCCATCCCCATATCCTCCATGACAGTGAGCTTGAACTCGATATCCTCAGAGGATACTTGGCCGTTTTCATCTTCATAACTGATCTGGAGCATGCGGGGGTCTTCAGGCGAGAAAACAGACTCCGCGGTGATCATCATGTCCACCAGGGAGCTCGCCCCGGCCTGAATATTGCCCAAGAACACTTCATCACCCGTAATCCCCTGGTTTTCGGGAACGGATACAGTAACGTTGTAAAGAGTCGTTTTGCCCTTGTTATATAAGGGGAAGTTGAGGCTGGTCTGCTGACCGACATTGATTTCCTCGGGCATAAGCTCCATCTTGCCGTGGTCCATGCGGACAGCCTGGTTGAGTTGGATGGAGATCGCCTCATTGGCCTGGATGGGAGAAGCTTTGACGTCTTCATACTCCATCTCCAGCTTGAGAGGATAAGCCTTTTGCGGTACCTGGACCGAGGCAGTCATCATGAGGTCCAAATTGTACTCTGAATCGGGGTCAATCCAGGGGATGAAAACCGAGGAGGCACCTGATTCCGTAATAAAGGGAGGCACCGCGGCGTCCCCCACCGGGTCAGAAGAAACGACCAGGCGGATATTCTGCACCCCCATGAGGGCAGAGGTATTCTTGATGGTCAGGGTAAGCTTAAAGTCTTCTCCCCCTTGGACCTTGCCTGGATTGGTCGTAAAACCCGTGCACATCAGGCGGGGCTTAGAGTCCGGCCAAACCTCCTGGTTGCCGCCTTGGCCCTTATTATCTTCTGCCGGGTTGCCAACGATATTGACGAAGATGGGGAAGGTAGATTCCTGGATTTCCTGGTTGCCGTACTTGTGTTTGACTAAAAATTCAATTTGTTTGGGACCGGAGGTTACGTCTTCCCGGACCGTTAAGGGGCCAAAATTAGCAAGGATCATGGTGCCAGAAGCCTCACTGCCGGCGCTGGCCCCGGGAGCTAGAGGCAAGAGCCGCCTGCCCACCGCCTGGGTATAGTCGGTCTGGCCAATCACAAAAGGCCAGCTATCGGCCTCTCCCTTGATAACAGGGGTAATAGAGATAATATCGACCGGGTCAAAGCCTCGGTTGATCAGGCCGAATTGCAGGTTGAGGGCCTGGCCGTAGGTACCCGTTTGGGAGGCAAGGAGGGCCGGGGCCAGAAGGATCCGGCTATTGCTCTTGTTATCGGGATTGCCAACGACCCGGATGGTGTAGGACAGGGTTTGTTCATAGACAAAATTGTAGCTTGACTGACCCGCTGTATCGCTGTAACGAATAGTAAAACTTAAATTATAGTACCCATCAGGCGTACCTGACTTCACCCATTGGGGATCAATAGTGATCGTAGTAGATTCGCCCGGTTCCAAAACATCGTTGCCAGCCACACCCATGACCTTTGTATAAAGCGATTCAAAAGGGAAACCATCCCCTGAAGAATTTAAGAAAATTTCCTGAATCTGCAAGGTGGCGTCCGAGACGTTCGCGATGTCAAATTGCACGAAGTCAAAGGCATCGGTATAAAAAACAGGCGGATTGAAAGAAGCTGCGATGCGGAAGGGGTATTCGGAAGACTTGTTGACCCGCCCGAGATCCAGATTTGTTGAGGGATCTGTAGTCGTAGGCACAGTAACAGTAGCAGTAGTAACCTGCGATTCTTCAGCACTGACGAGTGGGGCAGGACCTGTTAAAACTATACTGACAAGCAAGAGTAGGCAGACGAGATAGGCCAGCCTAAAAATCCGGGGAGCGGGTATAGCCGCCTGACCTACTCCCAGACCGCTTGCCCTTGAAGTAGAGTGACAACCCAGGGGGCGAAGGGTTTTCACAGAGATAATCTTATGCGTGTTGACCGGTTCTTGCTTCATAACTCATCTTTCCTTTTTCGACCGAAATAATTTTGCCGTCACTGATGCGGAAAATACGATCGCCATATTCTGCTAATTTATCGTCGTGGGTAACCATAATAATGGTCTGCTGGTGTTTTTTAGAGATTTCCTGGATGAGGTCCATGGTTTCCGTGGAGGTATGAGAGTCCAGGTTACCCGTAGGTTCATCCGCAAAGATAATGTTGGGGTTGACCACCAGGGCCCGAGCTATACCCACCCTCTGTTGCTGACCGCCGGACATTTCTGAGGGGCGGTGGTACATGTGCTTGGCCAGACCCAGCATGTGGAGGAGGACAGCGGCTTTTTTCATGCGGAGGGCCTTGGGCTCGCCGCGAAAAACCAGGGGCAGGGCAACATTTTCCAGGGCTGTCATAGATTTAACCAAGTTAAAGGACTGGAAAACAAAGCCCACATGCTCCCGACGAAAATCGACCAGCTCATCTTCTGTCAAGCCCACAATATTCTTGCGATTAATGAGGATCAGGCCCTTGCTGGGAGGCTCCAAACCCGCAAGCATATTGAGTAGGGTAGATTTACCAGAACCTGAGGTACCAACAATGACACAGAACTCACCCTTACGGATGTCAAAGCTCACCCCATCCAAGGCGTGGACCCGGCTGTCCCCTACCCGATAGATTTTATAGAGATCACGGACAGAAATAATTGCATCCGGTAATTCTGACTTAGGCAGGGTAGCATTAATAGACCGAGGCGATGCATCGGCTTGCTGAGGCTTAGGCACAGATTTTGACACGGCGGCGTCAGCCGGCTGGGTCGGGTGAGATGACACGAGAGTTACTCCTCTACTACTTGCACATTACATGACTAGTTTAACAGAAATAGCGGGACCTGGAAGCCTGATCTTGAATGAACTTTTCCTCCCCTATTCCACATTATTTGGCCAAATTATTGACGATGTAGGAGCCTTGCTCTGTTTTATGCACATCTAGGCGCTGGGGAATCAGTTCTTTAAGCTCTTCGACGTGGGAAATCAGGCCGCAGAGATAGGAACCCGAAGAAAGTTCTAAAAGAGTGGTCACGGCCTGGTGAAGACTTTCGCGGTCCAGGCTGCCGAAGCCCTCGTCTATAAAGAGGGTTTCTAGGGCCAGACCCCCTTGGCTGGCTCGGGCTACGTCTGACAGGCCCAAGGCTAAGGCCATGGCAGTCTGAAAGCTCTCACCCCCGGACAGAGTGGACAATTCCCGCGTATGGCCGCTGTAGCTGTCCCAGACCTCCATCTCCAGGCCAGCAAGCCTACGGCGGTCCACAGGGTTTTGCGCATGCACCAGGTGGTAGCGCTGGCCCGTCATGGCCCCGAGCCGAATATTGGCTGCTTCGAGAATGCCTTGGAAATAATAACCCTGGACAAAGGTCTCAAAATCCCTATTGATGCCGCCTTTTAACTGGCCATTGGCAGCCTGGCTGACTTCTTGCACATCACTGACCTCAAGCTCCAGCTGGGCAAGCTCCTGGCCCAATTGGGTCAATTGGGCCTCTAGTCGGCTATTTTGCCCTTGCCGGCTCTGGATATTGGCCTGGCTGGCACGCAGATCTTCTATAGCTTTACTCAAACTGTCATAGCGAGCCTGCATTTGGGCCAGATCGGGTAATTGGGCCGGGACCTGCCAGTTTTTCTGAAAAGCTGTGGCTTCCAGCTGCAAGGCCTGGAGCCGGTTGCGGTCTTTCTGGACCTGGTCCAGCTGGGCCTTAATCTGGGCCGCATCCAGGCCCAGATTTTCATATTCTCCTAAGCTCTCTAGGCCAAAGCTTTTCAGAAGGACCAGGATGTGGTCCTCTTGCTTTTGCCACTGGCTCTCCGCCTCCGCTCTCTGACCCGCCAAAGAGTCCCTTTGGGCCTTGTAGGCCTGGTCTTGGGCCTGGATCTGCTCTTCTTCTGCCTGCAACTTGGCTTGGTGTTCTGCCCAAGCCCGCTGATTTTGCTCCCAAGTGGCCAAGACTTGTTCGGCCTCTGCCCGGCTCGCATAGGCCAGGTCTTCCCTCCGGGTTTTCAACTGGGCTTGAATAAGCTCAAACTCTTGCTCCAGCTGATTTAGCTTTGTCTGGGCAGACGCCAGTAGCTGGGCGTCCGCCTGGGCCTGAGTCTCTAAAAGCTCTGGGTCTGTCAGGCTTTCTGGCTGGAGAGCAAGGGAACTCAGCGCCTCCGTCTGTCCATCTGCCGGATGCGGGTGATGGAGGGAACCGCAAACAGGACAGGCTTGGCCCTCTTGCAAAGTCGCCGCCAAGAGACGAGCCTGGTGGGCCAGGTCTTTGAGCCGGTCTTGTTCCTGAGCCTGCCAATCCGCCCAAGCCTGGGCGGATTTTTCGGCCTGGGCCTGAGCCTGGCGAAAAGTCTTGGCCTCCGCTTCTAGGCCGTCCTGGGCCTGCTTCAATTGATCTTCTAAGCTGGCGAGCTTGTCATATTGATCCAGGCTGGCCTGGATCAACTGGGCTTCTTGAGCTTTAGCTTGCCTAGCCTCTGCCTGGTCTTGGAAGGCCAAGCGCTGGCGGTTGATCTGGGCTTGGCGGGACAGAAAATCTTTAGCGTATTGGGCCTGCAGGTCCTCCTGGTCCTGGCAAAGCTGGTCTAAGCGGGCCTTGGCTTGGTCAAAGTCTGGACGACGGGCAGTCATCTGGGTCAGGAGCTCTAGCTGGCGAGCCAAGCCCTCTTCTCTCTGACCAATGTCTTGGCAGGCGGCTTCTGCCGCGGCTAGATCTTGCTGGAGCTTGGCCCAGCGCGCGGCTAAGTCGAGGATAGTCTTGGCTTGGGCTAGGTCCAGAGCCAGCTTTTGTTGCTGATCGCTGAGGGTCTCTAGTTCCTGGGCATTGACAAAAAGCTGGGCGGCATCGCGCTCTTTTTCTTTGGCCAGGAGGCCCAAGGGGAGGCTCACATCCCAAAACTCTTCCTGGCCTTGATTGCGCAAGTCCTGCCAGGCCTCCAGGAGGTCTGGCGATACGAACTGCAGGCCCTCCAGGACGATGCGGGCCTGGGCCCGAACTTCCTGGAGCTGACCCTTGGCTTCTTGAAAAGCCTCCTTAAGGCGATTTTGGAAGACCTGGAGCTGGTCGGTTTGAAAAATTCTCCTTAAAATATCTGATCGTTCTTGAGACCCTGCCTGCAGGAAGCTAGAGAATTCCCCCTGGGCTAGCATAGAAACCTGGCGGAACTGGTCCACCCCAATGCCCAGGATAGTCCGCATCTGTTCATCAATATCCTCCTGCTTGGTCAAGATACGACCATCTGGCAAGCTGAGGACTTGCTGGGCGGGCTGGTTGGTTGTCCCTGATCCCACTTTTTTGGCCCGCTCGTAGCTAGGGCTACGCTCAATGCAGTAGATTTTCCCCTGCTGACTGAATTCCAAACGGACAAAGGTCTCTCGGTCAGGACCAGCTTGGTCTGACCGTAGATTGCGCTGTTTACGCCAGGTCCCCGAAGCCTGGCCAAAAAGGGCAAAACTTAGGGCATCGAAGATGGTAGTTTTGCCAGACCCGGTGGGACCAGAGATCAAGAAGAGGCCAGATTCCAGGCTCTGAAAGTCCACAGTCTGCTGGTCGATAAAAGGCCCAAAGGCCTGGAGGGTCAAATGAAGGGGCCTCATGCTTGGCCTCCCTCTTGTAAGTCAGCTAGCACTTGGCCGACCAGGTCTGCTTGCGAAGCCTTTAAGGCATGCCCTGTCTCTTGCTGGAAGAAACGGGCAAAAAGATCCGGAAACTCCTGGGTAGAAAAGGCCTGCTTGGCTGTATGGCTAGCCTGCTTGGCAGCCTGGGCATAAGCCGAAAAAATGAGGCCGCAGAGTTTAGGATAACGGGCCTGGAGTTTGAGGGAGGCATCTAGGACGAGCTGGTTGTCAGTAAGTTCGGCAAAGATATAGGCCTCTGGATCAGGCGTCTGAACAGGGTCCAGGAGGTCTGCAAAAGCTCCTTGGATTTTTCGGACCGGATAGAGGGGCTGTAAAGGCTGGGCTTTCCATTGGATCTGGCCTGCTTGGCTTTCGATGATAATAACCCGCTTATCCTGGTTGGCTTCCGAGGCTGAATAGGCCAGCGGAGAACCTGGATAAACTGCCCGCGGGCTCACTTCCTGGGGGCGATGGAGGTGGCCTAGGGCGACATAATCAAAGTCTGCAAAGAGATCGAGGGGGACTTGCTCCACCATACCCAGAGAAGGAAATTCTGATTCGGACACCAGGCTGTCCTGGTCCCGATTAACAAGCCAGAGGTGGGCCAGGATCATAGAAGGGATACCCTCGGCCCTGCGGCGGCGCACCCGGTCTAGGCTAGGCGCCAGGTAAGCGGCCATCAAGTCTTGATAGGAAGCCTGGCTGTAATCCGGGCCAGTCTCCCTGGCCGCAAGGACCTGTCTTAAGTCATAGCGCCTGGCATAGGGCAGGAGGTAGAGGTCCAGGCGGTCCTCCCCCTCCCCTAAAGTAAAGACTTGGGCCTGGTCCTGGATTTGGGCCCCTAGATGGATCCCCTGCTGGGCGAAAAGTGTCCGGCCATAGCCTAAGCGGCTAGCAGAATCGTGATTGCCCGATACTAAATAAAGGGGAAGGGCCTCGGCTGCCAAGCGGGAAATAAACTGGTCAAAGAGTTCCAAGGCCTCCTGAGAAGGGTTGGCCCGGTCAAAAACATCGCCCGCCAGGACCAGGGCGTCAACCCCTTCGCGGCGGGCGATATTCAGAATTTCATCTAAGATGTATGCTTGGTCGTCCCGGAGGGAAAAACCACTGAGATTTTTGCCTAAATGCAGGTCGGCAAAATGTAGGATTCGCATTGCTTATCCCACCAAGGTGATGAGGAAAAGCAGAATGAAATAGAGCCAATAGCGGCTGGACCTAGATTTGGGATAAATAGCATCTAGGACATAGGTGAAGCTAAAGAAGAGGGTGTACTTGGCCAGGACCAGAAGGCTAGCAGCAAAGCTCACCGAGATCAGAGAGATAAAGATAATCACGAAATGCAGGAGGGTCTGCAAAACCGTGGTATAAGAAACGAGTTTCAGATACTGCAAGGCAGGTAACTTAGCCTCGCCCCCCATACCGGAAAAGATCCAGGCAGCCAAGAAGTAGAGGAGGAGGACCAGGGTCTGCTGGACAAGAGCCAGGCCAAAACTAGAACCCCAGCTAAAGCTACCAGCGCCTAAGAGGCCACTGAAAAGGCCCCCGACATCGCCGAGGTTTGCTAAGGCCGCAGCAATGCCTTGAGAGGCAAAGGTGGCCTGGGCCAAGGCATAGAAGAGAATATTGCTAGCTAAAAGGATAATCCAGGAGACCAGGGACAAATCCTGGTTCAGAGCCTGACTGGGGTTAGAAGAAAAGTAATGCTTAAATAAGCCAGAAAACTCACCAACTTGTTTGGTGAAGTCATAAGTAGAGGCACCTGGACGGCTAGATCTGGCCTGACCTTGGGGTCCACGAGGACGTGGGCGGCCCTGGGGCTGACCCTGGGGGCGGCTGGCATAGGCTTGGCCAGCCTGGTAGGCATCATATTGGCCTGTCGCCTGATTTTGATAGGCGGGGTCGTAGAGATTTTCTGGCTGAGGGACAGGGTTGGTATAGCCCGCTTGTGCTTGCGGATTATAGTCCCCCGCTTGAGGGTTATATGGCCCGGTATAGGAATTCATGGCAGGGTCAGGCTGGTAGCCTTGACCCTGAGGCTGGGGATTATAGTCATAAGGTTGGCTAGGGGCATACGCCATTTGTGGCTGGCCTTGGGGGTTTACGGGAGGAAGATCCTCAAAGGGGGGCTCTGGTGAATTGGTCCGGGGCATACCTGCGGCTTGCGTATTATAGGGCATGGGATTTGGACCATGAGGGCGCCCACTATTATCTTGGTTCATTACTGTACCTCCTCAACGCAAGCATCCTGATAAATATACAGGCTACAGAGCCACTTGCGTAATAGATTTGTAAGAATACGTAAACATTTTATACATAATTGTCGATTTGGGCAAACTTTTCGCCAGGCTAGCCCTCACAAACCAGTGCGGCGGGATTTGGGGCAATTAAACGGTCCACCCTGATATCCACTTTTAAGACATTGATAGAGGTGTAGCGGCTCACATCCGCTGCGACCCGGGCCTGGGCAGCCCGCATGACCTCTTGGGCAGGATAGCCATAGTGGAGGGAGATAGTGATAGCAAAGCTGGCCCCGTAAGGCTCTTTGTTCGCCCGGAAATGCCGCATTTGCCCGACTCCCTCTACTTGCTTGAGGGAGATACGGACCATCTGGGCCATGGCATCATCTGAGATTGAGTAGGAGCCTAGGGTAGAAAAGGTAGGCCGGACAACGGTCCTCTCCCCTTCACCCACAAAGCCCTTGTCCGTCCGGTCAAAACGCCGGCGGAGCTTATTGAGGGGCTCGGCCAGAGAGCCAGAAAATTCATGTCGGATCTCCATAGTGGGGACCGGAATGGTGTGCTTGCCCTCTGTCATGCGAGTTTCCTTGGCTTCTCGCCGCTCTTCCTCTGTAGAAATATCTTCAATCCGGATGAGCATGGAGGGCTTAGACAGGCCAAGGCTTTGACATATCCGGTCGATCATGTCCCGGGAGGTGCCCAGGATCATGAGGGCGGGTGGCATTTCTTCCAAGAGGGCTCGCCGCATATTTTGTGCCCGCGTTTCATCCGCGAAAATAGCCGCCTTCACAGACTCAATCTTGGTGGCTGCTTTTTTAGCAGAAGAGCCTGCCACAATGGATGACCCATGGATCAGGATCCCATCGTCAATGATATAATTGATCCCGTTTTCTTTGGCCACCTTGATGGCCCGGGTGGATTTACCTGTACCAGAGGGGCCGACAAAAGCGACCACGGCAATCTGGCTCAAGTTCTGCTTCATTTGTTCTTCCGTCTCTAACTCGGCTGACCGGTTGAGTTCATTGACAGAAGATTTAACGGCAGAGGCTATCCGACCCAGGGGGTTAAAAAGAATTTCCTCCGCCTTAACCGGGGGCAGACGGTCCTGACTATTCTCCGATCTATCTCGGCTAGCGGACCTATCCCGGCGTTTATGGAAGAGGAAATCGAACATGACTTAATTCTCTTTTCCGCCCCTCTACACTAAGGAGCATATGGCCTCCAGGCGTGGACTAGTCTTGGTCCGCGTCCTCAGGCATGTCCCAGTTGTGCCAGATATCGTTGACGTCTTCGAAGTCTTCCAGATTCTCCAAAAGCTTCTCCATACGCCCCTGGTCGTCTGGATCTTCCAGCTTGGTCAGGGTCAGGGGCTTATAGTCCACACTAGCATCTTCAATGGCATAGCCCGCTTCTTGCAAGGCATTCATCACCTGGTGGAATTCATTGGGAGCGGTAACGACGTCATAGTAAGTATCCTGGATGGTGATATCTTCCGCACCCGCGTCTAGGGCCTCCATCATAACAGTCTCATCATCGGGATAGCGTTCCTTATCCAGGATAATAGAACCCTTGCGTTCAAACATAAAACCGACAGAGCCGGACTCACCCAGGTTGCCTCCGGACTTGTCAAAGAGATGGCGAACCTCGCCAGCTGTACGGTTGCGGTTGTCCGTCAAACTCCGCAGAATAACCGCTACGCCACCAGGCCCGTAGCCCTCGTAGATCATCTCATCGAAGTCAGCAGAATCACTGCTGGAGGCCTTGCTGATCGACCGGTTGATGCTGTCGTTAGGCATGTTGTTGGACTTAGCCTTGCGGATAGCATCTTCTAGGGCCCGGTTGGTATTAGGGTCTGGGCCGCCATGCTTGACCGCCATCTGAATTTCCTTACCCAGCTTGGTAAAAATCTGACCCTTGGCAGCATCTTGGGCACCCTTGCGGCGCTTAATATTATTCCATTTTGAATGTCCGGACATATAAACTCCTTTTTAACTGAGCCTTTAGCTCAGATTTGAGCCCTAAAAAGCTCTTATCAACTAAATTTGATTATAACAAAAGCCCTAGAGCCTAGTCGATACCCCCTAGCTCATCAGCAACTTTGGGGGCATAGGCTAGGCCCTCCGGCAGGCAGATGCCCTGGCCCTGGCTTTGTTCAGCTACTATGGCCCGGAGCTCTCCTTCCCTGGCTGGATCCAAGGCTACTAGCCACTCGACATCTAGGCCAAAATCTGCCGCCTCCTGGTGGAAACCAGCTGCTTCTAGCTTGTAGCGCAGGCTGTCATAAACCGCATAGGAGACCATAACCCGCATTTTAAGCTGTAAGACCATGGTGACAAGGCCTGCTGCCGCCAGGGCTTGGACGGCAGCTTGGGTATAGCACTTGACCAGGCCTCCGGTTCCCAAGAGGATGCCCCCGAAATACCGGACCACCAAAATCTGCGCCTGGTCTACCCCACCCTTGCGCAGGACATCCAGGACGGGCAAGCCCGCTGTCCCCTTGGGCTCACCATCATCAGAATACTTGCCTCCAATTTCTGGGAAGATATGCCGCCAGGCATAAACCCAGTGTCTGGCATCCGGATAACCAGCCCGGCATTGGGTCAGCCTCGCCTCGGCCTCCTCCCCACTGGTCAAGGGAAGACAAATGCCAATAAAGCGGGACCGACGCTCTTCAAATTCAATTTGAGCCTCCTTGGCAACTGTCGTCCAGGAGGCGGGACCGCGATAGTCTGGGGGCAAGATGTTTTCCATGTATTTATTGTAACAAATTACATCGACAGCAAGCAGGCCGGCCAAAAAGCCTTCCATTGTGGTATTCTTATCTCTATGCAAAGCATCTTTCTCAATGACCCCAAACTCCCCAAAGGCCCCCGCTTTTACCTGCGGGCTCTTGCCATCTTGGCCCTCATAGGCCTCCAGTTGGGTGTTTTTTTCCTCCTCTACCAGGAAGAAAAGTCCAAACAAAGCCAAGAAGTCCAGGCCACGGACCCGCCCCGGCAGGTGACAGCTACTGCGCCCCCACCGCCCCAGGCTCTATCCATTAAGGACCCCGACATGCAGGATTTGCTGAATGACTACTTCGGCCCCCTGCCCCAGGTTCTAGCTAAGGACAAAAAAGCCTATAAAAGCCTTTATCCCGTGAAGGGGATCTATCTCGGTTCTGGTAAGGATTTAGAAGCCGGCCTCGAACTTGCTAGCACTACAGAAGTCAATGCCTTTGTCATCGATGTCAAAGAATCTTGGGGACTCACCTATAAGTCCCAGGTCCCCTTAGCCCAAGAAATGGGGGCGGACTCCGGCACGATTGATCTCCCTGCCACCTTTGCCCGCTGTCACGAAGCTGGTGTAAAGGTCATTGCCCGGCTGGTCTGCTTTAAAGATGAAGTCATGCCCCAGGCCCGGCCCGACCTCTGCATCCAGGATAAGGACGGCAAGCTCCTCTACTACCCCTTAGAGGGTGGTCTAGCCTTTGCGGACCCCTATAATCCTGAAGTCTGGGCCTATCTCCTGGATATTGCCCGAGAGGTCGTAGTCATGGGAGCAGATGAAATTCAGTTTGACTATGTCCGCTTTCCCACAGGATCACCGGAATCAGGCGCTGACCCGAGTTTTGCCAGAGTCGAAGAAAAGATTCCTAAGCAATACGCCATCAATCGCTTCTTAGAAACCGCCAGAATTGAAATTCAAGAAAAGTTAGGCGTTCCCATCTCCGCGGACCTTTTCTCTATTGTTATGTCATCTGAAGTAGATGGCCAGCTCATTGGACAGAACTGGTCCACCATTGGCTTGACTGGGATTGACTGCATTTGCCCCATGATTTACCCCTCCCACTACGCCAACGCCTCTTTAGGCAGCCAGGGCAATGGCGTGGGCTCCTATATTGGGCGGGACTTTTTCCCTGCTCCTGATACCGAACCCTACGCTGTTATTGAGAACGCCATTATAGATGGGGAACGCGCGAGCAAGCAGGCTGGCTATACCCGGCTAAGGCCTTGGCTTCAAGCCTTTACAGCTTCTTGGCTCCCCCAGGGGTATTTTATAGAATACGGCGGTGGACAAATTCGCCAGCAAATTGATGCTGTCTATGCGGCAGGCTACGGAGAATGGCTCCTTTGGGATGCCGATTATAGCTATCCCCAAGATGCTTTTATGTCGCAGGCAGAGGCCCAGGTCCAGGAAAGCCAGCAAGCTCAAGCCAGCCAGGCCCAGGCCCAAGAACTAGCCTCAGAGCAGGCCTCTGAATCGGCTGCCCTGGCCGAACTCGGAGGAGAAGGCCAGCCGGTCTTCCCAGTCGCGACCGCCCCCCTAGGCCAAGGCCACTAAGCTCTCAAGAACCAGTTAGCTAGTCCGCCCCTTAATTCGCAAAAATATAGTGGACAATTTGTTGAATGATAGCCAGATCCTGAGCAGGTAGCTGCTCAATAAACTCTAGCTTGCGGCAGCTAAAATCGAACGACTTTAACTGGGATACAATGATTTGCCCATGGGTCTGGGTAGTGTCAGGCAAACTATAGCGCGTGGGAAAGTTTTTGACTGTGCTAGTGATAGGACAAACAACGGCAAATCCGGTAGTAAGGTTAAATTGGTATTTCGATATGACAAGGGCAGGCCTTCGTTTTTTGATTTCCTTACCGCTGGCCGGATCAAAATCGATCCAAACAATGTCGCCCTCTGCAGGAACATATTGATCTCGTGTGTGGTCCACTGAATTTTACTCCTTAAGATACAAAGGCTATATCTCTTCTTTGCCAGCTGCAGGCACATCTTGCCAATAGTCCGCCTCATAAAAGGCATCCGGTTCAGCTACACGAAAAGGATCCGTAATTTCAGGTACCATGATGATGGATCCATTTTGGGTATACGTAACCATATAGTCTTTGCCACTTTTGAGCTTAACTTCCTCTGCTCCAGGAAGTGTTACTACAATAGAGCTCCCCTGTTTTCTGGTTCTAGTTTTTTTCATATTACCACCTCCGGCAACACGAGAATAACATAGTTACACTGAGTGTTGCAAGATGTTGTTTCAAGATATTAAAGGGGCCACTAAAGGGAAAAAGTAAGTTCCACATCAAAGGGAGGGAAGCAGAATTTAGTCTTACAGGAAAAACCATTGTGAATTAAGTCTTACACTCAGCTAAGTTGTTGAACCCACTGAGGAGGGCCTCCCCATGGGCTTAAAAATTCGCAAGTAGTGGGTGGCCAGATGTCTATGTTGCTTCGGGTTTGATCACGTCCCTAAAATGGTGTAAATGTAGAAAGAGCCAGAAATCAATCTACTGCGTATAAAAAGTTGGCAAACCCCTGATTTGGCGGACTTGCCAACCAACAGTACCACCTAGCAAAAGTAGCCTAATATAAAATTAAGAAAGGCAATTACAAATTTACACACTATTGGGGACTAGACCTCAGATTTCCGGATTATCCGTCATTATTGCAGCTAATGGGTGGGCCCTTGGGCAAATTTGCAAGAAGTGGATGCTAATGAGGGCAAATCTGCAGCTAATGGGCGCTTTGGGTACGGAGACCCACCCATTACTTGGAAACTTGTCTGAAATCCAAGAAATCCGAAATAATTGCTAGAGTGGGCTACATAAACTGTCACTGGTCCTTGACCGATAAAGCGGCGCCGTAGGCGCCATTGACTGTTCATGAGACCCGGTCTTAGTTAATCAAGAAAATAAGGGACCGCCTAACTGACGGTCCCTTAGGGTAGCAAGATTTATTGACTAAGCTCTACTTGCGAGGCTCTAAGACTTCTTGGCCCTGCATATAGGGGCGGAGAACTTCAGGAATAATTACACTGCCATCTGCCTGCTGATTTTGCTCCAAAATGGCTGGGAAAATCCGGGAAGTGGCAAGGCCAGACCCGTTAAGGCTGTGCAGGAATTCCGGCTTGTTGCCATCTTGGCGGCGGAAGCGGAGGTTCGTACGCCGCGCCTGGTAATCGCCTGAGGTGGAAACAGAGGATACCTCTTTATAACCGCCCATAGAGGGAATGTAGACCTCAATATCCCAGGTTTCCCGCATGGAGGCCGAGACATCACCTGCGGCCAGCTTGACCAGCTGGTAGTGGAGGCCTAGTTTTTCAACCAGGCTGCAGGCCTTTGTAATGAGCTCTTTTAAGGCCGCCTCATCGTCTTCTGGCTTCACGAATTGGAACATTTCCACCTTATTAAATTGGTGGCCGCGGATCATGCCCCGCTCGTCTGCCCGGTAGGAACCCGCTTCTCTCCGATAGCAGGGGGTGTAGGCAAAACACTTAATAGGAAGGTCCGCTTCGTCTAAGATATCATCCCGGTAGAGGTTGACTAGGGCAGTCTCTGCTGTAGGCAGGAGGAAACGGCCAAAGCCTTGGCCGTATTCATCGTCTTCCTTGCCTTGGAGCCGGAGCTGGAAGACATCTTCCGAGAATTTGGGGAATTGGCCAGCGCCCAGGCCGCAGGCATAGTTGAGGATGTGGGGCGGGAGGATCATTTCATAGCCATCTTTAATGTGCTCATTAATAAAGAAGTTGAGCAGGGCCCATTCCAGGCGGGCTCCCTGGCCCCTATACATCCAAAAACCAGAACCGGAAAGTTTACTGCCCCGTTCATAATCGATTAAGCCCAGACTTTCGGCTAAATCCACATGGTGCTTAGGCTTAAAGGCGAATTGAGGTTTTTCCTTAAAGGTCTTCATCACCTGGTTATTTTCCTTGCCGCCTGCAACCACGCCATCATGGGGCATATTGGGCAAGCCGATCATAAATTGGTATTGGGCATTGTCTAAAGCCTGGAGTTCGACTTCTTTATTTTTGATCTCCTCGGAAACCTGCTTGAGTTCTTCTAAGAGGGCAGTTGCATCCTGACCAGCTTTTTTGAGCTTGGGAATCTCCGCAGACTTGCTATTGCGCAGGGCCTTCAGTTCTTCCGTTTCATGAATCAGAGCTCTGCATTCTTTGTCTTGCTCCAGAAAGTGACTAAGATCTAGGTCGTAACCCCGCTTAGCCAGAGCTTTCACCACAGTATCCGGATCATTGCGCAACAAATTAATATCTAACATAATTCCTCTTCCTTTCTGCTCCATGCGTGCAGGCTTAGGTATTTAAACATAGCTTTTATTGATTATAGCCCAAGCTAGGGTCTCCGGCTATCTTTGATGCTTGGGATGGGCTTGTAGGGAAACGCCCGTCAGGGCCGCCGCGCTAGCACACAAGGCCTGGAAGGCAGGAAGCAGGTCTTGGTCATCAAAATCAAAGGCGGGATGGTGGTGGGACGTGGCCGTATGGGTGCCCAGCATGAGGTGCATAACCTGGCCTCCCTGGTGGAGGACTTGATTCATCCAAGTGACAACATCCTCAGAGGCGGCGAAATCAGGGCAGACCTCAGTCTGAAAACCCAACTTGGACAAGACCGGAGCTAGCTGGGCTCCTGCTTGGGCATAAGCATCGCAATAGCTAGGGTCTAGGGCTTCTGCGTAGCCCTCGCGGGTCAACTGGTAGCTGAGCTCTCTGGCCTGGCAGTTTCCCTGAACCAGCGTTTTCATCTTACTTTCTAAGTCTTGCATGGTCTTCGCATCCGTCGCCCGAATTTCAAACTCCATCTGGGCGGACTCGGGGATGACATTGGGCAGTTGACCCGCCTCCAAGCGACCCACATTGAGATAGGCCTTACTGTGGCCATATTGGGTAAGGGTATGTAAATTTAAGGCCAGGCTAGCAGCTGCTAAAAGGGCATTTTTACCGATTTCCGGAGCCGAGGCCGCATGGGCTGCTTGCCCCTGAATCGCAAGCATGAATTTTTGGCTAGCCAGAAAGCCCCGGGTCGCCAGACCGATCTTACCAGAAGGCATACCCAGGCCCAGATGGCAGGCAAACATGTAATCCACCCCATCTGCCAAGCCTTTATTGACCATGCTGTAGGCTCCCCGGCAGGACTCTTCTGCCGGCTGAAAAACTAGGCGAAGCTTGCCCTGGAAGTTAGGGTTGGCCGCGATAAGCCTGGCTAGACCAAGTCCCAAGGCAATATGCCCATCATGGGCACAGGCATGGCAGGCTTGTCCATTAATTTGGGCAAAGTTTTCCTTGGCCGGCGGATGGTTCTCGGCTTGGCTTTCCGCGATAGCCAGGGCATCTATATCGAAGCGGAAGAGTAAGGAAGGACCAGTCTGACCCGAGTCCCAATCCGCTATCACACCCGTATAAGAATCCAGAATTTCATCAAAGACGTGGTCATCAATTGGCATCTGAGCCGCATGATTGCCAGTCCGCTTGTCTGGGGCAGTGGTCCCTTGCTGAACCTGCCTAAAAAGCTCCGTTAACTTAGATCGAGCTATCCCACTCCGGGACCAATAATGCTCTTTGCTGGCCTCACTCGGCAGGGCCAGGCGGTCTTCCGTGTGCAAAGCTTTCCCCAACTGAATAGACCAGCCTAGGTCGACAAGGCGAGCGGCAATCTCCAGGCTAGTCCGAAACTCTAGCCAGCCCGGCTCGGCAATGCTATGGAAAAAACGGCGGTCAGCAATTAATGGCTGGGCGGGTGCTGGTGTCGGCATAAGGGGACCTCAACTTCTTTCGTATGGGCAAATCATAACACGAATGATCAAGCGGGACGGCTTAAGTCTGATTGGGCCAAATTAAAAGGAGCCAGTCCGAATTGGACCAGCTCCGTAAAGTCTAGGCAACCAGCAGGGCTGGTTGAGCTAAAGAGAAGCGGAAACTACTTAAGTTCGACTTCGGCGCCAGCTTCTTTGAGCTTGTTAGCGATTTCTTCAGCTTCTTCTTTTTCAACGCCTTCTTTGACCGGCTTGGGTGCTTCGTCAACCAGAGCTTTAGCGTCTTTGAGGCCGAGGCCGGTGATTTCACGGACAACCTTGATGACACCAATTTTACTGGAGCCAGCAGACTTGAGGATAACGTCGAAGCTGCTCTGCTCTTCTTCAGCGGCACCAGCACCGGCTGCGCCAGCAGCACCAGGTGCTACGGTCATCATAGCAGCGGCGGATACGCCAAATTCTTCTTCTAAGGCTTTGACCAGGTCATTCAGTTCGATAACGCTTAGGCCCTTAACTTCTTCGATGAGGGCATTAATTTTTTCACTTGCCATTTTGTATTCCTCCCAAATTATTCAGCGGGGCTTTCTTCCGCTGCTGGTGTTTCTTCTTGGCCTTCAGTGGCCGGAGCAGGAGCCTCTTCTGGGGCTTCTACTTTTTCTTCAGGGTTAGCTTCTGCGGCTGGCGCAGCTTCTTCTGCGGGGGCTGGCTCTTGATCGGAGCTTGCATGGCCAGTTTCCAGATCTTTGACATTTTCCAAGCCTTGCTCTTCGGCTTTCTTGGCCATAGCGCCAAGAGTCATAGCCAGAGAGGTAACTGGGAAGATCAAGCTGGAAACCAGTTGTCCGTGCAGGACTTCGATCGAAGGAATGTTAGACAGAGCGGTGATCGTGTCGAGGGGTGCTAAGGCACCTTCGATGACGCCACCCTTAATCTTCATCTTCTTGAAGTCTTCAACGTACTTCTTGACCAGACGGGGTGCCAGTGTAATGTCTTCATTAGACCAGGCAATGGCAGTAGGACCAGTCAAAACTTCTTCTAAGCCAGTGACACCAAGCTCGTTAAAGGCTCTGAGCAGCTGGGTGTTCTTCACTACCCGGTAATTCAGCTTGCCTTCACGGAATGCATGGCGCATTTGGGTGTCTTGCTCTACGGTTAAGCCTTGGTATTCAGAAAATACAACAGACTCGGCAGACTTGAGGTCTGCGGCTAAGAGCGCAACGGCCGCTTGCTTTTTGGCGAGAATTTTATCGCTGGGCATTCTCTTACCTCCTTATGTATTTAAATACCCCTCTCACTCACCAGGAAGCGGAGGGGTACAGTAGTCCACATCTCCACCTCGGCCGGAATATTTAAGGCATAGCCTCCGGCTGTCTACGGCGATCAGGTGTATTTATCTTGTTAAACTACGGGGAAGAGTTTGGCCTTGCCTGTAAAAGGTCTAAGCTTGAAGTCTTCCCAGCAGTTTGGGGATTTAGCGGCCAGCAGTGCTGACACGAACCCCAGGCCCCATGGTAGAGGCAATGGTGCAGGAACGGATATAACGTCCCTTGGCGGCTGCAGGTTTGGAACGGATGATGGCTTCTAAGAGAGCATCAAAGTTTTCTTGAAGCTTTTCAGCGCCAAAGCTGGCCTTGCCAATAGAGCAGTGAATGATATTTTGTTTGTCTAGGCGATATTCAATCTTACCGGCCTTGGCGTCATTAACTGCGTTGGTAACATCATTGGTAACGGTACCAGACTTAGGGTTAGGCATGAGGCCCTTAGGACCTAAGACCCGGCCTAAACGGCCAACAACACCCATCATATCAGGTGTGGCGATAACGACTTCGAAGTCAAACCAGTTTTCTTTCTGGATCTTCTCGACCATGTCTTCAGCGCCAACATAGTCTGCGCCAGCGGCCTTGGCTTCTTCAGCCTTTTCACCCTTGGCAAAAACTAAGGTGCGCACGCTTTTACCAGTACCGTGCGGTAGGACAACAGATCCACGGACCTGTTGGTCGGCGTGACGCGAGTCAACACCCAGGCGGGCGTGCAACTCAATGGTTTCATCAAATTTAGCAGTAGCCATTTCCAGAACTAGCTTCATGGCCTCGTCAAGGTCATAAGTCTGGGAATGATCGTACTTAGCAAAGGCTTCCTTATATCTCTTACCAGTTCTTGACATAGCTAGGCCTCCTTGCTTACGGCAGGCATACCGTCAACAGTGATGCCCATGCTCCTAGCAGTACCGGCCACCATACGGGCGCCAGCTTCCAGGTCAGCAGCGTTAGATTCAGAGATTTTGATTTTTGCGATTTCCAGACAATCGTCCCAGGTGACTTTCGCTACCTTCTTCTTGTTTGGCTCGCCAGAGGCCTTATCAATTTTCGCGGCCTTCTTTAATAGCGTTGCGGCGGGCGGAGTCTTGGTAATGAAAGTGTAGGAACGGTCCGCATAGACAGTAATAACGACAGGAATAACCATGCCTGCGTCTTTTGCGGTTCTTTCATTAAATTCCTTGACGAACTGCGCGATATTCAAACCGTGCTGTCCAAGGGCTGGTCCGACCGGCGGCGCTGGTGTTGCTTTGGCTGCAGGGATCTGCAGCTTAACCATGGCAATGACTTTCTTGGCCATTTTGCCACCTCCCAATTTCTTTTAATCTATGCTGAAAGGCCCCGGAAGGCCTTGCAGTTCTTTTAACCAAGGCCGGCTGGCCTTGGGCGCGGCTTTGGAGCCGACAATTGCTGATTATATACGTAAGACTTGTGTCAGTTCAAGTTCTACCGGAGTTTCCCGGCCAAACATAGAGACAGAGACAACAAGCTTTTTCTTCTCTGCGTTGATCTCTTCCACGGTTCCCACAAAACCATCCAGAGGGCCATGAATAATCTTGACCGAATCGCCTACACCGTAATCCACAATGGGTTCCCAGTTGGATTCCAGGCCGATGATCATGAGTTCTTCGTCGGTCAGAGGTACCGGGTTGGTGGGAGAGGAGCCGACAAAGCCAGTAACACCGCGTGTGTTGCGGACGATGTACCAAATCTCGTCGGTTAAGACCAGCTTGACCAAAATGTAGCCAGGATAGACTTTGCGCTCGTGAGTCTTGCGCTTGCCATCCTTGATTTCAACCACATCTTCCGTGGGGACCAGAACTTCCTGAATATAGTCCTGGAGGCCACGATTTTCGACTATCATATCCAAGGTTTGTTTTACCTTGTTTTCATAGCCGGAATAGGTGTGGACTACATACCAGAGGGCTTCTTCTTTATTGCGTTCCGCCATCTAGCTTAACCTTCGTTTTCGCTGGTCTCGATCGTGGTGACCTCCGGTTCAACAGGCGCTGTTATAGCCGGTTTAGCGCTAGGGGCCTGTTTGACATCGTAGAAGCCGGTTACGTTCAGAACCATAGAGACGAGAGAGTCAAAAACCAGGATAGTGATCACAGCCACCACGATGATGACTAGGACAGCAGCCAGATTTTTCTTGAACTTATTCTTTTCAGGCCAGGTGACCTTTTTAAGTTCAGAAGTAATCCCCTTGTACCAGGTTTTTACCTTATCAAAAAAGGACTTCTTGTTCTTGTCCTGCTTCTTGGAGCTAGTATCTTGTGCCATGGTAGCCTCTTTCCGCAGTCAAATTATTTGGATTCGGTGTGTTTGGTGTGTTTACGGCAAAATGGGCAGTACTTGCTCATTTCGAGTTTTTCCGTAGTGTTCATTTTGTTCTTTTTAGTGTTGTAGTTACGCTGTTTGCACTCACTGCAAACGAGGGTAATCTTGTCACGTGCTCCTGGTTTAGCCATGTCCGTACCTCCCTTTATATCTGAGAAAACAAGCTTTTTGTCGCTTTAATCTATCGATTTCTCCCACAATAAAAAAACTTGCGGGAAAACAAGCACAGGAAATTATAGCATAATGCCCGGACCTGTCAAGCGCCTACGTCTTTGTTGGCAGTATAGCAAATTCTAGTCATCCTCATGCGGAGATATTTCCGCTATACTTAGGCTTATAAGTATTATAAGGCCTGGTCGCCAAAGAAGTGAGGATCTGCCATGAACGAAGCTTATCTCTTTAACACTGGGAAAAATTACCAAGCCTATAAGTATCTGGGTGCCCACCCCTACAAACTAGGAGATCAAGAGGGCTATATTTTCCGGGTATGGGCCCCACAGGCTCAAAGTATAGCCTTGTGCGGATCTTTTAATGACTGGGATGAAAGCCAGCACTTTATGGAAAAAGACCCTAAAACAGGGATCTGGGAGGCCTTCCGCACAGATGTAAGGATCTGGGACCGCTATCAATATCTGGTAAAGGGCAAGGACGGGGCCCTGGTGTTTAAGGCCGATCCCTTCGCCGTTCATCAAGAGACGAGACCTGCAAAGGCCTCGATCATCTACGATGCCCCTGCCTTTGAATGGACCGACCAGGAATTTATGAAGGCCCGGCCCCTAGCCCGTGACCCCCAAGCTCTGAACATCTATGAACTCCATTGCGGGTCCTGGCGGACTTATCCAGACGGCAATTTTTATAACTATCGTGATCTTGGTCGTGAGCTGGCGGAGTATTGTCAGGACATGTGCTACAACGCAGTCGAGCTTTTGCCCATCATGGAGCACCCCCTGGATGCCTCCTGGGGCTATCAGGTCACCGGCTATTTTGCTCCCACTTCTCGTTTTGGGACACCCGATGACTTTAAAGCCATGGTAAATACCCTCCATGAAGCTGGTATCCGCGTGATTTTAGACTGGGTGCCAGCCCACTATCCCAAGGATGCCTTTGGACTCTATCATTTTGACGGCTCGCCCTGCTATGAGTATGCAGACCCTCGTTTAGGCGAGCAGCAAGCCTGGGGAACCATGGTCTTTGACTACTCCAAGGCAGAGGTACAGTCCTTCCTCCTCTCTTCGGCCTACTATTGGCTCGCTGAATATCACCTGGACGGCCTCCGGGTCGATGCCGTATCGTCCATGATTTACCTAGACTATGGTCGGACAGAGTCTGTAAAAAATCGCTTTGGAGGCAATGACAATCTGGAAGCCCTCTATTTCCTCCGGACCTGTAATGAGATTCTGACCGAGGAGTTTCCTCAAGCCCTTCTCATTGCAGAGGAATCTACCGCCTACCCCCACATCACCAAGCCCGTAGAGGAAGGCGGCCTGGGCTTTACCCACAAGTGGAACATGGGCTGGATGCACGACAGTTTGGATTATATGTCGGTGGATTACTATGCTCGGAAATACCACCACAACAAGATGTCCTTCTCCATGACCTATGCTTTTTCCGAACGCTTTATCCTCCCCTATTCCCACGATGAGGTGGTCCATGGTAAAAAGTCCATTATCGGCCGGATGCCTGGCGATATCTGGCGACAATGTGCCAGCCTAAAAACCTGCTACGCCTGGCAATTCACCCATCCGGGCGGCAAGCTCAATTTCATGGGCAATGACTTTGGCCAATTTGTGGAATGGCGTGAGTATGAGGAACTGCAATGGTTTATGTTGGAACACAAGCACCACAAGCAGATCCAGGATTTCAACCGGGCCCTCCACCGGCTCTACCTGACCCAACCCGCCCTCTATATGGATGACCTGTCTTGGGAGGGCTTCCGCTGGGTCCAAGTGGACGACAAGGAAAATTCGGTCTTTGCCGTGAGCCGGATCTATAAAGATCAAGAAATTCTCGTCGTCTTAAATATGACTCCTGCCGTTCTGCCTGGCTATGAATTGCAAGTGGAGACTTGCGGGACCTATACCCTCCTCCTCAACTCCGACGATGCTAAGTGGGGTGGGTCCGCTTATTTGGGTCCCGAAACGGAGGGCCAGGTTTATACGACTGTTCCTCTGGATCCTAAGGCTATAGAGCTTATCCAGCAGGATGAACTCCAGCGTCTTAAAGAGATCCAGACCAAGGCGGCCCAAGCCAGGGAAACTTTTCTCAAACAAAGGAGCACGCTTTACCAGGCCTACAGCCAGCTCCTGGGCACAGATCATCCTGCTGGCGAACAGGTTTCTGGCCTAGTAGAAGAACTGGCTCCCCTTCCCCCACTGGCTGTACAAAAGGCCAAGCCTAAGCTAACCTTAGACCTCCCTCCCCTGTCTGCAATTTTCCTGGACTTTAAACGATCCTAGAAAAATTTTTCAAACAAGGCATTCAAGGCTGTCTCCTCGCGCCCGACGAGACAGCCTTTTTTGTTCTTTGTAAACCATCAGGCATCCTAAAAGCCCACGATCAAGATCAAATAGCGGAGGCCTAAAATGAGAAAGAAGGCTATTCCAGCAGCCAGATAGAGCAAACGGATCGTCTTATCGATATCGCGAATTTCTGGGGCCCGTTTGGCATCGCCAATGCTGGGCTTGACTATTTCTACTCCCCCATAGCTGTGGGTGCCGCCCAGCTGGAGGCCCAAGGCACCTGCTGCCACAGCTTCAGTTTGGCCAGAATTCGGCGACAGGTGATTATAGCGATCGCGGCAGAAAATCTGCCAGGCTTGGGGAAAGTTAAGGCCAGCCAGGGGGGTGGCCAGGAGCATAAAAAAAGCTGCCAGGCGGGCGGGAAAAAAGTTTGCCACGTCATCTATACGGGCAGCTGCCTTGCCAAAGTCCTCATAGCGGGCATTGTGGTAACCCAGCATGGAGTCCATGGTATTGATCACCTTATAAAAGAACATGCCAGGCAGGTCAAAGAGGACGAAGAAAAACAAAGGAGCCACAAGCCCATCCGCAAAATTTTCCGCGACCGTTTCGACCGTTGCCTTGATGACCTCGGTATCAGAGAGTTCTGCTGTATCCCTGCCCACTATCCTAGCTAGGCGGAGGCGGGCCGCTCCTAAGCCTTGAGTGCGGAGAGCAAGTGCGACCATCCCCGCTTCCTGGGCCAGACCTTTAAGGGCCAGGAGCTGCCAAGCAAGGATCAGACGAAAGAGTAGATAGAGATAGGGATTTAGACTGAACAGGAGGCGGAGGATCGCTTGCAAGCCCAGGGTCAGGCCAACCGGCAAGAAAACCGCCAAAAGGGCCCCGCGGCTGAGACGCTGGGCTGGGGTCAAGAGGGGGCGATTGAGCTGGCGGTCAAAAAAACTAATGGCTTTTCCGACTAGGACCACAGGATGGGGCAAGCCAGGCGGATCGGCCAGGACTAGGTCTATGACCAAGGCCAGGAGGGCGGTTAGATAAAGGCTACTTTGAGCGAGATTTGAGAATTCCCAGGCAAGCGGCATTAGTCTGTATCCTCATTTTTAAGGCAAAGCCCCAGACCGACGAAAACCCGGTAAACCTGGGAGGCTCGACCAGCTAAATTCTGCAGCAAGGCACCGTTAAACTCCCGAAGGAGCCGCTCTTGCGCATCCATGGGGACCAGGCCACAAGCCATATCTTCCAAGATACAGATGTACTGACCCTGAAGCTCCGCCTGTAGATAGTCTAGCCGGCTATCCAGGTCTTGCCGGGACAGTTTGGAGAGGTCTGGCAAAATCAAGCGGAGGTCATAAATGGGCAGGTCTAGGCCCTCGGACCGGTAAGAGTCACGTAGCTGCTCAGCAAAGTGGGTCTTGCCCTGGGCGGCACCGCCAAACACTAAGATCATGGATTTCTCTCTTTCTACAGGCGTATGAGCAGGCTTATAAGCAGAAGACTGAGGTCAGAAAACAAGCAGAGGGCTTGGCCAGCCAGGTCACCGGAAATACCAGCAAAGCTTTTCATATAGTAGGTCCGACCTGCCTGCCAAGCCAGGCCTAAGGCCAAGACCAAGACCAGCCCCCGCCAGGTCAAGGCGAGGACAAGAAGCACAGCCCAGGCCAGGCCATGTAAGGCCAACAAACGGTTGGCCAGGGGGTCTGATTGAGGGGCCATAGTCCGGGACATGCCGGTCTTCTGGGCCTTGGGCATGACCTGGGTTAAGCCAGCGGATAAGGCCCGCAGGAAGGCTGGCAGGGCCAGCAGGGTCATCAAGAGCCTGGCCTGAGTAATATGCTGGGGCACCAGGCCGTAGAGGTCGGACCAGAAGATCATCTGCCAGAGGCTGTGGATGACCAAGGCAATGACCGCCATGGGGCCGGTCAGAGGATCATGCATTATCTCCAGCATGCGGTCGCGATCGCGCCGAGAAAAGATGGCATCTGAGGCATCGGCCAAGCCGTCCAGGTGGATAAAGCCTGTGAGGTAAGCCTCCAGGCTAAAGATTAGGAGGGCAAAAACAAGGCCAGGGAGACTGAAAGCCTGGGCCACAAGCAAGACTGAGCCCTGGCAAAGCCCTATCGCCGCTCCTACAAGGGGGAAGGCAGACAAGGTGAAGCGGAGATTTTCCGGACGGTAGGCGGAGGTCTTGACTGGAAAGAGAGAAAAGGTCGAAAAGGCCGTCAGGACACCCTGCCAGAGTTGGATCCAGACTTGCTTTGTACTGGTGACTTTTCTTGGCATCAGAGTACACTCCTTATTTGACTCGCTAAAGGGAACCCGGACCAGACTAAAGGAATGCCCGCCGCCACTTCCACCAGAAGGCAGCTGGGATCTTGGGCCAGGCCACAGTGAACCAGGCCTAGGGTATCCAACCAAAGCCGGGACCAGGGGTCGGGGGCCGGACAATTGCTAAAGACATCGTTGGAGGCAATGAGGGTCAGGTTGGTCTGTTTTTTTAACCAAGCAAGGTCCGCCAAAAGGTCTTGGGCAATCTTGCCAGCCAGGCCAGGCTCAGGGGCTTGGTCATAGTGGGCTGGTAGGCCCCAAAATGCTTGCCGGGCTTGATTGCAAGGGCTGAAGATTTCATTGGCGGTCAAAGTACCCAAGCATTCCAAGAGGAGGACAGGTTTTGCCTGCCATTTGAGACTCTCAGCCTTCAAGACTTGCCGGATCTGACAGCTGGCTTCCAGGGTTTCAAAGCCCTTACCGGCTCGTTGGGCTCGGTGCCGGTCTACCCGCGCCTGATTTTCCGGATCATCTCCTACTTCCAGGGTAGCCAGATACAAGAGGGGGACCTGCCAAAGGTTTGCCATTTCCTGGGCCCAAATTTCCAGGAGCTTAGATTTGCCCGATTTACTACCGCCTACAGCCAAGACCAGCTGGCCTGGCTGTAGACTCAGGTCTTGAGCCTCTGTTTCTATGACTGGCACCTTAAGCTTGCTGGGAATCCTGACTTGCATAGTCCTCGTAAGCCTCTACTTGACCTTGTTCAAAGCTGGGCATCTGGGTAAAAACCGCGTAGGTCAAATCTAAAAGTGGTAGGAGAAAGAGGGCACCCGCCCCTTCTCCTAGGGCCAGATCTAAGTCTAAGGCAGGTTTAAGACCTAAACTTTGGGCGATAGCGGCCGAACATTTTTCCCGGGGCTGATGGCTGGGCAGTAGGTAGTCTATGACCTCCGGGGCATAGCGCGAAGCCACCAGGGCGGCGGTGTAAGAAATAAGGCCATCCAGGATGACAGGGGTCTGGGCATGAGCCGCACCCAGATACAATCCCGCCAGGGCTGCAATGTCGAAGCCGCCGGCAGAAGCCAGATAACTAGTAATATCTTGGCCAGCTAATTGATCCGCATATCGGTCATAGGCCACTTGCAAGACCTGCTTTTTGTGGTCTAGGCCTTGGTCCGAAAGCCCTGCCCCGCGACCGCAGACCTTTTCAATATTCAAGTTGAGTAAGAGGGCAGACAGTAAGCTGGAGGTAGATGTATTTCCTATTCCCATCTCCCCGCCTATCAAGATTTGGTAGCCATAAGCCTTGGCAGCTTCTGCAAGCGCAATACCTGTCACCAGGGCTTGCAGGCACTCTGCCCGGGTCATGGCGGCTTCCTTTAGCAAGTTGCGGGTTCCTTGGGGCCGGACCACGGCCTCTATCACGCCGGCCTTGGGGCAAGCACTTACGCAATAGTCTGCTGCACCCAAATTTACAGGATAAAGGTCTAGGCCCAAGTCCTGGGCCATGATGGCTACAGTGGACTTTCCCTCGGCCATATTGACCAGGACTTGACTTGTCACCTCCTGGCCGCATTGGCTGACCCCCTCTGCGACCAGGCCATTATCTGCCACCATGCAAAAGATCCCTACCGGGCGGAGGGCAGGAAGGTCTCGCCTTTGCAGGGCAGCCAGGGCAGCCAGATAGTCTTCCAGGACTCCGAGAGAGTGCAGGGGCTTACATAGCTGATTCCAGGCCTGACGCATGTTTGCCTGGTATGCCGGGTCTGCTCCTCTAATCTCTGCCAGGTAATGGCCTAGTTCTTCCTCCTGGGTAAGCTTTGCCCAAGACTGCTTGCTCACTTGATAACATTCGCTAAAGCTTTCCTGGCTACCAGGCCTGATCGACTCAAGCTGTCCCATAGTTACTACTCCTGTCCTGCTTGAGTTGCCGCCAGAGCCCGGTCCGGAAAATTCGTGATAACCCCGTCAATCCCCAGGGCTAGGCAGCGAGCCAGGTCCTCTGGCTCGTTGACCGTCCAGGCATTAATCTTAATCCCATAGGCCTTGCAGGAGGCTACTTCTACCTCATCTAGGAGGCGGAAGTCCGGATGGTAATAGGCTAGGTCAAATTTATGGCAGAAATAACCGACATTCCCGACCGCTTGGTAGGTCACCAGGGCTCCACAGGGGATGTCTGGGGCTAATCGGCGAAGGTCATAGAGGGAGGAATGGTTAAAGGATGAGAAAAGAACCCGATCAGAAAGGCCAAAATCCCGTACCAGGGCTAGGGTCTTTTCCTCGATATCGGGGTAATAGTAACGGTCGGTTTTGATCTCAATATTAGTCACCAAGTCTGTATCTTTGACCCAGTCCAGATACTCCTCCAGGCTGGGAATTTTAGCCTCCAGCTTAAAGGCTGTGCCGGCATTGAGTTTTTGCAGCTGGCTCCAGCTAAGATCCTTCACCCAGCCCCGGCCATCCGTGGTTCGGTTGACTTTTTCGTCATGGATAATGACTAGCTTATCATCCTTAGTCTGGTGGACATCCAGCTCTATGCCATAGCAACCGAGTTCTGCGGCTTTTTGAAAAGCCAGCATGGTGTTTTCGGGATATTGGCCAGAAAAGCCACGATGGGCGTATACCTTCATGCTTGTCTCCTTATTTTATCTAGAGGACGTGATGCTTACTAAGTCAGGGCCAGGAAGAGCAAGATCACCAGGCCCAGGGCAATGCGGTAGTAGGCAAAGCCACGGAAAGAGTGGCTGCGGACGTAGGCTAAGAAATACTTAATCGTGAGCAGCGAGGTCGCGAAGGCCACTAGGCAGGCCAGAGCCAAGGCTAAAAGTTCCATACTGCTGGCAGATACAGGCAGGCGGAGGAGCTTGAGCAGAGATGCTCCAGCCATAACAGGAATGGCCAAATAGAAGGAAAACTCCGAAGCCGCCGGCCGGCTGAGGCCCAGGATCAGACCGCCAATAATACAGGCACCCGACCGGGAGACACCCGGGAAGACTCCAGCCAACATTTGGAAGCAGCCAATCAGGAGGGCTATTTGCCAGGTAATTTGCCTATGATGCACTATACGGGGTGTCTGGCCAGTCTGGCGGCTTTCCACCAGCAAGAAGACCAGGGCTACAAGGATCAGGGCCAGGGCCACAGACAAGGGATTATAGAAGTATTTTTCAAAAAATTCGTCCAGGCATAGGCCCACAATCCCCGCCGGCACACAGGCTAAGAGGATTTTCCCCCAAAGCGAGAGAATATCTAAATCCCAGGTCTGGCGTTTAATAGGCCAAAGCTGGGGCCAGAAGTAAATCACCACGGCCAGGATAGCCGCGAGTTGAATGACAATACGAAAAAGAGCCAAAAACTCAGGAGAGAGCTGAAGGGGCAGGAACTTTTCCAGCAGGATCAGATGGCCGGTTGAAGAAACGGGTAGCCATTCCGTGATGCCCTCCACGAGGCCATAAAGAATAAGTTTAAGAATTTCCCAGAGATCCATGGGGCCAATCACCTCTGCTCCTTGCGGTTTTTGCGAATTGTAAATGGTATTGGAGGCGCCTGTCTGCTTCATACCGCACTCATTATAGCGAAAATCCCCAGGCAAGAGTTCACACATATTCGGCTTGCCGTATTACTCTGCGAACGGGCAAGTGCCTTTGCTATAATAGCCATTATGGTTAGGAATAGAAGGATAGGCTCCCCTCCCCGGTCTAGGCAAAAATCCTCCCAGACTCGGGCTCAGCGGAAAGCAGATCAACTGAACGTCTGGCGTTTGCTGGCCAAGCTCTGCTTAGGCCTCTATATTCTTGCGCTCTTTTTTACCTTTAGTTTTAAGTGGATACCCTTCCTTCATCCCCTAGCAAACCTCCAGCTCAAGCCCCTCCCCTTGCAGGACACTCCGCCCCTTAACCTGGTGCCCGGCCGGTCCATCGCCCAATACTGGCTCAGCCTCAGAAGCGATCCCCTCCACCACACCAGCCTCTTGAATCTCCTAGGTAATATTGTAGCTTTTGTTCCCCTGGGCCTTGTCATGCCCCTCTCCCTGGCTGGTAACTTGGCTTACCTACGCAGTTTTCTAACTGGCCTTTTATTGACCCTAAGCATAGAATTGACCCAATTACTTTTAGCAGTCGGGGTTTGGGATATAGACGATATTCTCTTAAACTTGACAGGCGTGGTTCTAGGGCTAGTATTGTCTATTCCAGTAAAATTTTTCCTGGTCAAGAAACTGTATAGAAACAAGCCGTAAGAGGAGCAAGTTAGGGTAAATGGAAGCAAGCGTATTAGGGACAGAAGAAAAGAGAATCTTGAGGCGGCACTTTTGGGACCTGGCCTATCCCAGCATCATTGCTTTTACCCTACAGGGCTTCTACGACATCATTGACATGATGTGGGTGGGGAAAATTTCCAAGGAAGCCATCGCTGGCGTCACCCTCTTCTCCGTCATTTACGCCCTCTTTGGAGTCTTAAATGAGGTGGCTGGTGCCTCTTCTGTGTCTATGATCTCCCAATCTTACGGCCGGGGTACCCCGGAGAGGACCCAGACCATTTCCGAGCAGACCATCTCCTTTAAAGTGGTTCTAGCGGCCCTCACCGCAACTTTAATTTATCTGAGCCTGGACCCCATTCTCAACTGGTTTTCTTCCGACCCCCTGGTCATCCAAGCCGCTAAAGATTACGGGATCATCCGGACTTTTGCCCTGCCCGTCGCTTTTTCCTCCTATTCAGTTAACACTATCTTCCGTTGCACGGGCGACTCTAAAACCCCCATGAAGGTCATGCTGATTGCCACGGTCATCAATATGGTCTTAGATCCCATCCTCATGTTTGACCGCCTCCCTCTGGGCCCCTATGAACTGAAGGGCTTTGGCCTGGGCGTCTACGGGGCCGGCTTAGCGACGGTTATTTCCATCTGCATCTCCTTCGGCCTGGGCTTCTTCATTCTAGTTACCGGCCGCCGAGATGTGACCATCAGCATGCGGGGGCTCTTAAGGCTCGACAAAGAAATTGACCTCCAGCTCCTTTCCATTGGCCTGCCGGCCGGCGGTCAGCTCCTCATCCGCCAAGCCTTCAACACCCTCCTGATGGGCTTTATCACCTCTTACGGGACTCTGGCTGTTACCATCTTTGGTCTTGGGGCCAAGCTTGTCCAGTTTGCCTTTTCCTCCATGGCTGGCTTCTCCTTTGCTGGCTCCACCATGGTGGGCCACGCCTTGGGCCGAGAACATGTGGAAGAAGCCTCCTATTTGGCCCGAGTCGCCACGACCATCATTGTGAGCATCATCGGAACCATCGCCGGGCTCGCTATGATCTTCCCCGCGACTTTCTTGGGCTTCTTTAATACCGATCCCGAAGTCTTAAAGGCCGGAAGTCCTATGTTGCGCTGGCTGGCGGCCTCCATGATCATCGCTGCCTTTGGATCTGGCATGCGGATTGTCTTCTCCGGATCCGGCTTCAACCGGCCCGTGCTAATCTCCACGATTATCTCTCGCTGGCTAGTCCAGCTCCCCCTCATGTATTTTTTGGTCAAGATCCTGCAAGTTCCTCTCAATACCCTCTGGATCTCCTTCATCATCGCAGAACTAGCCGACTTGGCCGTCGTCGTCTACTACTTCCGCCGGGGCGACTGGAAACTGAAACGCGTAGGCTAGGGGGAGAACAGCTAGGGTTGGCAGGCTAAGCGACTAGGTTAAGGGATGGCAAAGGGCTAAGTGTGATAGCTAGAGCTGAAGCGCCATAGCCTAGGACGCAATATCTCACCACCTGTGAAAATTGCTTTTCTACCTTTTTCACAAGCCCAGCCCACAGGTCAAAGCCTGTGGAAATCTATTATTTGAAATTTCACAGGGGAAATCTCCTGCAACCTTTTGAAGAATTTATTGTGGAATCAGTTTTTTCCCTCTTTCACAGCCCACGCTGGCTGGTTAAAACCTGTGAAAATCTATCATCCGAGATTGCGCAGGTAAAATCGTCTGCTGTTTTGGTGAGAATTTATTGTGGAATTAGAAATTTTTACCTTTCACAGGGTTTGAAGGACAATTCAAGGCCTAAAAAAGCTGGTGAAAATTGATTTCTTGGGATTTCCCCAGAAATACAAGACCATCCTTGCAGGGAAAAGCCTGTGGATTAGATGATTATATGATTTCACAATAGAATCTAGCTTTTTTCGGACATCTAAAAGCCTGTGGAAATCGCCAATTCACATTTTCACCGAAAAAAGGTTGGCAGAGTGCTAATATGGCAGACTTGACTTTGGTTTTTTAGATTCTCCGGCAAAACTGCAGCTAATGGATGGGCCGCCGGACAAGTTTGCGACTAGTGGATGGTCATGAGGACAAATCTTCAAGTAATGGGTGCTTTGGCCGCTGAAACTCATCCACTACTTGCAAACTTGCCTGAAAAGCAAGGAAACTGAGATCAAGGGCAAGATAAAGAAAGAGATAAAGGGCGAGCAATACCAATCAAGTGGTTACCGATATGAAGTGCTTAAGTTGGGAATAAGGCAGGTTTCGCCATAAGATAATTAATTCATCACTGACTGCCTATTGCTAGAGTTTTTATTATAATTTATATTCGTATGCAATCCATGCTGGACAAAGAAAATGATTTTATCTCTTTGACCGATATACACAATCTCCTGGTTTACAGCAGTCGGATCGTAGACTTCCAGAGATTGATCATTAAGCCTAACATCTCCGCCTAAAGGCTTATACACTCCCTGCAAAAGCTTAAACATCGTGCTTTTTCCTGCGCCGTTTGGGGCAATCACTTTAATGCAGTCACCCCTCTCAAATTGGAAGCTAATGTTGTCCAGCAAATACTCCGCCCGATCGCCATAGCCAAAGCACACATTGATGAACTCTACACTTTCGATCCTTGACAAGCTTTTCCGCCCTGTTTTCTGGGGGAGTTGCCGCAGCTGATCGATCTGGCGGAAGGCACCATATGAAGATAAAATTTAAAAATAGAGCTGGTCCATTTTGCTGATGTTCCCGATGACGATATTCGAAATCGACATGACAAAAACTAAATCGACAAGTGTATTTTGGGGATTAATCGTGATAAAGGCAAACAGAGCAAGGCTAAAAATAGAATTGATATGCCTTAATAAATTCGAGTAAAAGACTTGTTTATTATCTAGCGCTTTAGCCGTCTGTATAAAATCTTGAATGGCCTCTGTTGTTTTCGCCTGATAATAACAAGGCTACGACTATATTATGCAAGGCGGTAACCAGTATAGCCGTAATGACAATCGCCAAGGAACTGATAAGAGCCGCCGAATGATGTCCAATCACCCGAAAGGCATCTAAAAAATGTTTGATCGCAAGCGGGATAATTGCCTGTACCAGCGTATTAATGAATGCCAGCACAAACACTTTCCCAAATAGCTTGGGATACGAGCAAATGGCTTCTTTCAAATACTTTAGTATCAGCTTCATCTGTTTTTACCTTACCTAGCGACTAGGTTTGACGCTTCATATACCCCGCACTCTGTCAAGTGGGCAGAGCTGACCACCCAAAAGTCCTCCTTTGGGCTCTCGGGGACTAGCCATTTATCCTAAGCTTCCACTCCCTATTTCACCTGGAAACTTTGCTTTATTTACCAGAAGATAGTCTATAGATTTTTATCCCGGTTGCAAACAAACCAGCCACAAGCAAGGAAAGGAATAAGTAGCAAAAAAATTGCAGGGTTTTTTCTGCAGAGGAGGCGATAAATAGATAACTAGCAATGCCCATGGCAAGTGTCGAAAACACAAGCAAAAGAAACAAGCTAATCCAAGCTCTTTTCTTTGTTCTTGCCAGTTTAGCAATTAACAATTGACCTATTAAAATTAAGAGGACTACGCCATAAAAAACGAATAAAAAAAACATCTTATTCTGATACCCTGCCCAGTTTTGATGACTTTCTTTAATTTCGTAATTAAATTGATAAAGACGGATATCGTGAACAAATAGCATAGATATTAAGGCTGCTCCCATAGCCAGCGCATATTTTTGCCAGGGATAGCGGAAAAAAGAAAACTTATCTGGGTTATCCATACTGTTACACCATATTTATAATCTGCATAGGTTTGCACTAATTCCAATTTAGGAAGGTAGCCCCGCCGTTAGGGAAGAACATACTTTTTACTTTATACCCAGTATTATAGTCTTTAATTGGTAGTAGTCCCTCATTCATAGTGGTAGTAGTGCCTTTATGTACATAAGAGTAATACCCAGCCGTAGTATTTTATATTGAGTTATCGTAGTAGCGATTAAGCCTTATGGCATATGTAGTTTTATAGGCAATAACTGGATCTTCACTAACGACAACAGCTATTCCACCCGAAATTACGGCTGAGCCAACAGCAACCAATACTTGTGATAGAACAGAGGCCCCCATAGCAAAAGGTATTGTCAGTACGCTCACTATTGAACTTATAAGTACTCCTTTTGCATAATTCCCAGCTACCGGATTATATATTGTTTGTTGGTTAGTCGCTGTTGTTGCGAAAAAGAAACCAATGTCAAATTCAGATCCATCGTTTTTCATACAGTGCACATTTGTTGGATCTTCTTCATAGGTAGCATCCTCCTTTGAAATAAATTATATTAATTTTGTTCATAGTATATAACTTTGTTTAAGTGAGCATCAAATGAAAGATGTGCACAGCGCCAGCGCGAACTTCCCTACGCTCTCGAACCAAAGCTTTCCGGCTGTGATACTCAAAATAGAACTATGTCAATAAATTCTCGTTGTAAACCATTAAACCAATGGCCCACATATCGCGAACCATCTCACTTGCGACAGCAACTTTTGCGGCATTTATTTTCTTGCCCTTGGAAATTAAATGCCGGAATCGCTTATAGTGCCGTATATTACACTTGCGCGTTTCAGCCTCCACTTCTGGTGAAACTTCATGACCTGCACGCATTGTTTTAGGATTCCGGTTTTATTGAGTTTATTCCTTTTAATCGCGTCAATGCATCAATGTATGGCTTAAAGCGTGGCTGTGAGCAAACATTTAGGCACTCTTTTTCAATTCCCTTACACTGGCGCAATCCTTCAAGAACAGTTGCCAGGTTGAATTGTAGTGTTAACCGGTCTGCCGCCTGAGGTAATTCAACAGATTTTACCTATGAAATATAGGATTCACTCCATGTTCCCTTAAGATTTCCAGACTTCGTTCTTTGATTCCAAACATAGCCGTGACGAAGAAGCATAGAAGAGCATTGTAGCTTGCTGCGCTGCACCGCATTCACTGCATCGTAATAGGATATCACTAAATCTCTGGCTGCCTCTGATTCCTCACTTGGAACCCAGATCGATCGGCACTTTGATTTTGGATTCAAGACAGCTCATGAGGTCTTTTGCAGATAATGTAATGGATCGTGCATGCTGGTCCAAAGCAGTAATAGATGCAAATTCCGTCCGTATCATGTATTCTTTCATTGAAGCCCCTCCCTGTTTGCGGCAATTACATCCGCGTGGTTTTTTGTTCTTACACCAAGCGTATTGTTTCTGGCCCGCGTGTCAACAGATAGGGCTTTTTTTGCTCAGGTGCGGGGTATATCGTCTACGCTAAATGCGAAGGCGAGAAACCCAGTGCCTAAGCTAGAACTGACATGCCATAACATAGGATGAAACAGCCATCACCTGTACAAATTGCTTTTCTACCTTTTCACAAGCCCAGCCCACAGGTCAAAGCCTGTGGAAATCGCCAATTCACATTTTCACCGAAAAAAGGTTGGCAAAGTGCTGATTTGGCGGGCTTGCCAACCAAAATCTGCCGCTAATCCAGCCCAACGAGCTAAAAATAGATTGGCAAACTTTTGATATAACAGACTTGAGCTTTTGGGTCATAAAAAGGGCTACCTCTTAAGGAGATAGCCCTTTGCTTGGGTGAATTACTTTTTGAGCGTTAGCTACTAAGCCGTATTAGCCTTCGATTCTGTGGCGGCCGTGCTCACGGAAGTCCACGGAGACGTAGTCTCTGGGTTTCTCGATTTGGGCTTGGGCGGCGGCCAGGATGGCGATGGGCACACGGTAGGGTGAGCAGGAGACGTAGTCGAAGTTCAGATCGTGGCAGAGATGGATGGATGAGGGTTCACCACCGTGTTCACCACAGATACCCAGGTGGATTTCGGGCTTCACTTCTCTAGCCTCTTGTGAGCTGATCTTGACCAGGCGGCCTACACCCTTTTGGTCCAGGATGGCGGTTGGGTCGTTCTCGAAGATACCCTTCTGATAGTAGGTATCGAGTACGCGGCCAGCATCATCACGGGAGAGACCGTAACCCATTTGGGTGAGGTCGTTGGTGCCGTAGGAGAAGAAGTCTGCGTGCTGTGCGATCTCATCGGAGGTCAGGGCAGCACGGGGAATCTCGATCATGGTACCTACCAGGTAATGGAGGTCCTGACCGGCTTCCTTAATCAGCTGGTCAGCCTTATCGGTGATGATCTTGCGCAGGTATTCCAGCTCTTTGTCTACAGAAATCAGGGGGACCATGATTTCGGGGTAGACCTTGATGCCTTCTTTTTGGACGTTGAGGGCAGCAGAGATGATAGCCTCTACCTGCATCTCAGCGATTTCAGGGAAGACAACAGCCAGACGGCAGCCACGCATACCCAGCATGGGGTTGGCTTCGGCCAGGCCGTGTACAACGCGCTTAATTTCATCGAGACTAATGCCCATGGCATCAGCGAGTTCCTTCATCTCATTTTCTTCATGAGGCAGGAATTCGTGGAGAGGGGGATCCAGGAGACGGATGGTAACAGGCAGGCCCTGCATAGCGCGGAAGATGCCTTCAAAGTCGCCTCTTTGGATGGGAAGGATCTTGGCCAGAGCGGCTCTTCTTTCTTCTTCGTTCTTAGCCAGAATCATTTGACGGAATTCAAAGATACGGTCTTTCTCAAAGAACATGTGCTCGGTACGGACAAGACCGATACCGCCCGCACCCAGTTCCAGAGCTTTAGCAGCGTCCTTGGGTGTGTCGGCGTTGGCACGCACGTTCATTTGACGGGTTTCGTTGGCCCAATTGAGCACCGTGGAGAAGTAGCCAGTGATATGTGCTTCTACAGAGGGGATAGCACCAGCATAAACTTGGCCAGTGGTACCGTCGATAGAGATGACATCACCCTTATTGAGAGCTAAGTCTTTCAGATAAGCTTTGCCAGCGGCCTCATCGATGGTGAGGTCGGCACAGCCAGAAACGCAACACTTACCCATACCACGGGCCACAACGGCAGCGTGGGAGGTCATGCCGCCACGAGCGGTCAGAATACCTTCGGAAAGGTTCATGCCTTCAATATCTTCCGCAGAGGTTTCTAGACGAACCAGGATAACCTTTTTGCCAGCTTCCTTAGCAAGCCGGGCTTCTTCTGCACTAAAGACGATTTCGCCGGAGGCGGCACCAGGAGAAGCAGGTAGGCCCTTGGCCACGGGCTTGGCCTTCTTTAAGGCAGCTTCATCAAACATGGGGTGGAGGAGGGCATCCAAGCTCCGGGGATCGATTTGTTGGAGGGCACGTTCCTTGGAAACCATGCCTTCTTCAACCATTTCTACTGCTACGCGCATGGCGGCTTGGGCGGTACGCTTACCGTTACGGGTTTGGAGGATGAAGAGTTTGGACCGTTCAATGGTAAATTCTAGGTCTTGCATATCGCCATAGTGTTTTTCCAGGCGCTTGGCGATGTCAGAGAACTGGTTGTAGATGTCTACGTTCCAGGTCTTCATTTCTTCCAGGTTAATAGGTGTACGGACACCTGCCACAACGTCTTCACCTTGGGCATTAATCAAGAATTCACCGTAGACTTTATTTTCACCAGTAGCAGGGTTGCGGGAGAAGGCAACACCAGAGCCAGAGTCTTCACCCATGTTGCCGAAGACCATCTCTTGGACGTTAACGGCAGTACCCCAAGAAGCAGGGATATTGTGCATTTGGCGATAATAGATGGCGCGGGGGTTGTTCCAAGACCGGAAGACGGCTTCGACCGCTTCGATCAACTGCATCTTGGGATCTTGAGGAAAGTCTTCGCCCTTGATTTCTTTATAGCGGGCAAGGGAGGCTTGGGCGACTTTTTCCAGGTCATCAGCGTCCAGTTCGGTATCTTCGGTAACGCCCTTAGCGGCTTTGGCCTTATCCATTAGGGCTTCAAATTCGTCCTTATGGACTTCCATGACGACGTCAGAGAACATCATGATAAAGCGGCGATAGGCATCGAAAGCAAAGCGACGGTTATTGGTCAGCTTGGCCAAACCTTCTACCACTTCATTATTGAGACCCAGGTTGAGGACTGTATCCATCATACCGGGCATGGAGGCGCGGGCGCCGGAACGGACAGAGACTAGGAGGGGATTATTTTTATCACCCAGGGTCTTGCCAGTTGCCGCTTCCAGCTTGTGGAGATATTCAAAAACTTCCGCTTGGATCTCATCGGAAATCTTTCTGCCATGATCATAATAGGCAATGCAGGCTTCTGTAGAAACCGTAAAGCCATTGGGTACAGGCAGGCCCAGGCCAGTCATTTCGGCCAGGTTAGCCCCTTTACCACCGAGCAGTTCACGCATCGAAGCGTTGCCTTCGGCAAACATATAAACAAATTTTTTCATTCTTCCTCCTGTTTGCGAGAGTCTAGCCCTCGTTTTTACTTTTACTGTTGGTTCTTTTCTGTGCTTCTATATCAGAGGACAGTCTGGAGAGCCTGTCCTTCTAAGCTTATTTAAATTTTTCCTGCATGTATGCTACAAGCTGGTCAATTGGCAGGCGGACCTGGTCCATCGTGTCACGGTCACGCACGGTCACAGCCTTATCTTCTAAGCTATCAAAGTCGAAGGTCACGCAATAGGGTGTGCCAATTTCGTCTTGGCGACGGTAGCGTTTGCCGATCGACTGCCGGTCATCATATTCCACCGCGAAGTGGGGGCGGAGCATTTGCGCAACTTCTTCAGCCTCATCGGCCAGTTTGGCAGACAGGGGCAGGACGGCTACTTTAACGGGTGCCAGATCCTTGTGTAAGCGCAGGACTGTGCGGACATCTCCACCCTCGAGCTCTTCCTCTTCGTATGCGCCACAGAGGAAGGCCAGGAAGAGACGTTCGACCCCAACGGAAGGCTCTACTACATAGGGGATATATTTCTCGTTCGTTTGCGGATCAAAGTAACGCAGGTCTTGCTTAGACTGATCCATGTGCTTACCCAAGTCGTAGTCTGTCCGGTCAGCCAGGCCCCAGAGCTCGCCCCAGCCAAAGGGGAAGAGGAACTCAAAGTCTGTCGTGGCCTTAGAGTAGAAGGATAACTCCTCCGGGTTGTGGTCTCTCAAGCGGATTTTATCCTCGGGCATACCCAGGCCAGTCAGCCAGTTGTGAATATACTCACGCCAGTAGTCAAACCATTCCAGATCTGTGCCGGGCTCGCAGAAGAATTCGATTTCCATCTGCTCGAATTCCCGGGTCCGGAAAATAAAGTTGCCGGGGGTAATTTCGTTGCGGAAGGATTTACCGATTTGGGCAATGCCGAAAGGAATTTTACGGCGGGAGCTCCGCTGGACATTGCGGAAGTTTACAAAGATGCCCTGGGCGGTCTCAGGCCGCAGATACAGCTGGGTCTGAGAATCTTCCGTTACCCCTTGAAAAGTTTTAAACATGAGATTGAACTTGCGGACATCCGTATAATCCATAGCGCCACAGCGGGGACAGACGATATTGTTATCACGGATGATGGCCAGGAGTTCTTCGTCAGGCAGGCCTTCTACTTGGCAGGTCTCACCCTTTTCTTCGAAGAAGGCTTCAATCAACTGGTCAGCCCGGTAGCGGGACCGGCAGGACTTACAATCCACCAGGGGGTCCGAGAAACCGGCCACATGACCAGAAGCTACCCAAACTTCAGGATTTAAAAGAATACCAGAGTCCAGACCCACGTTATAGGGATTTTCCCGGACAAAGCTCTGCCACCAGGCTTGCTTGATATTATTTTTTAGTTCTACGCCATAGGGACCGTAATCCCAGCTATTGGCCAGGCCGCCATAAATATCAGATCCTGGATAGACAAAACCACGGTTAGAGGCTAAGGCGACCAGCTTATCCATAGTGAGGTCAGATTGTGCCATTATTCTTCGTCCTCGCTATCCATCTCGTCATCTTGCTTTCCAATAATTTCCAGGAGTTGGGCGGTGAAGTCCCGGGCATTCTGCTCTTGCAGAGCCTCTGTCTCAGCCCGCTCTTGTGCCTTGCGGTCAGCAGGAGAGATTTGGGCGGATTCAGCAAGTTTGGCTTCTTCTTGTAAGGCTTCCTGCTGCTTGGCCATGGCCTGGCGTTGGGCTTCCAAGCGCTCTGCCTCGACTTCTGGCCGCAGGGGAACCACGACAGGATGGTCACCTACTACGTATTTGAGCTTGCTTTCCGCCAATTCCATGGAAGCCTGGGTCAGGGGAACATTGGACCGGCGCTCTGAGAGAGGCTGTCCACCGTCCACCAGCTGTCTGGCCCGCTTTGCTGTCAAAAGAGAAAGAATATAGCGGTTTTCCACCAGGGGTAAAAGTTCTTCAATGGGTGGATCAATTAGCATAGGGACCTCCTAATATTTGCCTTATTTATATTTAAGTACACTATGTCTAGGACCATCAATTATAAGGCAGTTACGATTATAGTGCTAGTCTTAAAGGGTGGCTAAGCAGAGGTCTAGGATTTTGGCACAAAGGGAATGGCAAAAGCTACTTCTGCTTGGGCAATATGCTGGGTAAACTAGAACTTTTCTAGGATAGCTTGGATGGCCAAAGCTCGGCGGCAAGCCCTCAATCTTTCCACATAAAGAATCTGCTCCACGGCGGCTGTCGTTTCTTCCAGACATTCGTTGATCAGAAAATAATCAAACTGGGGGGCTTGACTAATCTCCTGCTTGGCCTGAGCCAAACGGCTGGTAATTTTTTCAGGAGATTCGGTATCTCGAAATTCCAGCCGAGACCGCAGTTCCTGGAGATTAGGGGGTGCGAGGAAAATGGTGATGGCCTGGGGTAGGGCTTTTTTGACCGCTAGAGCCCCCTTGACCGTAATATCCATAAAGATACTATAGCCAGCATCCAAGCGGGCTTCGATTTGGGCCCGGGGGGTTCCGTAGTAATTACCGCAAAACTCATCATATTCCAGGATTTGATCAGCCGCGATCATTTGCTGAAATTCATCCTTGCTGACAAAGTAGTAGTCAACCCCATGCTCTTCCTGGCCCCGGGGCGGGCGCGAAGTGGCGGAAATCGAGACCCAGGCCCGGTCTTCCTGACTTAAGACTTCTTTCAGCACGGTGCCTTTGCCCACACCAGAGGGTCCGGATATACAAACAACAACAGGTTTTTTCTCTAGAGCCATCTTCTCTTCTCCTCTCAGCCGCTAATCGGCTACTTATCATTTTGCCGGCCTATTCTTCCCCACTCAAGAGTTTTTCTGGTGTAAGGGCAGACAAGATCAACTGGTCAGAATCCATGATCAGGACCGACCGGGTCTTGCGGCCTGCCGTAGCATCAATAAGAGCGCCACGATCACGCGCCTCCTGGATCAAGCGGCGGATTGGGGCAGCATCTGGTAATACAATGGCCATGAGTCGGGTGCTTGAAACGAAAGAACCGTAACCCGTAGAGATAAATTCCCCGACCGATCTTTTCACATTGCTATCACCAGTCTCAGGGGAAGTAGGGCCCTTTTGAGGATGAGTTTCCATCATGGTCATCTTTAGTGTATCTCCTTTGCCCCTGGCTTATTCTAAGTTTTGGATTTGCTCGCGAACTTGCTCAATCTCAGACTTGAGCTCAACCGCCAGCTTGGTCATTTCCAGGTCTTGGGATTTTGAGGCAATCGTGTTGCTTTCTCGGTTCATTTCCTGAATGAGAAAATCTAGTTTTTTGCCCAAAGCGCCTTCGCCAGCCAGAATAAGCTGAAATTGCTGGAAATGACTGGCCAGGCGGGTGAGCTCTTCCGTGATATCTGCCTTGTCGGCAAAGATAGCAATCTCTGCGGCCACCCGCTGACCGTCATAAAATTCTTCCTGAGCCAAGCCTAAAAGTTCCTCTACCCTAGCCAGGAGACGGTCACGATAGCGGTCTGTTACGCCAGCGGCTTTCTGCAGAAGCTGGCCCCGTAGTATTTCCATGCGGTCCAAACCCTGTAAGAGACCCTGGGCAAGGTTTCCACCTTCTTGGGACCGCATCTTGTGGAAGTCGGCCAGACAGTCAGCCAAGCAGGCCTGGCTGATTCGGGCCAGGCTCTCTTCATCGGCAGCTTCTTCCTCAAGGCAGATCACATCAGGCAACTGGGCCACCCGCATGGCTAAATTATCCGGTGGATCTTCTCCCAGGGCCTGGGCAATATCACGGTAGGCCTGGGCATAGGCCCGGGCCCGGGCCAGGTCGCTAGTGATATTCAAGCTCGCACCGGATAGATCCTGATAAGTCACCCGGAGTTCTAGCTTTCCCCGACTGATTTCTTCCTGAATCTGCTGCCGCCAGCCGGCCTCTAAAGAGGACAAGAGCCGAGGGGACCGGATGGTGAGGTCAAAATACCTAGAGTTAACAGACCGAAGCTCCATACTGAGGCTGCTTTGGTATTGATTGACGAGGGCCCGGCCAAAGCCGGTCATACTTAAGGGCATACGTTACCTCTTTTCTATTTTTTAGGGCGACTCTGGAGAAGTGGACGGCAAGATTTCTTGGGGCTTAAAGCCTAGATAATCACCTGCCACCAAACTGTAGAGGACCCCATCAATCTCCCTTTGCCTAAAGCAGTAGGGGGAGTCTGCATGGTGAATATGGCCAAAGACACAGGCCAAGGCACCCGCTTCCCGAATCAGGCCCGTAATGGGGTTAGGGACCAGGTTCTTAGCAAAGGGTGGAAAGTGGGTCATGACGAGGAGTTGGCGGCCATCCAGGGCTCGATGTGCAGCCTGCAAGGACAGGCGCAGTCTAGCCTCTTCTCTCTGCAAGATTTTAGCATCTGCCGGGCCAAAGCGCTGGTCATCTGACCAGAGCCAGAGCCGGCTACCGGCTACCATATAGCGGTCCCCCAGGGGCAGGGCATCATTTTGCAGGAAATGCAGGCTGGACCAGCCTTGGTCTTGGGCAAATTTGCGGATTTTATTCAAACCTTGCCACCAATAATCATGGTTGCCGCGGAGGAGAACCTTCTGACCAGGCAAGTTATGGAGCAATTGCAGATCTGCCTCGGCTTCCTGAAGATGCATAGCCCAGGAGATATCCCCAGGAATCAGGACATAATCCTGGTCCCCCACTTCCTCCTGCCAATGCTTTTGCAAGCGCTGGGTATGGTCTCGCCAGGCTGGACCAAATTTGTCCATCGGCTTATTCACGCTCTGGGCCAGGTGGAGGTCTGCCAGGGCAAAAATTCGGGGAGTCCGTTTGATTCCAAGCTCTGGCGGGGCTGGCGCGGGGTCTGCCAGGGCCTCCGGGTGGAAGTGCTGGAAGACAGCTAAAGCCACAGCGGACGGCAGTTTCGCCTTCTTTTCTAAGTCTTCCAGACTAGCCTGGGCAATACCTTTCAGGCTCTTGAAGGTCTGGAGGAGGACCTTGCGGCGGGCAGGTCCCACTCCGGGGATCTCCTCTAGACTCCAACGTAAATTCCGTTTTTTAGACAGCTTCTTCTGTTGCCGACCGGCAAAGCGGTGGGCCTCATTTTGGATGGCCGTAATCAGACGGAGGAGGCTGAGGTCCTTGTTCCGGGCCTCGGCGGTCATCCGGGCCTCCTGGTCAGGGGCTGGCCGGAGGGTAATCGCCGTCAGGTCTTGGCGAATAAGGCCTCGAGACCGGTGGCGGTCATCCTTGACCATGCCAGCCAGGGCGATGTCTGGGGCCTGAGCTTGGATGAGGGGAGCAATAGCCGCAACATGGCCTGGACCTCCATCCAGGAGAATAAGTTGGGGTTTCTGGCCGAAGTCTTCATCGGCTAGCCGGGCCAGACGGCGGGAAATCACTTCCCGCATAGAAGCGTAGTCATCCTGGCCTTCCACACGCTTAATATTAAAAATTCGGTATGCAGACCGCTTGGGTTTGCCGTCCACAAAAACAATCATGGAAGCGGCCTTGTCGTCCTCCCCTAAGTTGGCTATGTCATAGGCCTCTATCCGGTGGGGGTATTCCTCTAGAGACAGGCGGTCAGCTAGGTCTTCCAGGGTACTTTCCAGCTTGCCTTGGCCGCCTCCCAGGAGGACATGGCGGATCAAGCTCTCTTCGGCATTGCGTTCGGCCATCTCCAGCCAACGTAGCTTCAGTCCCCGCTGGGGCCGGTGGATCCGGACCTTGCGGCCTGCTTGGCTATAAAGCCAGGCCTCCACCTGGTCCAGACTGTCTGGCAGGTCGGAAACCAGGATTAGCTGAGGAAGTTGATGGCCCTGGGAATAGTATTGCAAGATGAAGGCCTGGTACAGGTCTGCCCGGCTCTCGCCTCGGTCGGGAAAGAAGTAGGAACCGGTAGAGATGATGCGGCCTTCCCTAATCTTTAAGATACGGACCGCCTTTTCTGAATCATTTTCTGCCAAGGCCAGGACATCTGCTTCCCCCTGCAATTCCGGCAGGGCGATAGTCTGCCTTTCATTGAGTTTCTCTAAGGCTTGAAGCCGGTCTCGCAAGCGGGCAGCCTGCTCAAAATCCATGCGGTCAGAGGCCGCCCGCATGTCTGCTTCCAGCTTGCGACTGAAGGGCACTGACTTGCCTTCCAAGAATTCCACCAGTTCCTCTATGACAGCACGGTATTCTTCACGCGGTACTGAACCCAGACAGGGGCCCACGCACTTGCCAATATAATAATTGAGGCAGGGCCGTCCCTTGCCGATATCCCTCGGCAAGACTCGGCGGCAACGTTTAAGGGGGAAAATTTCATAGATGGCCTGGAGGGCCCGGTAGAGGTCACCACTTTGGTAGGGGCCAAAATACCGGACACCCTCCTTGTAGTCATCTAATATGTGAAAGGATTTAAGAACTCGGGGATAGGCCTCATTAAGGGTCACCCGAATATAGGGGTACTCCTTATCATCACGCAGGAGAATGTTGTAGTGGGGTTCATAATGCTTAATGAGATTATTTTCCAGGATCAGCGCTTCCAGCTCATTGGCGCAAAGGACGTAGTCAAAATCCCGGATGTGAGAAATCATGGCCAGAACCTTGGCATTGCCCTGGGGATTCTCTGTAAAATAGGAGCGAAGACGGCGGGGCAGGTTGATGGCCTTACCCACATAAATAACCTGCCCGGCTTCATCCTTCATCAGGTAGACGCCGGGTTCTTCAGGAATAAGGTCTAAACGAACATCAAGGTTCGGGAGTGGGACCGGGGGCTTCACAAGGGCGGACAAACCCCCTTATTCTTCCAGAAGCGGATTGGTCAGCCAGTCGCTTAGGCTGGCTAAAGCCTCATCTTCATCAGGGCCGTCTGCGAGGAGCGTGAGTTCCAAACCAGGTGTCAAGCCAAGGGACATGAGGCCCAGCAGGCTCTTAGCATTGGCGCGTTTATCGCCAATTTGCACATGCACAGAAGACCGATAAGCAGAGGCCTTCTGAATCAAAAGGGCTAGGGTTTTCATCTGGATAGATTCTTCACCTTGTAAGATAATCTTGGCTTCTTTCATATATCCCTCCAAGCGATAGCTAGTATCTATTTTAGGCTAGGCCTCAAGCTTAAGCAAGACCTTAAGGATTAGAGCTGGGCCTCCAGGATGAGGGCGTCCTCACGGGGTTTGTCATAGTAATTTTTACGCTCACCACAGGGAATGAAGCCTTGGCTAGCATAAAGTTTACGGGCCGCTTCATTAGATTTGCGGACCTCCAGAGTCAGGCGGCGAACGCCCCGGGACTTGGCATCTGCCATGAGATCGGCCAAAAGCTTTTGGCCCAAACCCTGGTGGCGGTGGTCTGGGAGAATAGCAATATTAAGAATTTCCGCCTCATCAATGTGAAGATAATAGCCCCCATAGCCCAAGATGGCTTGACCAGGGTCCTCTTCTGTCTCCCCCTGTCCACCCGTCTGGGGCAGGGTCAGGACAAAAAGCTTGGCATCCTTGTTCTCTGGGGAGAGCTGGTGGGCCAAAGCCTTGCGGGACCAGGGGGTCGAAAAGACCGCCCGCTCAATCCTGTGAATCGGGTCCAAGTCCTCCATGTTAGCAGGACGGACCTGGACTTGGGCCAGGTGTTCCTGCCGCACGCGCTCGGCCTGGGTCGGGGCACAGTAATTAGCCTGGGCTTCCTCCCAGGAGGGCTCTTCCCCCCAGTCTGCAGCTGCCTGGGCTAAAAGGCCCAGATGATAAGGCCGCAGGCAGGCCAAGCTGGCATCTAAAACCTCTAAAGAAAAATGTTCTGCTGCCTCCGGGTCCTGGCTATAGGCCTCTTGGATAGGTCCGGCCCCATCGCCCAAAAGATAGAGGCTAGGCTGGGTCTTCCGCCCTTGGTAGAAGAGTTCTTTCAGCTCAGCCATGAGGTCATGACCATAGCGGTTGGCCTCCGGCAAGAGCCTCTGCCCTCCCCGATAAAGACAGGAAAATGTCCGGCCAGACCGGGCATCTAAGGCGGGAAGCAAGAAGGCGTCCATCTGGCAATAGGGGGCGATCATAAGGGCTAGGCTGGAAAAGCTGTAAAGGGGCTTATGGGTCAGCCAGGCCCAGCTTTTTCCTGTCGCTAGGCCAATACGGATACCCGTATAAGATCCCGGCCCTGCTGTCACAGCAAAGGCATCAATATCGGAAAAAGAGACCTGGGCAAGTTCCAAGAGATCTTCTAGTTGGGGCAAGAGGGTCACAGAGTGTTTATAGGAGGTGAAAAGGCTACGCTCAGCCAGGAGCTGGCCATCCCGTACCAGGGCGAGGCCTAAATTCTGGCTGGAAGTGTCCAAGGCTAAAACGAGCATGAAAATAACTCCTGCAAAAGGCTAAGTCGGTCTTTTCCCCAATCCGGGCTGGCCCAGAGTTCTAAGAGGCGATCTTGGTCTTCCTCTCCCCTCGTCAGAGAAATCACCAAGTCGGGGGAGGGCAAGACGTCTAGGACCCGGCTGGGCCACTCAATCAAGACCACACCATCGCTGTCCAGATAGTCTGCAAAACCTAGGTCATACCAATCTTCTGCAGAGTGAAAGCGATAGCAATCAAAATGGTAGAGGGCAGGACGGCCAATCTGACCCGCGGGGTGCTCCCGTAAATAAGTAAAAGAAGGGCTGGCCACTTGGCCCATCACGCCCAAGCCCCGGGCCAGGCCTCGAGCAAAACAGGTCTTGCCCGCTCCCAGATCACCATAGAGGGGAATAAGATCTCCTGCTTGTAAGCAGGGGGCCAGAGACGCCGCCCAAGCCTCTGTATCGGCCGGCGAATGAGAAAAATAAGAGGTGCGGAATCCCGCACCTCCTTTTGTCGTATAAGGGTCTCGCATTAACGCTTGGAGAACTGAGAAGCTTTACGAGCTTTCTTAAGACCGTATTTCTTACGTTCCTTAACGCGAGAATCACGGGTGAGGAAGCCCTCTTTCTTGAGCGTTGCCTTGAAGCGGTCTTCATCAGCCACAACCAAGGCCCGAGCAATCCCATGACGGATGGCACCGGCTTGACCGGAAATACCGCCACCCTGGACATTGACCTTGATGTCAAAGTCACCGACTGCACCTGTGAGGTTTAGGGGCTGGCGGACGATGTATTTCAGAGTTTCCAGGCTGAAGTATTCGTCGATATCTTTATCGTTAATGGTGATTTGGCCTTGTCCTGGGTACAATCTAACCCTTGCGACAGACTCCTTGCGGCGGCCAGTACCGTAGTAAAAATCTTTATTTGCCATGGTCTACTCCTTCTACTTTACTTCGTAAACTTCGGGCTTTTGGGCTGCGTGGGGGTGGTCAGGGCCAGCATAAACTTTGAGTTTTTTGAACATTTTGCGGCCCAGGCTATTCTTAGGTAGCATACCCTTGACGGCAGCTTCCAAAATACGCTCAGGATGCTTGTCCAGCATTTGCTCATAGGGGACTTCCTTGAGTCCGCCCATATAGCCGGAGTGGCGGCGATAGAGTTTTTGTTGGGCCTTCTTGCCCGTTACTCTAATCTTTTCAGCGTTGACGACGACAACAAAATCGCCTGTATCAACGAAAGGGGTATATTCTGCTTTGTGCTTACCGCGGAGCAGGGTGGCAATCTGAGTGGCTAAACGACCAAGAACTTGGTCTTCAGCATCGATGACATACCACTTACGGTCAACAGTTTCGGCTTTTGCCATGTAGCTTTTCATGCTTTCCTCCTAAAATAGGTCTTTCTTGGCCTTGATGGACTTTGCCCTTTTCGGCTGACTGGTCTTGAGACAGTCGCCTGTCAAGCTGTAATCTAGTCAGCTAAAAACAGCAAGGCCCACCAAATGGGCGCTTAGCTAAAATAAGGCTTTCGCGAGACTTTGTCAAATATATTTTTAATTTAACCTATCCAGGCTCTTCTTCTCTCAATTTTACGCCTTTTTTCTCTATTTTTCACTTTTGAGAATCCGGGCTCTTTCTTACTTGTCCCTTACCGTTAGGCCTTCTGTAGCTTGTCGCTTGGGGCCTAGCAATCATCCTTGCTGGTCTAATAATGCCTCTCTTCGAAGCGGCGACGAATCCGGTTCTGCTTCTTTTCGTGGAGGAGCTGGTAGGTCAAAATCAGGGTCAGGATGAGGAAAAGCGAGAAGCCCGCAAAAATCAGTAAGAGGGGGAGGCGGCCGATCACAATTTCATTTTCCGCCAGCAGTTGCTGGTCTAGCGCGGGACTTTCCGGAGCGACCACGGTAAAAGAGGGCAAGGGTTCTGAGGGCAAGGCCAGCGTCTCTTGAGCCGCGGCTGCAGCCTTGGCCCCCAGGAGGGGGTCTGCCATGGTTGGCCAGGGATAGGTCCCTGGCTCGTAGGCCGCCGCCTGATCCTTACGGGGAGCCCCCATGGCCTTAGCCCCTTCTTCTAAGAGGGTATGGGACATGATAGAGGAGCCCACATAGGAGTTGGGATATTCTCCGGTATAGGCCGCATTAAAAAGGACTGCTATCAGATGACGGCCATCATAGGTCGTGGCCGCGGTAGCGAGGCAGTCGCCCGCGATATCAGTGAGGCCGGCTTTGACCCCATCAATGGAGGCCAGCCAGGGAGAAGCCCAACCTCCTTCGCTGTATGTCACCAGATAGTTGCCGTTGACGATATTGGACCAGCCAGACATGGGATGAAAATTGGTCGGGGGCAGGCTGTAAAGTTTTGTGCCAACTAGGCTTTGGAAGAGAGGATGGGACATGGCCCGGCGAATAATTTTGACCATATCTTCACAGGTCGTATGATGGTCGACATAGCCAAAGCCACAGGGATCTAAGAAGTAGGTATTCTCGCAACCCAGGTCCAGAGCCTTTTGGTTCATCAAGGCCACAAAGTTATCAATGGTCCCCCCATAGTTCTCTGCCAGGGCATTGGCTACCTCATTGGCAGATTTCATCATCATGGCATAGAGGCAGGAAATGGTTGGGCAGACTTCTCCCGGCATGAAGCCGGCTGTGGTGGATTCTGCCGCGGGCATGGCGCAGGCCAGTTCACTAAAGTAGATGGGCTTAGCCGGATCATAGTCGGGGTGTTCCAAAATAACTAGAGCGGTCATGATTTTGGTCATAGAGGCCGGATAGGCAATCGCATCCGTGTTCTCACCCAAAAGAATTTCCCCGGTATCCCCGTCCGCCACAATATAGGCTGCGCAAGAGATCTGGTCCATGCTGGGCCAGGCGTCCACAGGGCGGGGCACATCGCTCACCATTTCTGACCATTCCTGATCACTAAACTCCAGACGGGTCGTCTCTTCAGTCTTCTGGTCTTCGCCCTCCACTTGAGGCCCAGCTTGACCCTCTTGGTCCGATGGAAGGGGCCCAGGCTCTCCTGGCTCCGCCTCGGGGACAGCAGCCTCCCCAATAGGCAAGGTTGCAGGCGGCAGATCTTGAGCTGCCACGCGACTAGTCAAGGCTAGGGACCAGATCAAAGATAATAGTAAGAGGCCTATCAGAACTTGCTGATTTTTCTTCCAGCTTTTACGCATGGAAACCCGCTTCCCGCTGACGGCTAAAAAGGACGATTAAGTCAAAGACCTGGCTGGCCAGGTCGTCTCCAGGCGACAAGCTTTGAAAGATTTGGTCATCTCCCAGCTGTTCAGCTTCCCGTAAGAGATAGGAAGCCAGGGCGGGAGGAAAATCAATGCTACTTTCCTCAACTAAGAGCTCTGCCAGCTGGGCCCTGGTCTTATCCTTGCTAAAGGCCTTGCCAAAGATGGCATCCGAGGCTAGATCTAATGACCAGAGGGGGTTGTAGGAGGACAGGACCACCTGCAAGTCTGCGTCTTTGACGGATTTACTGTCTAACTTGCAGGCTGCAAAACCGGCTGCGGCTCCCCCATCCAGGAGATAATCAGACCGATCATAAAGGGACCGACAGGACCGGTTAATGGCCTTTTCATTGTTGAAAACCGCCCGGATATGGGAACGCCAAGATCTTTGATAGTCCCGGCTCAGGCTGAAGCGGCCGGTTTCCTGCAAGTCTGTCAAAGATTGGCTCAGGAGTTGACTATTCCGACCGATTAACTCAAAGAGCAGGGCTTCAAAAGCTGGAGGCCAAATGGTATTAAGGCTATCCACCGGGCTGGCTTTGAATTTGCGTTTAAGACTGAAGCTACCAGAGCGGAAAAAGTCGCTTAAGAGGCGGTTGCCATTCTCTGCGATGAGGCTGTAGCCCAGGGGCAGGCCCATACTTTTGACATAAAGAGCGGCTAGGCTGAAATCCAGATCGTTGGAGGTCAAAACCACATCTAACATTTGATCCTCTTCTAGGAGTTCTTGGCCTTGAAGTTCAGACAGGCTGATAAGAATCAGGGACATTTGGCAGATCAAAGAAATGGGAGAGCTTTCGTCCGCGGCGACCAGACGGATATTCTGCTGGGCCAAGCGGTCTCGCAGGTCAGACCCCTGCCAGAGCCGGCGGTAGGCCTCCTCTGCTTCTGTGAGCTCTTGATCCAAGTAAAAGCCCAGGGCTAGATCTTTACTGAGATAGGATTCCAAGCGAGACAGGTCAGAAGTCTCAAAGCGGCCATCCAAAAAATACAAGGGAGACAGGGGAGCATCTGCCTGCATAGCGGCTGCTAGGGCCAAGACCTGGTCCAGGCGCGGACCGGCTAAGCAGTAATAGGTCTCGTCCTCTGAGGCCCAATAGGCAAAAAGTTCCCGGGCCAAGGCCTGGGCATAATCCGCTCGACTACCCGAGGGACCCTTGTCAGCAAAGATCACTAGCTCATCCAATTTATAGGGGTTAATGGCTTTGACTTCAAAGGGATTGCTGGCAAAATCCTCCCCAAAGGCCCGGTCACAAATCTCTGCCAGATCCGCTTGATTCATGTCACTTAGGAAGAGACTAAGGCAAGCTGTCATCTGCTGGCTAAAGGGCAAGCCCTGCAAAGAGGCCAGAAAGTTTTCGGGCAGGCTGGGGAAGTCCGCAGGGACAAAGCTACCGCCTTGGGGCCCGTAGGCTACCAGACTGGCCTGCTTAAAGCTCAGATTGAAGTCGGGGTCACGCGTAGATATAAAGTGCAAAGTCGTATCTCCTTAAGAAAGCGAAAAGCTACCTAGTTTTCTCTGCTTGGCTAGGCCGAGGGGGCCTACCCTCCGACAACCAAGCCTGGTAATCTTCTAAAATTTTACCCACCTCCGGGTAATCCACAGCCCGTTGGTGGAGTTCCTCTTCTAGCCAGGTCAGCTTCTCTATCCGCTCCAGCTCTAGCGCCTGGCCGGCTAAAATTTGGGGCCGCCAGTAGAAGAAAAAGATGAGTAGGACCAAGACTGCTATGCCCAGGCTAATAAAAAGGGTGAGGGCCGTCTTACGCTTTTCTTCTGGGCTATCAAAGATCAAAGAGGCTTGTTGCTGTATGCTGTCACTGCTGTCTTGGTCCAGGGAGGGGGCCTTTTGCAGGATACTCTCCAGGGCAATTTGCTTTTTAACGGGGGCTAAAGCCCTTTCCCGTCGATTAATTTTGGCATTTTCCCGCTGGATAGCTGCGGCCTCCCGCTGAGCTTCCTTTAGCTCCTGCTCTAATTGCTGTTTTTCTGCCGACTCCATCTCCAAGAGATGGGCCCGACCCAGGTAATCCGCCGCCTCAGCAAATTTTCCTGTAGCTCCGAGCAAGACCCCATAAAGGTGGTTGGCTTGGGGGAAGAGCGGGTAGTCCTGGCAAATTTGGGCCAGGGCAGCGAGGGCTTGGGCCTCCTGACCGGACACATAGAGGTCCAGAGCAGCATTATAGGAGGCTGCCACCCGATACAATTCTCCTGGTGGCGCAAAAAAGCTCAGATCAGCCTGGGTCAGAGGCCGAAAGTAGTCGATGCGGAGTTTCCAGTTAAACAGACTCATACTACTTAGTGTACAGGCTGGCGGCCTTATTCACCATCCAAGGCCTGGCCCCAAAGCTCTCGCCGCAGATAGGGCCGCAAATTACCAATTAGATAAAGCGAACCAAAGACTACGAGGCCCTTGCCTTCACGTTTTGCCTGGGCCAAGGCGGCCAAGAGCGTTTTTTCTATATCCGGGCTATAGCAGATTTTCCCCGCTAAGCCTTCTTGGGCAAGCTTATCTGGGCTATGGACAGGCTCTTCTATATTCCAGACCTGGTCATCGGCCCAGCCCAAAATCCCCTGGAGCTCTTGGGCCAACTGATGGGCCTGCATGGTACGGGGTACGGGACAGGCTGTGCAATAAACGGTTGCAGGTGGTTGGTTGTCTCCTTTCAGGACCAAGGAAAGCATCTGGGCATGTTCCTTGTCTGCCAGGATGCCCACCATATAGATATGGCTTTCTTCGTTGAAGTGGGCATGAATTTCGCGAGCCAGAGCAGCGCAGCCCTGGACATTGTGGGCCCCGTCAATCATGACCAGGGGTTCTTGCTGGAGGATTTCCAGCCGGCCGGGCCAGCGTGTACGGGCCAGACCTTCTGCAATTTGTTCTTCCGTCGCGAAGGCCTGGCAGGCCCGGATCGCAAGGCCAGCATTCATCTGCTGGTAGTCCCCGCGCAACTTGATATGCCAAAGGCGGTCAGATCCCTCCAGTTTAAATGATTGACCCTGACGGTCGACCTGGTGGTCAGAGAACATGCAGGCAGAAACGAGGCTGAGGGGGGCTGCCAGGGATCGGGCTTTTTCTTCCACCACCTGTAAGGCCGAGGCTCCCTCCTGGGAGGTTTCTTGAATATCTCGAGGATCGTAGAGGATCACGGGGCAGCCCTGCTTAATAATCCCGGCCTTCTCCCCTGCAATCTCGCCCAGGGTGTTACCTAAGCGATCCATATGGTCATAGCCTAAGGCGGTTATGACAGAAACCAAGGGTTTGGTCAGGACATTGGTGGAATCCAGACGTCCGCCCATACCAACCTCAATCACAGCCATATCCACCTTTTCTCGAGCATAGTAAAGATAGGCCACAGCGGTGAGCATTTCAAAGACCGTGGGAGGATCAAAGCCCTCGGCCAACATCTGGTCAATCGCTACGCGGATTTCTGTCAAGAGGGCAGCAAAAGCTTCCTCACTGATCTCGGGGCTGCGGAAGTGGTCTTCAAAATCTGCCAGCCCTTGCCGGCCATCAATAATCCGGATGCGCTCATTGAAGCGTTCCAGATAGGGAGAAGTAAACCAGCCGACCTTCTTATCCGCTACCGCAGCCACATGGGCACAGTAGGCCGAAACCGACCCCTTGCCATTCGTACCCGCAATGTGGACACAGGGGTACTTGTCCTGGGGGTTGCCCAAGAGGTCTAAGAGTTTCGTAATACGCTCTAGGCCAGGACGGATGCCAAAATCATTGGCTTGAAAGAGATAGTCTAAAGCTTCTGAAAAGTTCATATGTGCTTAGCTCCAAACTCTTAATATTAGGGTCTATATTGTAGCAGATTTAATTTTTTTGCTTGCGGAATACAAGAAACTTACCGACCAGGTAATTGGCTAGGACTACAAAAACCGCGCCTATCAGCTTGGCCCAGGGAACACGGAAGAAGGGCACCTTAGCTTGAAGGCCTAAAACATTATAGAAAAGGGCAAAGAAGCCATTGTCAAAGATCAGGGAAATCAAGATTCGCGAAGTGAAGAAACTGACGAACTCTGGCCAGAGGGGCCCCGAAGAATGAAAGACAAAGCCTCGGTTGATCCAAAAGGCAAAGAGGATGGAAATCACAATGGCCAGGCTATTAAAGATAAGATTCTTCCCCTTTTCATAGCCAAAGCTTTCTCCCAGGAGGGTGAGGACCAGAAAATTTACCAGGGTGGTCAGGACACCAGCCAGGAGATAGCGCATCAGCTCGCTTTGCAAGCCCCAGGCTAGAAAGGCCCTGAGCTTAGCCCAGAGGCTGGAACTGGCCTGCCCGTCCTCCTTGCCCCGTGTGTGAGATTGATTAGTCTTAGCCATCTTAGCCCAGAAGGTTGCGTTTCAGGGAATAAACCAGGACAGACAAGGAGGAAAGGCCCACGAGGGACACTAAAAGAATCTTCCAGCTATTGCCCGCACCTGCTCCTGAAAAGGCCCCCTGCTTACTGGCTGTCGTTTCGCTGGCCTTGAGTTTAGCCAGGTCATAATACTTAAAGCGCTGGGTATTTTGCTCGTAGGTATAGAAAGCCGGAGCAGACTTGGACTTGAGATAGTAGAGGGTCAGTTGCTTACTTTCAGACTTCGCCACAGGGATGTTGACTCCCATCATTTGGGCGGTATCACCCTTGAAGCCCGCCGGAATTTCTTGCAGAGGCAGGCCGCCTTCTGGCACATATAGAAGCTCGCCAGTTACCGACTGTAGGTCGGAGTGGGGCTGGTCAGTCTCACTGGGGCTCGTTC
>JAQYCV010000034.1 GCA_028724525.1 Clostridiales bacterium
TTAAAAGGGCTTATCTCTTCGCCTTCCCATTGCAGGACCTGATTGTCCGCTTTAAGAGATTGGGCTTCCTCTTTCGAGGTATTGATCAAAACCTTATCCTCATAAAAAGTCAGGCTTTGCAGGACACGTTCTTCTTTCTGGTCCTGGTCTTGGAAGCGTCCTACAAAAAGCGAGGCCGCTTCGCTAGAGGGATCCAAGCAATAGACTACGCTATCCTCACGATCTTCCCAGGCAACGATTGTTTCCATATAGACCTTGCCCTTGTAAGGAAGGAGGCGCTGGTTATGGAGATTGAGTCCTCCCCGCATTTCATCCGGGAAAGGTGGGTATTCCTTATAGCTTTTACTCGCTAAATCATAAGAAACGAGCGTAGACAGACGGTCACTCTGTTCGGTAATTGTATTCTTGATGGCGTACAAGGTATCCCCTAATAGGCAAACATGTGCACTAATATTGAGACTAGCTAACTCTTTCCTTTCTCCACCCTCTAATGCCAGCTCAAATAATTGGCAAGACTCTTCTTTTCTATATTTTGGGCTCAAGATGAGGAGGCTATCTCCCCTATAAAAAACGGAAGCGCTATCGCCAAAATAGGCATCACTTTGGGCAAGCTTATCTCTGCTGGACAAAAGTTCCTCCGGCGAATACGGCTGGCCGCTGAGCAAAACCGCTTCCAGCGAGACCTTATCCACATAGTGGAGCAAGTTGTTGAGAAAAACATAATATCCTGCTTCCGTCTCAGCCAGAGGATGGGTCGAGAGGTCACGTAAATAATAAGAAGGATTATCCCAGGACAAGTCTGACGCAATCGAAGAATTATCATGAGCTAAATCAGCATCTGAATGCCCACAAGCAGCTAGCAGGAACAGAAAGAAGCATAGCACTCCAACAAGCATAACACATTTATATCTACACATAAGGACCTCGCTTTCTATTGTTGGGCAGTATAGTAAGCAGACCAGGTTGAACTAGATGAGCTACCACTCACATCTTTCTCTCGTATAACACCATATCTTGAAACTGTCACGCTTGCACGCCCAAAAGGCCAACTTGAAGTTCCACGCTCAGAAATTTGGTGAGATGAACTCGAGGTACTACACGACACCGAAATCACATACTGATTATGTTCAGTACTTGAAGACCCGGCAAACACGGCTTGAGAATTGACAACTAACAATAGGCACAAGGCCAGTAAAATTGCAGATACTCTTTTCATGATACTCTCCTCTCGTATTAATTATTATGGAGCTTTAGCTTTGCTCACTTCTTCACTTTTTTTATCTGAAACTTGAAATCATACATACTAAAATTACTGAAGAATCATATGGTAGATTTAGTTATAACTGTTAATTTTAATCGTGTAAGTCAGGCTGTTTGGCGCCTCATTGATAATCACAACACTATAATCGCTATGATAATCTGCCCTTACCTTAAGAGACGTTGGTTTCGAAAAAGTCCCCTTGTATATTTCATTGTTATTCTCAAAAATCAACGTTCTACAGTTAATAGGACCTGATGACATCAGATTACTTATATTAATAGTAAATCCTGAATGGTTTTCGCCCGCCAGAGATGACATATCAAAGCTGTATTGATTCCGATCGAAAGCCGATAAGGTTGCTGTATCGGTGATATTTGCGGCATTCATGTCAATATGATTGCGCACGAGTTCAGCATAGGCTGCTTTGCTCAGAATTTGCACCTGATCCTCCTTTAGTTTTATTTCCGGCTCAGGAGGTACGGAAATAGTAACTTGATTAGGAATGGGCGCTTTGGCGATAACAAAGGCGCTAAAGGAAAAACACATAGCAAGCGCTAAGACGATGACCCCCACTAGGTTCGGTTGCCAATTTTTCATAATTTTCATCCTTTCCAAAGTTGGATGGAGTCGTGCGGAGACACCAATCCTTGATTCAGGCTGCTGTTGTTCCACCAATTTCAGCAGCGATTGACAGTATGCCCTACGCTGGTCGGGTGTATCTCCTACCTTCTGCAGGACAAGCTTGTCACAGCGAATTTCTAAATCCTCTTCCATATACTTGAGGGCTAACCAAATGAGGGGATTATGCCAGAAAAAGCAGGCTGTAAAATAGCGCAAGTGGTTCCAGAGAACATCTCCCAGCTGTATATGGGCCAGTTCATGGATTAAGGCATAATAAAGGAGTTCATCATCAGCCAGGACTTCCGGCGTGAGGAGGATTTTAGGTCGGAAAAAGCCATAAGTTAAGGGCGTATGCGACTTGGGGCTGATGAGAATAGTGATTTTTCTCCTAAAATTAAACATCTCCAGACAATTTTGGATACGTGTGTCATGGCCCAAGGCTTGGGATTCTTTTAGGGCCAGGTGCGTCTTAACCGATTTATATACAATATAGAGGACAAGTAGGATAGCGATAATGAAGCGCTGAGGTTTAGCAATAACACTAGCAATCAACAGGGCAGACTGGCGAGTATAGTGCTCTAACTGCAAGGCAACATTAAAAATGATTGCCGTTATGCCACTTAGCTGAGCAGGATCTCTCTTAATAATGACAGCATAAGGGCAAAGCAGATAAAGAAAAAGCAGGCCCCAGAGCAGACAGCTGGCCTGCTTGCCCGCCTTTGTATTGAAGAACTTACGCAACAAAAGTACCAGCGCCAACAGGATCAAGGCCTTAAGGTTTTTATCCATAATAGTTACTGGCAGTAGCATCATGACATGAGCTCCTTGCACTCTGACTTATTACTCTGGGTCTTCCAACTCCTGAATAATGGCTTTAATCTCTGCTAATTCTTCTGGATTTACTCTCTTTTCCTTCACAAACGCTGAAAATAAATTCACAACTGAGCCCTGAAACAGATTATGCAAGGCTTCTGTCTGAAAGCTTGCTTTGGCATTTTCACGGCTGATAATGGGCTTCAGGGTATATTGTGGATATCGTCGACTAATAGCGCCCTTCTCACGTAATCTTGCTAAATAAGTATAGGTAGAACTTTTTGGCCAGCCGAACTGTTCCCTGAGCAGCTCTGCAAGTTCTTTAGCGGTAATTTCACCCTGCTCATCTAGGCAACTACCATCCCAGAGTATTTCCATGACCGCAAGCTCACGCTTTGAAAAGTCCATCCTTCACACCTGCTTTAATATTAGTATATTCTCAAATTGAGAATATACTAATATTGTCTACTCAATGTGAATCATTTGTCAAGTTAAACTACTACGAACACGTACGCACTGGGTTCTTAGCGGGATAATGGAAAGGCTTTAATATTTTCTACTTTCTGAATTTTCAGACTATTTTGCAAGTAGTGGAAGGGTCCTAGGGGTTCCTTTCACCCATAACCTGCAAAAACGCCTAAGTTCCCACCCACTACTTGAAAACTTGCAGGGCGGCCCACCCATTTGCTGCAAATTTTCCGGAGAATCCGAAAATCCGAAATCCTTAGCCCCCGGTCACCCACTATTTGCAATTTGTGCGCCCGCTCAGGAAGACGGTTAAGTTTAGGTTAGGTTAAAGTCCAAACCCCTCTTGGGTTTTTCCTGAGGCTTTGCCCCTTCTCAGGCAAGAGACGACCGCCAGCTTTATTGACCAAGCGATCGGGTGCGGAGCTGTGCACAGGGCAGAGTAGGCCGGGCCCAATGGCATCTACTAGGGCTTGTAGCTCCAGGGTGCGGGCGTGGCCAGAGGAAGACAGGGTACAGGTTTCTAGGCCCGCCGACTGAAAAAGTTGCGAGAAGGGTTCCCACTCTAAGCTCCATTTGCCCAGGGGAGGCGCATCCGCATGGATATAAAGGCCTCCAGAAAGTTGGCGCCCTATCTTGTCCAAAACAGCTGTGTCTAATTGCCAGAAAAAGCGCTGGCGGTCCTCTAGCAAGATCTCTAAGGGAAGCTCGAGGGCAGGATCCAGGCCGGGCAAAGCCTTCTGCGATCGGTCTGGACGATACCAGGACAGGGATAGTCCTGTCATGGTCTTTGCAAGATAGGCACTATAGGCATCCAAGACCAGGAGGCGGAGGTCCTGCACTTGGTCTTTCCAATAGGCAATTCTTTCCGTATTGGCCGCATGATAATTAAAGGAAAGATTGCGCTGAGGATTGGCGAGGAGAAGATCCCGCACACATGAGGCCAGGTCGGCTTCACTGAGGAAGTCGTCATTTTCTGCAGGGTCGCCTGGCTGAAAATTACTCACACTGACCCCCTCGATAATCAAGACATCACAACCCTTGCAGCGATCTATAAAATGCCAGGTCTCGGCTGAACGAAAGCCGTGAAAGCGGAAGTCTCCTGTATAAGCAATGACCGCATCTGGGGTAACAAGGCGGAGGCCGCAGGCTCCGGGCAGGTCATGGTCAACTGGGATGAGTTCAACCTGGATGGGGCCAAGAGTCAGAGGTTTTTCCGGATCCAGAGCGGTGATTGTTCGCGTCAAGGCTCCGCCTGCGAGGGGATGAGCTGGTGGGGCCAAAAAGTCGCCTCGAATATTGAGGGCCGGCAGTAGCTGACTTGTAGCGGGAGAACTGTAGAGGGGCACAGCAGGATCTAGCCAGTTCAGCCAGAGACTGTGGTCCAGATGTGCATGGGTCAAAAAGACTGCCCGTTGGCATAAAGAAGACCTTGCCAGCTGATCCTCCGGGAAAGCCAACTGGCAAGGGTCCAAATAGTCATAAAGGCGGGGAAAGGCTCCAGAGGCTATGAGGGCTAGCAAGCCTTCCGGGGGCAAGTCCATAGAGTCCATCTCACTCGAAAAATCGATGAGGACAGAAGTGTCCGCATAGGCCACCTCCACTATGGTGCCCCCGATAACATTGACCCCATTATGAAAAGTAATCTGCGTTTGTGCCGGCATCGTCTCCCCTGCCTTAGAACAGGACAGGCCTTAGGCTAGGCCAAGGCCTGCACAGGGTCAGGCTTGGCCTATTGCTGGCGCGCGGCTAACTCCATGAGCTTTAGAGTGGTCAGGCAAGACAGCTCGATAGACTGCATGGGTATGAATTCACAGCGCGAGTGGAAGTTCAGGGCACCGGTGAAGTAGTTAGGGGTGGGCAGGCCACAGGCGGAGAGATAGGAACCATCGGTACCGCCCCGCATGGCGATCGTCTTGGCCGGAATATCTAGCTGTTTCAGAGCTTCATAGAGATTGTCCAGGCACTGTCTGTTCTGGTCATTCAGGGCATCCGCAATATTGCTATAAACATCTTCCGTCTGGAGATCAATCACTGCCTTGGGGTGCTTGAGCCGGGTGATTTTCAGGGCTTCTTGCAGATAGGCCTTCTTGGCCTCGTAACCTGCCTTGTTGTGGTCACGAATATGCATATTCACCTGGCAATTCAAGACATCTGAATGGAATTCTGTGACCCAGATATAGCCTTCGCGTCCTTCTGTATGTTCTGGCATTTCAGCCCGGTTGAGTAAATTGATAAAGTCAACCGCAACCATGAGGGGGTTGACCAGTTGGTTTTTGGAAGACATAGGATGGGCGGTGATCCCCTTGACCGTAAGGCTTGCAGACCCCGCATTGAAGGTTTCATATACCACTTCACCCAGGGCACAGCAGTCAATGGTGTAGGCGAAGTCTACAGGGAACTTGGCCAGATCTAGCTTACGAACACCCCGCAGGCCCACTTCTTCATCCGGAACAAAGGCAATATAAATATCTCCGTGTTTGAACTCAGGATGCTGACTCAGGTATTCCAGGGCACACATAATATTGGTAATAGCCGCCTTATTATCCGCGCCCAAAACCGACCGGCCATCGCTGACGATGAGGTCCTGGCCTATATAGTCCTGCAACTCTGGATGGTCAGCCGCAGAAATATAAATTTGTTCCTCGGCATTTTGGCAAACATCCCCGCCCTGGTAATTGGGGACAAAAACGGGGTGAACATGAGGAGACAAGCCTACGTCTACTGTGTCCATATGACAAACCCAGCCTACAGCGGGCACTTTGCCCTTGGCCTCATCCGACAAGTTGGAAGGTAAGTAAGCCGTAACCACGCAATGGTCATTCAGGCTAATATCTTGCAGACCTAATTCCTCCAGATCTTGCATCAATAATTTAGCCAAATCCCATTGCCCAGGGTTACTGGGTACTTCCGTTGATGCTTCTTTGCTCTGGGTCTCAATCGCCGCATAGCGGAAAAAGCGCTCTTTGAGCCTAGTTTGTAGGTTGGGCCATACTACTTCGCAACTTGTCTTGCTGTCTGTTGTCATATTGCACCTCTGCTAGTTTATCATTGTGGAATGACTTCCTATATTTTGGCTTAAATATATCATACTTCAAGCGCCGCAATTTTTGAGTCGTCGCGACCATGCCTATGCAAAAGGCAAGGCAAAAATTGATAGTGACATTGATTTGCTGGTGGCGACTGACGTTACCGGACTAAAGTTCTTTGCCCTAGTCGAAGAACTCCGAGAGGCTTTGCGCAAAAATGTAGACGTACTCAATTTTGAGCAACTAGAAGGCAATAGCGTGCTTTTGAACGAAATCCTAAGAGACGGTATTAAAATTTATTGCCCATGATTTCTGAACCTTTATAGAAGCATTGACTCAGATTTTGGTTGGCAAGTCGGCCAAATCAGGGATTTGCCAACCTTTATAACTGGAGGAGTTTCTGGCTGTTGTGATAGAAGAGATCCGCTGCATGCTGGGCCTTCAGGCCATGTAAGTTGGCGTAAGTTTCCACACTATTTTCTAAGCTTTGCAAGAGCTGGGCCGGGATAGAGCTGTCAGGAGTCGACTCTGCACCACTCAGCAAGCTGTCCCCTGGCCCAAATTCCTCCTGAGCCCAAACTACCGCTTCGTAGCCATCTGTTTCTAGGTGGATGCGGTCGGCCGGAGCCAATTGCCATAAAAGGCGGGTGCCGGGATCACGACCCTGGTCGCAAGCGAGGGTAAAGTGGCAGCCTCGATCGATATAGGCTTGCAGGAGGTCGGGATCTTCGCAGGAGTACCAATGCACAATAATGGGATAGGGATAATCACGGACCAGGTCCAAGAGTTCCGCTTCATAGCCCTTGCTATGAAGCAGGATAGGCTTAGCTAGGATCTGGGCAATTTCCAGCTGATAGAGCAGGACATCCACCTGCTGGTCCAGGGGCACATCACACCAAGTCTTATCGAGGCCAATTTCTCCCACAAAGGGGCTTTGCGCCAAATAAGGGCGTAGCCGGTCCACTTCTGCCCTACCCAGGCTGGCCTGCCAGGGATGGAGGCCGGCCATGGGAATCAGACGTGTTTTTAAGATAGGATCTTCAAGAATCGCAGGAAAGAGCCAGCTTGCCTCTGCAAAGTGACTTGCCACAACTACCGTTTGGTAGTCAAAGCCTGACGGAAGCCTGGCGAAGAAATCTCGCCAGGCTGGCAAGTCGCGCAGATCTTGCATGTGGCAGTGGAGGTCAATCACTTGGCCAAATTTAGCTTGATAGCTCTTTTCCATATGCGCAATGCTTACTTTTGAAGCTTGGCGAGCTCCGCCTCCACAATTTCCTTCCAGCCGTCGAAATCGCGGGAACCTGAGTAGCTATCGCCCACAATTTGACCCTTGCTATCTACAAAGAAGGTTTCAGGTAGGGCTTGGATCCAGTTGAGGCGGCCGTTGAAATTGCTGTCGTCTGGTTGCAAGTAGACATAGTTGGAATGGGTTTTTCCGTGGATGAGCTTGGCCTTCTTAATGGCTTCCGCATTCTCTCCCCCGTCATCACGGGTATCGGTGACGATTCCAACAATGTTGACTCCCTTATCTGCCATAGCGTCTTTGAGCTTGACGAGGTCAGGAATCTCTTTAACACAGGCGGTGCACCAAGTGGCAAAGACATTGACCATGGTGAGGTCATATTTGGAGAACTCTTCACCGGTAAAAGCATTGCCTTCAATATCCTTGGTCTGGAGCTTGCTGAGGTCCTTACTGTTCTCAGAGTCAAAGGCTACCGTTCCCTCAAG
>JAQYCV010000035.1 GCA_028724525.1 Clostridiales bacterium
TTTCTCGATATTTATAGAAAATGGCAGCGATGCTCTTTCAGTTGAACAAAAAGCCTTTTTATTCGACATGATAAATGTCGATGTCGAAAAATTTGATGATCCTCTGGACATTGACTATTTTGAGGCCAAAATCGACAAGGCAGAGTCGATTTGCAAAAGATTGCTAGAAATACGGGACAGTTATCTTTAATCTGTTTCCAGAACAGGTTGCACATTCAAACTATCGTGAGTCTTTAGTTTTGAAAGATGGCATATTGACATCCCATAATGTATCGATCTTAAGTTTCAGCAGAATACTATGCGAAAGAGCAATACATTATTCCGCTAAATCGCATAACATTATTCCGATAGCTTCTCTATTATTCCGTTAAGCGTTAAAATAGTATATCAGCAAGGGAAGGGAGCTAGGGCAGCATGTATATGACGGTAAGAGAAGCTGCGGAAAAATGGGGCGTTTCAGAAAGGCGAGTCAGAGCCTTGTGTGCCAAGGGTAGAATTCCAGATGCGTATCAGCAAGGACGGGGCTGGAGGCTACCCCTTGATGCCGCTAAACCTGCTGACGGACGCTTCAATTCTAAGGAGAGCCTCCTCGCGCAAATTGACCGCAAGAAACAAGAGCTAGACAGGAGAAGGCCCCTCACTGCTGGTGAGTTGGAGTGGCTGAACGAGGAATTTGCGGTCGAGTACACCTATAACTCCAATGCTATTGAGGGCAACACATTAACTCTGCGTGAAACGGATCTTGTTCTCCATGGACTAACGATTGCTCAAAAGCCTTTGAAAGATCACTTGGAAGCGGTTGGCCATAAAGAGGCCTGGGATTTTGTTCGAGAACTGGTGCAGACTCAAGCGCCAATTACCGAAAGTATTATTAAACAAATTCACTCGTTGGTGCTTGCCGATAAAAGAGATGATCGCGGCATTTATAGAAGAGTTCCCGTGCGTATTTTGGGGGCCCATCATGAACCTGTGCAACCCTATCTTATAGAACCGAAGATGGAGCAGCTTCTTTACGCTTATGCTGCGCAAGAAGGGCATATCGTTAGTAAGCTCGCCTGGTTTCATATCGAGTTTGAGAGCATCCATCCTTTCATCGATGGCAACGGCCGGACGGGCAGACTACTGGTGAATTTAGAGCTGATGAAAGCCGGCTACCCGCCTATCGATATAAAGTTTACGGACAGGCTTGCCTATTACCAGGCTTTTGAAGCATATCATTCCAAACATAAGATTTCCGCCATGGAAGACTTGTTTGCCGGATACCTCATGGCAAGACTTGATAACTATTTGCAAATGTTAGAGGGGCAAAATGAATTATCGAAATATTGATATTAGCAACCTGACCCTTACAACGGAAAGGCTCACCCTTCGCCCTTGGCAAGAGCGCGACCTAGACGATTTTTTTGCCTATGCCTCGGTAGATGGTGTCGGACAAATGGCAGGCTGGGCCCCGCACCAAACGAAAGAAGAATCAGCCAAAATCCTTGATCAGTTTATCAGAGGCAGAAAAATCTTTGCCCTAGACTACCAGGGCAAGGTCATAGGCTCTTTAGGTATTGAAAAGTACAAGGAGGAGAATTATCCGGAGCTCCAACATTTGCGAGGCAGGGAACTGGGCTTTGTTTTGGCCAAAGACTACTGGGGTCAGGGCCTCATGCCGGAAGCGATTCAGGTCGTCATGCGATATCTTTTTGAAGACCTCCAACTGGATTTTCTACTCTGTGGGCATTTTCCCGAAAACACTCAGTCGGCCCGCGTGCAGGAGAAATGTGGTTTTGTGCCCTACAAGGAATTATCTTACATCAACAAAATGGGTCAAAAAACCACCACTATAATGAGCATTTGCAAAAATCCCAACCGGACTTCAGCTAGATAACCCCATTATTAACTCTTGCCTAGTATCTTTACGAGAGCAGAGAAAACATCCATATTGTCCTGCATTTCAGCCCAACTTGCTTCAAATATACTTTCCTCAAAATCATCCTTGGCAGAGAACACCCAGACTTTATCCATGGATACCACGGAGGAAAATTTTGCGTTGAGTTGCTTGGCATAACTTCTTACTTGCTTTTGTGCGCTAAAAAAGGTTTTCTGACCCTTGATCTTTAATTTGGCCTCAATGACTGCAAATGCTTTTTCATGCTCAGGCCATGATTCTGGTAATAGAACAAAATCAGGAATAAGCAAGCGGTTGTGATTGCCAATTCCCAGACAATATTGCTGTGCGTACTCGGCGTCATCATAACCTAATTTTTTTAAGAGTGGTTTTACTAGCAGGTCTTCTACATCTTTTTCTGTGCAAATTTCGGGGCTATCCCGTTCTGCCAGATATTCTATAGGTGGAGTAGGTGTTGCCGTTAATTGTTGCAGATAATTATAGATTGAGGGTGGAATCTCAACGCCATTTATGCCTTGCATATTTTTTCTTACAAGTGGCAGATCAGCCAAACGCTTGTCTTCTTTTATCTCTCTTAAGGGAATTGGTTTTCCGATCTCAGGATGCCCTATATAGGTTATTCGATAATACCAAAAGAAAGGGTCTATAAAACCCACGCAGATACTACGCCAAATGGAATTTATTTCTGACCTCGGGGATGTAATGTACATAACAAGCATATCTCCGGCTCGCGTTTCTGGATTGCACTGCCAGGGGGTAATAGTACCTTCTGTTAACTGATAATAGGGATCGTTAGGTGCTCCTCCAATAAAAAAGGCAGCCTTGGGCTCAGGCAAATTTTCAATGAGGTAACTTTTTGTCCCGCCTATATATTTTGGAGCAAAATCATACAAGAAAGCATAGAGCGCGTAGGGATTCATATTATATCTTTCGCGGAATTTCTTTAAATTCCAGCAGAGTGAGGCGTAATAACGCAGTCGCCCCTCATAGTCTCTTTTTACGGGCAAGTTGGGGAGGGGAATGGAGAATGTCTTGGCAATTATTTGAAAAACATTGAAATTACAGGGGAAATAATAGGGAATAAACAGATCAGGCTCTAGCAAGGCTAAAAATGTTGTTGTGTATGCCATAGAGCTAATAAAGCATTCAAACAAGTCCTGAAAATCCGCACAGTCCGAATCTCTGTCAAAATAAAATTTGAAGGCCTGGATAAAGTAATCGCTGAGTTCCTTCTCGGATTCTGGTTCGGACTGAACCGGTTCTTGTACAAGCTCTTCTTGCAAAGGTGCCTCTTCGTACTCGGTTTCATCATGACCGTAGAGGTCATGGTAGAGCCAGCCCAATTCCTCTACTATCCTTGCTCGTTGCCTTCCATCTGGACAATATACTACATGGAGATCGGAGATCTCTCGTGCATAATCCTGAGAAAATTTTTCTTTAAGGTTATTCTTAAAGAATTGTACAAGTCTATTTCCGCCAGCCTTTAAATACAGGTCCCAAACATAGCAACTGAACATGTTTACCACCTCTGTTTTTATTATACAATCTACATATGGTATAAGTAATTTTTCCCTTTTCTTCTTAGGAGAATGCTGTATTAAGAGTGAGATAGACTTAATTGCCCAGGCTATGGACTATGAGGAGGCAATGCTGTGCAAGAGATTTTTAGCAATACCAATCTGACTGTCAATCAGTTGATAGAAAAGATAGACATGGGTGAATTGGGCCTTCCAGAATTACAGCGCCCTTTTATTTGGAAAGACGCTAAGGTTCGGGACTTGTTTGATTCTATGATGATGGGGTATCCGATTGGCTATCTCATGTTATGGCAATGCCCGACTCTGCAAAAGAAGAAAACAATAGGTGTTGAAGGCCATAACTATGACTCTCCCAGAGCTGTGATTATTGATGGTCAGCAACGTCTTACCTCCCTCTACGCCGTTATGAAAGACAAGAAGGTTGTCAATTCTAAATATGAGGAGAAAGCAATTGTCTTATCTTACTGCCCCCTGCAGAGTAAATTTGAAGTTGCCTGTTCGGCCACGAAGAAGGACCCAGAATGGATCTACAACATCAGTGAGGTCTTTACTACACCCAATATTACAAAACTCATTAATAACTTCACGGAGAACTTAGAAAAATATCGCCTTTCTAAGGGTAGAGAACTCACGGAAGAAGAGCAAAATACCATCTCGGAAAAAATCAGCGGACTTTCCAATTTGAAGCATTACACGCTTCCGGTTTTTGATATTAAAGAGAGTGCCGAGGAAGAAGATGTTTCCGAGATTTTTGTCCGGGTCAATTCAGGTGGTATTTCACTCAAGCAGAATGACTTCATTCTGACCCTGCTTTCACTCTATTGGGATGAAGGCCGGCGTGCAATTGAATGTTTTTGCCTGGAGTCCACCACTCCATCCAAGGCGCAACCGACCTCCTACAATCAGATTACATCAGTCTCTGCCCAGGATATCATCCGCGTAGTAATGGCCTATGCCTTTGATAGAGCTCGCCTCAAGTATGGTTACAAGTTGCTCCGAGGTGCAGATTTTGATCGCCGTGGTGCTGTGGATGAAGATCTGCGTACCCAACGTTTTGCTCACCTACAGGCAAAACTGCCAGATGTTTTGGATGTCCACAATTGGCACGAGTTCCTTAAAGCTATCATGAACGCTGGCTACCTTTCTGGGGACCTAATTCTTTCAAAAAATGCTCTTTTCTTTTGCTATGCCCTGTATTTGATTGCAAAGTACCGTTTCCGAGCTTCCTATAATCAAAATTTACATTTGACTTCGCTCTGGTTTTTCTTTGCCTCTCTCACCTCACTCTATACCGGTTCTTTTGAATCGACGGTGGAAGGTCACTTAAACATCATCAAAGATCTCACCAATATCGAAGAATATAAGACCTTTATATTGTCCAAAGTCAATGAACGCCTAACCAACGATTATTTCGCTATCACCCTATGTGGCACTGATGGACTAGAGGTTTCTGGCAAAGGTAATAATGCCTGGAATGCTTATATTGCTTCGCTTAATATCTTGAACGCGAAAATCTTGTTCTCCCGGAGCAACTTGTTGCTGTCTAAACTCTTTGAGCCCGGGAGTGATAGCAAGAGAAAATCTCTTGAAAAACACCATTTATTTCCGAAGGCCTACCTAAAATCACAGGGCTACACCGATTCGAAAATTAATCAGATGGCAAATTATGCGTTCATTGACTGGAAGGACAATATGGAGATTTTGGATGAGTCCCCCTCAAACTACTATCCTTTGGCCTGCGAGGGTAAATCGCCTGATGAAATTCTTAGCATGGAGGAAGAAAATGCCCTGCCTCATGGTTGGGAGCATATGGATTATGAACAATTCTTGGAGGAACGCAGGAAGCTCATGGCTGCCAAGATCAAGTCAGCCTTTGAGCAATTAAAGAAAAATATACAATAGGAAAAACAGTAAGGACAAGTCCTATACCTACGTGTTGACAAAAGTCTATGACATTACGCACGGCAGTAGTGCAAACCGTCAAACATATTTCATGACCTCTTCTTGAAAATGAGAAGACGCGGAAATATAATGTTAGCACAAGCTAACTATCCGGTGCGGAGATGGCATATGACTTTGACCTACAAAACAGCATCAAATATTGTCAGACTTTTGGGCGTGAAAAATATCTTCAAAAAATCCAAGGATGAGATCTTGGAATATGCCAAGAAGCAAAATGCAAAGTCGCCTTTTGACATGGACAAGGCAAAGCGAAGGGCCTGTCGAAAAAAATATTTTCTCTTTGACCGAGAAGTTATGGGTCATAGGCTTTTGACCTACCAGAAAAATGAAAGCCCAGCCCAGGGGGCCATACTGTATCTTTTGGGAGGGGGCATGATTACAGGACCTGACCGGCTGGATTTTTCTCTGGCAGAAAGGATCATGGAAAAAACAGGCAAAGATGTTTACTTCTTGTTCTACCCCCTTTGCACGGCTGATCAAAATGTCAAAAGGACTTATGAGGTTTGTTTTGAAACGTATAAATTAATGACCGACACCTATAAATCGGAGAAGATAGGGGCCTTGGGTTTCTCATCTGGAGCTTGCTTAGCCCTGGGAATTTTTTTACACAACAATGCTTTAGGTCGTCCCTTGCCCATGCCGGGGAAAATTATTTCTGTTTCCCGTGGAGGCCTACCGGATATTCATCTTGAGAAAAACAAGGCAATTTGGGGAAAACTCCAGGCCCTCAGCCCTCAAGATATTATGATTGATCCCACTTATGTTAAAACTGCTAGAGAAATCGCCCAGGGCCAGGAGGATTTGCCCGAATACATGCTTGATGGGTGCAGTGGGGACTTCTCAGCCTTTCCAAAGACTTATTTTTATTTCGGTGAAAGCGAATGCCTTTACGCCTTTGCAGAATACTTCCAACAAGCTATGGATCAATACAATGTACCGTACGAGATTATTGTCGGAGAAGGTATGTGCCACTGCTATCCCTTGCTCAGATTTTTTAGAGAGGGCAGGGAGGTGCAGGATGAAATCATTGACTTGTTAAAGTTTTGAGCCAGGAAATAAGCAGGAGTAAAGTATTCGGCAGGCCATAGGAGATGATCTATGCTGATAATTGAAAGTATCATTTTATGCGCCGTGTTTTTTCTCTTGTGCTTTCTAGGTACCGGCACAGACGAAAAAAATTTAAAGAATTACATGTCCTATCCTGATGTTGTGCAAGATCGTATCCAAACAATCAAGGAGTATCGCGGTAGATTCAGAGAAACCAATAAACTGTCGACATGGTTCGCCAATTTAGTAGTCTTTACCCTTTTATTCTTCTTGTTAGGCATGATCATTCGCAAGAAAGAATTTAGGCATAACTTTCTTGCTCTGCTCTTGTTAGGACAAGCCTTAAATGTCTTTGACCTGCTGGTTATTGATCTCTTATGGTGGAGAAATACAAAAAAGGATAAGGCTCTCGAAAATACCCCGAAAGGATCTTTACCAAGATCCGACAAAGCATCTTGCCGCTTTTCTAAGAGCCTTACCCTTGTATGTTTTTGTCGCCCTGCTTGATGGCTACCTCTTAACTCTCTTTTAGCTGAGCCAAGCTAGCCCCGCTTTTTAAGCAACAGGCCAGCCAAAGCAAGGCCGAGACCTAGCCAGAGGCTTAGGGACACGATTGCAAGTCATAGTAGCTTATGTAAAGATGATATCTGAAGGTTTCTAATGCAGGTCGCATGCCTTAGAAGGGGCATATATGAATTGGATCAATGGCTTTGAACTCCTCTGCTACGGTTTGACGGTAGCCCTGCTGGTGGATATAGGCAAGAAGAAAAACTGGCATGAGTTGCAATTGTTGCTATCTGGTGCCTTAGCGGGCTTTATCTTAGAGCTGGGCGCGGTCCGCCTCACAGATATTTACCATTACAGTGATGCGTATTTCGTGAGTATCGGCAGACGACCCTATCAGTTTCCTTTCTTCGGAGGCCTGATGTGGGGTGGCATGGCAGTCTGCGCCTTAAGAATTGCGCGGAAATTGCCTTGGAGTCGCTTCTGGAAAGCCCTTTTTGCCGGTTGGTTGGTCGTTTCTTTCGACCTTCTCCTGGATGTGGTGGCCATTCGTCTAGATGGGGGCTTTTGGGTTTGGGAGGGTCGCCCAATCAACTTGGACATCAACCACCACATGTGGATGAGTGTGATCTGGGTCAATTTTTTAGGCTATCTCTTTGAGACGCCGGCCCTCATCTATCTGACGCTCCGACAGGAGGACCGGGCACGCGAAAAGACGATGGAAGACTCGCTCGGTGGGCTGCAAGCTATGCTAGATACAGGCTTTAGAGTCCTTGCTACAGGCCTGGGGGCGGTAGCCTTTGTGGCCGTAGCATCAGGGATCGCCCTCTACCTGGACAGTGTGACGGATGAATGGGCCAGCTTTCTCGCTTTTGTGGGGCTATGGCTCACTATTCTGGGTAAACTCCTGGTAACGCTGAAGGAGCAAGCCGCCAATCTGACCTGGCGGGGACAGAAGGACAAGGTCCTGATCTTATTTTGGGCTTCCCTTTATGGCTACTGCCTCCTGGCCCTTGCTAGCCTGGGTATTCTCGCGGCCCTGCCACTATACGCCCTCTTTGCCTTTGGCCTGCTAGCCCTTACTTTAGCCTTGTGCCTGATTCAGTTTCGTCGGGAGTCTTAAATGTCGAAAACAGAAGCCAGTAAACTACAAACTATTATCCATCCCTTAGCTCCTCTTTATCGGGAGGAC
>JAQYCV010000036.1 GCA_028724525.1 Clostridiales bacterium
TTGGATCAGGATATTCAACAGCCTAGCAAGCAGCCTTTTACCCAGCCCCTGGGTGCCACGCGCGGGGCGACAGGTGTCTATAACATTGCCCAGCAGTTCGATCCATCTGCTCCCGACATCGACATGAATCCAGACCTTCCCCAAGCCTTTGCAAACCCTCAAAGGTCTGGCCAAGCCGGCCGCACTTTCCTGGACTTTGTGAAACAGAACCCCGCCTTATCCTGTATGACGGTGGTCCTCCTGATCCTGGTCATCATGCTTTTCTTCATCCTCTAGGAGGACTCTTCTAATTATTATTCGCAATCCCCCATCGCAAAGATTGCTAGGACGATCAGTTTCCAGGGGTACAATTGTCCCTTGTTCCTGATCGTTATTCTTGCTATATTTAGTAAGATTCAAGCACCCATACGGGGGTGAACTGGTTTCGACGGGATCGTAGAAATTAGGGAAGCGGGCAGAGGGCTCCGTGGGCCTCTTTAAAAAACGGAACAAACATTAAATGCCAACAAACCGGCACTTGCAGCTGCATAGTAATGCCTGCCATGGAACCGGACCTATCTGCGGGCCGGACCTCCATGTAAAAGAGCAGACCTTTACTCTTAGAGGTTAAAGAGTGACCCTGATGGCCTAAGCTTTGCCGCCATTTAGTATCTATGAAGCTACCGGACACCTGCCGCCCCGCTGTTAGGGACAGGTAAAGGGGAATACTCCAAATAACAGCTGCGCCCGGAGATGCCTTAATGGACATGGTTTCGGACAGGAGTTCGACTCTCCTCACCTCCACCAAATAAGGTAGTAGATTTTGATAGAAAGTCTGCTACCTTTTTTTTTTTTCTATACTAAAAAGCCTTGATTTCAAGGGATTTCAGTGTTTCAAGGCAAGTATCAGCAGTGCAACAGCAAAGGAGGTATGGTTTAAAACTCACATCTATCATATTTAATAACTTATAATGTTAATGGGGATATACTAAGCGCGGAGGTATTGTTATGTTAAAATTCATGAATAAATTTCCTGGTGGCATGCTTTTAATTCCTATGCTAATCAGCGCATTATTTGCAACATTTTTGCCAGACATTTTTAAGATAGGCGGGATGACGGAAGCATTCTTTACCACTAAAGGTATTAACTACATAGTTGCCCTCGTTTGCTTTTGTTCGTCAGCAGCCCTGGATTTCGAAAAGATCAAAAAGGTTTTAAAGAAGCAGGGTTCGATTTTGCTGGTAAAAATTATACTTTGTTTTGTTTTTTCAATTCTATTCTTCCGTTTCTTTGGAATGGAAGGCATTTGGGGAATTTCAGCAATTGCTTTTACTACAACTATTTGTTCACTAAATCCATCTCTATACCTTGCTATTGTTAGCGACTACGGAAGCGAAAGCGATAAAGCTGCATTTGGACTTACCGGTTTATTATGTGTGCCGGCTTTCCCAATGTTGGTGTACAGCGTGTCCGAAGCATCAAGTGTTGATTGGATGCCAGTTATTTCAGTATTAATTCCAATTTTAGCGGGAGTAATAATTGGCAACTTGGACAAAGACCTGGGCAAATTTTTCTCAGCAGCGGTTCCTATTCTAAATCCATTTATGGGCTGGGCATTCGGTGCTGGAATTAATTTGATCTCAGCATTTAAAGCCGGATTTGAGGGAATAATTTTAACCGTGATTTTCTATGTTATTTCTTTTCCGCTAATTTGGCTTTTCGAAACAAAGCTTTTAAAAGAAGATGGAATTATAACATTTGGAATCACATCTATCGCAGGTTTATCAGTTTCTGTGCCTACGATAATCGCTACAGCTGACCCGAGTATAGCTGAAGTTGCAAGCGTTGCGGTAGCACAAATTGCTTTTGGCGTGGTGCTAACAAGCATTATCACTCCAATATTAGCTGAAAAATATGCAAAGAAACGCAATATTCAAAAGAGAAGTTTAAACATGTAAAGAGGAATTGGCGGCAAATCGGGGAAAGGGCCTTTCTGCCGCCAATGACCAGCACATTAACAAGAAGATTACAAAAATCATCCTTTTAGGGGAGGCCAGAAGGTCCTCTGGCCTTTATAATGAACTTAAAACTGAACACACATGTGAGCTGGCGGGAAGATTTTGTTGACCCCGAGCGAGCTTCGCAACCTAAAGGAGGATTATATGGGATTTATTAGAGCGTTTACTGGTGCTTTGAGTGGTAGCTTGGCTGATCAATGGCTGGATTTTTACATGCCTGATTCGTCTGTTCCTGCGACAGCAGCTATTTTCCCTGCCAAGCCCCAGGGCCAAAACAAGGGTCGGGGCGAGAATACCAAGGGAAATGCCAACATTATTAGTAATGGGAGTAAGATACTGGTCCCGGAGGCTACGGCCCTGATCACCATGCAAGATGGGATGATTACGGGCATTGTTGCAGAAGCGGGCGGCTTTATTTTTAGCTCGGATGATGTCAACTCGCAAAGCATTTTTGCTGGCGACGGCCTGGTGGGCTCCCTTATTACATCGACCTGGGAAAAAATTAAATTTGGTGGCCAGGTAGGCTCTCAGCAACTGGCCTTCTACGTCAATCTCAAAGAAATCCCTAATAACCGCTTTGGTACACAAAGTGAAATTTATTGGGATGATTCCTTCTTTGGCACCCAGGTAGGGGCAGTGACCCGGGGTACCTATACCTTGAAGATCGTGGATCCCCTGCTTTTCGTGAAGAACTTTGTACCACAAAAATATTTACTGGCCAATGCTCCCGCTTTTGATTTCGCGGATATGGATAATGATGCGGCGGAGCAACTTTTCAATGAAGTCGTTGGTAGCCTATCTGCCGCCTTCTCTAACTACACCAATGATCCTAGCCGGGGCAACCGGATGAGCAAGATCCAGGGAGACCAGATTGGCTTTGCTCATGCCCTCTCCCAGGCAGTAGAAGATGGCTACCAATGGAAGACTTCTCGGGGCCTGGAAATTGTTAAGACCGCCATCCTGGCCATAGAATATGACGAAGATACCAAGGCCTTAATGTCCGATGTCAAGAAGGCGGATGCTCTATCAGGTGCACGGGGCAATTCATTCTTCCAACAAGCAGCTGCCAGAGGCTTGCAATCTGCGGGCGAAAATGGCGGTGGTGCCAATATGGCCTTTATGGGCATGGGTATGAATGCTGCCGGTAACATGATGGGAGGGACCCAGCAAGCCAATACGGGAAGTTCCTACCAGCCGAGCTTTGGCCTAGCCCAAGGTCAGCCTAATCAAGGCCAGCAGATGCCTAATGGCCAAGGGCAAAATATGGCTCAGACCGGACAGGCTGCAGAGGACCCCACGGAAAAACTGATCAAGATGAAAAAACTGCTAGACGCTGGTGTGATCTCGGAGGAAGAGTTTAATAAAATCAAGTTTGATTTATTAGGACTGTAGAGGTGGATTATGGAGGACTGGAACGCCGCCAACCCCGTGGACCCAACTGCAAGTGGTCTTAAGGATGGGCAAGTCAAATGCCCCAAATGCGGTTCAACAGATATTGCGACTAACACCAAGACAGGCAAGCTGAGGTGTAATTTTTGCCGGCATGAATTTGAACTGGAATTGGCAGCTGCGGACGCAGATATCAGCACACTAAGGGGGACGGTCTTCAAAAGTGGGGCAGAGGATATTGCGGACAATGCAGAAGACCTTATTACCCTGAAGTGTGAGAGCTGTGGTGCGGAGGTTGTGATTGACACAAATACCTCTACCCAGGCCAGATGCCACTGGTGCCGCAACACCCTGTCCTTGAATAACCAAATCCCTAACGGCGCTGTTCCAGATGTCATCCTGCCCTTCAAGGTTTCCAAAGCCGATGCCCAAGCCAAAATTTCTAAGTTCGTCCAAGACCGGAAGTTTTTTGCGCATCCCCAGTTTACACGGGAGTTTAGCTGCGACAATATTTGCGGAGTCTACATTCCCTATATGCTGGTCGATATCAATGGACATATGAGACTTGCCGGCAAGGGTGAAATTCAAACCGCCTGCCGAGAAGTCGGGGAGGGTAAGGACAAGCATTATGAATACGATGCGGATGTCTACCAGGTGGGCCGCGAGTTCGATATCTACATTGATGATTTTTCCATAGAATCTAGTAGTGACAAGCTGGATTACAGCTCTAAAGTCAAGACGACCAATATCATCAATGCCATTATGCCCTTTGATACAGAAAACTGTGTGCGCTTTAATGCCAACTACCTCACAGGCTATACCTCTGAAAAAAGAGATACCAATATCAAGCTACTCAAACAAGCAGTGGATGCCCAAAGTTCAGATGTGGCAAGACTAGCGATCACCGATACCCTTGACCAATATGACCGGGGTGTCCATTGGGAGGAAGAAGACTACCAAGTTGTCGGAGATGCCTGGAAGGCTGCCTACCTGCCGGTCTGGCTCTACAGTTACATGCAAACGAAGGGCGATAAGCATTTATTGCACTATGTGGCTGTGAATGCCAGAAGCCAGGAAACCATGGGTAGCGTCCCCATCAACTTTACCAAGCTTTTCTTTTGCTCCCTTTTAGTTGAACTTTTCAGCGGGCTTTTGGCCTTTGCCGCCAATCTTTATGCCAGCTTGGATAAGTTTAATGACACGGCATTCCAGAATAACCGTAGCCTCTTCTGGCTCCTCCTGGTATCGGGTTTTGTCTTCTATTACACGATTTACCTCCGCTACCGCAACTCCAACCAGATACACCATTATGAAGTAGAGAGTAAACATGAGATTGCCAACCTATTTATGCAAGATGACTTTATTACGAGCAAAACAGGATTGAGCAATGCCAAAATCTGGAACGATAATACAGCGGACCTCAAGGGCCAGAGGCTTGATTTGCTTCAAGACGAGAAACTGAAGAAAGCAAACGACAGAGGGGTACTCGATGAAGCTATTCAAAACCAACAAAGGCTAGAAGAACGGGACAAAGACCAAGAACAGAACAAGACTCAAAGCTAAAGCACACATACGCCTCTCCCTCTCCTTTAGCGGTAAACGCTAAAAACAGGCAGCGCTCCTCCTTGTCGGGAGAGCGTTGCCTGTTTTTGCCCATGAAATCTTTAATCTTCCACCACCAGGCCTGTGATGCGGGACTGGATGGCCAGCTGGGTGCGGCTGGAAAAGCCTGTTTTCTCTAGGAGATGTTTAATGTGGGTTTTGACGGTATTAGAAGAGATATGCAATTTGCTGGCAATTTCTTCGTTGCCTGCCCCGGTTGTGAGCAGGCGTAAGACTTGGATCTCCCGGGGGGTGAGTTCGGAAGAACTGGTCAGGCCCAGTTGGACTTCTGGTGTCTCGGGCGGGTAGATGGATTCCCCAGCCAAGGTCCTGTACATGATTTCGAGAATTGTTTTTTCTGATAGCTCTTTGTACCAAAAACTGTCAATACCAATTTGCTTGGCCCGGGCCATCCAGGATACCTCTGGCATGCTGGTGACAGCAATAATTTTGATGTCCGGCTTCAGCGCTTTAATTTTTTCAGCGGCTTCCAGGCCACTTGAACCATCCTGCATGAGGATATCCATGATAACCAGGTCAATATCGCTGGTTAAGACATAGGTATCGGCAAACATAGCCGAATCTATGGCATGCACGACCTCATACTTGTCTGACTGTTCAATATAGAGTTTGAAAAGTTCTCGTGAGACAAACTGGTCATCCACAATCATGATCTTATAGGGCATGACTTGCTCCTTTGGGCCAAGTAATGGCCAGCTCAAAGTAGGGTCGGGTGGTGATGGTCAAGTTGCCACCCAAGCGATTAAGGCGTTCTCGCATATTTTTCAAGCCTCCCTTTTCCGTAATCACTTCTGGGGAAGCCTGGCCATCGTTACGGATTCGGCAATAATTTTTTAAAGCATCTTCCTGGCACTGGATCCACACATTTTTTGCCTGGCCATGCCGAATCGCGTTGTTGAGGGCTTCGTGGATAATGCTGACTAAAATAGCAAGATCTGGATCGCTTTGGGTTAGGCTCCCCTCAAGCTGGATCTCCACGCCAATGGCCCTGGCAGTGGCAAGAAGCCGGGCCCAGGAGGAACGCGTTTCTGCTTTTTCCTCTTTATCCTCTAAAACCAGCAAGCTTTCTGTCCACAGTTGCACTAAGTTTTTGCGGTCTTCCTCCGTTTTATAGTCCTTGGCCAGATAGTGTTTAAAGTAGATCAAGGATTGGCCAATTTTGTCATGGATGTTAATTTTAGCCTGTAAGATTTCTTTTTGTCTGGTGTAGACGGTTACTTTTTTATGATAGTCCTTGAGCCAGGCATTAAGTGCCTCTATTTCGGCATTTTTCTCCTGAATTTCACCCAGTATGGCCCACTCTTGGCTGATGTCATAGGCTAACGTTTCTCTGGCTTTTTCATGCTCCAAGACCTGTATGAGCCATATTTTGTGCGGGGTTTCGACCACTAAGGGCGTGCTTTGTAAGATGCGCGTCTTAGACGTAATCTTATTGTTTCTAATGGCATCCCGACAGGCTAAGTCGTTCACCAGCCATTTGCCAAAGACCTCGTAACTGATTTCCTGCATAACCCGGTTGACCAAGAGGGGTGTCCCATCCAATTTAGAGAAACAGAGGCCGTCTGGGAGATTATCCAAGCTTTCCTTGATCGCATTGTGCCCCATGGTATTGCTACGCTTACGGAGGATCATCCGCCAGAAAATAATTTCGAGCATAAAAACAATGACAAGGAAGCTGGCCAAGGCATACCAGGACAGGTCGGAAAACCAGGTTGCCACTAGGATTTGCCCACTGCCAATTTCCGCTAAGACCTGGGCCGCCAAGAAACAAAAGACAAAAACCGCAAGCCTCGAAGCAATAACCTTGGCACCTGGTTTCAAGTCCACCAGTGCGACAGTAATCTGAATATTGCCCATGAGGAGAATGAGGCTCATGACAAAGAAGGGGACGAGCATCGTATCTGGTAAGAAGGGTAGGGTCATGCACGGCCCCCTTCTACAGAGATTTGCCAGATCGGCCTACCGGCAATCATGTCCTCTGCCAGGCTAAGTCTATCATCCGCTTCTTCTAACAATTCCTTGACTGACAAGGCTTGGCTTGCCTTTAGCTGTATAGCCACCTTCAAGGTCTGATTCTCCTGGTGCAAGTTCACAGAGATGGCCTTAAGACCCACAAAATGCCTTTCCAAAATCGTTTGAAAGATTTCATAGATTTGAAGGCAGGCACCTGCGGGCAAAGAAGCGTTACTTTGCCAATCAAGCTGGGTCTCGACCCCACTTAGCCCTAAGTAATCTAAAGATTCCGCAAAGGCCAGGCTCAATTCCGCCAAGGGCAGGTCTGCTTGGTTTTTGGACAGTAAAAATAAATTAGCATAACGCTTAATATATACATTATAAATAGAGGCATGCTTGAGGGCTTTTTCAAAAGCCTCTTGATCGCTTGGTAGTTGGTTGATGATGCTTTCCAAACAATGAAACTGTTTGCTTAATTTGTTATCAATATAAGAACGAATTTCCTCCTGCTCCCCTAATTTAGCCATTTTCTCTGCCAGTTTATTATGGGCCAAAAGAAGGTCATGCTCGCTCAACATATCTTCATTAAGGGCATAGAGCTCGGCCTTGAGTTGATTCAGCTCCTTGAGGTCTACAAACCAAAAAGAATAGCCGCCTTGGATTTCTGCACTCTCTAATTGGGTGTTTTCATCTAGGAAGACAGGCTGAGTCAAGGCCTCGCGAATGAGCCTGTTACTCACAGATGCCCCTTCTTTGGGCTCAACGATAATCCGGCCTGCATAGTCCATAATGCCAATATTCATGGTGGACATCTTCAGAAAACGCTCATAGCCTCGGTTAGAGGGGATAAGCCTGGTGAAGACCAAAGTTTCAGTAAACATGATGGCGGCCAAAATATTGAACTCAGTACTGGTAAACATGAGCTTGATCTCTTGGAAGGGTTGCCAGTCAAAGATATAAAGGAAGGTATAGAGCGCCCAGACCAAAAGGATCAAGACCGGAAGGAAAATGGGCTTAAACTGCTTGCTGGCAAAGGAGGGTATGAGGGTCAGGATGAGGAGAGCGATCGCCAGTATACTGATATAGATCAGGACGGCGTAAAAAACAGGACCGTACTGGTGGACCCCTTGTTCTGATACATCAAAAGCCAACTTGTGGAAATCGTTGCTGACGATGAGGGCGACTAGGATTTCTGTCGGAATCCAGAGGAGATTCCATAGCTTATTCATGGACTCCCGTTCTGACTTCGCAATCATTAAAGCGGTAAAAAATATTAGCTGGACAATATTGAGGCTACAGACATAGTAGCCGTAGCGAATGTGTTGAATTGCGAGCGGGTTATCCAGGAGGATTTCATATTTTAAGGTCCGGAGGGCGAGATAGCTGACCAAGAGATAGCTGATGAGGCGAAAATGTGCAATGGTGGCCGCCCGGAGCATCCTATTTTTCATGTTCCGCCTCCAGAGACAAATGACCAGGGTATAGAGGCAGAAAATAATAATATGGACAGGGAAGAGAATGACCTTCTTGGCCGATAAGAGGTGGAGGGTCGCAGCCGCAAAGACGCACAGGGTAGAGATCGTATAGCTAATTATTTCTTTGCGATACATAATCCCTTCCTCCCCTGTGCGCTAATGTGCACTAATAGTTATTAATATAGCAAGAAATCTTTCTTGCTACTATCCTATTTTGTCTTCTAGGCAAGCTTTTTGCGACTGCTCACTTGCCAGACAGCAAGCCCTTGACCTTGTAGTTAACTGCAATGTTATAAAATGCTCAGAAAGGAGAGGCAAGATATGACGATTAAAGAATTTGCTGACTTGTGTGACTGTAATCCTCAAACCCTACGTTATTATGACCAGGTGGGTCTGCTGAAACCGGTTAAGGTAGATGCTTGGACGAAATACCGTTACTATGCTGAGGATCAGGCTCTGCAATTCGTAAAAATTAAAAACTTGCAGCTGGCGGGCTTTTCAATCCAGGAGATCAAAGGCTTTTTGCAAGCGGATGACCACACCATCTGCTTGGCCTTGGCTGACAAAATAAAAGAGCAGGAGCTCAGACTGGAGCAGACCCGAACGATCCAGCAGTCATATCTCAACGACATCCAAACTATGAAAGATAAGGTAAAAGCTTTTCGTAACGAGGTCTTAGCCCTCATGGAGGCCTATGATCCAACAGAGGAATTTGGCATCAACGCTCAAGAGTACCGCACGATTATCGAGGGGGTAAGCCAGAATATAGAGGAGTGTGACCTGACCAGGGAGAACTTCTTTTATGATCTGCCAGGGGAGGAGGGGAAGGCCCAGGAGGAAGAACTCTTCCTGAAAGTCTTGGATAATCCGGACTATAAGCTGGTCAAAGACCAGCATGGCTGGATCCATGCTAAGGAAGTTTTAGACCCTTTGCACCTGCCTGACGATGGCAAAACTTATATGTTGGTCTTTGCAATTGGGCCGGATAAAGATAATCAGACCGCCTTCGCGAATACGGTTTTAACTTTAGTGATGCAGAGAAATCAGAAAACTCGCCCCCAAAGTGTCAAGGCTGGTGCTAGCCTGAACTGCAATGTGACGACTTCGGAGGATGGCCAAAACCACTTCTGGCTTTTACAAGCTGGCCAATAAACAAGCACTTTGCCTGAAAACCCGACCATAGCTTGGTCATCCAGCCCCTGGCGCTTTTTGCCTCCAGGGGCTTTTAATTTGACAAATGTGCTAATATACGTAGGTATCTTTATTGAACAGCGTATGAGGAGGTTTTTATGCTGGAAAAATACTTCAAGCTTCAGGACCATAAGGTTACAGCAAAGGGTGAAATTGCCGCTGGTATTACCACTTTTGTAACCATGGCCTATATTCTAGCGGTTAACCCACAGATTTTGGGCGCTACGGGCATGCCCGCAGGTGGTGTTTTAATCGCTACGGCTCTCTCGTCCTTTATTGCCTGCATGTGCATGGCTTTCATGGCAAACTTACCCTTTGCCTTGGCGCCCGGCATGGGGCTCAATGCCTACTTCGCCTTTGGTGTCGTCCTGGGCATGGGCTATAGCTGGCATATTGCTCTGTTTGCCGTCTTTATCGAGGGTATTATCTTTATTCTTCTGAGCTTTGTAGATGCTCGAGAAGCTATTTTCAATGCCATCCCCATGTCTTTGAAGCACGCGATCTCTGCTGGCATCGGCCTCTTCATTGCCTTTATTGGCCTGCAGAGTGCTAAGCTGGTCGTCAGCAATGATGCCACCCTGGTGGGTCTGCAAAAGTTTAACGCCAATTTCTCTACCGAAGGAATTGGTGCCCTGCTCTGCTTGATTGGTGTCGTCATCATTGGCGTGCTCAGTTATCACAAGGTGAAGGGTGCCATCCTGATTGGTATTTTTGCTACCTGGGCTCTGGGCATGATCAGCCAGGCTGTCGGTCTTTATGTGCCGAATCCTGAAGTGAGTGCCTTTTCTCTCTATCCCTCCTGGTCCGCCCCTGACTTTTCTGGCTTCGGTGAGATTTTTGGCCAATGCTTCAAACTGGACTTTAGCCAGGTTAAGTTCTTGGATATGTTCTCCATTGTTTTTGCCTTCCTCTTCGTTGATATTTTCGACACCATTGGCACCCTGATTGGCTGCGCTACGCGCGGCAATATGCTGGATGCAGAAGGCAAACTGCCCAAGGCTAAACAAGCCCTTCTGGCCGATGCGATCGGTACGACCGTTGGTGCCGTGATGGGTACTTCTACAGTTACCACATATGTGGAAAGCTCTGCGGGTGTAGCAGAAGGTGGCCGTACGGGTTTAACCGCCTTTACAACAGGTATCCTCTTCCTCTTGGCTATTATCCTCTCGCCTATCTTTATCGCCATTCCGGGCTTTGCGACAGCCGCCGCCCTAATTTATGTAGGCTTTGCTATGTTCACCTCCATCCTGCGAGTGAATTTTGATGACCTGACAGAAGCGATCCCTGCATATATTGCGCTCATCGCCATGCCTCTTTTCTATTCCATCGCGGAAGGTATTTCTCTAGGCGTCATCTTCTATGTCTTCATGAAAGTTTTCTCCGGCAAACGCAAGGATGTTTCTCCTTTGATGTTCATCCTCTGCCTGATCTTTGTCGCCCGCTATATCTTTATGAAATAAGTTCTGAAACAAGTATTGCCTCCCCAGCTGGGGAGGCAATACACAAGATATCTTCTTGTCGAAAGGGCCTTTTAGCTTCTGCTAAAAGGCTCTTTCGTTCTTTTTAATCCGGTTGGGATCATTTTTGCGGCGGACAAAAAGTTGCTTGCCGTGGCCCTTGGTCACTTCCTTGTTGTCCATCTCATAACGGCCTATGGATAGGAGCAAGCTGGACAGCTTAGCAAAGCCATAGTTACGGGCATCAAAAGAAGGCTGCTTTTTGGTCAAAAGCTGACCTAATTCGCCTAGATAGGCCCAGCCGTCTTCATCTTCTAAGTCCTGGATACTCTGGTCAATGAGGTGGATGAGCTTATCATCCACATGCTCCAGGGCTTTTTTCTGAGATTTCCGCTTATTACTAGCGGATTTATTGCTGTCTTTGCTGGCGCTAGTCTTGCTACGAGAACTCGAAGTGGACCTACTAGATTTAGTGCTTTTATCAGGCTCGGCCTTGTCACCTGCTTCGTCATCGTCAAATTCATCTTGCAAGATCTCTAGATAGATAAAGCGGTCACAGGCGGCGATAAAGGCATTGGGGGTTTTCTGTTCGCCAATGCCGTAGACTGTTTTACCCGCTTCACGCAAGCGGGTAGCCAGGCGGGTAAAGTCACTATCACTGGAGACGAGACAAAAAGCTTCCGCCCGTCCGGAGAACAAAATATCCATCGCATCAATAATGAGGGCTGAGTCAGTAGAGTTTTTGCCTGTTGTGTAGGCAAATTGCTGCACGGGATTCAAGGCATAGTCCAGCAGGTGGTTTTTCCAACCAGCAAGATTAGGCTTGGTCCAGTCACCATAAATGCGCTTAATGGTGGGGTTGCCGTAGCGGGCAATCTCTTGCATCATAGGCTGTACATAATGGTGAGAAATATTATCGGCATCAATGAGGACCGCTATACGGATTTCTTGATTGGTATTTTCTTCCATGGAGACTCCTTTCTATGATTTTCTATTTGCCTGGCCGCCCTTGCGCCTATCCGCTCTTCAGTCTTTTAGCAAAGAGATTCGGCTGAGGCGGGAAGTGGCTCTGAAAAGCCCTTAGCTACCATGCAAACTCTTTAATTATAGTATGAAATTCTTCTCCTGTCAGAAATAAGGCCAGCCGACTGCTCTTTGAACCTAATAGGTGCTGTCAACCAAAGTGCAACTTGCAAGCTGTGGCGATCTGAGGGCATGGTACTTTGGTTTTTCGGATTCTCGGGCATTTTTGCAGCTAATGGGAGGGGGCGCCGGGCAAATTTGCAAGAAGTGGATGCTAATGAGGGCAAATCTGCAAATAATGGGTGGTTTAGGCGCCGAGAACCATCCATTACTTGCAGATTTGTCTGAAATCTAGGAAATCCGAAATACTACTGCGTCTAAAAGGTTGGCAAATCCCTGATTTAGCGGACTTGCCAACCAAAAGCAGCAAGTTGTGAGAAAAATGAAAAGTCTGGGTGAGCTGAGTATAGTTAAACTCATGTTAACAAGTGGTAAAAAGCCCACATCCTAGCTTACCTAACTTGCGAAAATCGCTTTGCCAAGTAGAATAAGAGGGGCTAGGTCTTTCCTGGCTGTCCTGCCAGAAAAGCTCCTTTTATCCGCCTATGTTTATTCCCAAGGGAGGTCGGTATGCGTTATCTGGCAGTGATCAATTTAGGCTCTCATGAGGTATCGCTCAGCATATGCCAGCTGCGCAATCGGGAGTGCCCCCAACTTCTGGAGAAGGTCAGCAGGGCCTTGGCTTTTGGTGCGGACACCTATTCTGAGGGTGCAATTTCAGAAGAGAAAATTGTGGAGCTCATGGATGTCCTGGCAGACTTCCAGCTAAAACTCAAGGAATATCCCCATATCGAGCTGGTGGCTGTGGCCGAATCAGCTATCAGGGAGGCTGGTAACCGGCTCTTTATCCTTGACCTCATTCAGCGGCAGACGGGTCTTCAGGTCGATGTCCTCTCCAATAATGACCAGGTCTATTATCAACTTCTGGCCCTGTCTCATAAGCTCCAGGATTTTGACCAGCTGATCGCGGAAACGACACTGGCTGTGGAGCTAGGCGCAGGCTCTATCCAATTTACCCTCTATGACCAGGGCCGGCTCCTCAGTACGCAAAATATGAAGCTCGGCTCTTTGCGGATCGCCTCTGTTCTGGAAGAGTTGCGAGAACACGCAAGTAACTTTGAGGACTATGTCCTAGAATATATTTCCGGTGACCTGGCCTACTATAAGTCTCATGAAAATCGGGTAGACCAGGTCAAAAACCTGATCATTAATGGTGGCAATCTTTTCTATATCCGCCAGCTCGCGGGTTTGAGCGCTGGTAGCAAGATGGTTTTAAGCCAGGAGAATTTACAAAGTGCCCTAAAAACTCTCACTCGCAAAACAGGCCAAGCCTTGATCCGGGAAGACCACATTCCCTCTGAGCATGTGAAGCTCCTCTTGCCTACAGCCCTCATTGTCGGCGAGGTTTTCCGCTTTACCGGCCTCGACCGGGCCTATTTGCCCGATACCACTATGGAAGAAGGGATTATTCTTGCCTACGCCATGCGGGAAGCCCGTTACCAGGTTCCGCATGACTTTGTCGCCGACCGCCTCAACCTGGTCAGAAGCATTTCTCAGCACTACAAGACAGACCAAGCCCACTGTGGGCAAGTTGAAAAACTAGCCCTGCAGATCTTTGATGAGACCAAAAAGCTCCACGGCCTGGAAGCTCCTGACCGCGAAATGCTGCAACTAGCTGCTATTCTCCACAATGTCGGCAAATATATCAGCATTAGCAAGGATGACCGCAGGTCCTATGATATTGTCCGATCCTCAGAGATCCCTGGCATGTCTAATGTGGATATGGAATTTCTTGCCCGCTTAATTTATATCCATGACTTGCGTGACCTCCAGGATATGGACAAGGGCTTTGCTCACGATCGGACTAGGTCCCTCCGCCTCTTTAAACTCGCGGCCATTTTGATCTTGGCCAATGCCATGGATATCAGCCACAGGCAAAAAATTGCGCAAGTTAAGGTCCACATTAAGAAGGGAAGACCCCGTTTTAGCCTTTATTCTTCTGCGGACATCACCCTGGAACTTTGGAATCTGGAACAGGCTAAGGCCTTCTTTGATCAGGTCTTTTTAACCAATAGTGAGTTTGTGGCCCGCATACTGCCCCAAAGCTAAGGAGAAAACACTTCATGTTTTACCAAGAGGTTATAAATACTTTTGATCGTCCAGAAGTCTGTGCCCCTCTAGCCCCTGGCGAATCCGCCTATCTCAACCGAGAGCTGTCTTGGATGGAATTTAATGACCGCTGCTTGGAAGAGGCCCGTGATAAAAATAACCCGCTTTACGAGCGGCTCAACTTCCTCGCCATCACTTGCAGCAATTTGGATGAATACACGACTATCCGCATTGCTTCTTTGATCAATATCATTGAGGCCGGCGGTAGTCGGCTAGACCCCGCTGGTCTTAGCCCCCAGGCGCAATTGGCCAAGCTCTTAGAGAGCAATAAGGCATTTTTCAAAAAGCAATATTCTACCTATAACCGGCAAATCGTACCGGCCTTGGAGGCAGAAGGCATCTTCCTCTTGCCCCCGGACCTTTTAAGCCAGGAGCAAAAAGCTGAGTTGGATACCTATTTTACCAAACGGGTTTTTCCGGTTTTGACCCCCATGGCGGTGGATGCCTCCCGGCCCTTTCCCTTGCTGGCTACCCGGTCGCTGAACTTGATCGTGATGCTAGAAGAAGAGGAGGATACCTCTCGGGGAGAAGACCTCCCGCCCTTTGCCCTCCTCCAGGTGCCGGCCAATCTCCCCCGCCTGGTGAAGCTCAAAACGGCCCAGACAGGCCGCCAGGAATTTGTCCTTTTAGAAGATGTCATCCGTTTGTTTTTAGACCGTCTTTTTGACAACCAAAAGATCACGGCTGTCTATGCCTTCCGTGTCATGCGGGATGCGGACTTTGATATTGATGAGGACGAAAGCGCCGACCTCCTAGCCGAGATTGAAGAACGCCTAGAACTCCGCAAGCGGGGACAGGTGATCCGCCTGGAGATTGAGCACCAGGCCCCCAAGGATGTCCGCAAGATTTTTAAGCAGGTCTTAGACCTGCCGGATGAGCAAATTTTCCGGGTTCGCGGTCCGGTCGACCTCCTCCTGGTTCGCGGCATTATGAAGGCCCTGCCCCGTCCTGATTTGCAATATCCCCCCTTTAGCCCTCAAGCTTCCCCGGGCTTTCTGGCCGACCCCGATCCCTTTGCCTGCATTCGCCAGGGGGATATTCTCCTCCACCACCCCTATGAAAGTTTCCAGCCCACAATAGATGTCATCGAGCGGGCTGCCAAAGATCCCCAAGTCCTCGCTATCAAGCAGACCCTCTACCGCGTCTCAGGCCAGTCCCCCATTGTGAAGGCCTTGGCCAATGCCGCCTTGGCGGGCAAGCAGGTTATGGTTTTGGTAGAACTCAAAGCCCGCTTTGATGAGGCGAATAATATCCATTGGGCTAGACAATTGGAGCGGGCAGGCTGCCATGTCCTCTATGGGCTTAAGGGCTTAAAAACCCACTCCAAGATCACCTTAATTGTCCGGGAAGAGGAGGACGGCCTCCGGCGTTATGTCCATGTGGGCACCGGCAATTACAATGATGCGACCGCCAAGATTTACACAGACATCGGCCTCTGGTCCTGCAACGAGAGCCTGGGCGATGACGCCTCAAATTTCTTTAACATGATCTCTGGCTATTCTCTGCCCTACAGCTGGAAACAGATTATCCCGGCCCCCCGATGGTTGCGGGATGATACGGTCTTCCGCATCCGCCAGGAGGCTGACCAGGCCCGTAAGGGCCATAAGGCCATGATTGTGGCCAAGATGAACTCCCTCGTGGACCCTGCAATCATTGGGGAGCTCTACGCCGCCTCCCAAGCTGGGGTTATCATTCGCCTGATTGTGCGGGGCATTTCCTGCCTCCGGCCTGGCATCCAGGGCCTGTCAGAAAATATTGAAGTCCGGAGCCTAGTGGGCCGCTTCTTGGAGCATTCGCGGATTTTCTATTACTACAACGGGGGAGAGGAAGACCTCTTAATTGGATCAGCGGACTGGATGCCAAGAAATCTGGACCGCCGGATTGAGTTAGTGACCCCGGTCTATGACGAGGACTGCCGGCACCGGATTTTCGAGATTTTAAGCCTGGAACTCCAAGATACAGAACGGGCGAGAATTGAATTGGCTTCCGGCGCTTATAAGCGGGTTGATAGGCGGGGTAAGGAAGTCTTAGATTCCCAGATCGAGCTCTGTCGGAGGGCAAGCTCTGCTGCCCAGGAGGCAAGGCCTGATCCCCTCAATCAAACCCGTTACGAACCCCGCTTTGGCCCTCGGGACAAATAAGGCAGTATCCCATATAAAAGGCCTGTCCCCTCGCCAAGCACATGCTGGCAAGGGGCAAGCCTTTAATCTAAGAGGGAATGAGGCATGAGGACTTAATACCTCATTCCCTGTATTAGAGTCTGAATTTAATCTTCGTTACCCAAGTCTTCGTCGCCCAAGTTGGCAAAGACGTATTCCATAATCTCATCCACACCCCAGATCTTCATGACCAAGTCGTCAGCGTGGGTCACCTTCCATTCGTCTTTTTCTTTCACCATGTCAATGGTGAGATCCAGAGTCTTGTTGGCGATTTTCTTGACATCAATGGAGGGCATGGTATCCTCTCCAGCATTTTTGGCTTGGTCTTCTAGTTCCTTAAAGATAGCGCTCATATCAGACCGGGTCATCTCGTAGGTCAATTGCGTTTCCTTATCCTCAGGCTTGATCTCGCCCGACTTGAATTTAATGCTGGTGTTTTTAATGACATCCGTCATAAAATCAAAGCCCTCGTCGTCGGCGAACATGTCTTCCGATAAATCATCATCCGCAAAGTCTTTCAGATCGGCTTCGGCCATATACTTTTTGAGCTCGGGGCCGTCAAACTTAATCAGGGCATCAAAAAAAGCTTCTGCAGATTTTTTTGCCTTGTCCAGCTCTCCGCCTTTGGCGCCGCCAGCTGAGCAAGAGACTGCCGTCACGAGCATAACCGCAATAAGACACAGAATTCCAAGTTTCTTCTTCATAATAATTACCTCCATAGTTGCAAGGCAGGCCATGGACTTCCTGTCCTTGTTACCTTGCTCTCTTAACTAATCTTAGAACACGGCCTGCATGAAAAAATCATCCTTTGTGAGGAGGTGAGGGCCAAGTGCAACTTATATGCTTAAATAAACAAAGTAGGAAACCTATCTTGTTTTTTCGAGAGGAGGGAACAATATGACAAAACAATATACAAAATGGTCCCAGACCAAACCCAGGAGAAGACTCTTAGTCTTCCTAGTCCTGGCTAGCCTCTTCCTAGGCCTACTTCCTGGGATTACGGTAGAGGCGAAAGCCAAAGGCTGGTATTTCGTTTGTAATGGCAAGGAGTATGGCCCCTTTGGCAGTGAAGACCAAGCAATGGCAAATGCGGAGAAATTAGACTTCACGCGCACGCCTGATCCGTACTATGAGAGTGGCGATGATACCCCGCAATATAATCTCAACGAGCCAGAGCCCACGCCGGCCCCTACTCCTGAGCCAGTTCCTGATACTCCCCGGGTCGTCACCGTTCAGGTGGTTTAGCAGGGGACAGACGGTAGCTTTTTAGGCACCATGTCCGGCCTCTTTACGCCCGGCATTTATCAGACTTCTTATTTTGCCCAAGGCAAGAGCTTCCCAGGCTATGTCTATTCGCCCCAAAATAAGGCTCAGCAGGACTTAACAGAACCAGTCGATCATTATGTGGCTGTTTATTACGACCCTGTAAACCAGCAACCCAATAATCCGCCTGCGCCGGCTAATCCCCAGCCGACACCCCAGCCTGCCCCTCCTGCGCCCGCCGGCAGGGAACCTAAACCCTTCCCAAACAGGCCAGGCTCAAATGTTCCTCCAGCGCCTCCCACACCAGACTGGGAAGACTTACCAACAGGGGATGAAGACTACCCGGAGGATTGGCCAGAAGATAATAGAAGGCCTGCCAGCGACCGGAACGAGGAAAATACCAACCAGATGCTCATCCACATTTTTGATTATGACAATAACCAGAGCCTGGGACCGGACATTGTTCTCTCAGATCTTCCGACAGGTACAGAAGTAGATCCTGCGACTATTGCCCCAGACATCAACGGCTATATGCCTGACTTTATCCGGACCGCTGATAAATTTGTCCAAAAGCCGGGCCTCTATGAGGATGCCATCTATTACACACCCAATCCCTTCGGCTATGAATGGTTTGAGGACGAAGGCGACCAGCCCCAGACTCCTGGTGGGGAAGAGGGCGATATGCATTGCCCAGGAGATCCCATGTGCCCCGACCATCCTTGTGATTCCTCTGATCCCCAAAACCCCAAGTCAATCCCTGACCCGCCCATAGGCGACTGCCCCTGCAAAAATGGGGGAACGGTCTGCGAACAGCTGGGTCATGTGATCTGCACCCTTTTCCCGGCCAGCGAGATCAAGCAACCCCAGGGTGGGCGGATGCCCATTCCTGCGCCTGTAGCCGGCAAGAAGCCCCTGGACCAGAACTTCCCCCGTCAACAACGTTGGGACGAATCCTACGATGCCATTATCTATGGCTTTGACATGGCGGGCGCGGTTGCCGCTTTAACCATAGCAGAAGAAGGAGGTAGGGTTGTCCTCTTGGACAAGGCTCCCTTAAAAGAGATTGGGTCCTATACTCCCTATACCGAGCAAGCCTTCCTCTATGCCAAAGATGCGAAAAAGTTCGCCAGCTTTATGGAGGCCTGGAATCAAGGCTATGATCACCTGGACCAAGGCCTGATCAAGGCCTTCTCCGAGGCATCTGAATATGTACCCGCTTGATTTACCGCTCATGGGGCAGAAAAGCTTTACCGCTTCCCCCATGTCATGTATGAAGAATTCCCTGGCAGTGAAGGGGCTGGCGCCTTCCGCCTCAGCGAAAAGTCCAACTTTGACCAGGCGGCTTGGAAACTGATCCTTAAAGCCATGAAACCCTATGTCAAGAAGAATATCTTCTTCCTCAGCGAGGCCACGGTAACTGACCTGATCCAATATCCTCAAAGCGGAACTGTTGTAGGGGTCAAAGCCCACCTGGCCAAGAAAAACAAGGATGTCAGCTTCCAGGCCAAGTCCGGGGTTATCCTTGCAGGCGGTGGTTTTGAAAACAATGAAAACATGCTAGAAAACTTCCTCCAGATGCCGGCTGCCCGTGCCAAATACAGTAAACACAATACCGGGGATACGATTCCCCTGGCTATACGGGCGGGTGCAGACCTCTGGCATATGGATAATGTCCTCGGCTACGAATTACATTTAGCCGGAGTGGATAAGCAGTACCAATTCCGCAACCCCCTCCAGGGTATTAAAAATTACCAGCTGGGTGGTCGGCCCTGCTTCGTTGTTGGGCCCAAGAGATTCCCAGCCAGGCCTGGGCCATTGTGGATGAAAAAGGCCTGACTCAGGCACCTCTTGCCCAGGGCTGGTCGCAAGACAATTTGGCGGAAGTCGCCGCCGGCAAGATCATCAAGGCAGATAGTTTAGAGGCCCTCGCCCAGGCGATCAAGCTGGATCCCGCTGACCTAGAGGACCAGTTCGCAGACTACCAAAGCTTCTGTCAGGATGGCTGGGATTCCCAATTTGGCCGCCGGCCTCAAAACCTCTTGCCCCTAGAGGAAAACGGTCCTTACTACGCCATTCCTTTAACCCCCGTCCTGGAAGCCACCCTGGGTGGCCCCCGCCGGAATACAGCTTGCCAAGTCCTGGATACCAAGGGCGAGATTATTCCTCGGCTCTATAGCGCGGGTTCCTTGGGTTCCTTCTTCCCCAACCTCTTCCCGCAGGGGGCAGACCTCTCAGAGGCTGTGATTACAGGACAGATCGCTGGCGTCAATGCCCTCAAAAACAAATAAAGAAGCGGAAGCCGCTGGTCCTCAAGACCAGCGGCTTTTTTTAATTTCCAAGACCAGCAACTTTTTTGCTTATTTGTTTGCTTGAGTCTCGCTTGCTTTTCGGTTTTCTCGGATTTCCGACAAATTTGCAAGTAATGGATAGCTGTTAGCGGCTAAAGCACCCATTACTTGCAAATTTGCCCTGTCTGACCTCCCACTAGTTGCTAATTTGCATAGAGATCCACCCATTAGCTGCAATTATGCCGGAGAATCTCATAATCCGAAGTGCAAGAGCCCAGGGCACCCCCTGCTTGCAGTTTATTCGTCCAGGTAGATAGCCCATATCGCAGGAAATTCAGTATAATAAGAAGTAAGCAGATAATTTTGCCTTGCAGGCTTTATGGAAAGAGGTTAGTCATGTCTTCAGAACCTATTTTACTTATCTTAGCTGCCGGCCTAGGCTCCCGCTATGGGGGACTCAAGCAAATCGATCCCCTGGGACCCCACGGGGAAATCCTCATGGAATATTCCCTTTATGATGCGGTTCAGGCTGGTTTTAAACGAGTTGTTTTTATTATTGGCGACGATGAAAATCTCTTTAAAGAGGCTATCGGTAGCCGTATGCCGGCAGACCTGGAGATGACCTATTGCCCACAAAGGTTAGAGGACCTACCTGCGGGCTTTAGCCTGCCAGATGGTCGGATCAAGCCCTGGGGGACTGCCCATGCGGTTTTGGCCGCTCGGGATGTCCTGGATGCCCCCTTTGCCGTGATTAACTCGGATGACTACTACGGTCCCCAGGCCTATCGCTTGGTCTATGACTATTTAAAACAGGACGCTCAGCCTGGCCATGCCCTCTTGGTTAACTATATTCTTGAGAAGACTCTTTCTCCCCACGGCTATGTGACCCGGGCTATTTGCGATATTGATCAGGACAAGAGCCTTTGTTCGCTGGTAGAGCGTTTCCGCTTAGAAGCGGATGGCGATAGGGTCCGCTATTCCCAGGATGAAGGCCAGACCTATGGCTATGTGGCTAAGGATGCCCCCTGTTCCATGAATTTTTGGGGCTTTGATCCAAGTTTTGTGGACCAATTGCAGGCTGGTTTTGTCCCCTTCCTAGACGAGGCTATGGCGAACAATCCCTTAAAAGCTGAATATCTGCTCCCGGAGCGCATAGGCAGCCTGATCCGGCTAGGGGACTTGCAGGTCCATTGTAAGCAAAGCGCCGACCAATGGATTGGTGTAACCTATAAGGAAGACAAGCCACATGTCGTGGCATCGATACAAAAGCTGATTGACCAAGGGAGGTACCCCGCAAAACTTTGGGGTTAAGTGCTGATGAATTTAAAAGACCAAACGATAGACCTCATCAGCCGGGTTCTCAAGATGGACCCGGTTGCTGTTTCCGAAATTGTCGAAACGCCCCCGCAGCCTGAACTAGGAGATTTAGCTCTCCCGTGCTTTAGGTTTGCCAAGCAAGAGCGCAAGGCCCCCCCACTGATCGCACAAGACCTAGCTGCAAAAATCTCCTCTGAAGCTGGTCATCTGGTCAAAGTGGAAGCCCTCGGCCCTTATGTGAACTTTTTCTATGACCGGTCCGCCTATGCCGCTTCTGTCTTTCAAACAGCAGCTGCCCAGCCGGATAAGCTCATTGGCCATGTGGCTGACCCTGAGCGGGAAAAGCAAGTAGTCCTGGTAGAGTATTCCTCACCCAATATTGCCAAGCCCTTCCATGTGGGCCATGGCTTTTCAACCATCCTGGGGGATGCAATTGCTAAACTCTATGCCTATCAAGGCTATACGGTTAAACGCCTCAATCACCTGGGTGACTATGGGACCCAATTTGGCCGCCTCATCTACGCCTGGTTAGCCTGGGGAAATGAAGAGGCCTTGGAAGAAGAGCCCATTAAAGAGTTGACCCGTGTTTACGTTAAATTCCACCAGCTGGCCGAGGATAATCCAGAGATGTACGATGCGGCCCGGGACCACTTCCGCCGGCTGGAGCTGGGCGAAGAACTGGAATATCAGCTGTGGGAACGCTTCAGAAAGCTCAGCCTCAAAGAATTTGCCCGCATTTATGATCGCTTGAACATTGCCTTTGATTCCTACAATGGGGAAAGCTTTTACTCGGACAAGATGCCGGCCATTGTAGACCTCCTTCGCGCCCAGGGCCTGCTTGTGGAAAGCCAGGGTGCCCAGGTGGTCATGCTGGATGACTATAATCTTGCCCCCTGCATTATTCTCAAGTCAGATGGTTCTTCCATCTATGCCACCCGGGATATCACGGCAATATTCTACCGGGCGAAAACCTGGGACTATTACCGCAATGTTTATATCGTGGGCAAGGAACAGACCCACCACTTCCAGCAGGTCTTTGCGGTCTTGGATAAGCTAGGCCATCCTAAAGCTGGCCAAAACTTCCATGTGGCCTTTGGCCGCTTGTCTTTCGGTGACCAAGACTTTTCCACCCGGTCTGGCAAGGTTATTCTATTGGAAGACTTCCTCAATGAGACGGTCAAAAGGGTTTCCGAGATTATGGACGAGGGTGGCTTCGATCTAGCTGATCAAAAAGAAGCGATTGCTGAGGCCATTGGGGTGGCCGCCGTTAAGTTCATTTACCTCCGGGCGGGCCGCGAGCATGACATTGTCTTCTCCTGGGAAGAGATGCTGGACTTTGCGGGCGATACAGCCCCCTACCTGCTCTATGCCTATGCCCGGGCTCAAAGCGTCTTACGCAAGGCCCAAGTCAGTCCTGCTGACTTAGCCCAGGCTAAAGTAGAATTGCTAACGGAAGATACAGAATTTCAGGTTTTGAAGAGCTTGTCGCAGTTGGAGCAGGCCAGCATCGATGCCGTAGCGGCCTATGAGCCTTCTATCCTCACACGGCAGATCATCAGCTTGGTGAGGGACTACAGCCGCTTCTACCAGTCTGTATCCATCTTGAAGGCCGAAGATCCCGACCTGCGTTTAGCAAGACTGGCCCTCTGCAATCTCTTTGCCTCTCAACTCAAGCTGGCCCTAAGCCTACTTGGCATCGCTGTCGTCGAGAGAATGTAGCCTATGGATGATCAGAGCTTGGCCCTGCTAGGGGATATCCCCCGCTTTAGTGACCTGAGTTTTGCCCCCTGTCCAGAGGACCATCTCCTCCAGCTCACAAAAGACATCCAGGCCCTGATCTCCCAGGAGAAGGGGGGAGAAGAAGCTGCCCGTAGCCTCTTGTCCTTTCAGCAAATCCTCTTAAACCAGCAAAGTCAGGACAATTACCAGCGGATCTGCCAGGCTCTGCAGGGAGACCCAAAAGAGTCTAGTCAGACTCTCCCGCCAGATGCCGACACCAGCCTGCCTTTTAGCCAGGCCAAGGCGACTGTTTACCGGGCTATTGCCAATTATCCTTATGAAGCCATGGAGGGATCGGCTGAGGATATGGACCTGTGGTCCCGGGCCTGGCGCTGGTCCCGCTTTGAAGAATTGATCCCTGCGGTCATATGGGACCGGGAAAGAAAGCTCGTTCAAGCCTTGCAAGGCTTGAATCCCTCTCTGCTCAGCCTCTGGCAGGAGGTCAATCAGTCCGCTTTCCCTCCGGATGCCCAGGCCGCCCATGAAGATCGAGTCGTCTTTTTCCAGGCCTTGCTCCAGCAACTTAAGCAAGAGGGTCCTGAGAGAAGTAAGCTTTGTCTAGAACTTTTGACCCTCAGGCAGCAAATCGCCAAGACCACAGGTTTTGCCCATTATTCGGACTACCATGAGGCCAGGCGGGGCAAGCGGTCTTTCGGACGCAAGGCCGAGCTCAATTTCCTGCAAAATTTCCGGGCACACTTTCTACCGATTTGGCAGGAGTTCAAGCGGCAAAAGGATTATCGCCTGGGCATCGGTCCTGAGCCTTGGCTGGACTATTTCGCCTTATCCCAATATGGCCAGGTCCCCTTAGTCTTAGAAGGGAGTGACCTGCGCAAGCAGTTTATTGCCTCCCTTGCTAGCTTGATTGGTCATCCCCAGCACTTCCTCTTAAGCCTCATGGACAAGGGTTATATCAGCTATGACAGTATGGTGCGAGACCGCCTGGTAAGCCCTTCTAGCCTCCTCATGTCTGTGCCGGCCTCCTTTTTGGCCCTGCCTTTGGACGGGAAGCGGCCCCTGACCCAAAGCTTTTTGGATACGGGTTATGCCCTGGCTGATATTTCCGCCATGCTGAATTACCACAGCCTGGGTTCTTCCCGGCAAGATGCCTACAGTAAGCAGCTTTCTGCCTATATCTTCCTGGTTTTAGCGAGACGGGAACTGGCTAAGTATTATGGCGAAAATGCAGATCTGGCCTGGGATATGGCCTGGGCCCAGCAATTGCAACTATCTTTTCTCTATGGCTTTTTCTATATGTGGGAAAACCGCCTCTACCATATGTCGGGCCGACTGGATCCCTTGCGCATGCGCCAGGCCTTTCAAAAGATCCTGACCAATCAGTTAGGCTTCTTGGATTTGCCCCAGTTTTCCGATGAAATCTTAGACCTCCTCTGGCCCTATGTTTTCGCCTGCAACTTGGAAGCCTACCAGTCTCTTGCCCCCGTCCTATCTCTGGTGACGATCTTAACCCTCCATCCCCAGCACCTTTCCCGTAGCCTCTTATCGAGCAAGTTGAATAACTTCCTCCTGACCAATCCAGGCGGAGCGATTCTCGACCGTTTGCAGGAAGCCTCTCTGCCTGATCCTTTCAGCCAGGCGAGTTTACAAAAGGCTAGTTTTTCCTTCTGTGACCTCTTAGCCCTCTAAAGGGCCTTAAACGCGTAAATCAGACCCTATGTTGAAACTTCCCAAGCAATTTATCGCAGAAATGACAGACCTCTGGTCCTCCTATAACCCGCCCGGTGACCTGGAGGATTTTCTGGCTAGCTTCCAGGACGAGCCTAGTGCCGGCTTGATCCTCAATCGACTTAAGGTCCAGACCTTGTCCGACTTGTCTTGCGGCGACTTGCCTCCGGTGCCCTGGGCCAGGGCGGGCTACTTCTTGCCCCAGGGCCACAAGCTGTCGTCTAGCCTGGCTTATCGCCAGGGACTGTTCTACCTACAAGATCCCTCTGCCATGCTGCCGGCCGATCTGGCAGATGCCCAGCCGGGAGAAAAAGTCCTGGACCTGTGCGCTGCCCCAGGAGGCAAGGCTTTTGCCGTCCTGGGAAGTTTAGGCGACCAAGGACTTTTATGGGCCAATGAAATTAATGAAAAGCGGGCCCGGGCCCTCAGCCGTAATGTCGAATTGGCCGGCTCTGCCCTCTGCCTGATCTCTTGCCGGGATGCCCTGGGCTTTGCCCAGCAGCTCTCGGGCGCCTTGCCAGTTTTTGACTTGGTTTTGGCCGATGTGCCCTGCACGGGCTCTGCCATGTTCCGCAAGGACCCCCGAGCCTTGCGGTCCTGGTCCCGCTACCGGGGCCAGGCCATCCTGGACCTCCAGGCGGCCATTTTAGAGGAAGCTGCGGCCAATCTCCGGCCCGGTGGTCGCTTAGTGTATTCCACTTGTTCTTATTCTTGGGCTGAGAACGAGGGCCAGCTGATTCGCTTTCTCGACCGCCATCCTGATTTCTCCCTGCTGCCTGCCTGCCGGCCTGAAGTCAGTCCTGGTCTGGCAGATCCTGACGGCAGATATCCCACGACATACAGTCTTAGGATCTGGCCCCATCTGGCTAGGGGAGAGGGCCAATTCGCAGCCCTCCTTGTCAAGGCAGAGGATCCTGCTGAGCCTTTGCCAGAGCCAAGCCTGCCTTTGAAGCAGAAAAATTTGCGGCCAGACCGTCAGGTCCATGCTAGCTGGGAGGCCTTTCGTCAGGATAACCTGAGTGGCCAGGGAAGGTTGGCGGCCGCCCTCGCTAGCCAGCATTTTTACCTCCGGACCCAAGAAGACAAGCTCCACCTGGTCCCTGCCCAGGCTCCTCTGGCCCGGCAAAGCTACTATATGAAAACGGGCCTCTACCTGGGTCAAAGCAAGGGGGAGGGAGAAGCCCTTAGCTTTCAGCCCAGCCAGGCCCTGGTGCAATTTCTCTCCCTGGAGGACCTCAGCTGGGCCCTAGACCTAGCGGATGGCCCCCTGCTCCGGGCGAGCCTTCGCGGGGAGACCCTCCTTAGAGACCAGGTCTTGGCGGCATATTCTCACCAAGAGGTCCATTTATATCATGAGGGGGCTTGTCTTTCCGACGATGCTTTCAGTAAGATAAAAGCTGGAGCTTATCTTGCCTTGACCCACCAGGGCCGTCCCCTCATGTGGCTCAAACAGCAAGACCACTTCTTCAAAAACGCCTACCCCAGATCCTGGATTTAGACCAGGTAGAAAGTGTAGCCAGATGGAAATAGTCCTCGCGACCCATAACCCCGATAAGGTCAAAGAATTTCATGAAATTCTCCAGGACCCCACGATTAGCTTTATCAGTCTGCATGCCCTGGGCCTGGACCAAGAGGTGGAAGAGACGGGTTTGTCCTATCAGGAGAATTCTGACATCAAGGCCCAGGCCGCCTTTAAGCAAGTCCATCGACCCGTCTTAGCCGATGATTCGGGCCTGTCTGTAGATGTCTTAGACGGCTACCCCGGTATTTATTCCGCCCGCTTTGCGGGCGCCCACACTTCTTATCAAGATAAGATCAGGAGGCTCTGGGAACTTTTGAAACCCTTCCCCCAAGAGAGTTGGACGGCGACTTTTTACTGCTCTTTAAGCTATATTTCTGCTTCGGGCAAGACTTATCATTACCAGCGCACGGTGGATGGTATTTTATTGCCTGAGCGGCGGGGAGACCACGGCTTTGGCTATGACCCTATTTTCTACATTCCAAGTTTAGGCAAGACCACAGCTGAGCTGGAGTCCCGGCAAAAGCACCAGATCAGCCACCGGGGCTTAGCCCTCAAAGCCTGGCATCAGGATTTCCAGGCGGGCAAGCTAGACTAGGGGGGTGTATGGCCGCTAAGGGTAAGACCAAGAAAGCTAAGGCCAAGCAATATATCATCGTAGCCGAACATGTTGCAGGTGAGACCCTGCGCCGGGTCGTCCGGGTGAAAGGTCGCCTAGCAGATAATCCTAGCATCTCGATCAACCAGGCCTGCAAAGAAGAGGGGATTTCACGTTCGGCTTATTATAAGTACAAGGACAATGTCTTTGCTTACCAAAGCCAGGAGGGCAAGCAGCTTTTTCACTTCAACATCCTGACTGCTCTGTCTGCTAGTAGCCTCAGCCAAATCAGCCAGATCTTGGAGCCCTATGCAGAACAATTGCAACAGGCTAACCAGCAGCGCGTTGGCCCCAATCTTTCCCAGCTCAACTTAAGTATCTGGCTGGGAAGTGTTAAAATAGCCAAGCAAGTCCAGGAGGACCTCCGCCAGGTCCGGGGCCTGCAGGACTGTAAACTGACCTCAGATGATATGCGCTAAGTCTAGCCAGACTTTCTAAGCCATATTTTTGAGCCCTGAGAAAGGAGGATTTATGCGTTCAACTTGGCAGCTCAACCTAGAAGCCTTTCGCTTCTATCGTTTAAAGGCTGATAAATTTGTCAAGTTTAGCCTCCTTATCATTTTGGGCCTACAACTTTTGGCCCGCATTGCCCCGCTGGGCGACCGGAATTTTTTCCCCTTTACCTATGCGCTCGAGCGTCTGGGCCGGCTGAGTCCCGAAGAAGTGATCGGCCAGCTCAGCCCAGGGAATTGGCTGATTATTGGCCTCTACACCCTCAGCCTTTTACTGGCCTCCATCCTATCCGTCATCTATATGCAGGTCTTTGTTCTCGAGCAGACTTCCTATGCGGCCTGGGGCCATAAAAGACCAGAAGACCAGGAACTCCAGGAGAGTATTCAGGCTTTTCGGATGCAGATCAAAGTTTTGCGTAGCCTGACCCAGACTCTAGGAAAAGAATGGCAGGGCCAGCGTTCAGCAGACCCCTCGGCCATGGACTCTGGCTATTTCTGGGAAGAACCTATTCCTGTTACAAGCCTGGATCAGGATGCCGGCGTACGCGAGGAATTGCCCGCAGACCAAGGCTGGGAAAGGGAAGACCCCCAGCAGGAGACAGCCCTAGCCTATACTGTCCGCCGTTTTGGCCAGACTTGGCCCCGCCAGTTACTTTTCCTCCTTATCTTAGATCTAGTTTACGGGTCTTCCGTCCTCTTATTGGGCCTGCCCTTTTATTTCTATCTCTCGGCCTATCTCTTTGCCCCTATCCTATTTATGCAGGGCCTCCGCTTTGGCCCGGGCATGCGGCAGTCCTATGCAGAAACCAAGGGATTAAAACTCTTTATCATTTCTAACTACTTTATGGTGAATCTCGTTTTCCTTCTGGCAGAAGGCTTAATTTCGATGATTTTCCAGGAAGCTTCTTACGGCCTGGGCATTTGGCAGAGTCTGCTCTTTGCCCTCCGCTTTCTCGTCTTTGCCCGCTTCGCTGCCTTGATGTATCTCGTTATCCGAGAAGCACGTCCGGAAGATGACCTTGCCATGTCTAAATTGTGACGACTTGCATTTCCTTAGCTCGACCCGACTAAAGAAAGGAGCAAGCCCATGCTTGACTTGGATAGCAAACGCCGCGAACTAGAAGATGCCCGTTTAGAAATTGAAGATTTACGCCTAGCTTTAAAACCAGACCTAATGGCAGAAGAAGCCCAAGAACTGGAGGCTGCCAGCTATAAGGAAGATTTTTGGCAGGATGTGGACAAGGCCCGCGACCTGCAAACAGAGCTGAGCCGGCTCAAGAAAAGTCTAGAACAATTTGCCAATGTCCAGGCTGAATATGAGGACCTCTTGGCCCTCCTGGACCTGATCCAGGAGGAAGATGACCTGAGCCTGGTCCCAGAATTAGAAGCCAGGGAGTTGGCCTGGCAGCACCTGCTCCAGGACCTCCGTCTGCAAACTTATTTCACTGATAAACTAGATGCCAATAATGCCCTCCTCACCCTACACGCTGGGGCGGGGGGAACTGAAGCCTGTGACTGGGCCTCCATGCTCTTCCGCATGTATGCCCGTTGGGCAGAACACGAAGACCTCAGCCTAGAAGTTCTGGATTCTGTCGATGGAGATGAGGCGGGCCTCAAGAGCATTAGCTTTGCTATTCGGGGTGATTATGCCTATGGCCTCTTAAAACATGAGATGGGGGTCCACCGCCTGGTGAGAATCTCCCCCTTTGACTCATCCGGTCGTCGGCACACTTCTTTCGCCTCGCTGGAGGTCTTGCCTGAATTGGATGATACGATCGAGCTGGATTTGCGAGAAGATGATCTCCGGATCGATTATTACCGGTCCTCTGGAGCGGGAGGCCAGCACGTGAACAAAACCTCTTCGGCTGTTCGCATCACACATATCCCCACGAATATTGTCGTGGCCTGCCAGAATGAACGGTCTCAGATCCAAAACCGTGAGATGGCCATGCGGATGCTCAAGGCCAAGCTCTACACCCTAGCCCGCCAACAACAGCTGGCGGCTATTGATGACCTTAAGGGCGATCAAAAAGATATCGCCTGGGGTAGCCAGATTCGCTCCTATGTCTTTTGCCCCTACACCCTGGTCAAGGACAATCGGACCGACTATCAGACAGCTGATGTAGAGGGGGTTATGGATGGCGACCTCAACCCCTTTATCGAAGCCATGCTGGCCCTGTCAGCCGCAACAGACCACAGCTAGGGAGGGGGCCTCGTGACCACAAGCATCGGTATTTTTGGCGGGTCTTTTGACCCCTTCCACCTGGGCCATAGGCGGATTCTCGAAGCGGCCCTGGCTGCTTATGATTTTAAGCGCTTCTACCTCATGCCCACCTCTTCGCCGGCTTATAAGGATAGGGCCCTGTCTCTAGCTGTTTATCGCTATGTGATGACCCAGCTGGCGACGGCGGACCTCAACCAGGTCAAGCTGTCCCGGATGGAGCTAAAGCACACGGAGGGGCCCAATTACACAGCCAACACCCTGGCCAAGCTCCATAAAAAGTGGGCGAAGAAGACCAAGGAGCCGGTCCAGTTTAAGTTGGTCCTGGGTTCAGACGCCTTGGACTATTTTTCCAGCTGGCACAAGCCTGCAGAGATCATGGCCCAGGCAGATCTTGTTATTGCCCTGCGAGGCTGTGATGCCAAGGAGGAGAAGGCTTATCGGAAGAAGGCTAAAAACTTGCAGAAGGCCTATGGCGGGTCCATAGAATTTTTCCCCATGCAAGCCATAGAGATTTCCTCTACAGACTTACGGCAGCAACTGGTCAGAAATGAAGTCAAGAAAAAGTATTACCCCGGCCCGGTGGCGGATTTTCTGCGCCAGCACCGGCCCTACGCTTTCTACCAGGATTTTCAGGCCCTTAAGCCAGAAACCCATGACCAGCTCCGGGTGTTTGAGCAGGCTATTTGGCATAAAATGCCAACCCGCCGCCTCATCCATGTGGCGAATGTCTCTCTCTACGCTACCCATCTCGCCCGGATCCATGGCCTAGATCCAGACAAGGCTGCTGTGGCTGGCCTCTTGCACGATTCCTGCAAGAACATTCCCTTGCCCGAGCAGTACACCTATGTCCGGCAATCCGGCTTTGCCTATGCGGTGAATGCGGCCATTGCCCACGGACCGGCCTCCGCCTATTGGAATAAAATGGCCTTAGGGGTCACAGATGAGGATATCTACCATGCGGTCATGTACCATACGACTGGACGGCCCGGCATGACCCCTCTGGAAAAAGTGATTTACCTGGCGGATAAAATCGAGTTTGGGAGGCCCTTCCGTGATCTGGATAAAATTCGCCAGGCTGCCGAGCTTGACCTGGATGAGGCCATGCGGCTCTGCCTGCGGGAAGTCGAGCTGGCCATGCGGCGGAATTTCACCAATATGCATGAGTTATCCATCAAGCTCATGTTGGAACTGGGCATGTTTTTAGCCTAGTTAGGCTATAATATACAAAATAAAGCTTAAGGAGATTAAAGAAGCCTTGAATTCTGCAGAACTGAGTCAAATTATTGCTGACATCCTGGATGCCAAAAAAGCCGATGAAGTATCCGTCCTCCCTGTAGGCCCCAAAACCACTCTGACTGAGTATTTTGTCCTCGCTTCCGCAACAACCCCTAACCATGCCAAGGCCTTGGAAGATGAGTTGACTTACCAAATCAAGGAGAAATTTGACCTCACGCCTTTGGCCGTTGAGGGCTTGGAATCTGGCCGCTGGATCCTGGTAGACTACGCTTCTGTGGTGGTCCATATTATGTGCAAGCAAGACCGGGAATTCTATGACTTGGAAAAGTTTTGGACTAAGAAGGAAGCGGAGAGTCTGAGCCCGGAGGATGATGCCTTTAGCTCAGAGTAAAATCTCCTGGCAAAACTTGCTAGCAAATGGCCTGATTTGTCGTTAAAGTTTAGAAACAATAGCTTTCCCATAAGGCATCATGTTCCCTATGGGAAATTTTTTTAAGAAGAAGCAAGAAGCCAGGCCTAATCCTGCAGGACCACCAGACGCCCGGCCCTATTTCTGGCCTGAAGAAGCAACCTATCCTGGCTATACGGGGCCAGCCGACCGCCGGGCCAGCCTAGAAGCAGACCAGGCAGGCCGCCTGCCCTATCCACTTCTGCTTGGGGCCCTTTTTGTCTTGTGCCTCCTCTTGGCGGCCCTCCTAGGCCGTGAGGGAGGTAGCCGTTTTAGCCCTGCCTGGGAGACCATCCAGCTGGAGAGCCAAGGCCAAGCACGGCCTCTAGCTTCAGACCCGGTGCGCCTGGAAGAAGTGTCACAGTTGGACATAGCGGACCTGCCGACCAGCCCTCAAGTTTCCCAGCCTGCTGAGGCTAAGATTCCCCTTTATATTTCCGGCGCGGTCGTCCACCCAGGCGTTTATTATTTGCCGTCAGGCAGCCTCTTAATCGACTTGGTCGAGGCCGCCGGAGGCTTCCTGGAGGCTCAAGTCCCGTCTGACCTAAACTTAGCCGCCAGCCTACCTGCCCATGCCCATGTCCACATTGCAGATGCCAGTGACCGTGCCAAGGGGACGCATAGTCAGCTTAGTTATGAGGCAAGCCCGGATGGGGGAAAGGAAGCTACAGGAAGTTTTCAAGGGCCTAATGGACCTAAAGGACTCATTTCTCTCAATCATGCAGGACAGGCAGACTTAGAACAGATTCCTGGTGTTGGGCCCAAAACCGCCCAGGCCATCTTGCGCTTGAGACAAGACTTGGGCCGGGAAATGGTCCTTGAAGACCTCCTGACCCTGCCCGGCATTAAGGAAAAACGCTTTGACCAAATCAAGGGATATTTCGCCTTGCCATAAAAGATCCGTCGAGGCTTGACAAGGTCCAAAGCCCATACGTATAATGCTAGACGTGCTTAAAAGTGCCCATGGTGGTATTAGCTCAGCTGGTTAGAGTGCCAGGTTGTGGCCCTGGAGGTCGTGGGTTCGAATCCCATATACCACCCCACTTTGCACACTGACATTGGGGTATAGCCAAGCGGTAAGGCACGGGACTTTGACTCCCGCATTCGTAGGTTCAAATCCTGCTACCCCAGCCAGATTCATTAGCTCAGCCGGTAGAGCACCTGACTTTTAATCAGGGGGTCGAGGGTTCGAATCCCTCATGAATCACCAGCTAAAAGCCCTGAAACTACAAAGTTTCGGGGCTTTTCCTTTTGGGCGTAATTTTCCGTATCCAATTGTCCGCGATCCCTGCGGATTTCGGTAGGCTTTTCAGTTATGCTAGCCCTTTTCCTTAGATGAATCTAAGTTTTCTGTTTTTCTCACAAGTTTGTAGCTTATGCAACAATTTCTTCTTAAAAGTTTCTTCTTAAAAGTTGAAGCTAGGAAAGTCATGCTATAATTGCTCTCCGGACATTGTTGTATTTTTTTTTTTTTTTTTGTACATTTAGATACTTATATAAATAGGGAGAGGAACTTCATGAGAAAGACAAGACACAGTAAAGGACATCTTAGAATCATTACAGCACTCTTGCTGGTGATCCTTATGGCTTTTTCCATCCTGCCATTGAGCGCTTTTGCTATGGATGCAGACCAGAAAAATACGGAAATCGCGCCTAATTCAGAAGAACTGGCCGGACTTGGAGACCAGGATGACGACACGAACAAGAAGTCTGAGGACAAGTCTGGCGTTGATGCTGGCGACAGCAATGCGTCAACAGGCAAAGACGAAAACAAGCCTGAAACTCCAGCTGAAGAAGAGGGAGAGCAAAAGGAATCTTCCGATAAAAAGCCAGAAACCAATCTAGTCGAAAGCTCGGATGTTGATAAAAAAGACGGTGCTAGCAAGGATAGAGAAGCCTGGAAAAAGGCCTTGGAAGAAAAGCTGAAGAAAGGGTCCAAAGAGGATCCTGATATCCAACTCTTCAGTATTATCCAGCCCACGAAGCCCACCTACACCTACATTTTCAAGGTAGACGATACTGAATACGACAAGCAGATTGTAAAGAATGGAGAAAAGCTCTTAGAGCCGGAGACCCCCGAGAAAGCTCATCATCGTTTTCTGGGCTGGCAACAAGAGAACCCTGAAGGCAGTGGTAACTATGTCGATTTCGATTTCAGCGAACCCATCTCAATAGCAGAAGATGCCACAAGTCAGGAAATCGAATTAGTGGCTAACTTTGAAGAGGTCTACTATGTCTACTTCATGTGGCCCCGGCAGGGTGAGGTTAAAGAGGAAGACAAAGATAAGTATGAAGTAATAGCCTCTCACGAAGGTAAGCCGGGTGAATCCATTAAAACAACAGATATTATTTCCCCCGATATGATGTTCCACGATATTATTTCTCCTGAACTGGAGGGACAGGAATTTGAGGGCTGGTACAAGGATAAAAAACTCACAGATGCGTGTGCTGATCCTTTAATTATAGGAAACGAAGACATCACCCTCTGGCCCAAGTTCCAGCCGACCGGCTATTGGCTGCACTTTTTCCCGGGTGAAGGTGCTTCTACTGTTATCTCACAATTTGTAAAGCGGAATAGCACACCTGCTATACCTGACCCTACAAGGTTTGGCTATACTTTTAAACACTGGTCTTCCTCAAAAGATGGTCCTGAATTTGACTTTGCACAAGAATTAACTAAAGACACCGACCTCTATGCTGTTTGGGACCTCGCAAAAGCTAAATACACCGTCGTTTTTTGGAAGCAACGTGCAACTGACGACAAGAATGCACCCAATGATCAGAAAACCTACGATCTTGTAGAAGTGTATAAAGACGTTAGAGAAGGAACAACAGATGCCATAGTGCGCCCAACAAATGAGGACGAAAACTGGGCTAATACAAAAGACGAATTCCAGCACTTCCACTATAACTCTGAAAACTCTAAAGAAGTTATAGTCAAGCCGGATGGTTCGACAGTCCTCAATGTTTACTATGACCGTGATCTTTTTTATATCAAATTACACTTTAGAGATGAGTCTGGACTATATCCCGATGATAAGGTTAAAACTATAACTGGACTCTACGGATCTGTTTTAATGGAAGGGACTCCTGACTATAAGATTGCCTACGAAAGTGATGCCAGTGTTGGTAAAGATGACTGGCAGTATATGTGGTCGGGGAGTAAGGAAAAACCAAAACCCTCAATAAAACTAGATGAACAAAATAAACCAGTTGAACCAAATAAACCAGATGTACGGGGCTTCCCCCTAACCTTTCGCTTTGAAGGCCCCAACTACGATTTTGGAAATGTGACGAAAACAGACAAAGAGAACGATACAGCACACTTGTATCAAAGGCCTGATACCCCTGCCAACTTAGTTAATTGGATAGATTTTCAACGGCTAAATGGCAAGTACCCAGATGTAAATGACGGATTTGATGCGGATGAAACGTCGATAGGCGTTTATGGCACTTATTACCCGAACCTAGGTGTATACAAAGGCTTTACTCTGGCTTTTTTCAGTAAAAAAAATGAACCAACTGAGGATGAATGGGAGAGCTTTGCAGGAAAAACGGAGATAGATACGACGGGCTCAGAACAACATAGGTTTCGCATTAGAGCAAGTAGAAACGAATACAAGCTGACTTTCCGGAATTATAATGAAACCATAACCTCTAAAACTCTGCTCTATCAAGAACCTTTGAAGGGTTATTCTTTTACCCCTAGCAGACCTGAGCACTTACCTGACTACTACGGGTTTAAGGGTTGGTACAAGAATTATAAAGATGGCGAATTCACAAACAAATGTGATTTTGACAAAGAAACCATGCCCTATAACGATATGGTCCTTTTTGCCAAATGGGGACCCAAGAGCGATGAAGATACGATGGCTATAGCCTATTGTAGTAAGCTGGGTGGGGACAAGAAAACATTAACTACGGAGTATGGGGACATAATTGAAAAAGAATCCCTGCCAAAAGTTGTCAGAGAGGATGGAACCCTAATCCAAGAAGGTGATGCAGACTATCTCGTCAAAATCCCTAATAGTGCCCAATGGATAGGCTGGACAACAAAGGATGCCGAGGGAAAATACCAGCTTTATTCTTTTGGCCAAGCGGTTTACAAAAGGACTGAGCTTTATCCCTACTATATCGAGAAGGGCCTGTACACTGTTACTTATCATTACCCTGGGAACGATGGCAGTGAAAAGAACAAGATAGATCCTAAGACCTACACAAAGCACTCCCAGGCTGATGTCCTCCCTTGGCCTCCTGACGGTAAAGTTCCAGAAGGCAAGATCTTCTTAGCCTGGACTACCAATAAGGAGGTGAGCGACAAATCGGCAGTCCCGGTAGCTTCGACTTCATCAGATTCTATGCAGGTTGGCCAAGCCTCTGAATTCAAGCTGTTTGCCACTTCTATGGCCGCTGTAGCTGCAAAAAGTGGCTATACGCCAAAAGATGCCATCGTCGTGGAAAATAATGTAGATTTCTACCCTGTGTTTGGACCTATCCCCGAGGAGGTTCAGATTACTTATGACGGCAACGGGGGAGAATTACCTGGTGGCGCTAATACCGTCAAATTTGATCCTGTCGCTAACAATAGCCTGCTCAAGATCTTAGATAATACGGAGGCTGACGGCCTCGGCTTTAAACGTACAGTTCAACTTAGCTCTGGTCCCCATGCTTGCGAATTCAGGCTCTGGGAGTATACACGCAAGGGTAAAACCTATAAGACTAAGCCCGGTGATGAATACACCTTGGACAGTGAGGATCCTAATAACAATGTCCTTAGAGCTGTATGGGCCAAACCTATAGAAATCAAGGTTACCACTGTTTGGGAAGACCAAGATAACAAGGCTAAGAAGCGGCCTGATCACCTAGATGTTCAGCTACGCAGAGATGGTACCGATCTTGGTGATCCTCTCAAGTTAAATCCGGATGTAAAATGGCAGGGCTGGTTTGGTCAGGATGGCGACCTCTTAGATATCGACGAAGCTTGCAATCCGTATACATACGACATAGTAGCCCCCGATGTCACAGGCTATAAGAAAACTGTAAAGGGAGATGTGAAAAATGGCTTTACCATTAGCTACACCCTGCCAGTTGAGCCAAGTCCAGAGGGACGGAAGTACGTCGTCATAGTCGACCCCAATGGGGGTGTCTGGCCCGATGGGAGTTCAGAGAACTTACGCTACTTATTTGACGGAGGCGATATCTTTACGTTACCCGAACCCCCAAGCAAGGCAGGCCATGTCTTCGACTATTGGCAAGGGTCTCGCTACAACCCCGGTGACGAGTATGTCGTCACGGAAGACCACTACTTCTTAGCCATTTGGAATCCGACAGAAGTACCTGAAATACGGGTGCCGATTCCAGTCGGTGGACAGACGAGCACCCCAAGCCCCTCCCGGCCTACTCCGATGCAGGCCACACCGGTTCCTGCACAAGTCGTAGCCCTACCCCGGACCGGGGAATCCAGGCTGGAAAGCTACAGTTTATCTGCCAGCCTAGGCTTGCTGGCCGGTGTCCTAATCTTGTTGAGGAAAAAGTATAAAGCTTAGGAAAGCTTAATCAATCAGCATAAAAGGGGCTGTCTTCTGGTGAGACAGCCCCTTTTCCTTGCTACGTTAGATAAGGGCGAGGGCTACTGTAAATAACGACCTTTTAGGACTTCACTTTTACGTGATCTTTGAACAAAGCAAGTCTTAGAAATGCAAAAGGGCTCCAGTGTACACCAGAGCCCTCACCCGTAGAGGGTTTGTCTTTTAAAATGTCCGCATGGGACTTTGTAGTATCATTCTAAGCCCTGGTTCAATTAATTGTCAACTTAACTTTACATTTTTTCTTTCAATTTATTATGTGTCAAAAGATCTATGATTGCCTTATCTATTTTGTCTAATGATGTATCAGAAAGAGATATTCCAGATAGGCTATCTTCCTTATAGAGTGGGTTATATATTCTTAGCTTCGATATTGTGACAATCTGATTGACAAGAGCAATGCTTCCATACTTCATTCGTTTCAGCTCTGTATTATACTTGCTTGCTTCTTGTAATCTGCCTCTAGCTGTCTCAATTTGTTTCGATGCTTTTTGGAAGCATAGCAATACATCACTATCCGTAGGGTCATTTTGGGTCATTTTTTTTATCTGCTTGTAATTGTTGAAGTTGTTCAGAGCAAATGTCGATAATGTGCTCGTTTTCATCTTGAATGTTTTTAGTCTTAAGATATAGCTTTTGTTGCAAATCATTCCCTATATAAATGCTTCCTTTAGGGAGGTTATTTAAGTCATGCTTCGGTTTTTGTGATGTAAGTGGGATAACTTGAACAACTCTCTGTCTTTTACCTGAATCACTTAAAACAACACAATAGTGCAAGCCACCTTGTTCGCTTCCAATGCGAAAGCCTAAATGTGCTTTTATCACTGCCCCACGTTTAAAAGTAGCGAATTGTTCAACCTCTCTTTCTTTGCGCATAAATTTTGTGTAATCTTCAATCCAATAGGCCAATTTATCAGCAAGCATGGGATCTTGAGTATCAATGGTCTCTTCAAGAAAAAGTCGAAGGGTCTCAATACTTTTATTGCAATGCTGTTTAATGTCTTCCTTTGATTTTCGGATGCTCATAATTTTAATACCTGGTCATAGTGGTCAGAGAGTGTTAATAATTGATTCTTCTTGTGAAAAAATAGTGTAGTACTCAAGGCTATCTCGTTTAGAGGGCTATTTTTGCCGCCAGATTCTAAGCCTGGTAGTTAAACATTTCCAAGTTGAGCAGGCGGTCTTTCATCTCCACGCTGCCTCCGAAACCAACGAGCTGGCCGTCTTGGCCAATAACGCGGTGGCAGGGGATGAGGAGGCCCAAGGGGTTGGCGGCGCAGGCGCGACCGACCGCCCGGGCATAGGCTGGAGCCTTTTCAGGGCCCACGATCTTAGCCGCCAAATCTCCATAGGACCAGGCGGTGCCGTAGGGGATCTCTTTCATGGTTTCCCAGACTTGGCGTTGGAAGGGAGTGCCCTTGATGATTTTATACGGCAGGTCGAAATTTCTAGTCTCCCCCGCCAAGTAAGCGGTTACTTGCTTTTCGGCCTCCCGGAGGAGGGGAGAATAGCTGATCCTGCCCATTGGGGAGTCGGATGAGGGTTCTGCTTGGCCTTGGGGCAGGGTCCCTGGCTGATAGCGGCCGTCGGCATCCAGTAAGCCTAGGTCATTGAGGAGGAAGGCAGGAGGGCCTGGAGAAAAAACTTCTTGGGGCTGGATGAAATCCACACCGGTAAGATAGGCATGCTGCCTGTCTTCATGTAAAATGATGCCAAAGTTGTGGAAGGGCACATGGATGAAGGAAGAGGAGAGGGCCAGGCGGCGGAGATAAAAGCCCCACTTGGCTTGGGGCCAGGGACCTGGGCACCAGGCCTTGCACCAGCACTGGAGGCCTGCCTCTTCCAGCTCCTTTAACATTTCGGCCTCCGGCGGCTTGGAGCCTTGGAAGGTCACGGATAAGTCATACAGTTCCGGGAAGTAGTTAAAAAGATCTTGGCAGAGGACTAGGCAGTCTTCTGCACTTAAGTTCGCATCTTGTTTTGGATATACGAGGACGCGCGTACCGCTGGTCATATGAGCTTCTGCCTGCAAAAGTAGTAAGTTTTCCTGGCCCTGGTCAGATTGCCAGATAAAAATACTATCGAGGGGACAAGACTCCTGCCACTGACGCATGAAAGCTTGGCGCTGGCGGTTAGTTTTCAGACAGGATACAGGCAAGGGATAGGGCTTCAGAGCCTTATTATCCTTGAGCAGTAGTTTGATCAGTTTATGGCCGGACCCAGGTTTCATAGCGGAATTGTATCTCTCCTTCACTTAAGTAAGGCCCCTGGTCTTTTAGGACGAAACCACTGGCCTCGAGGTCTGGGAAGTGGACATCTGCTGGAAAGACCTGGTCTATCCGGGTCAGCTCCACACGGTGGGTATCAGCGAGCAGGGTTTCATAGACAGAAGCTCCCCCGATGATGCAAAAATCATCTTCCGTACGGCCTTCCTTTTTGAGTTCTGTAACGCGTTTTTCAAGTTCTTCAATCGAACGGACAATTTCTGCGCCGGGGACATCCTCTGGTCTCAATTTGCGGCTAAGGATGATATTTAAGCGACCAGGTAGGACTTTTTGCCCTGGGAAGGTTGCCAGGGTCTTGGCCCCATAAATTAAGACCTTACCCATGGTCATTTGCTTGAAGCGTCTTAAATCTTGGCGGATGGGTTGGAGCAACTGTCCATCCCGGCCAATTCCGTTAGCTTGATCAATGGCGACAATAGCAATCATGAGAAGTCCTTTTCTATTCGTATATGAAATCCTGCCTTAAATTGCGACAGGGATATTTTTGAGTTGAGGGCCATGCTGGTAATTTTCCAGCTGGAAGTCCTCAGGCTTAAAGTCGTAAAATCTTTGGACATCAGGATTGATGACCAGTTTGGGAGCCGGATAGGCCGGCCGGGTAAGCAGGTCCTCAACCAGGGGAATGTGCCGGTCATAGATATGGGCATCAGCAATGACGTGTACGAGTTCTCCCACTTCTAGCTGGCATTCCCGGGCCAGCATATGGAGGAGAATAGCATATTGGACGACATTCCAGCCATTGGCGACCAGCATATCCTGACTTCTTTGATTCAAAAGTCCAGAAAGCCTGCCCTGGTCCACATGGAAGGTCATGGAGTAGGCACAAGGGTAGAGGGCCATTTCGGGGAGGTCCTGGATGTTATACATATGGCAAATCAGCCGGCGGCTTTCAGGATTCTCTTTCAGATCTTTTATCAAGCGGTCAACCTGGTCAAATTCCCCGTCTGGGTACTGGGTTTTGCGCCCCAATTGGTAGCCGTAGGCCTTGCCAATCGTGCCGTCTTCCTTGGCCCAGGCATCCCAAATACGGGAGTTAAGATCGGCTAGGCGGTTAGATTTTTTTTGCCAAATCCATAAAATTTCGTCAATACACTTGTGCAGGGGAACAGGCCGTAGGGTCAAGATAGGGAACTCTTTTTGTAGGTCATAGCGGTTGACCAGGGCAAAGACTTTTTTACTACGGGCGGGTGTGCCATCTGGCCAAACTGTGCGCACTTTGCCTGTCTGCCAAATGCCCTGGTCCAGAATTTGGCGGGCGCTCGCTTGGAACACTTGATCAGCATAGCTCATAGGAGGAACCTCGAATGATAATAAATAAGGCACTTCTCAAAACAAAGTCCTAGCAAGCTTTGATGGGCCTTTATTAGGTCTTTTTAGGCCCTTGTTGGGCGCTTTGTTTTGAACAAGCCTGGCTTCAAGAATCAATAAAATGATTATAGTTTAGGCCAACTTGCATTTCAACTTATGAACAGCTAGAATTTATCCGTATTTCGGGGCGTAGCTCAGGTGGTAGAGCGCTTGGTTCGGGACCAAGAGGCCGCTGGTTCGAGTCCAGTCGCTCCGACCATTTTTTCTCATCATTTGGAGGGAGGATGCCATGACTAACCCCCATTCCAGACCCAGATCTCGTAATTTAATTGCCTTCCTCATCGTACCCTTGGCTTTTCTGGCCTTTGTTATTCTTGTTATTTTTCTTCTGAAATATAATGATGAGCTTGATCGGCGAATTTTGGCCAATATTCAAGAGTCTGATGGCCACGAGCTAGATAACAGTCAGACTGGTGATACCGAGCCAAGTCAACCCATGGTGACTGAGGCCAAATTTGAACTCGCAGACGAAGGGGACGAAGACGAAGAGGAAGAGCAGAGTCAGCCGACCCAGGGCCCTCCAAAACCAGATTCGGATAACCCTCGGACTAAAGACCAGGTCTATTGGCGGGACCTAGATGAATTTTATGAGGAGATTCAAGACCACCGCCAAGAGCCTGAGCGTTTTAATCGGCCTATCAGCCGTCTCCTGCTTTTCCTAGACGAGCAATATGTTGCGGCTTATGGACCCGATGACCAGGATCAAGAGGCCCTTTTGAGGATTTTTCCCTGCTCCAGTGGCATGGTGCCTGGCCATACCCCCCTTGGTTTGCACCACTTGGGGGCTAAGTGGCCTGAGAGCTGGCTTTTTGATAATGCCTTGGCCCAGTATGGTTACCAGATTACAGGTAATATTCTTTTTCACTCCCTCCCATCCTATGATGGCAGTCTGAAAAGCGGACTGAAGCTATCTGACCTCAATTCTATGGGTTATGCGGCTTCCCATGGCTGTGTCCGCCTTTTTTGTATGGATGCCAAGTGGCTCTATGACAATGCCCCTGTAGGTTGCCCTGTAGAAGTCTTGCAAAATCGCGGGGATAAGTACCAGGATCTGCCAGACCATATTTTCTATTTACGGCTTAAGCCAGGCGCTCCCCAGTGGGACCCTACGGACCCTGATCCTGCAAACCCTTATGTGGATAAGGACGTATTGAAAAAGTGGGCGCAAGAAGAACCCTGGCTTGAGGATTACGAAGTCATTCCACCCGTCTGGCCCGATCTCAGTAGCCCAGCGCCTGCGCCTCAGGAGGTGGAAAGTACTAGCCAAGCAAGTCAGCCTGCCTACACGGGGCCTACTAGCCCGCCTCCCTTGGATCCCAATAAAAAGCCGGATAGCCAGGTGCTAGAAACAAGTCCGCCCCCTCTGGCCCCGCCGACAGGACCGGCAGAACAGCCTGGCCAGCCGAATCCCTTGCCTGGTCCCTAGGCTAGACTTTTAGTTAACTAGGCTTTGCGGGCGTACTCGTCTATAATATCTAGGTTAGAAAGTTACAAGGAAAGAACCAAACGGCTGACAGCCTGGCTTGGCTGCTTCTAGCTGTGCGCTAAAATATGAAACTTGGTAAATTAGAAAAACTATTACTTGCTATCGCTATCACTCTGGCCTTGATTACCGGGGCCATTTTTGCCGCAGAGGCTATTTTCTCCAAGCCCTCTCAGCCGGAAACCTCGGCTAGCTTTAATTTTCAAAGGCCTGCAGATGAAGGCGGAGAGCCCTCCTCTAGCAAACCGGCTAGCCCGGACCCGGATCAGACAGAGCCTGGTCCCAATCAGACGGAGACTGTAAGTCAGGTACCCGAACCAGACCCCCGGCTAGGCCTGGAAAGGATTCCGGGCCAGGAGAGCGACCTAGACCGCATTAAGCGCTTGATCGCGCCTGAGAGCCCAGGCGATATAGAGAAGAACTACATGATCCGAGTTTTTAAGGATCGGCAACTGGTGACTGTTTTTGAAGATCCCAAGGGCGATGGATCCTTTGACTATCTCATCAAGGCCTTTAATTGTTCTTCTGCCGCCGACGGCCACAATACCCCCAGCGGTCAACACAAGATTGGGCTCAAGCTCTATTCTGGCTATATGATTGACGCTTCTTATGGACAATATTGTTCGGAATTCCTGCAATACCATTATTTTCATGCCGTACCCTCCTATGGGGGGGTAGAAGAAGCGGGGGTCAGCTGGGAGGACTACAACAAATTGGGCCAGGCTGCTTCTCACGGATGTATTCGCCTGGAGACCAAGGCCGCTAAGTGGATCTATGACTACTGCAAGGAAGCAACGCCAGTAGAAATATTGGATTCTTCTGAGGACTTTCCTTACTTACCAGACAAGGTGGACCAGCTGAAGATGTCCCCCGATGGCCCCAAATGGGATCCCACTAATCCCAACCCCCTCAATCCTTACCAGCAAGATCCCAGCCTACTTTTAGACTATAACCATCAAGGTTAGAGGCTGGCTATTGCCTTAGCTACATATATAAATTAACATGCATTATACGAAACATAGGAGGTCATTATGAAAGGAAATTTAATCTACGGACAATCTGGCGGCCCGACTTCGGTCATCAACGCAAGCGCGGCTGGTGTATTCTTGGAAGCCTTATCTCATAGTGCAGAGATTGAGAAAGTCTATGCTGCCCACCACGGAATCGTAGGTATTTTACAAGAGGACTTTTTTGATATGGGGCAAGAAGACCCCCAAGAGCTTAAACTCCTCAAGCAAACCCCCTCTTCCGCCTTGGGATCCTGCCGTTACAAGCTGGCCGCCCTGGAAGACGATGAAACAGATTATGCCCGTATTTTAGAAGTCTTTAAAAAATATAATATCCGCTATTTCTTCTACAATGGTGGCAATGACTCCATGGATACCTGCTCCAAAGTTTCTCAGTATCTCCGGTCGAAGAATTATGATTGCCGGGTGATCGGGGTTCCTAAGACGATCGACAATGACTTGGCAGTTACCGATCACTGCCCTGGCTACGGGTCTGCCGCACGTTACATTGCGACGACCTTAATGGAAATTTATCAGGATGCTACCGTCTATGATGCAGGACAGATTACCTTTGTGGAAATTATGGGCCGGCATGCAGGTTGGTTGGCTGCAGCTTCTGCTGTAGCGGCTGCTCAAGGCTGTGGCCCTGACTTGATTTACCTGCCGGAGCGTGTTTTTGACTTGGAAAAAGTGATTGCCGATATCCAAGAAGTCTATGACCGCAAGGGCAAAGTCATTGTCTGCTTCTCCGAAGGTGTCAAGACTGCGGATGGCAAGTTTATTCCAGAACTGGATCCCCAAGCCGACCTCTCTGTGGATGCCTTTGGCCATAAGCAATTGGGTGGTGCGGCCGAGACCCTGGCTAAGATCGTGGGCACCCGTATTCCTACGAAAATTAGAGCCATTGAACTTTCACTCATGCAGCGTTGTGCCGCCCACTTGGCTTCAGAGCGAGATGTCGAGGATAGCTTCCGGGCAGGCCAGGCAGCTGTGCAAGCGGCCCTAGCTGGCAAGACGGATATCATGATTGGTTTTGCTCGTCCTGACCAGGGGGCCTACCAAACCCAAATCCAGGAAATCCCCTTGGAAGTTGTGGCCAATGCTGAGAAAAAGCTTCCTGATGCCTGGATCAACGCCGCGGGCAACGGCCTGGAAGAGCCCTTCTTGGACTATATAATGCCCCTCATCTCCGGTCAGCCCGAACGCATTTTAGATCCGCACGGTCTGCCACGTTTTGCAAGACTGAAGTTTGTGCAAGCCGGCCAGAAAGTGGATAAATAAGTCAAACTTACATGTTACGCGCGATACTGATCAGCCATATTAGCCAGGAGGACCTGAATAGCTTAAGCCTACAGCTCAATGGGGCTTTAATTGGCCAGGCTGACACGGCTAAATCTGGCAATCGGGTGATTAGCGGCAACCGGGAAATCCACCTGGTTGCTGGCTTTTATGCGAGCACAGGGGATCGGTCGGAGCGGCGGTATATCCAAGAACAAGATCGCCTCTTTAAACTCCTCTTTGCTGATTTGCAAACCCAGGGCCTGGCCGCTTTACCCGGCCTGGCCCATAAGCATTTTCCAGAGGCAGCCTCTCTCTTGATCGCCTCTGCGGAAATGGTTTTAATCTGGCAGGATGCGCAAAAAGGTGTCTATCTTCTCCGCAACAAGGCCTTGTTCCGCCTGCAACCCACCATGCGGCCTCATGGCCTCTGGCCGGAGGATTGGATGACCTATGGCGATTTCTACGCCTTTGTTCCGCAAGAAGAGGATCTCTTGCTCTTTTTAGCGCCCGAATTTGTAGACCGCTTCAAACCGGAACAGCTGGAGGAGATCTTCTCCTCCAAGCTTCAGCTTTTTTCCATGATGTCAGAGCTGAACCGCCTGGGCCGGACCTATGGCTTTAATTTTGAGCAGTCTTGGCTGGCCATGCAGTTCCAGCGCCTGGAGCTTAACCGTATCTATAAGGGCCATGCCAATGAGTTTCTGAGTGAGGAAGTCCGCCGCATAGCCCGGACCGAAGACTTTTCTCGGGCCATTCCCCGGTCCAAGGCTTCTCGGGTTTTGCATGGGCAAGATCTAATTCCTGTTCGTGCTGTTAAACCCTTGCAGCGACCAGCTAACTTTACGCCTAGGCCCGTCCAGCCTGCGCTGGAAGACCGACCCCGTTTGGGTGATTGGCAGCGTAAGCGCCAAGCTGCCAGCCGGATTAATCTTATCGATGAAGAGAATCGACAAAAACGCCAGGCTACGCTTGATACCTATGCCCAGCGCCGGGATCCCATGGACAACTATTTTGACAAGGTCCGTGAATTCTCTTTCGGGCCATGGAAGCGCAAAATGCGTCAGCTCTTAGACAAATTTTTCAGCCTGTGGCCAGACCAGCCCCTGCTATCTAAGTTTTTTGCCAGCTCTTGTATTTTGCTCCTAATCCTTATTCTCGCTTTAGGCTTTCAAAGTCTGACTCGGCGGCGGGGACAAGCCCCCCTGGTAGAGGAGACAGAGCCTGTTATGTCTACTGAGTTAGCGGACCGGAATGCCATTGTCCAGGCCCCCCAGGAAACCAATTTAGAGGTCAAGCAGCTGGTCACGGTCAACAACCTGCAAGTTCGCCAGGCTAAGGATCCTAGCTCTGCCCTCATTGCCTCCGTTAAACGGGGAGAGGTGGTGGTCCAGCTAGCACCGGAAGAGGACGGTTGGGTCTATGTTCGGGTGGACCAGGGCATAGAAGGTTATGTTTATGCCTCCTATCTCTTCTCGCGAGAAACTGCCACGAGTGAGTAATAAGCGCTGGACAAGTACGGATGAATTGCGCTATTATGGCTTAGCTTTACACAAGCGCTTGTCCACTTGCGGGTGTAGTTCAATGGTAGAACATCAGCCTTCCAAGCTGAATACGAGGGTTCGATTCCCTTCACCCGCTCCAATGGGCGCATAGCTCAGCTGGATAGAGCAACGGCCTTCTAAGCCGTAGGTCGCAGGTTCGAATCCTGCTGCGCTCGCCAGAGACCCTGGAAGCTCTTTCCAGGGTTTTTTCTTAGCAAAGAAAGGTCACTTATGCCTAAAGCAGGAACTTACAATAATGAAAGTATTAGCTCCCTCAAAGGTGCTGACCGGGTACGTAAACGTCCAAGCGTTATTTTTGGCTCGGATGACTTAGCAGGCTGCCAACACTCTTTTTTTGAAATTCTTTCCAACTCCATAGATGAAGCGCGGGAGGGTTATGGCAAACTGATCACGGTCACCCGCTACAAGGATTATTCCCTGGAAGTCACGGACGAAGGTCGAGGGATCCCCCTAGATTACAACAAGAATGAGGACCGGTATAACTGGGAACTTGTTTATTGTGAACTCTATGCAGGGGGCAAGTATGACAATGTGGCTGGAGGGACCTATAAATTCAGCCTGGGCCTCAATGGTTTGGGCGCTTGTGCCACCCAGTACGCCTCTGAATACTTTGATGTTTCCGTTTACCGGGATGGCTTTCATTATGAGTTGCATTTTGCCAAGGGCGAAAATATTGGCGGCCTCAAGAAGACCCCCTACACCGGCCGAAAGCGGGGGACTAGCCAGCGCTGGAAACCTGATAAGGATGTGTTTACTGAGGTGAAGATCCCTCTGGACTACTTGCAGCAGGTCCTCCGTCAGCAGGCGATTATCAATGCCGGAATCAGCTTCCGCCTGGTTGATGAAATCTCTGGACAAAGCTATGACTACTACTATGCTGATGGCATCAAGGGCCATGCGGAAGAACTTCTAGGCCAAGATGGCCTGACTGACCTGGCCTATTTTTCCGGTGAGGGCCGGGGCAAGGACCGGCAGGACAAGGAAGACTACTTGGTCAAGGCCGAGGTTGTTTTTGCCTTTAGCAACCATGATCCGGTGATCGAGTATTATCACAACTCTTCCTGGCTAGAATATGGGGGATCACCCGAACGGGCAGCCCGGTCTGCCTTTGTTGCAGAATTTGATGCGGCAGCCAAGGCGCAAAATAAATACCAAAATGAGGAGAGCAAAATATCTTTTAAAGATATCTCGGACAGCCTGGTCCTCATTATTTCTTCTTTTTCGACTTTTTCCTCCTACGAAAACCAGACTAAAAAGGCCATTAATAACCGCTATATTCAGGCTTTTTTGACTGACCTCCTGCGCAACCACCTCCGGGTCTGGTTCATTGAACACCAGGCGGAAGCCAACCGGGTCTTGGACCAAATCTTGGTCAATAAACGGTCGCGAGAAAATGCGGAAAAACAACGTCTCAACCTGAAGAAGCGTTTGTCCGGCCAAATTGATAATATCTACCACCGGGTTGATAATTTCGTGGACTGCCGGACTAAGGACGTCAACCGCCGTGAGCTCTATATCGTGGAAGGAAATTCTGCTCTGGGCTCAGTTAAGATGGCACGTGACGCGGAATTCCAAGCGGTTATTCCCCTCCGGGGCAAGATCCTGAACTGTCTCAAGGCCTCCTACAATCAAATTTTCAAAAATGATATCATCATGGACCTGATTAAACTCTTGGGTTGCGGCATCCACATTGAGGGGAAGAAGAAGCGGGAGATTGCGGAATTTGACCTTGACAAGCTCCTCTGGGAGAAGATCATCATCTGTACGGACGCCGACGTGGACGGCTTCCAAATCCGGACCCTGATTTTGGCCATGTTTTATCGCTTGACCCCGGAATTAATCAACGAGGGAAAAATATATATTGTAGAATCTCCTCTCTTTGAGATTACCCACCAGGTCAAAGGAGAAGACCGGTCTTACTTTGCCTATTCCGACCAGGAGAAAAATCAAATTGTGGACTCCTTGCCTAAGGGAAAAATCCATATCCAGCGGTCTAAGGGCTTAGGGGAAAACGAACCTGACATGATGTGGCTGACGACCATGAATCCTGATACCAGGCGTCTTTACCAGGTCTATCCTGAAGACCAGGAGAGCGCTGCGGCTTGCTTTGATACCCTTTTAGGCAATGACTTAGAGGGCCGCAAACAATATATCGCAGACTATGGACATGAATATATGTCCATGCTGGATGTGATTTAAGCGGGATGCCAGGAGGTAATTGACAGTGGCTAAGAAAAGATCAAACGGCCAGGACAAGTCTCCGGCCCCAGCCAAAGCCCTTCCGGACTATCAGGCTTTCGCAGACAATGTCCATCCGGGAGAGACCGAGCTGGTTACCATTACAGATACGCTCAAAGATAATTACATGCCCTATGCCATGTCGGTTATTGTCTCCCGGGCGATTCCGGAAATTGATGGCTTTAAGCCCTCCCAGCGCAAGGTGCTCTATACTATGTACCGCATGGGCCTCTTGCGCGAACAAAGGGCCAAGTCTGCAGATATTGTGGGCCAGACCATGGCTTTTAACCCTCATGGTGACCAGACCATCTATGAAACCATGGTTCGGATGACCCGGGGCAACGAGGCCCTCCTCCACCCCTGGATCGATTCTAAGGGCAACATGGGTAAGGTCTATTCACGGGATATGCAGTATGCGGCCTACCGCTATACAGAAGCCCGCTTGGACAAGTCCTGCGAGATCTTGTTTCAAGGGCTGGAAAAAGATGCCGTAGACTTTGTCGATAACTATTCCGGCTCCTTGCGTGAACCTGTCCTCTTACCGGCAGCCCTGCCCACGATCTTATTGAACGCCAACCAGGGCATTGCAGTCGGTATGGCTTCCAATATCCCTTCTTTCAATCTCAAGGAAGTCTGCGAGGCCACCCGGGCCCTTATCAAGAATCCCCAGGCCGACCTCTTAGAGATCATGCCTGCCCCGGACTTTTCAACGGCAGCCTCCATCATTTATGACCGCGACCAGATGGCTGCCATCTATGAGACGGGTAGGGGGTCTTTCAAAATCAAGGCCAAGTGCCAGATTACAAAGAAGCCCCTGCGTATTGAGATTTTAGAGATCCCCTACACCACAACTATCGAAGCCATCATTGAGGATATCAATAAAAATATCAAAAATGGTAAGCTGAAAGAAATCATCGATGTACGTGACGAGACAGATCTCAAGGGCCTCCGCATTACCCTGGACCTCAAGAAAAATTCAGATGCAGACTTGGTCTTGAAAAAACTCTATGCCCTCACTCCCTTAATCTCTTCCTTTGCCTGTAACTGCAATATTCTTGTGGACAACAAGCCTGGTGTTTTGGGCGTCCGGGATATTCTTTTAGCCTGGCTGGCTTGGCGGCGTGTTTGCCTGGCGAGAGAGTTGGCCTTCGACAAGTCCAAGTTGGAGGATAAGCTCCACCTGGTCCGGGCCCTGGAGGCTGTACTCTTGGACATTGACCGGGCTATTCGGATTATTCGCCGGACAGAAAAAGAAGAGGACGTTGTGCCGCACTTGATGGCGGCTTTTGCCATTGACGAGACCCAAGCAGAATATGTGGCGGAAATCAAGCTCCGCCACTTGAACCGGGAATATCTCCTGCGCCGGACCCAAGAAATTACGGCTTTGGAAGATCAAATCCACGACCTTGAAGCTATTCTCCAAGACGGAAAACGGCTGGACCAGCTGATTGCGACCCAACTCAAGACCTATGCCAATAGCTATGGTAAGGACCGGAAAACCCAGCTGGTTCCAGCTGAGCACTTGGAGAGCCTAAAGCTCGAACCCCAGATTGAAGACTATAATCTCAAGCTGTTTTTTACTCAAGAAGGCTATCTCAAAAAGTTGCCTTTGACCTCTCTCCGGTCGGCCGGTGACCTCAAGGTCAAGGATGATGACCAGATTATTCAAGAGCTGGAGACCAGTAACAAGTCGGAAGTGCTTTTCTTTTCCGACCGGGGTAATGTCTATAAGCTTTTCTGCTACGAAATTGACGACCACAAACCCTCGCAATGGGGGGAGTTTGCTCCTAATATCTTAGATTTGGAAGCAGGAGAAAAGATTCTCTTTATCCATGCCAGCCAAGATTTCTCAGGCTATTTACTCCTAGTCTTTGCGGATGGTCGCATGGTCAAGGTCGCTGTAGACAGCTATGCGACCAAAAACAAACGTAAGAAGCTGGTCAATGGTATCTATGGCAAGGCCCCTCTTAAGGCTCTTTTCTTTGTTCCTGAAGAAAGGGGCAACGGGGATATGCTGGCCCTGTCTAGCCAAAATCGCATGATCCTTTTAGATACAGATTTGGTGCCTTACAAGAAAACTCGGTCTTCCCAAGGGATCCAGGCTTTGGGCCTCAAGGGCGACAATATCCTGACCCAGGCCTGGCTTGTTTCCCCAGACAAGGCAGAAGACTATGCCTATTACCGGGTCAGGAGCCTGCCTGCCTATGGACGTTTCTTGAAGGATGATTTACTAGAGGAACGCCAGATGACCTTGGAACTAGAAAACTAGGTAGCCCTAATCTCCGGCTGGCCTCAGCCTTAAAATGACCTAGCCGCAGGTCTTGAGAGGAGAGACTTTTTGCGTAACAAAAAGGAAGAATACATATATCCCAAGGCTAAAAAAAGCAAAATTTCTCGCAATAGCCTCCTGCTTCTGGCCAGCCTTATCGCTCTTCTGGCCTTGATTATTGGTCTCTTCTACTTCCGCCAGGCCCGAAATGACCAGGCTATCTTGGGAAATTTTGAGAGAGCCTTACAAGAGCAAAATTATACGGCTGCCATGGACCTTTATTACCGTGTCCAGGACCGGGCGACCGATCAAGAGTTAGCGGCCGATGACAGGCTACCTGCCCAGAGCATGCAAGTCGCTATGGAAGGCAAAGTCGCAGACCTAGTGGCTTCCAGTCTCCAACGCCTAGAAGCCGGAGAGTCTTTGACAGAGGAGGAGAAAAGCCGGATTGAAGACCTGCGCTTTCTGTCCTCCATGCAGGTTATTCCCTTTTTGCGGGAGAAAACGGAAGCTCTTTTAGATGGCAAACTGGAGCCTGGCCTCTGGGAGAAGATGGCCCAGGCTTTTTCAGACTTGGATAATTTGCAAAACTATACCCAAGAGCTTTTAGATCAAAAGCCCAGCCTCTTAGCCAAGATTGAAAAGTTTGTGGAGGCCGGCGACCTGGAGCAGGGGGATAAATGGCAGCTGACCTGGTCGGCTTGGGAGGACTTGGCCCAAGACTTTGAGGGTTCTGCCTTTGCCCGCGAATATGCCTCCTTCCGCTTAGCCGCCTTCCAGGGGAGGGAATACTCTCATTTGATGACCCTGACCGGACAAATGATGGAGGCTGAGCAGTACTATACGGCCTACAGTCTCCTTACCCTCATGCATGAAGTTTTTCCAGACCGGGCCGCCCTAAGAGACCGGCTGGAGGAGTGTAGCAAGCTGATTCCTCCGGCTGTAGAGAGCTGGCAGGGAGATGTCCTGGTCTTATCTTTCCGCCCCTTGATTGTCCGGCCAGAATTGGCCTTTAGTCGTAGTACAGAAGCCGGCTACGCCAAGAGCTCTTTAATAACGGCTCAAGAATTTTTAAAACTTCTGGATATCCTCTACCGCAATGACTATGTCCTGATTTCCAGCCGGCAATTGGAATCTTGGCCCCAAAAAAGAGTCGAGCTGAAGGTACCCGTGGGTAAGAAGCCTCTCCTCTTAATTTTTGATCGCTGGGAATATTCTGTCCTGAACCAGGTCGCCGGGACGGCGTCTAAATTAAGTGTGGACAAGGATGGCCGCTTAGTGGCCCAGGCAGGCTTGGGCCAAGCCCGCGACTTAGATGCCATCCCCCTCTTAGAAGACTTCCTACAAGCGCATCCTGATTTCGCTTTTGACGGAGCTAAAGGACTGGTCGCTCTGAATCTCCAAGAAAATCTTCTGGGCTATGCCGTGAGCCCTGAGCAGGTGGAGGCAAGTCAAGAAGCATGGAAACAAGTGGGCCAGACCTATCCTGACCTGACTGAGGAAGAAATCCTCGCCCAAAGAGAAGAACTATCCCAAGTCATGACCTATTTGCAGAAGCATGGCTGGTCCTTTGCTGCTGCGGGATATGTAGGTTATGATACCGGAGCCTTGGGTCTAGAGGACTTGGCAGGGGAATTGGACCAATGGTCCCAGCTGATGGCCTCCTGGTTACCGGAAACACCTTACTTTGTCTTTCCTAATGGGGCTCATGTCTATAATCGGGAGGATAGCTTGGACCTCATGCTAGAAAGGGGCTTTCGCATCTTTTTTGGCCAGGGGCCTAAACCCTATCATTTCTATACCAGAAGTTATGCCCACTTCGATAGCCTGAGTTTAAATGGCTATAGTCTCTCTTCGCCAGAGGCCTATTTGGCTAGACTTTTCGCTGGCCAAGATATCTTGGATCATGCGCTTAGGGATGGAGACTAGGTCCCACTAAGGTGCCTGGATCTTCCGGACGGAAGGAGTTTTTGACCTGCATGCTAAGACCCTTGGCTTGCAAGGGTCGGACGGCTTCGGGGTGCAAGACGCTTGCACCATGCTCTGCCATTTCTAACATCTGGTCATAGGTCAGATAGGGAAGGGGCTGGGCTTCAGGATGAACCCGGGGATCGGTGACAAAAACTCCGGACACATCGGTCCAGATTTCACAGTCTGCTTGCAGGGCGGCTGCCAGCCAGGCTGCGGTGACATCTGAGCCTCCCCGGGATAGGGGACGACGTTTGCCAGCTGCGTCTCGGCCATAGAAGCCGGGAATGACCAAGAGGTCATAGCGCTCTAAAAGGGTGACTAGCTGGTCCCGTATCTTGTCCAAGGAATCCTCATGGATTCGATAATGTTCGCCAGCCTTATAGACTAAAATGCCCGCTTGGCTCGCACCGACAAAGCTTGCTTTATAGCCGGACTTGCAGAGATAGGCGGCCATGACGGAAGCGGAAAATATTTCCCCTAAGGCAATCAGGCCGTCATAGCGGTCGACACTGAGATCTTTTTCCTCTTCCTTTAAACGTTCGCTGATACGCTGGCCGTGTAGCATATCTGCCTGCCGAACGCCCAAGTCTTCCGTGATTTCTTGGAAGTGTGCTTCTATCTCTTGACGAAGGAGGAGGGACTTTTCTTCGTCCTGGGAATAGGCCAAGTCGATGAGAAGGTCAGTGATTTTCCGATCCTGGGGAAAGCGCTTGCCCGGGGCTGAGCAAACACAAATTCTGCGATCTGGCTCGGCTCTCAGTATATCTGCTGCTTGGCGAAAGCGAGTAGCGGTAGCCAGTGAACTGCCTCCAAACTTCGCGACTAACATTTGCCCTGCCTCCTTCCATCTTTTGACTTAAAGCGCCTCATGATAGCATGCGATGGCCCATCTCCGCCAGCTTCTTTGCTATAATCCAGCTGACAGTAGCCTGGCTACTGGAAAGCTGACCAAGTGGCCAGGAGAGGCGGAGCTGTGCATGGCAAGACTATTTATACCAGATTTCTATGTAGAAGAGCTTTTGGATGTTGATTGGACCTTTCTCGAAGACCAGGGTGTTCGGCATGTTTATTTAGATATCGATAACACTCTGGAATTACAAGGGGCCAGGCAAGCAGGTCCTAGAACTCAGGCCATTTGCCAGTCTGTCTTAGATGCGGGCCTTGGCCTTTCTGTTCTATCCAATGCAGCAACAGAGAGGGCGCGGACCTTCTGCGCCCCCTTAGGTCTTGACTATCTAGGACAAGCGGCTAAGCCCCTAACTGGCCGCATGAGACAGGATATGGAGACTAAAGGCCTAAAGCCCCAAGAGCTCGCCCTAGTGGGAGACCAGATTTTTACAGATCTCTGGTGCGCCAGAGCCTTGGGATGCCAGGCTGTTCTGGTCCGCAGCTTGGGCGGCCAGGAAGGATTTTGGCTCCGAGTCAAGCGCAAACTGGAAAAATTTCTCCTCTTGCTAGGCCAGGACCCCCGTAAGGCTCCTCGCCTGCCTCTCAAGACCAAGCCTATTGCGTGACCTGGCTCGATAGCATAGAATATTACAAGTTTACTAGATCAAGATAGGACCACAGGGGTCAGGCCTTTCGTGGTTAGTTTTAGGAGGATTTATGATTAGTGCAGGTGATTTCCGTAACGGTGTATGCTTTGAGATGGATGGACAACTCTACCAGGTTGTAGAATTCCAGCATGTTAAGCCTGGTAAAGGCGCCGCCTTTGTCCGCACCAAATATCGCAATATCAAGACTGGAGCCGTTGTAGAAAACAGCTTTAACCCCAATGAAAAATACGAAGAGGTCCAGCTCAACCGTGATGATATGTCCTATCTTTACAATGATGGCAACCTCTACTATTTCATGAACACACAGACTTTCGAACAGATTCCTGTCAATGCAGACGCGATTGGTGATGGCCTCCGCTTCCTGAAAGAAAATATGGAAGTCCGCATGATGACCTATAAGGGTGAGGTTATCTCCATTGAGATCCCTAATTTTGTGGAACTGGAAGTCACGGAATGTGAGCCTGGTGTCCGTGGAGATACTGCGACTAACGCTACCAAATCCGCCATTGTGGAAACTGGGGCAGAAATCCGGGTACCTCTCTTTATCAACCAAGGTGATGTTATTCGCATCGATACCCGGACTGGGGATTATATGGAGCGGGCCAAGTCATAATTTTGACCCCGCCTGATCAAGATGCCTGACTATAACGAGTATCCGCCAATCAAAGGGGAGCGTACCCTCTCACAGGGCTTTATTGCTCAATATGCCGCGGAGGCCGCCCTCAGCGTATCTGGGGTGGCCAAACTCGATACAGGCTTGGTCGTGTCGCTTAAGGAAGCCCTAGGGGCTGAGCACTACGGCAAGGGGGTCCGGGTCCGCTTTGATCGGCAAGACCCCGCCCTCGTGAATATAGACGTTTATCCGATCATGTTTTACGGCTATATCTTGCCGAACGTAGCCTGGACGGTACAAGAAAAAATTAAATCCGCTGTTGAGGAGTACACAGGGCTGAGTGTCAATGCAGTCAATGTCCAGGTCATGGGAGTTGTAGAAGAAGGAGCAGAACTATGAGCCGTTGGAATCGTATCTTAGCTGTTATTTTTTCTTTCCTCTTAGCCTTGGGGTCTTTAATCACCATCCTCATGTTTTTGTCAGAAGATATTATGTCGGCCATGATCGCCTTTCTTTTGCGGATCCAGAAAATTTCCGGCTGGCGAGGTTCCATCGTGGCCGCTTCCATTATTATCTTTATCCTGGCTTTGGTGGCTCTCCTCCTGACGATTATGACCGGTCGCCTGCATAAGGCCCGGGTCCGGTCTTCTAACCTGGGTGATGTGGATATCGGTGTAGACGCGATTGAAAGCATAGCGCTCAACGCTGCTAATAATGCCCAAGCGGGCGTCAAATCAGTCAAGGCCCGCGTAGCGCCTAAAGATGGTGATAATATCATTGTTAGCCTGAACATTAGCTCTTATCCAGATGTAGAGATCCCTGCCATGATGACCAAGGTCCAGGAGAGAGTGAAGAAGGATGTCGAGCGCTATACGGGTATTCAAGTCGCAGAGGTCCCCATCAAGGTCAGTCAGGTTGACACTGTATCCGCCCGCATTGAACGCTAGGTCCTGTGCTATGCCAGAAAACAAGTCCTTTCTTCAACAAATCTCTCAAGATATTGAGCAACTCTCGACCGGGGGGAAGGGAGCCGTTTTAGGTTTTATCCTCGGCCTCCTACTCATTGTGTTCGGTCTGTGGAAGACCATTTTTGTCCTCCTTATGACCCTGATCGGCTATATTGTTGGCCTGCGCGTTTTTACCCGTTATGGTTCTGTGAGAGATTTTTTAGACAAGATTTTCCCCCCCGGTTTTTTCAGGTAGAGGCTGCAAATGACAAGAAGTGAAATTCGAGAACAAGCTTTACGTTTCTTATACCAGCTGGCCGTGCAAGTGGACGACTCTGTCCAGCAGGAAGAGCGCTTTTTAAGCTATAACGATTTTTCGGAAGCAGACCTGAAGTTTTTTCATAACCTAGTCGACGGTGTAATGGATCATGCGGATGAATTAGACCAGGAAATCACTACAGCCCTGGTGGATTGGAAGTTTGACCGCCTGCCTTTGATTGACCAAAATATCCTCCGGATGGCTTGGTTTGAAATCAAGTATTCTTCCGAAGTGCCTCCTGCGGTAGCTATTTCGGAAGCCGTTCAGCTTGCTAAACTCTATTCAGATGAAGGCGCCCATTCGTATATCAATGCCGTGCTGGGTTCCTTGTACCGCCAGCATGAGGCTAAGGAATGAGTGCCGTTCGCCTTACTGTTGCGGAGTTAAATGCCTTAGCCAGTGAAATCTTAGGCCAGGCCCCCTTGGCAGATTGCGAACTCCTAGGGGAAGTTTCTGCGGCTACACTGGCCGCCTCTGGACATTTTTATTTCACCCTCAAGGATGCGAGCGCCAGTGTATCCTGTGTCATGTTTCGTCAGGACTTTTCCCGCCTGGCCAAAAGACCGCAGGTCGGTGACCAGGTTATTTTACGAGGACGGGCTGGCCTCTATCAAAGAGACGGCCGCTTCCAGTTTTATGCACAAGACTTGCGCCTAGGCGGCCAAGGAAATCTTTGGCAGCAATTTGAGGCCTTGAAGGCGGAGTTAGAGGCCAAGGGCTATTTTGCGCCTGACCATAAGCAGGCCCTCCCTTCCTTGCCCCATACGATAGGGATTGTGACCTCTTCTAAAGGGGCGGCTGTCCACGATATTATCAATGTGAGTCAGCGCCGCTTTCCGGGCATTAAACTCCAACTCATTCCGGTTGCAGTCCAAGGGCCAGGGGCCAGCCAGGAGATTGCCCGCGCTATCAAAATTTTTAACCATTTAGGCCAGGCAGACCTCTTAATTGTAGGCCGAGGAGGAGGATCTCAAGAGGACCTTTGGGCCTTCAATGAGCGGCTAGTGGCAGATGCCATTTACCAGTCGACCATCCCCATTATCTCTGCAGTGGGCCATGAAACGGACTTTTCCATCTCCGACTTTGTCGCTGACCTCAGAGCCCCTACTCCCTCTGCGGCGGCAGAGCTCGCTGTACCCGTAAAGGCAGACCTTGTCCAGGGCCTCCAGACCCTCCAACAGAGCCTTAAGCGGGCCATGGTCCAGCAAGTGGTAAGTCACAAACAGTTAGGCCAGGCTTTTAACCGCCGCCTTTACCGGGCCTGGACCAGCCGCCTGGCTGAGGCATCGCAAAGACTCGACACACTTATGCGGCACCCCCTTCTCCAGTCTCCGCTTCAGACTTTAAAACTACGCCGTCAGGAATTGGCTAGCCTAGAGAAGGACCTGCTGAACTTACAGGCTCAGGGATCTGATCGCCGCCACCGCCAGTTGGCAGACCTTAGCGGAAAATTAGAATTATTAAATCCCTACAATATCTTACAAAGAGGCTATACGGCTGTCTTAGATGGAGAGGGCAGAATCCTCTCCCGGGTCAGCCAAGTCCAGGAGGCTAGTCAGGTCCATATACGCTTTATCGATGGCCAGGCTATAGCGGATATTAGAGAGATCTCATGTGATAATAAAGGCTCTAGCCTTTCTAATACTGAGGGTCATTAGTCCCTACACAAGGAGCAAGTTATGCAAGAACCCCACATTTCCCATAGCCCAGAAACAACTGCCTCTGACCAAGGTCAAACGCCTCGTCTGGAATCGATGTCCTATGAAGAGGCTATTGGTGAGTTAGAAGAAATTGTCAAACGCCTAGAAAAGGGTGAAGCGAAGTTGGAAGAATCGGCCCAGCTCTATGAGCGGGGCTTAGCCTTAGCCAAACACTGTTCGGGCATCCTCCAGGATATGGAGGATAGGGTGAGCCAGCTGAGCCTGACACCCGAGGGCGAAATTCTCGAGCAAGACTTCACACTAGGAGCGGACTAATGTCTGCTTTTCCCGCTATCCAAAGTCCCCAAGATATTAAGGGCTATTCAGTCGAGGAACTGGAGAGCCTGGCGGCTAGTTGTCGAGCGGAAATCCTGCAGGCTGTATCGAAGAATGGCGGCCATTTGGCCTCTAATTTAGGCACAGTTGAATTAACCCTAGCCCTGGCTAAGACCTTTAACTTTGGCCCGGAAGGGGACCGGCTCATTTTTGATGTGGGCCACCAATGTTATACCTGGAAGCTCTTAACCGGGCGACTTGATGGCTTTGATAAGCTTCGCCAGCAGGATGGCCTGGCGGGCTTTCCCAAAATGACGGAATCTGCTTTTGACTACTATAATGCAGGCCACTCCTCCGATGCTATTTCTATTGCACTGGGCTACCAGCGGGCAGACCGCCTTCAAGGCCGGACCCGGCAAAATATTGCCCTTGTGGGGGATGGTGGTCTGACAGGCGGGGTGAGTTATGAGGCTCTGAATGATGCTGGCCAAAAGCAAGATCCCATCAAGATCATTTTGAATGACAACCAAATGTCCATAGACCACAATGTGGGCGGTCTGACCCGGCATTTGGAAAAACTCAGAATGTCCCAATCCTATCGGGACCTCAAGCAGAAGGTCAGCGGCCGCCTGAGCCCTCACGGTTTTTTGCGCAAGGGCTTGAACAAGCTGAAAAGGGCCTTCCGTATGCGGCTCCACCAAAACTCCGCCTTTTTTGAGGCCCTGGGCTTCCGCTATTATGGGCCGGTGGACGGCCATGACCTAGAGGCCCTCCTGCGGTCTCTGAAGGCCCTGCAAGATTCCCCTCACCCTACAGTCCTTCATGTGATGACCCAAAAGGGGAGGGGCTATCCCTTTGCGGAGCAAGACCCCGCCTCTTATCATGGGGTAGGTAGCTTTGCCCTGGAAGAGGGCTTGAAGAAGTCAGACAGGCCCCAGAATAGCTTTTCGGCCTGCTTGTCCCGTAAGCTAGTAGACCTGGGGGCTAAAGATAATCGGGTATGCGCCATTACGGCCGCCATGGCACAAGGGACGGGACTCGCGGATTTTGCCAAGGCTTTTCCAGACCGATATTTTGATGTCGCCATAGCCGAACAGCATGCGGCTAGCCTGGCAGCTGGGCTGGCCTTAGGGGGCATGCGGCCCTTTGCTGCGATATATTCTACCTTTAGCCAGAGGGCAGTGGACCAGATTCTCCATGATATATGCCTGCAAAACTTGGGCGTTACCCTCCTCCTAGACCGGTCCGGCCTGGTTGGCAATGATGGAGAAACGCACCAAGGCCTTTACGATACTGCTATATTCCAAGCCTTCCCCCATTTGCAACTTTTTGCACCGGCAGACAGCCAGGATCTGGACCTCATCCTGGACTATGCTTTAAGTCAAGACGGGCCGGTCATGGTGCGCTATCCCAAGACTCAAGCCAAGCCTGACCTTGACCTAGCCCCCCAGGACCGCCATCTGTTCCAGGCCAGACAGGTGGCTGAAGGTCCAGACTACACCCTCCTTGTCTTTGGTAGCCTGGCTGGCAGTGCCCTGGCCGCCAGCCAACAAGTCTCCCAAGAGGCAGGCCTGCAGGCCGATGTCTTTTCCCTGGTCTGTGGCAAGGGAGCTGACTTGGCAAGCGTCAAGGCCTCTCTGGCGAAGACACGAAAATTGCTCATTGTTGAAGAAGCACACGGTGCTTATGGCTTCGCAGGTCAGGCCGTTTTAAGTCTATCTTCCCCTCAGGAGCCTTTTAGCTATAAAATTATTTCTGTCCAGGACCCCTTAAGGGGACAGGCCAGTCGAGACCAACTCCTCCAAGCAGAAGGCCTGGATGTTTCGGGCCTTGCTCGGCAGATACAAGCGTTCTTGCAATCATAGAGAGGTGATTCCATGTTAGTAGGCCTCTATGCCAACCCAGATCGTGACCCCGATTTTGTCTATCGTCAGCAGTTGACCCAGCTCTTTGCCGACAAGGGGGTCCAGGTCCTTACGGACCCTGCAAAATTTGGATCCGCTGACCTCGTGATCTCTTTGGGTGGAGATGGTACCTTCCTCACTCTTGCCCATTTGGACACGGTTATTGATAAGCCCTGCATAGGTGTTAATCTGGGTTCTGTGGGCTTCCTCACAGAAATTGAACCCCAAGACCTGGCTCAGGCTGTTGACCAAATTTGCCAGGGCCAATATGAGATTGACGAACGCATGATGTTGTCTATGCAAGTCCTAGACGACCAGGGCCAGCTGCTTCAAAAACGGGAGGCCTTGAATGATGTTGCCATGATGAGGCTGGCTGGGGGCCGGATAGTCACCGTAGATTTTTGGATCAACTCCCATCCGGTAGAGCGCATTCCTGGGGATGGCCTGATCATTTCGACCTCTACCGGGTCTACAGCTTATTCGCTGGCGGCGGGTGGCCCCATTGTCCACCCAGACATGGATGTAATTATAATCACCCCGATTTGTCCCCATACTCTGCATAATCGTAGCTATTTGGCCCCAGGAGATGCTACAATTGAGCTGAGATTAAGTGAAGATAGTTCTGCTGCTATGGTCTCGGCTGATGGCAAGCAGTCCATTAAAATTGAGCAGGGTATGATAAAAATACAAAAGTCTCGCAGGACTTTTAAAATCCTCCGCCTGGGAGGAGACCGTTTTTACCAAGTCCTGCCGCAAAAGATCCAAGAAAGGGGAATGCTTAGATGAGAAGTGCAAAGAATCCACGTCAATCCCGTATCCTCCAAATTGTGAAGAGCCAGAACATCTCCACCCAGGGAGACCTCGTCGATGCCCTCAGGGAAGCAGGTATGCAAGTCACACAGGCGACTGTTTCCCGCGATATCAAGGAGCTGGGGATTATCAAGGTCACGACCGCAAGCGGCGACCTCAAGTATGTGCCCATGGCTCAGACAGGCGAAGGCGCCTCCGGACGCTTCATGAAGGTTTTCCGGGAAGCGGTTACTTCAATTCATACTGCTGACGCCCTGGTCATCATTAAGACCCTGCCTGGCATGGCCCAAGCAGCCGCTTCTGCCCTTGACTCTATGCATTTAGAATCGCTGATTGGCACGATAGCAGGGGATGATACCATCTTTGTTGCCAACCCTAGCAAAGAGGATGCCGAGGCTATGAAAGACCATCTGATTTCCGTATCCCAGATTGACCCGGAGTTGCCTGGCTACTAGAGATGGGGATGCTCCTCGAGCTTACAATCTGTAACTTTGCCCTCATTCCCCAGCTGGAAATCCGCCTGGACGAGGGCTTAACCATTATTTCCGGCGAAACAGGGGCCGGAAAATCCATTTTTCTTGATGCCCTGGCTTTTATTGGCGGTCAAAGAGCCAGCCGGGATTTAGTGCGTAAACCTGCGGACAAAGCCCAGGTCTATGCCTTATTTCAAGACGTTTTTAACCTGATCCCCTCAGACTTACAAGACCGCTTAGATCTGACTGCTGAAGACCTATCCGGTCGGGACCTCCTGCTTTACCGGGAAATAGACAGCAAAGGCCGGTCCTTGGCCAAAGTGAACGGCCGTCCAGTTACCATTGCCCTGCTCCGTGAACTGGGCAATTATCTCTTTAATTTGCACGCCCAAAATGAGCAAATCTCCCTCTTTGAAGTCCAAAAGCAGGCAGAGATCTTGGATGCCTATTGCTCGGAAAGCTTGGACCCTTACAAGGCCCAATGGGTGAGCTTACGTGCTAAGCGTATTCAGGAGCTCAAAGCTTTAAAAAAATTGGGGCTGAACCCCCAAGAGCGTGACCGCAAGCTGGATCTTTTAGCTTATCAAATCCAAGAAATTTCTGCGGCTTTTATGACGGAGCAAGCACTCAAGGACCTGGAGGCCAGTTTTCAGGAAATTACGGAGATAGATCGGATCCAGGCTTATACTTGTGAGGGACTGCAGATGCTGGATCCTGAACAAGACCACAGTGCCCTCAATTTGCTGTCCCGGGCCTTAAGCTCTTTACAGAAAGCAGGTAGATTTTCGCCTAGGCTGGCCCAGATAGAACAGAATTTAGCCGAGGCCCAGGAAGCCTTACATCAAGAGGTACAAGCTCTCAAGATCTTCCTGCAAGAGCTGGAGGAAAAATCGGCTGACAGCCAGGCTATCCGCGACCGGATAGAGGCTTGGGACCGCTTGGATCAAAAGTATGGCCCGGGTTGGGACCAGGTATCGCGTTTCTATGAAGAGGCTAAGGCAGACTATGCCTTTACCCGTGATTCTGAAAGCCATTTTCAGGACCTGCGCCAAGCCCTTCAAAAGGGTCAAGACCAAGCAAGCGACCTGGCCCAGGCCATGCATGAGATCCGCTTAGAGGCAGGGACCCAGCTATCCGCTTCTATTAAGAAAGTTTTGGCTAACCTTCAGATGCCGGGGGTCGATTTTCAAGTCCAGGTCAAGCTGGCCCAGCCGCAGGACAAAAATTTTTGGGCCCCGGAGGGCCGGGACCAGGTTGAATTTTTCATTTCGACCAACTATGGCGAGGACTTGCTCCCCTTAGCCAAGGTCGCTTCCGGCGGAGAGGCTTCACGGATTTTGTTGGCCATAAAATCTATTTTGGCCGATTTAGATGCTGTCCCCCTCTTAATTTTTGATGAGATTGACACCGGCATCTCGGGCCAAGCTGCCCACCAATTAGGTGAGAAACTGCGCCAGCTGGGCCGCCAGCACCAGGTCATAGCCGTCACTCATACGGCGCAGATTGCGGCCATGGCCGACCAGCATTTATATATCTACAAAGAATTAGAAGGGGACCGGACGGTCACTAAACTTCAAAAGTTAGACCTTAAGGCCAGGCAGGCGGAGCTGGCTCGGCTTCTCACAGGCTCTGCCCAGGATGAAAAGGCCCTGGCACTTGCGGGGACACTTTTGCAACCCTACAATAGACATAATTAGATATCTCAGGAGGATAACATGGGAAATATTTTAGCTCTGAACGGTCACGATCTAACTATTGATGATATCGTGGCCGTTAGTCGTTATGGCAAAAAGGTGGCCATCAGTCCGGATTCTCAGGAAAAAATCTTAGCTTCGGAAGGCATTGTAGCCGATATTGTCGCCTCCAATGCTCCTGTATATGGGGTTTCTACGGGTTATGGCGAGTTTTCAACCGTCCGTATCAGTGAGGAAGAAAATAAAGCCCTGCAGCGCAATCTCATTCTGAGTCATGCCTGTGGTGTAGGCGAAGCCTTCAAGGAAGACGAAGTGCGGGCCATTATGCTCCTCCGCCTCAACACCTTATGCTCCGGCTATTCTGGTGTCAGCCATGAAGTTCCTGCCATCCTAGTCGAAATGCTCAATGAAAATGTTATTCCCTATATTCCTAAAAAAGGTTCTTTGGGCGCTTCCGGGGACCTGGCCAATTTGGCCCATATGGCCTTGACCATGTTGGGCAAGGGAGAGGTCGTTGACCAGGGCAAACGCCGACCCTCTGCGGACCTGCTAAAGGAAAAAGGTATTAAGCCCGTCACTCTCAAGGGCAAGGATGGCCTAGCCATTATCAATGGCACCCCTGTTATGACTGGTCTGGGTGTTTTGGCCCTCTATGATGCTGAAAAACTCTTGCGGGCCGCTAACCAGGCTGCTGCTCTGTCCTTCGAGGCCCTCATGGGCATTACTGCCGCCTTGGATCCCCGCGTCCATGCGGTTAGACCCCATCCCGGACAAATAGCCACTGCCGCCTATCTCCGCAAAATGCTGGAAGGCTCCTCCTCGGTCAACCAGCGAGAAGGTGATGTCCAGGATGCCTATACCCTCCGCTGCGTACCTCAGGTCCATGGGGCAGTGACTGACGCTATTGCCCAGGTTCGTCAGGTCTTAGAAATAGAGATTAACGCAGTGACCGATAACCCCCTGGTTTTCCCGGACAACCATGATGTTATTTCGGGTGGCAATTTCCACGGCGAGCCTCTGGCCTTGCAGTTGGATTTCCTAGCCATTGCTGTATCTGAACTAGCGAATATCTCCGAACGCCGAATTGAACGCCTGGTCAACCCCCAACTCAACTATGGTTTGCCTGCCTTCCTAGTCGAAAAAGGTGGCGTGAATTCTGGCTTTATGATTCCTCAGTACACGGCAGCCAGCCTGGTTTCAGAGAATAAGATCCTGGCCCATCCGGCTTCTGTAGACTCTATTCCCTCTTCTGCCAATAAGGAAGACCATGTGTCCATGGGTGCTAATGCTGCCCGCAAGGTAGGAGAAATCATCAAGAATGTCCGCGATGTTTTAGCTATTGAATGGCTGGTAGCAGCCCAGGCTTGTGACTTGCGCGGAGTCAAGCAATTTGGCCAGGGCACAGGCCAGGTTTACCAAGAGGTCCGTAAACTTGTTAAGTTTTATGAGGAAGACCGTATCATGTACCCCGATATGCATGCCATCTCCCAACTTTTGGCAGAGGCAAGCGTACTGGATAGGGTAGAGGCTAAACTCACCCAATAAGCAGGCAGGGGCCCTTAGGCTCTGCCTAGATTTGCTTGATCTAGCATTGGAAAGGATAAGTATGTCTAAAAAATTAATTGAATGTGTCCCTAATTTCTCTAACGGCCGTGATCCCGAAGTCTTACAGAAAATCATGGCCCCCTTCTTCGCGGCCCCGGATGTCCAGGTCTTAGACTATAGCCAGGATAAGGACCATAACCGGGCTGTCGTCACCCTGGTGGGAACACCTGAAGATCTGGAAAATTCAGTCGTTGAAGCGGTCGGTATTGCCGCCCAACTGATTGACCTGCGCCAGCACCAGGGTGAACACCCCCGTATGGGCGCGACGGACGTTATACCGTTTGTCCCTATCCGCAATGCCAGTGTGCAGGACTGCATTGACCTTTCCAAGCGTGTAGGGGAGCGGATCGCTAAAGAACACCATATACCGGTATACCTCTATGAGGAATCTGCGACTGATCCTGAACGCGTCAATTTAGCCCGTATCCGCAAAGGCCAGTTTGAGGGCTTTGCCGAAAAAATTAAGGATCCTGCCTGGAAGCCTGACTATGGTGAAGCAGAAATTCACCCTTCTGCCGGCGTCGTAGCCGTAGGTGCCCGGGAATTCTTGGTTGCCTACAACATCAATCTAGACACAGATAAATTGGAGATTGCCGATGCGATTGCTCGGAAAGTCCGCCACATCGGTGGTGGCTTTAGATATGTCAAAGGCATGGGCGTCGAACTCTCAGACCGTCGTCAAGTCCAGGTATCCATGAACCTCACCAACTTCCATAAGTCTCATATCTACCAAGTCTTTGAAACCGTCAAGATGGAAGCCCGCCGTTATGGTGTCAATGTAGTGGGTTCTGAAATTATTGGCCTGCTCCCTCTGGCTGCCCTGGTCGATACCGCAAACTATTACCTGCAGCTGGAAGACTTTGGCCAAGACCAAGTGATTGAGGCCAGACTGCTGGGAGATCCCTCACATGAAGAATAAACAAGTCTTACTCTCCCACTCCATTTACACGGCGGTAGAGGGGCAAGAATTGGTCGACGGTTATCTGGTCCTTGAAGAGGGGCGGATTGCCAAGTTGGCTCATGGCGAGCCCTCCTCGGCTGACTTAAAGGATGCCCAGGTCCATGATTTCCGGGGCCAGACGATCACGCCTGGCCTCGTCGATGCCCATACCCACCTGGTCCATGGAGGGTCCCGAGAGCAGGAATTAGCCCTCAAGCTAGCGGGTGCCTCCTATATGGAAATTCACCAGGAGGGTGGGATCAAATCCACTATGCGGGCAACCCGAGAAGCGACCGAGGCAGAACTCCTAGACAAGGCCCTGGCCACCTTGCTGTCTATGTTGCAGCATGGCACGACGACCGTGGAGACTAAGTCCGGTTATGGTCTGGATAAGGAGACAGAACTTCGCGTTTTGCGGATCAATCGGGAACTCAACAAGCTCCAGCCGCTAGACTTGGTTTCTACTTATATGGGTGCCCATGACACTCCTCCTGAATTCCCTGACCAGGCCGCCTATATCAAATTTATCTTGGAAGAGGTCATGCCCCAAGTCCAGAAGGAAAAGCTGGCAGAATTCTGTGATATTTTCTGCGAAGAAGGCATCTTTTCCCTAGAGGAAACGCGGGAGATTGGCGAAGCCGCCAAGAGGATGGGCTTCAAACTGAAAATTCATGCTGATGAAATTGTCCCCATGGGAGGGGCCGGTTTGGCCGCTGACCTAGGGGCCGTTTCCTCGGAGCACCTTATGGCCATCGCAGATGAAGATATTCCCAAATTGGCCAAGTCTGGCACTGTGGCAGTCCTCTTGCCTGCGACGACCTTCTTCCTCCGGTCTGAGCACTTTGCTCCCGCTAAGAAGATGTGGGACCAGGGCGTAACCGTGGCCATAGCGTCGGATTACAACCCAGGTTCTTCGCCCTGTGAAAACCTGCAGATGGCCATGGATATGGCTTGCTTGGGCATGGGTCTCCAGCCCCTGCAGATCCTCAAGGCGGTCACCCTCAATGCGGCCAAGGCCATTTGCCGTGACCATGAGATCGGTAGCCTGGAAGTAGGGAAGAGAGCAGATTTGACCATCTTCAAGGCTCTTAATCCGGACTACATTTTCTACCACTTTGGCCTTAACCGGGTCAGCCATGTCTTTAAAGACGGTTGGCAAGTTTTACGAGATGGCCAAATAGACCAAGCGGCTCTCCAGTCTGTACTGCGGACTAAGAGATAGTTTTACGTTCTTTACCAGCCATGCTGGAAATATAAATAAGGGATATATCCCCCATACGAGGTAATTATGGAAAAGAAAATGCTCGACATGGACTTACGTGAAGTCCTCGCCCTGACCGCCAGTGATGCTCCTGCCCCAGGTGGTGGTGCTATTGCAGGCTTGGCCGCTGCCTTAGGCGCAGCCCTTGGCCAAATGGTCTTAGCCCTGTCTTACGGCAAAAAGGCCTATGAAAACCTGGATGATGCTACGAAGGCCTCCCTCAAAGAAGCGGATGCTCAGCTGGCAGACCTGCGAGACTGCCTCTTTAACCTGATGCAGGAAGATACGGATGCTTTTACTAGCTATATGGATGCCCTCCGCCTGCCTAAGGAAAGTGAAGAAGAGCAAAAAGTCCGTCGGGCTGCTCTGGATAAATGTGCCTTGCACTCCATGGCTGTCCCTCTCGAAACAGCGGAGCGTTGCTTAACTGTGCTACAATGCCTGCCGCAAATTGCCCAATATGGTAATAAGAATGCAGTAACAGATGCTGGTGTGGCTGCTCTTCTGGCCAACGCCGCCTGCGAGGCTGCCCTCCTTAATGTTAAGATCAACCTGCCGACCATTAAGGATGAGACAGTCGTTAGCAAGGCCGCCAAGCGGTCTGAGGAATTGCTCCAAGCCTCTAAGAAATTACAAAAAGAGGTCCTGGACATTGTCTATGGCAAATTAGCCTAGCTGTATTTTATATTTTATTAAATTGGAAGCGGTCCAGGACTGCTTGCATATCCGAGGGGACCGGGTCGTCTAAGACGATCCGGTCTTCTGTATAGGGGAGGGGAAATTCTAGATGGTAGGCGTGGAGGGCCTGCCGGCCAAGTTCTATATCTAGAGCCTCCTGGCGCCCATACATGGAGTCACCCAAGAGGGGATGCCCCACATGGTAAGTATGGACCCGAATTTGGTGGGTCCGGCCCGTATAAAGCCTGAATTCTACTAGGCTGAGGTCAGGGTCTGCAGCATAGGCCAAGACCCGGTAGCCAGTCTGGGCAGGCTTGCCCTTGGGGTTGACCTCGCGCTCCATGATGCTCCCCTGGGCCCGGGCTATGGGGGCATCAATGACACCCTCATTCTGGTCCAGTTGCCCGTGGCAGATGCCTAAATATTTTTTGATGATCTTGCTCTGGCTGAGCCGGTAATGGGTATAGGCGTTGAGGGCAATGATTACGAGGCCCGTCGTGTCCCGGTCCAAACGTTGGACAGGGTGGAGGGGCTGGTCAGCGATGAGGCCGCAGAGGTCCACAAGCTGGGAATTTAAAGACTTGTGAACCACCTGGCCCGCTTTTTTTGACATGACGACCAGGTTAGGGTCTTGGAAGACCGGTTCTTGGTCAGGGGGGAAATGTAAACGAGGCGCTTCTATTTCCAGGTCGGCCAGGGCCAGAATTTGGTCTCCTGTCTTGACGGGATACCACAACATGGCTTCTTCCTGGTTCAGGTAAGTTTTTCCCTCCCAACGCAAGCGTTTCAGCATACGGCGGGAAATTTTAAACTCCTCCCGCAGGACCTCACGAAGGGATTGGCCGGCGTATTTTTCTTCCACAGTGTAAGCAAATTTTTGCAAATTTTTAGCTCCTCAAAGGCTCTTTGCCCTGTATTTTTCGGCAAAATGCTTTAATTGACATCAACTAACAAGCACCATACAATATTAAGCGTACAAATCGTTCCTGTGCAACTTGAAAATTTAATATAGGAGGTGATTGCCATAGAGTGGCTATTTTTAATATTAGGCCTCGGTGTGGGGGCCGTTCTTGCATTTGTATTAACCCTTTCCTACCACAGGAAGGGCTTAGATAAACTAAGTCAAAAGCTAGAAGAAGACCGCTTGAGGGTAAAAGTAGAGTCTGAAAAGACCATTGCGGATGCAGAGAAGTCTGCAGAAAACCGCAAGCGCGAATTACTCATTCAGGCAAAAGAAGAGCTACAACAAGCCAAATTGGACCTAGAAAGTGATGTCCGCGACAAGAGGCACGAACTCAAAAACGAGGAAAGCCGTCTTCAGCAAAAGCAGGATCAGTTAAATAAAAAACTGAAAGAAGCTGAGCATAAGAACAAGGAGGCGGAGAATCGCCTGCGTTCCGCAACGGAGCGTGAGGCCCGCCTCGCCAACGCTGAAGAGGAAAAACGCCTTGAGCTAGAGCGTATAGCGGACCTGACCACTCAAGAGGCCAAGGATATTATTATGACCAGCACGGAAGAAAGCCTGCGTCATGATATGGCTGTCATGCTACGCCGGATGGAAGAAGAAGCCAATGAGACGGCAGATTTAAAAGCCAAGGAAATCATTGTAGCTTCCATACAGCGCTATGCTTCTGACTATGTTGGCGATGCAACTGTATCTGTAGTCACCCTGCCCAATGAAGAGATGAAAGGTCGCATCATAGGGCGGGAAGGAAGAAATATCCGTACTATTGAAAGCTTAACCGGGGTAGATTTGATCATCGATGACACCCCTGAAGCGGTAATCCTCTCCAGTTTTGATCCTATCCGTCGGGAAATCGCCCGTATAGCCATTGAAAAACTTGTCTATGACGGCCGCATCCATCCCGCTCGGATTGAGGAGATGGTAGAAAAGGCTGGGAAAGAAATCGAACAGTCCATTAAAGAGGCGGGCGAACAAGCTGTGTTTGAAACCGGCGTTGTGGGCCTGCACCCGGAAATTGTTCGCTTGCTAGGCCGGATGCGCTACCGTACCAGCTATGGACAAAATGTCCTGCGCCACTCCATTGAGGTCTGCCATCTTTCTGGTGCTATGGCAGCCGAACTCGGTTTGGATGTCAGTCTCGCCAAACGTGCGGGCCTCCTCCATGACCTGGGCAAGGCTGTAGACTTTGAGATGGAAGGGTCCCACATGGAAATTGGGGCTGACCTGGCTCGTAAATATCACGAGTCAGATGTCGTCATTAACGCGATCGAGTCTCACCATGGTGATGTGGAAGTGAACAACTTCATTTCCAGCCTGGTTTGTGCAGCAGATGCTATCTCTGCAGCGCGCCCGGGAGCCCGCCATGAAAATGTGGAAACCTACATTAAGCGCATTGAAAAACTGGAAGAAATTGCCAACTCCTTCACTGGTGTGGAAAAGAGTTTTGCCGTTCAAGCTGGTCGCGAGATCAGAGTGATGGTGCAGCCGGATAATGTCAAGGACGATGACATGATCTTAACTGCCCATGAAATGGCCAAACAAATTGAATCTGAACTTAATTATCCTGGACAGATTAAAGTCCAGCTAATTAGGGAAAGTCGTGTTGTAGACTATGCCAAATAGGCTCATCACTGAGAATGAACAGCATGGGGCTGTCTCGCTTGCGAGGCAGCCCTTTTAGATTTCTATGCTAAAATGTGACCTGTGAAAAGTTTATGGAAAAAGTGTCAGTCTTCCCAGTCGGCCTTAGACCAGGGGAGATTTCAGGGCAAGGGGATAGGCAAGTGCCTGGTCCTTCTGATTTGCCTCTCCAGTCTGGTCTTGGCTTTTGCCTGCCCAGATATCCGGGCGGAAGGGGCTGATAAGAGGATATGTTTGGCCTGGCTTAAGCGGTCTAGTCTCAATCCCTTGGAGACTTTTGATTTTTCCGGCCAGGCTGCTATGCAGCTGGTATACCGCGGCCTCTTCATGATAGATGATGCGGAAATGTTGCGGACGGACCTGGCGGAAGAAGCCAGCTGGTCGCCTGACCACTATCAACTTACCATCAAACTACGCAAGGATGTTTCCTTTAGCGACCGTACGCCCCTGACCAGCCGAGATGCTGCCTTGTCTATTCTTTACTATCGCTACTATCTCCAGCAAAAGCTTCAGCTTGATGCCATTCCGCCCCAATATGTGGGGACAGAAAGTGCCGACCAATATCTCACGCCCTTAGCTCCTCCTACAGACTTTCTGCGACTAGCGGACAATCCAGCACCTACAGTCCAGACTCAAGAACTTGAGTCGGAAGGGGATGGCGATCAAGACCAAGAAGTGGAAAACACAGAGGGGCAGGCAGGCCAAGTTTTTACCGCAGATGCCCAGGCAAACTACCTCAATGCACTGCCTGCGGATCCCTGGGGCATAGAGGCCTATAAGGCGATCAAAAGCATCGAAATTATAGATAAATATACTTTCCGCATCGACCTTGACCAAAGAGCAGAACGCCTGCCCTGGTATTTGTGCTTGCCTATTGTTCCTGAGCCCTATCTTGAAAGCCATGGGCTGACCCCTATCCCTGGGATCGGTAACTATAAGTTTTCCAAAGCCCAGGATGAAGTGGGGACTAGCTGGGAACTCAAACCAGTTAGCGCCCGCGACCAAGCCCCCGGACTTTCTCTTAAAGCCTACGATGATTTTGACGCAGCCTTGGCAGATTTCAATGAAGATCGCTTGGACCTTCTCTTAGTGCCAGCTACAGAATATATTAACCTTCGTCACCGTCAGGGCTTGAAGGCTGTGGCCGCAGAAAGCCTGGACTATTATTTGCTTCTAGCGGGTAGCGATCGGTCTTACCCCATGGCCGATCCCCAGGTCTTTCGTGCCTTCCGCCAGGCCCAGCTCTTGAGTAGCCAGGACTTAGCCGCTCACTCCTATCTCAATTTCCCCCACCGGGCGTCAGATTGGCGGCAGGCCTATGCGGTAAATATTGGGGCGCAAGAGTCTCAAGTTCCAGACCTTAGTGAGGCAAGACAGCGCCTATCTGATCATAAAGTAACCTTGGCTGCTGTGAGTAGCCCATCTAGCCGTAGTCTATTAGCTGAAGTTAAGCAAATGTTTCTCCTCTCCTCCAGCCAGTTAGACCTTGTCTGGATCCAAGAGGATGAATTACCGGCCTTCGCGGCAGCTGGCCATTATGATCTATTGCTCTTAGAGCTTCCGCTCTCTCTGCCAACAGACCTCAGAACCTTGGCTTACGAACTAAACCGCCTAGTACCGGACCTCCAGCTCAGATTGCCAGACCTGGCGGCGGATGGTCTTCTGCCACCGGCCTATTTCTATGCCTGGGATCTAGATAGTTCTGACATTTCTCTCCAGGCTTTGGAATCCTCCTATCAAGCCTTAAGCTTCGCTTTAGAGCGAAGCCGGGTCTTGGGTCTGGGCTTTGCTGACCAGGCTCTGCTCCTTGGCTCCCGCCTGGATGGTAACCTGGCGGCGCCGGCCTGGGACCCCTACCGCTATATCACCGAGGTGCGGCTATGTCCTTAAGCCTGTTCATTCTTGCCATCTTACTCTTAGATCTCCTCACAAAGTATCTGGCCCGTATCCATCTGGCAGGTGGGCCCGGTATCACCCTGATTGAGGACTTTTTTAGCCTGACCTATGTGGAAAACAGGGGTGCTGCTTTTGGCTTGTTTAGCCAAAAGACTTACGGCCCTCTTTTACTCCTGACTCTGGCCTGCCTCCTGACCCTGATCCTAGCGAAATTTTTAAGCAAACTTCGCTACCGGCCCCTGCGTTATGGCCTTTGCCTTATTATCTCCGGTAGCCTTGGTAATACCATCGACCGGCTCTTACGAGGCTTTGTAACAGATTTCTTGACCTTTAAATTTGGCTCTTGGTACTTTCCTAGCTTTAACATAGCGGATACGGCCATTGTTTTGGGTTGTATCTTTTTAGCCGCTCTCCTCCTTTGGGACCCCAAGGCCCAGGCCGACCTGGATCGTGTCTTAGGTCACAAGGCAGAAGAGCGGGCAGATGAATCTCGGGAGTCTTAAGATGACCGCGTGGCAAAGCTTAACCGTAGAAGAAGCCGGTCAACGTTTAGATAAGTATCTGGCAAGTCAGCTGGAGGATTTTTCCCGCACCGCCGCTCAAAAGCTTATTGTGGAGGGTCTGGCAACTGTGAATGGCCAAGCTGTTCGGGCTTCTTACCTGGTCCAGGAAGGCGACCAAATTGCCTATCTCCTTCAAGCTGCTCCCAGTCTTGAACCCGCCCAGGGCCAGAATATCCCTTTAGATATTGTTTATGAGGATGCCGATTTTCTGGTGGTTAATAAGGCCCGCGGCATGGTTGTCCATCCGGCTGCCGGCAATTGGGAGGGAACCCTAGTGAACGCTTTAATCTATTACTTAGGTCAAGCTTATACCCAGGGCCAAGATCCCATACGCCCTGGTATTGTCCACCGTTTGGATAAAGACACGACTGGCCTCCTCTTAGTAGCTAAAAATGACCGTATGCGGCGGATCCTTTCCCAGATGATCAAAGATCGTCAAGTCTCTCGGACCTACCAGGCCCTCGTTTGGGGGCAGCCTGCCTCGCGGACCGGCCTGATTTCCGCTCCCTTAGGACGGGACCCTAGGGACAGGAAGAAAATAGCCGTCATTGATAGAGGTCGGCCTGCCCGGACCCATTTTGAGCAGATCCATAGCTATTCCAAGGGGGCTGAGCTGGAGTTACACCTAGACACTGGCCGAACCCATCAGATCCGAGTTCATCTGGCCTATATTAATCTCCCAGTCGTAGGGGACCCCACTTACGGCCTGGCCAAACGGGATAAGCTGGGCCTAGAAGGTCAAGCCCTGCATGCCTGCCGCCTGGCTTTTCAAGATCCCCGCAACCAGCAGGACCTGGTGTTCACAGCAGATCCTCCCCAAGACTATCTGGAAGCCCGGGAACGTCTAGCGAACATGCCCTAGGCATATCGCCAGCTACTAATGCTATAATCAAGGAATATCAGCCTAAAGAGGTCATATGCAGAAAACGATATTTTTAGATAACCCCCAAGAGATTTTGGTCCTCCTCGGTGCTCTTAATAAGTTCGCCAATATAGTGGACCAAGCCTTCGGCGTAGTCAGCCAAGAAAGCAGAGAGGGGCTCGTGGTAGAAGGCGAGGACTTGGCTGTTAGCCAAGCAGCCGCTGTCTGGCAGGGCCTCCTGCAGAACTACCGCCAAGAGGGCCAGCTTTCAGAACGCATGGTGAGGCACCTGGTGTCTTTGGCCGAGGACCATGAAGGTAGCCTGCCTTTTTTGCCTGGCCAGGATGTCCTGTGTGTCTCTGCCAAGGGCAGGCCAGTCCGGGCCAAAACACCCGGCCAAGCCCAATATGCCAAAGCCATCCAAAATCGCGAATTAGTCTTTGCGGTTGGACCGGCAGGTACAGGCAAGACCTATCTAGCCGTAGCTATGGCCGTCCGGGCCTTTCGCAATCATGAAGTCTCTCGGATTATCCTGACCCGACCAGCCGTCGAAGCGGGTGAAAATCTTGGCTTCTTGCCCGGAGACCTGCAGAGCAAGGTGGATCCCTACATGCGGCCTCTTTATGACTCCCTCTATGACCTTATGGGGGCAGACCAGTTTAACCGCAATATGGAGAAGGGGAGTATCGAAATCTCCCCCTTGGCCTATATGCGGGGCCGTACCCTGGACGATGCCTTTATCATCTTGGATGAGGCGCAAAACACGAGTCCCGAACAGATGAAAATGTTTCTCACCCGTATAGGCTTCCATTCACAGGCTGTGGTTACGGGTGATATTACCCAAATTGACCTGCCCCGGGAAAAAAGGTCCGGGCTACTAGATATGAAACGTATCCTGGCTCCCCTTAAGGAGGTAGCCTTTATCGAGTTGGATAAGAGTGACGTAGTCCGAAATCCCTTGGTCAAGAAAATTGTCGCAGCCTATGAAGCGGATGAAGTACACCGGCAGAAGGGTCCCCACCAGCAAAAATGGGTAAAAGAATATGACAGATAAGACAAAAGCCAAGTTAAGTAAATTTACCGGGCCTCTCATCTTTATCTCGGTCTTTATCGTTAGCTTGATCCTGCTCTACCTCGGCTCTCGGCCACCCCAGTATGAACTTGAGGTTAATGTGGTTAGCCCATATGACATTGAGGCGCCACGTTCCGTGGTCAACCGCAATGCCACGGAAAAGCGTGCCCGCGAGGCCCAAAGCCTAGTGGTCGATATCTACACGAGGTCAGATAATCTGAGTCAAGAAGCCCTGCGCCGGGTAGGGACCTTTGCGGCTACCGTCGATGACTACTACCAAGCCCTACGGGAGGACCACAAAGACCAGACCCAGGCCCAAATCATTAAGCCTCTAGCCCTGGATCAGGCGAGTGAAGACCTACAGCGGAGCCTGGAGGAGGATTTGGATTACGAATTTTCCCTTGATGACCTCAAGCAGGTCCTCCATATGTCTTCCTCCCGTTATGATACTTTCCGCAACCGCTTGGAACTTACGGCCAATAGCCTCATGGCAGAAGCGGTGGATGAAACCGAGCTTAGCTTCCGGATCCGCGATTACCTGAATAAGCTAAGTGCTAGGGAAGCCCATTACAAGTCAGACCTCACTCTGATTCGCGGCTTTTTAGAGCAGACTCTGCAGGGGAACGTGCTTTACAACGAAGAAGCCACTCAGAATGCCCGCCAGGATGCCTATGAGCGCGTCCTGCAAAATCCCATCCTCGTCAACCGGGGAGCGCGCATTATATCTTCTGGCGAACTTGTGACCGAGGATATCTATGCCCTTCTCCAGGAATTGAAGTTAGTCGAAGTAGATAGCTTGGACTATGCGGCTCTCGCGGGTCTGAGCCTCATGATTTTAGTGGTTTTGCTCATCCTCAGCCTTTACATGCACATTTACGAGCATGAAACGGTAGGCTTCAATAAGCGCTTTTTAGCTCTGACCTTGGCTTGCCTAATCCCCCTTCTGGTGGCCGTTTATTTAGGTCAAGACTACCAAGTTATCCCCCCGGTCTACTTTACCGCTGTTATTCTGGCTGCCTACTTTTCCTACCAGACGGCGATTGTTTTCACCATGGCCCTCATTGTGATCACCCTGCCCCTGGTCAATTTCAATCCCGCCTTTATCGCTGTTGCCATCTGTGGCAGCCTCTTGGCGGCCCACTACGCCCGCAACCACCGGGTGCAGGAGTTTTTTGCCAAGCTACTTATTCTCTTAATTTTAGTGAACCTTGCGGCCAGCCTTGGCTATAGCCTCATGCAGGATACCGGCCTGGCCAACTCCAGCTTTTTGATCCTTTCTTCTGTCCTCTCAGCCGTCCTCTCTGTGATCGCCGCGGTAGGTCTCCTGCCGGTTTTCGAGCTCCTCTTTGATGATGTCTCCCCAGCCAGCCTGGTGGAGCTTTCTCAGCCTGGCCAGCCCTTAATCCGCCGTCTTTTCCTGGAGGCACCTGGAACTTCCCAGCATTCCATGATGGTCGCTAACTTGGCCGATGCGGGCGCCGAAGCCATTGGCGCTAATGCCTTGATTTGCCGGGCGGGCTCTTATTACCATGACATCGGCAAGCTCCGTAATCCTCTCTACTTTACTGAGAATCAAACGGACTATAATCCCCACGATCAGTTGAGCCCGGAGGAAAGCACAGAGATTATTACCCGCCATACTCTGGATGGCTTGGAAATGGGGAAAAAGTACCGTCTCCCTAAGCCCATTTTAGAAATCATTGTGGAACACCATGGCACCACGGTCCTGGGTTATTTTTACAGCAAGGCCAAGAAAGCGGCTGAGGAGCAAGGTCTGCCCCCTCCGGATCCCGCGGATTACCGCTATAAGGGACCCTTGCCCTCTAGCCCTGAGTCCGCAGTGGTCATGCTCGCAGATTCGACAGAAGCTGCCATCAAGTCCCTCAAGTCCAGGACTATGGAAGATGCGGAAGAAATGATGCAGTCTGTCTTCCGGATCAAGCTGGAACAAAACCAACTCAAGAACTCCGGCCTGAAGTTCTCTGATATTGAAAAAATTCAAAAGGCTTTTATGCAGGTATACTCAGGCCATTTCCATGAAAGGGTAGAATATCCAAAAGATGAAGCTCAAGACGACCATTATCAAGCGCCAGCGCCAGCCGCAAATCACAGACTCTAATCAGGCGCTTATTGAAGCTGCTTTAACCAGGGCCTTTGCCCTGGCCTTACATCCTGGCCCCGAGCTTGAGCTTAGCCCTATACAAGTGGCAGGATCCTCAGAGCCGACGATCCCATTAATGCCAGATTTTAGGATCTGCCTCTCTTTTATATCTCCGGCCCGCATGAAGGAAATTAATGCCGACCAAAGAGATGTGGCTAAGGTGACAGATGTTCTATCCTTTCCCTCACTGAATTTCCATGAAGGACAAATTCAAGAAAGCTTGGGCGTTCAGGATCTTCTAGATCCTGGGGCAGAGGACTTGGAGGTCTTCTTGGGGGATATCCTTATTTGCCCGGCTCGGGCAGCCAAACAAGCGGAAAACTATGGCCATAGCCTAGAACGTGAATTAGCCTTTCTGGCCGTTCATGGCCTTCTCCATCTCCTGGGCTATGACCATGAAGAGCCTGGCGAAGAAGCCAGGATGCGGGCTTTGCAGACCCAGGCCCTAGAGGACGTTGGTCTGGGTGTGTCACCAGCTGATCTAGAAGCTCTGGCAGACCATCGGGAAGAAGCGGAGACTCCCATTCGCAAGGCAGGTTTTATAGCTCTTTTGGGCCGTCCCAATGTGGGTAAATCAACCTTGCTCAACTATCTTTTGGGTACGGAAATAGCCATTACGTCTTATAAACCTCAGACTACCCGGACTATGATCCGGGGTGTCTTGGAGGATAAGGGAACCCAAATGGTCTTCTTAGACACTCCGGGTATTCATCCGGCCAAACACAGCCTAGACCGCTATATGAGTAAGGCGATCAGTCTTGCCATGTCAGAAGCTGATATCTTCCTTCTTATGATTGATGCCCGCTTTAAGCCCAGGGTAGAAGAAGAGGAAAGACGCCTGGCTCAGTATGCTAGGGATAGGGGCAAGATCCTTTTCCTCCTTCTCAACAAGGCTGATTTGGCCCAGGCAGACCAAGTCCTACCCCTGATCCAGACCTTTTCTCAAAGCCTGTCCTTTGATGAAATTATCCCTCTCTCCGCCAAAACGGGTGAGGGTATCGATATACTCATCGACCAAATTAAAAAATATCTGCCCAAAGGGGAAGCGATATTTTCTAGCGAAGACTATACCAACCAAACCGAGGCTATTTTGGCCGGCGAGTTAATCCGCCAGCAGGTCCTCTTGCAGATGCAGGAAGAAATTCCCCATGGCGTGGCGGTCAAAATCACGGACTTTCAAGAAAAGACAGATGCCGCTTCGCAAGAGGACCAAGTTCACATCAGCGCAGATATTATCTGCGACCGGCCAGGCCATAAAGCGATGCTCCTGGGCAAGGGAGGCGCCAGAATTAAGACGATCCGGCAAAAGTCCCAGCGGGAGATTAGTAGGATCCTGGACAGAAAATGTCACTTATCCCTCTATGTGCGAGTGAAAGAGGGCTGGCGAGACCGTCAACCAGACCTGGCCGACCTGGGCTATAGAATCCAGGATCTCGAAATCGATTAATGTCACATCAGACCCGACGTGCCTTTGTCCTTCGTTCGGTTCCTTACGGGGAAAACCGGCGAATTTTGGATCTTTTAACGAAAGAAGGGGAGATCCTTACCCTTTCCTGCCATAAAACGGGCAAAATGGGCCCGGCCAATGTCCTGAGCCAACCTTTCATTCTGGCGGATTTTGAGCTTTTTTATTATAAATATCGCTATAGTTTAAATGGGGGCCAGATGGTCTATCCCTTTGCAGGCTTGCAGGCAGACTTTGACCGGATGACCGCCTTGGCCCACTTGGCCGAGGTCTATCTGGATGCCCTGAAGTCCCAAGTGGCTCAGCCCCAGGCTTATGACCTCTGGGCCTATACAGCCAGCCGGATTGAGCAGTCTAGCCAGCCTCTCCTGGATGTGAGAATCAGCCAGTTCAAGTTTCTCTGCCTTCTGGGCTTTATGCCCTGGCTATTCGATTGCGTTACTTGCCACCGGGCCTATGAGCCTAGTATGGTCTTTAACTTTCATCTCTCGGGCTTAGAATGCCGCTATCTTCATGCCGGGCCAGGGGACAGGCCCTCCCATAGCCTGGCTATGTCCCCCGGTCTCTGGTCTGCCCTTCGCTACATTGTCCAGGCTGATGTACCCAGCCTCTTTAATTTCCAGGCTTCACCAGAATTACAGGCTGAATTACAGACTTTTTCAGATGCTTATCTCGAGCAGATTATGGAGAAAAACTACACACGCCTGCGACTCAGCCAGGAGGCAGAAGCCTTCAGCCAGCGTCTGGCCCAGGCCCGACAAAAGCCGGGGCAAAACCCACAGAGTGCCGATCTTCCTAAGCTTTGATCCTGTTATCCCCCTGCCTCCTATTTTTCGCTATAATGAGCCTGCTGATTAGGAGGGTTGCATATGAAATATTTCAGTGTCGCGGAGATCATTGGTCCAGTCATGGTTGGGCCTTCCAGCTCCCATACGGCAGGTGCCGTAAGGATTGGCCAAATGGCCCGTTCTATCTATGGGGGCCAAGCCCGGGAGGCAGAAATTTATTTTTACGGGTCCTTTGCCCATACCTTTAAAGGCCATGGCACGGATGTGGCAGTCATTGCTGGCCTGCTTGGTTTTTCTACCTTTGATGAGCGCATTCCCCAAGCCTTGGAAGAAGCTGACCGGGCTGGTTTAAAAGTTACGATCATACCGACGAATGAGCCGGCCGATCATCCTAACACCGCCCGCATTATATTAAGGGGTGAGTTGGGCCAAGTGAATGTAGTGGGGATTTCCATCGGCGGCGGTAATGCTCAAGTTACCGAAATCGATGGCTTCCGCATCCAGGTTAATGCTGATATGGCCACCTCTATTATCATGCACCAAGATAAAGCAGGCGTTATTGCCTCGATCACCGAAGTCTACGGCAAGCACAATATTAATATTGGCCATATGGAAGTTTCCCGCAAGACCAAGGGTGATCTTGCCCTCATGTCTCTCGAGACTGATGAAGAAATCGATGCGGAAGTGCTTGCAGAATTGCGGTCCCTGCCTTACATGCATAAGGTTATTCAGATCAAGCGCTAAGTCTTTTGGCGGATATAAAGGAGAGAAGTATGCAATTTACGACAGTGCAAGAACTTGTGACCCTTTGCGAAGACCATCACTTACCTGTGTGGGATGTGATGATCGCCCAAGAGATTGAATTAACCGAAAGGACTCGGGCAGAGATTATAGAGGATATGTCCCACAAGGTCGATGTCATGTATGCCTCCATCGTCCAAGGGGAGGCAGGTGTCACCTCTTATTCGGGTATCTCCGGGGGAGATGCCAAGCGCATGAGGACCTATATAGACCAAGGTCTGGGCCTGTCTGGGGACTTTCTCTTAGAAGCGGTAGCAGCAGCCCTGGCCGTCAATGAGGTCAATGCCTCCATGGGAATAATCTGTGCTACCCCGACAGCGGGTTCTGCCGGAGTGGTCCCTGGTGTCCTTTATTCCTGTAGCCGGAGGCTTCAACTCAGCCGGGAAGACCAGGTACATTTCCTTCTGACGGCTGGCGCCTTTGGCCTTTGTATTGGTAATCAAGCGCCTATTGCGGGTGCCACGGGCGGTTGCCAGGCCGAGGTGGGGTCTGCTTCTGCTATGGCGGCGGCCGCTCTCGTCGCGGCTGCAGGCGGCAGTCCTGAGATGTCGGCCCAGGCCCTAGCTATGGCCATGAAGAATATCCTAGGCCTGGTTTGTGACCCGGTAGCGGGCTTAGTGGAAGTGCCTTGCATTAAGCGCAATGCCATGGGGGTTGCTAATGCTATCTCCGCGGCTGAAATGGCCTTGGCTGGCATTCGGTCTCATATTCCTGCAGACCAGGTCATTGAGACCATGGGCCGGGTAGGGCGGATTATGCCAGCAGCCCATCGGGAAACGGCCCTTGGTGGCTTAGCTACAACCCCTGCAGGCCGCGCTATTGCCCAAAAGCTGAATGAGCAAAAGGCTGACCTCATAGAGGAGCGCTAATTCAAGAAGATTTATAGCGAAAGGCTAAGTTTCCTGATCTTCCCAAAAATACTCTAAACTTTTGACCAGATCCTCCCGATCTAAAATAAAATGCGGATCTAACTCCGGACTAAGCAGACTCCGATAGGGGTCTGCTTTCCAACGTTGATCTATCAAGAGGACAAAACCATGGTCTGTTTCAGACCGGATGAGCCGGCCCAAGGCCTGCTGGATCCTTTGCCAGGCTGGAAAAACATAGGCGAAGAGAAAGCCGCTTCCAAAACGCTTTTCACTGTACTCTGCCAAGAGCTGACGTTCCGGAGAAATGCCTGGCAGGCCTACTCCCACGCAGATAACACCAGACAGGGCCTCGCCGGCTAAATCTACGCCCTCGCTAAAGGCCCCGCCTAAGACCGCCAGACCAATCAAGCTTTCCTGGCCATGATCTTTAAAGCGTTGGAGAAAGCGGCTTTTATCCGCTTCAGACATGCCTGGCCGCTGGACGACAAAACGGGTACGGTCGGGCCGGGAGTGAGCCTTAATATTTCTGACTAAATCCCGAAGATAGGCATAGGAAGGCACAAAGACCAGATAATTGGCGGTCTTGGCTGCGCAAGCGGTGTAGATAATTTCCCTTACCTGGTCCAGGCTGTAGGGGCGGTCCTCATATTTTAAGGACGGCCCCGTCTCAATCATGAAGAGACGATTTTCTCGGGGAAAGGGCGAGGGTAAGACCAGGCTTTCTGGAGGATCCGAAGACAGGGGGGCGTAGAGCAAGGCCTGGTAGTAGGAGAGAGGGTAGAGGGTAGCTGAAAAAAAGACAGCAGGATGTTGGTCGTAGTATACCTGGGAAATAAAGGCAGAAGCGTCTAGGCAGAGGAGGGCAATATGGAGATCCTTGTCAGACAAGCGCATGCCGGTAATATAGCTCTCGTTGTAGTAATTACTAGCCATATTCTGCCAGTGCAAGAGGTCAAAAAAGAGCAGAAGAAAGTCGCGACGGCCAGGGAAGTCCCGTTGCTCGTCTAGGAAAACACGTAACTCACGCGTGAGAGAGGCTACTTGCCTCAAAAGCTTGTCAGGCAGGACTTTTAAACCCATGAAGTCACCCTGGAGGACCCAATCTTCTTTTAGAGATTGGTTGCACAAGGGGTTCTGGTCAGGCTGGAAGGCCTTCCTGTCTATGGCCTCTTGAATATTTTCTAACTTGAAAATCTCTTCTATGGCTTCTAAATGGCCCAAGAACGCTATTAAGGCCCCACGCAAAGTGGTATAGACAGTTGAAAACTCTAGATATACAGGATCTTGCCAAAGCTTAGCCAAAAACCCGATCTTTTGCTTGCTTAGACCGGCAGAAAACATGGTCCGGGACCTGGCTGCTAAGTTGTGGGCTTCATCCACCAGGATGGCACACGGCTCCTTAACTTCTTCATCAAAGAAGCGCTTGATTCGGGTCCGGGGGTCAAAGACGTGGTTGTAGTCGCCGATGATGACATCGCAATACCAGGCCATATCCAAGGACAATTCAAAAGGGCAGACCTGGTGCTTGTGGGCCACCGCTTGGATCAGCTGAGCATCTAGTTCTTCATAGGCCAGGAGGTCTGCTAAAGCATCTGGTAGCCGATCAAAATATTTCACAGCATAGGGGCAGAGGTTTTGTTCGCAGTAGAGCTCAGGCGCCAGGCAAATCTTTTCTTTGGCGGTCAAGCGGAGAGACCGGATGAGACAGGCGGACTCCTCCCGAAGGATCCTTAAGGCTTCTTCGGCCTGGTCCCGGGTAGACGTCATAGCAGTTGCGTAAAAGATCCGCTTAACATAAGACTGGCCTAGGGCTTTAAGGGCAGGGTAGAGAACGGCCATGGTCTTGCCTATACCGGTAGGTGCTTCAATAAAAAGAGTCCGCCGGTCCCGAAGGGCTGCCACCACCTCCCGCATAGCTTGGACCTGGCCCGAACGCAATTCTGGGTATGGGAAGGAGGCTGCCCTCAGAGAAGCATTCCTCCGACTCTGCCAGGCAATCAAGTTAACAATCTTCTGCAGATATTGGGAGGCTGCCTCTTGGAGTATAGTTCTTAATTCGTCAGATGATCTAACTCGCTCGAGGACCAGATAGTCGTCCGTGTCCACCGAGGCATAGACCAAGTAAATATGCCAATTCTTTTGAGCTTCTCCCAGCTTGTTAGCTAGCAAAGCTGCATAGAGCTCTGCCTGGGCCCAGTGAACGTCTTTTCCCTGTTTGGGCAACTTATGCTTGGGACCACGGAAGGATTTAATCTCTACAATATGTTTTCCGACAGGTCCCGAGACTGTAGCATCTGCCCTGCCTCGCACTTGGAGACGGCCATAGTCCGTCATGACCTCACCCTCTAGACTTTCTTCGGCAGTGAAGGTGCAGGAAGCAAAGGAGGGTTGCTGAGCCAGCCAGGCCAAGGCGCGTTGATGGGCTTTAATGCCCTCAACTCCCTCTATCGCAGCATAGTCAGCTGCGGCTAGCCCGCCGGTCCGGTAGTTGAGCTCTGCCAGGCGGCGGACAGAGATACTGGCCTTGATTTGCTTGTCGTCAGTCCTTTTGTCCATCTTGCCTATCATAACGAAAAAGAAAGGCGGTTGACGAGGGGTCAACCGCCTTGGTGCGGAAAACAGGAGTCGAACCTGCACGATATTGCTACCACTGGCACCTGAAGCCAGCGCGTCTGCCAATTCCGCCATTTCCGCGAAGCAGAATCCAATATAAAGGATCAAACAGAAAAAAGCAAGACCCTAGAAAAATATTCGTCTATAATTTCTGTAGCGAAACAAAAGGGGAAAAACGATGTTACAGAATTTATCTGACTTTCTCTCATGGGCACAAGGGCTAAGAATTGCTGTAGTGGGGGCGGGTATCTCTAACCGGCCCCTGATCAAAATGCTTTTGACGGCCGGCTTGGAAGTGCAGATTTTTGACCGGGCCCCCGCGGAAAATTTGGCTCCCTGGCGGGAAGAACTGGAAAAGCAAGGACTTAAGGCCTCCTGGTCCTTAGGACCAAACTATTTAGACCGGCTCCAGGGCTTTGATCTTATTTTCCGAACCCCTATTGTTCGTCCAGACCTAGCCCCATTAGTGGCTGAACGCAAGCGGGGAGCCATCGTGACATCGGAAATGGAGGTCTTTCTCCAACTTTGCCCGGCAGAAGTGCTAGGGATTACCGGTTCGGATGGTAAAACCACCACATCTACTTTAACGGCCTTGGCCCTTCAAACAGCAGGCTACAAGACCTGGCTTGGGGGAAATATAGGCATGCCCCTTTTAAGCTCTCTGCCCCAAATAAAAGCTGAAGACAGGGTTGTGGTAGAGTTATCCAGCTTTCAGCTGATTTCTATGTCTTATAGTCCGCAAACATCTGTGATCACGAATCTCAGCCCTAACCACTTAGATGTTCACAAAGATTTTGCTGAATATTGTGAGGCTAAGGCCCAGATCTTTCTCCACCAAGGCTTTGCAGATCGACTCATTCTCAAAGGCTCAGACCCCTTACTCCAGACCTTTGCTGCCCGAGCCAAGGGGGAAGTTATATGGACCGAGAACCGACCCTTTGGCGAGCAAAAACTTTTTGGCCTGAACCAGGATGTCCTCTATTATCAAGGGGGATCCCAGACGGAAAGAGAGAGGCTCTTGACCCGGCAAGACCTTTGCTTGCCCGGCAGATTTAATGCTCTGAATGTCCTCTCGGCACTAGCGGCTACCGACCACCTAGTCAGACCAGACCAAAGAGATCAGGTGTTACAAGCTTTAGCAGATTTCAAGGGTGTCGAACATCGCCTGCAGGAAATTCGCACTCTAGACGGTGTGCGCTACTTCGACTCCTCTATTGATTCTTCGCCTACCCGTAGTATTGCAAGCCTATCAGCTTTTAAAGAAATGGGTATTCCCATCTATCTTATTGCTGGTGGCAAGGATAAAAACCTGGACTATAGCGATCTTGGTCAGCAGATTCTGGCTTCCTGCCAGCGGGTCTACTTATGCGGTCAAAATGCAGACCTAATTGCCCAAGCCGTTCGCCAGGCCCAATTAGATCAGCCTGGGGTCAATGATCCCTTGACCGTATCTATTCTGCCGAGTTACGCGGACTGCCTAGAGCTAGCCCGTCAGGATGCGCCCGCAGGGTCGGCTGTTTTGCTTTCCCCAGCAGGTACCTCTTTTGACCGCTTTAAGAATTTTGAAGAGCGTGGAAAAGTCTTTCAGGAGCTCGTCCAGGCACTAAACTAAAATTTTGCTGAAGTTTTTTGCGGCGAGGCTTGCTATTTTTTTGACTATCAAGTATATTGATTCTTGCCTTTCGCGGATGTGGCGGAATAGGCAGACGCGCACGCTTGAGGGGCGTGTGGGAGACCGTGCGGGTTCGACTCCCGCCATCCGCACCAATTAGCCTTGGAAGCCTTGCTTTCAAGGCTTTCTCTTTGTAAGGAGTATCCGGCTATGGATAATTATTATGCCCCTTATGGGGTGAGTGATGAGATTTTCCAGCTCTCAGAGAAAGTTCTACAAGACCTAGCCCCCAGCTTTGCCAGGCTGGACCGCGCTACGGAAAAACGCCAGTTGCGGGTTATCCAGGCCCTGCAAGAGGCTAATTTACGGGAATCGGCCCTACAAGGCTCTACGGGCTATGGGAGTTACGATGCCGGCCGACAAGCTTTAGAAGAAGCCTATGCTAGCTACTTTCGGACGGAAGCTGCCCTGGTCCGCATGCAATTTTCCTCTGGTACCCATGTCTTGGCCACCTGCTTGCGGGGGCTTTTGCGCCCTGGCCAGGAGGTCTTGATTGTCTCTTCTGAAGTCTACGACACCCTCCAGGCTACCCTGGATCTTTCAGACCAATATAAGGATCAGAATTTAGGATCTTTAGGCGACTTTGGGATCAGCCATAAAATTGTTGATTTGCTGCCCGATGGTGGCTTTGACTATGCAGGCATAGAGGCGGCCCTCACTCCCAAAACTAGCCTTATTTATGTACAAAAGTCCCTGGGCTATTCCCAGCGCCCCTGCCTCTTAAATCGTCAAATTGGCGAAATCGTCAAATTTATTAAAGACCTTCGGCCTGACCTGCCTATCATGGTGGACAACTGTTATGGAGAAATGGTCGAGGATGAGGAAGTGACCGCCTATGGGGCTGATGTCTGCGCGGGCTCTCTCATCAAGAATCTAGGGGCCGGTCTTGCAGAATCTGGTGGCTATGTCTGTGGCCGCCAAGATCTTATAGATAGAATTGCTGCCGCCATGACGGCCCCTGGCATTGGAGCAGAGGTCGGGCCCAGCCTCGGCCAGAATACCAAACTCATAAAGGGCTTTTATATGGCCCCCCATGTAGTCCGGGAAGCCTTGAAGTCTGCCATGCACGCCGCTGGCCTCCTAGCGGCCTTGGGCTTTGCTGTTTTTCCAGATGCCCAGGCGGAGAGAGGGGATATCGTCCAGCGGATTGCCTTGGGTGATCCCCAAGCCTTGATCAACTTCTGCGAGCAGATCCAGTTTGCCTCGCCCGTAGATGCTTCCTTCGCGCCTGTGCCTTCGCCCATGGCCGGCTATGACTGTGATATTATTATGGCATCGGGCTCTTTTGTGCAGGGATCATCGATCGAACTTTCCTGCGATGGCCCGCTTCGGCCACCCTACAATGCTTATTTGCAGGGTAGCCTGAGTTTTACCAATGGCCGACTGGCGGTTATGAAGGCCGCCCAGACTTTAATTGCGAGGGAGTAGCTTGTCACCTAAAGCTAGACCAGCCAAGCAAGAATTTGCCAGGTCAAATTATGACCGGCGTTTCCAGCGTGAAAGTAAACGCCGTAGTTTCATCATGGCGAGCGCGGCCCTCCTTTTGCTGTGCATGACCCTGCTGCTTTTTCTCCGGATATGGCAACGCCGGCCTCAGCCGCGTTTTCTCTTTTTAACTGAGGAATGGCTGGCCCAGGAAGTAGATTTGGATGCCCTCCTTATTCGGGACGAGTCTGTTTACAAGGCCCCCTTGGATGGCATCTTTAGGGCCTTCATCCCTCAAGGGTCCCGAGTCTCTAAAGATGCTTGGATTGGCCAGATCCTGCCTGAGGGCGATTTGGAACAAGTCCGCAAGCTGGACAAGGCTAATAACGATGTCAATGACCGCCGTTACGAACTCCTGGCTGAAGGCCGGGGTGGTAATGCTGCCCGAGTTTTTGAAGCGGGGGAAAACTCCATCCATCGCAACCTCCATGTTTTTTATGACCAGATGGCAGCAGATGACTATAGCAAGTTGGCAGAACTAGAAATGGAACTCCGCTTGATCATGGAGCAAAGGTTAGAGGATGCCCAAGCCTTTGCCTTTGAAGATGAGGAGTTAGACCGGCTTATTTCGGTCCGTGACCGCTTAGAAGAAAACTCTCTGGATGCCATCCGCAATATTTCCAGTGAAGCCTCGGGCATTTTTATCCGCCAGTTGGATGGCTTGGAACTCGATTTGGTCCCGGAGCTGGCTATGTCAATCACGCCTCAGGAAGTTAAAAGCTACCTGGCAAAAGCCCCCTTGCCCCATTTGGTCGAAGAAGTAAAAGCGGGCCAGGATCTCTATAAACTTTCCCGGTCATCCGACCAGTATTTCGCCTGCTTTATTCCTGCATCCAGTCTGGCTAAGCTGTCTGGCCTGGAGGAGGCGGGCTATGTCCGTGTCTACTGCCCGGCCAACGGCATCACGATTAAAAAGGCGAACATTGTGCGATTTGAGGCCGCTCCGGACGGGGCCCTCCTTATTCTCCAGTCCCGGCAGAATCTGGAGTCTTTTGTGTCTATGCGGAAAGCCCCCCTGACTCTCTACGCCAATGAAAGTAAGGGTTTGCGTGTCCCTAAGACTGCCCTGGTAGATTACAGCCCCGGTAACCTAGAAGCCGGCCTTAAGCTAGTTGATGGTGGCTATGTCCAGGAGGCTCGCGTTAAGATCGTCTCCACCAATGAAGAATATGCCTTGGTTGAAAGCTTGCCCGATTCACCCTATAAAGTGGAAGTGTCTACCATGATTTTGCTCAATCCCGATAGCATGCAAGCTGGTGAACCTTTAACAGATTATTAGATGAGGTGAGGATCATGTGCCAACGCCAAACAGAATTAAGTCATAATCTCCAGCTTGTGCAGGAAGAAATTGTCCAGCAGGCCATCCTGTCTGACCGGGATCCCCGGGACATTCATCTGGTTGCCGTCTCCAAAACCCACCCGCTTTCCGATATTCTGGCCCTCCACCAGGCAGGTCAAATTGTTTTTGGTGAAAACAAGGTTCAGGAGCTCTGTAGCAAAATGGAAGAAGCTGACCAAGTGCCTGAAGGTCAAGATATCTCCTGGCATCTTATTGGCACTCTCCAGCGCAATAAAGTTCGCTTTGTCGTAGGCAAAGTGGCCCTCATTCACTCCGTCCACTCCGTCAAGCTCATCAAACAAACTGAACGTTTGGCTGCCGAACAGGCTGTCAGCCAAGATATCCTCCTGCAAGTGAATATCGCTAGGGAAGCCAGTAAGCAGGGTTTTGAAATTGAAGAATTAGGAGAGGCCTATAACTTTTTAGAAGCTTGCCCCCATCTCCGCCTGCGGGGCCTTATGACTATGGCACCTGATTTTGAAAACAAGGAAGAGGCTCTGCCCATCTTCCAGGCCTGCCATGCCCTCTACCAGGACTTGCAAGAGGTCTATGGCCAAGAGCAAATTAACACCCTATCCATGGGCATGTCTGCGGATTTTCACCAAGCCATAGCGGCCGGTGCCACCCACATCAGAATTGGGTCTCACATTTTTGGTGCCCGTGACTACGGCCGGTCCAATGACTAGTTTTACTTTTGTGTTACAAAAGTCTTACTAAGTCGATATCCCCTAGACACTAGGTTTTCCTCCTCTTTATAATGTTCAAGATAATTAAATAGCTTTTATATTGCTGTTGTAGGAGGAGTCATATGTTTGATCTATATAATAAAATTTTCGGCCGCCTGGAAGACGAAGGGGCGGATGAAAACTATGATTTAGATTATTTAGAGGACTTTGAGGATAATCAGCCTGAGCCCGTCAAAGATTCGGCTCCTTCTCAGGGCAACTTTCTCAATCACTTTAGCCCTAAACCAGCTCGGCCCCAGCGGTCTGATAATAGGCCCCGGCCTCAAGGCAGAGTCCTAGATATGCGGACGGGGGCAGAGATGACCTATGACCAAGAAGTTGTCGTCATGGTCCCATATGACTTTGAAATGACTAAAGTGGTCTGTGACCATGTCCGCAACGGAAAAACGGTTATTTGCAATATTGAACGGATAGATGATTCTACCGCCCAAAGAGTTTTAGACTTTATTTTAGGCGCTACCTATGCCTTGTCCGGCTCCTTGGAATCCATCAGCAATAAGATTTTTGTAGTCACACCAGCCTCTACCCGCCTTTCCGTTAGAACAGAAGAAAGCCGTAAGGCTAACCGACCTGGGGACCGGGCCTACAATCTTGGCCAGGCGAGACGCGAAGTGAGAAATTTCCCCCGCTTCACCCAGCCGGCACAAGGCACAGACGCCGGACGTCCTGCTTCCTACTATGCTGAGGATGCCGCGGCCGCTAATCAATAGGGGAGACAAGCCCGGCAAAGGTCGGGACGAGACATAGCATTGCAAATCACGATAGGTTTAGATATAGGTGGCTCCACTACTAAGGTTGTAGCTTTTCAAGACCAGACCTTACTTGGCAAGACTATGGTGAAGGCCTCTGACCCCATCACCTCAACTTACGGGGGAATCGGTCGCTTCCTAAGCCTCTATGATTTACAAGTCCAGGATGTCGCCCAGGTTTATATGACCGGTGTCGGCTTATCCTATATCGATAAGAATATTTTAGGCCTGCCTACCCAGACGGTTGATGAATTTAATTCCGTGGGGCTTGGGGGCCTTTATTTATCTGGCCTCGAGAAAGCCATTGTGGTTTCCATGGGGACAGGGACCTCCCTAGTTGCGGCTAGCCGCCAAGGGGGGCGACACATTATAGGAACCGGTATCGGTGGAGGAAGCCTCTTGGGCCTATCCAAAGCCATTTTAGGCATAAATGATTTTTCCCTAATATCTGATCTAGCCAGCCAAGGCAAGTTAGATGATATTGATTTATCTATTGGAGACCTCACGCAGCGGACTATTCCAGGTCTTAATTCGGACATTACTGCCTCTAACTTCGGCAAGATGAATGACCAAGCAGAAACGCCAGATCTGGCCCGGGGGATTGTCAATTTAGTTTTTCAGTCTGTGGGCACAGCTGCCATTCTCGCTGCTCGCTTAGAAAATTTGGATCATATTGTCTTTGTGGGCTCTTTGCTCCGTATGCAAGCGGGCCGTGAAAGTCTTGCGGGTTTTGCCGACCTCTATCAGAAAAAGATTCTCATTCCTGAGGATGCGGAATATGCGACAGCTATGGGAGCGGCCCTCTCTGGCCTAACGGACCCCAGCCATCGCTGGAAGAAGTAGAGCACTAGGCCTCTTCGCCTCGTAACTCAAAACACCCGGATGCGGTGTGAGAAAAGCAAAATTCTCTGAAAACTTTCTTGACAAGGCAAAAAGGCTTTGCTAGTATTGCAAAGCGCTCGAATTGAGCGGCAAGAAACAGGACCTTGAAAATTGAATAGCAGACAAACAAACGAGCCCTTAAGTTAATGCTTTTGAGAGCAAAGTACTTAAGAATGAGTAAGTAATGAAGAGCCGAATCGGCTCTTAGTTTAAGAATTTGAACTGAGAGTTTGATCCTGGCTCAGGATGAACGCTGGCGGCGTGCCTAACACATGCAAGTCGAACGA
>JAQYCV010000037.1 GCA_028724525.1 Clostridiales bacterium
CCGAAACCGGCGTTGCAGGCGAAGTTAACGAAGGCGCCACAGCAGAGGGTAGAAGCAACGAAGCCGCAGCAGAGGATAAAGGGAGCCTTTACCCTCTCCTGTTGAAGAGTTTGCTGACCGGGGTGTTAGTGGCCCTCTTTGTCTCCTTTTTCCGCTGGGGGATCCCTCAAATCATGGGCCTGGTTAGCCGCCTCCTGGTCTGGGCACGCGGGAATGTCTTATACAGTATCGTCTTTGTGGGGATCTTTATCCTAATTGGCCTCCTCGTGTCCTTTTGCACCAAAAAGGAGCCTATGATCGGGGGCTCGGGGATTCCGCAAGTATCAGGGATTTTGCAGGACAAGCTAAACCTGTCCTGGTGGAAGATCTTTGTCAATAAGCTCTTAGCTGGTCTGCTGGCCATTGGGTCTGGCCTCAGTCTGGGCCGGGAGGGGCCTTCTGTGCAAATTGGTGGGGCCCTGGGCCAGGGAGTGGGTGAGTTAAGCCACTCCAGCAAGGCAGACAGTAAGATGCTCCTAGCAGGAGGTGCGGGCGCAGGGATGGCCGTGGCCTTTAATGCCCCTATTTCTGGGCTTTTCTTTACCGTAGAGGAGCTCTTTCACCAAACCAGCCACCGCAAATTTATGTCTCTGGCTTTAACTGTCCTTACGCGGCTACAGGCTTGTCCCGCCTTTTCATTGGCAACTCTGCTTGTATTAAGGTGCCCCCCATGCAGGGCCTGGACCTCCGGGTCACCCCCCAGCTTCTGGGATTAGGCCCAGTGATAGGCCTCTCCGGCGTGTTCTTTAATAAGGCCATCATGTGGGGCAAGGATTTTTACGACTGGCTAAAAGTCCCGGTCACCTGCAAACATGTCCTGCCCTTTGTGGTCACGGCATTTTTTCTCCTCCTGGACCCTTCTCTCTTAGGCTCGGGGGAAAACTTTATCTTGACCCAGCCTGAGGCGAGCTTGGGTATTGGCCAGGCCCTGGCCATTTATGGCATCAAGCTTCTCCTCCTCTTGGCCGGTCTACTCCGGTTTATGAGGCCCTGCTCGACCGGATGCTGGCGAAATAAGACGCGGAAACGGTAGCGGAGAGCGAGCATTGGTGGAGCATTGGTGGCCAATTAAAGAAATCGATACTTTGCCACCAAGAGCGGATCAGCGCGTTGAGCAAGCATTGGAGGCATTTTCACAAAAACAGCGTTTTGCCGCCAATATTCCAACTGGGCAAAATCTTTTCATTGGCGGTAAATTGAAGAAATCATTGCTTGCCGCCAATGCTGCAACCTGCGTGAGAGGCAAGCCTTGGTGGTATTTTCGTAAATACTGCATTTTGCCGCCAATGGTCCAACTGGGCAAAAGTTTTTTATTGGCGGCAGATTGAAAATATCACCTTTTGCCACCAATACCCTATCTTTTGGGGACAAGATCATCTAAATTTACCCTTGAGTTGAAAGACAAAACTCCCCGCAGGCTTGTTCAGGGCCGGCAGGGAGCTTTGTCAGGTATCTGTTTAGGAGTTATCTCAAAGGCTAGTAAGCCCTGGGATATAAATTTACGCGTCCAAGGGCTTGGCCTCTCCGTTTTTGAGGGCGTCTAAGACAATCAAGCCGCTTTCCAGCTGGATAGAGACCAGGTCGTGGATGGGGACGACACTGTAGTGGAGGGCGCCGACGTTTTCCTTATCGAGTTCGGCATGGGCCGCGGCGCAGGAGGCGACAAGGTCGGTGAGTTTGCGAACAGCGGCTTGCACTTGTTCGGCCTCAGCTTCGGCCTGACCCGCTAGATGGCCAGCTTCCAGCTTGGCAGCCTTGGCTTGCCATTCTTCCAGGGCTTCTTGGCACATGCGGGTGGCCATGCCGTAGGAGAGGCTCTTGTAGAAGGGGGAAAGGTGGACGGAGTCCAGGAGTTCGGCTTCCGTAGCGGGGCGTTGGTATTCGGCCTCTTCCACCATCTTGCGGGTGCTCTCGTTGTAGTCATCTTTGGAGAAGGCGATGAGGGCCATGCGGTATTGGGAATCGTCCCGGCTGAGGCCAGCGGTGGCATCCAGGATAGACCGGATGTAGGCATTGGCTTTTTCGCTTTGGTCTACTTGGTAGAGGATGGCATCCTTGCGGCTCATGTCAGTGGGGCTTTGGTCCATGATCCGGGGGTCGAAGAAGTAGGGCAACTCGGCCAGGAGGGTGAAGCTGCCATACTTGGAGGCATAGGCGGCGGAGCTGTCGCCCACGTTGATTTTCTCGCCAATGTTCGTGGCCCCATATTTTTCTAGGTAATCATAGTCCTTGGAAATGCTGAGATTGGGGTAGATGGCGGGGGACAGGGGCTGGAGATAGGGCATCTCGGGTTCGCCTAGGTGGAGGGGGACCTTGACCCGGTCGGCAGCCTGGCGGAGGGCTTCGTAGCGGGCTTCTGGCAGCTGGTGGGTTAGGTACCAGTAGGCGCCGCCAAAGCCGGCGTTATGGAGGGAGTAGATAAAGTCCGGTTGGATTTTGTCGATGAGCTCCATCATGGCCCGGGTTTCCGGCAGGGGCTTGTCGAAATTCAGGTCCTTATAGTGGATGGGGAAGGTCCATTCCACTTGCTGGTGGCCGGCTGGCCGGAAGAAGTGCTTGGAATAGTTATAAGTGGTGAAGGGGCCCTTGAGCCAGCCCTGATTGCGTTCCAGGCCGTCCCGGTCCCAGGCTTTGACCACATACCAGGTGTAGTCAAACTCAGCCCGTAAGTCTGCTTGTTCAGCCAGGGCCTGGGTGAAATACTCCAGCATCATGGTACCGATGGGTTCGTTGGGGTGGGGGCAGCCGAACATGAGGGCGTTCTTGGACCCTTGGACTATTTTGAGACAGAGGAGGTCCTTGCCTTCCTTAGTTTGACCAATAGTGGACAGGCTAACCACGTCCGGATAGCGGGCGGCCAGGTCGCGGGAGCTTTGGTCTAGCTCGTCAGGGGTCAAGAAGACCTTATAGTCGGGAATATTATTAAGTAATTTTTCAAAAATAGCTTTCATATCTTCTCCTAATCTGAGAGACTTCCTTATCTTGACCAGGGATATCTCCTATTCCTGGATAGCCAGATGGGTCTTGAGGAAGTCTGCGATTTTGGGGTAGCAGTCCACACGGTTTTTCATCTTGCGGATGCCGTGGCCTTCATCGGGATAGCAGAGGTAGAAGACCTCCTTGCCCAAGGATTTCAGGTGGTCGACGACTTGGTCGGACTCGGTGACAGGGACCCGGGGGTCGTTCTTGCCCTGGATGACCATGAGGGGGGCAGTAATGTTATCGATCTTGGCAATGGGCGACACTTCATAGAGGAGGTCGCGGTGCTGGGCCAGGCTGCCGTATTCGCTTTCCCGGTGGGGGCGGCGGTAGTCTGCGGTGTTTTCTAGGAAGGTGACCAGGTTGTACATGCCGACTGTATCGACCGCGCAGGCGAAGAGGTCGGGCAGGCGGCCGGCGCAGGACAGGGTCATAAAGCCGCCGTAGCTGGTGCCGGAGACCCCTATCCGGTCCTTATCCGCCAGGCCGGTGTCCACCAGGTGCTGGACCAGGGCTTCAATATCCCGGACGCTGTCCAGGCGTTTTTCCACATCGTCCAGGTGGGTAAAGTGCTTGCCGTAGCCGGTGCTACCCCGGACATTGGGGGCGACCACCGCAATACCCTGGGCCAGGAGGTATTGAATAAATTCGTTGAAGCTGGGCCTTTCCTGGCCCTCCGGGCCCCCGTGGATTTCGATCAGGCAGGGAAGCTGCTTGGGATCCTTGACCTGGTCCAGGTCTTGCCCTTGGGGCAGGTAGAGCCAATAGTCCACCTTGAGGCCGTCAAAGGACTGGTAGGACCGGAGTTCCGGCTCCACCAGGCTGGCCTTGAAGTCGGGGGCCAGGCTATCGGGGCTGAGCCGCTGCATGGCATCTCGGTCTAGATCTAAGAGCCAGATCCCCTCCGGACGGGCCCCACTAGTCAGGCTGAAAAGGAGCTTGTGGCCCTCTTGGGACCAGGTCATGAGGGAGTAGGAGCTGATCACCGCCTTGGGGGGCAGGATGGTGTTGACCTCTTGGCCTGTGGTCAAGTCGTAGATTTTTAGGCTGGAATAGCCGGCCGCGTTGAGGGTCAGGCAGAGATAGCGGTCATCAGCGGACAAGGCCAGGTTTTCTATATCATAGTCAAAGGCCTTGCGTAGGCTGGCCTCTTGAGTGTCTAGGTCATAGTAGTAAAGTTGGTAGAATTCTGCATTCAATTCGCTGAGGAAGTAAAAGCCCCGGCTGTCATGCTTCCAGCAGGGTTTCACATCTGCGGAAAGCTGGTCGGTTGAGAGAACCCGGCGGCTGTCCCCGGTCTGTAGATCGGTCATCCACAGGGCATTGTCGCTTTCAGCCTTGAGTTTGTTGTAGAGAAAATACCGGCCATCAGGGGAGATCGCATTGGGGGCCGGCCAGTTGTAATTGTCTTCAAAGGCTTGAACCAGGCGGGCTTGGCCCCTTTCCAGATCCTTGATCCAGATGTCAAAGTGTTCGGAATGGCGTTGATTAGAGGCGTAGGCCAGATGCTTAGCCCCAGGATGAACACCTGCAAAGAAGTTGCGGGCTGGCCCACCTTCTACGAGTTTCTCAGGCTGGGCCCCGGGCTGGGTCAGGCGGAAAATGCTCTCACATTCGCTCCCGCTGGGGTCCATGGAAAAGTAGAGACTGCCTGAGACCTGGTCGGCATATAACTGCCAGCAGGCAATGGGGTCCTGGGTCCAGCGACGGCGTTCACCGGTCCTTAGGTCTAGGTCCCAGATATGGTCCCCTGCCTCATCGTGGTGGATATAGGCTATCTTATTGCCCCCATCCAGCCAGACGGGAGAGGAGTCATTGGCAATTTCTAAATATTTTACAACGCTATTCATCGACATCTACCTTTCATTTTTACAAGCAAGGGGGCGGAGACTGGGTCCCCGCCCCCTTGTAAGTGTTTAAACGCGTCTGGCTACTGCTTACTCATCAATGAAGTAAGTGTAGGTGTATTCGCTCCAGCCCCACTTACCAGCGCCATCGATAGGCAGGTTGTAGAGGTCAGACCGGGAAGCGGTATAGCCGGCCCAAGCCAGAACGTTGATGGCAGGCATATCGTCAATCAGGTAAACCTGGGCTTCCTTGTAGTATTCGGCCCGTTTTTCAGGGTCAGACTCTGCGGCACCCTTGTCCAAGAGAGCTTCGAAATCGTCGTTGACATAGCTGGCGTAGTTGCTGGAAGAATCCTTGCCGAAGCGAGATTTCAGAGCGGCCGGGTCAGGACCCATGAAGCCACCCTGGGCCTCGATAATCCAGTCACCGTGACGGACGACTTTTTCGGCCCAAGCGTTAAATTCGGAAACGACCAGTTCAATCTCGATACCGGCTTTCGCACAGTTAGCGATAAGGAGCTTGGTCATGTCCACTAATTGACCATCGAAGCAGTCGATGGTCAGGCCACGGACATAGAAGCCATCCTTGTCGGCTTCATAACCGGCATCTTCCAGGATCTTTCTGGCGCCTTCGATATCAACGTCAGGATAGGGGTAATCGGTGTTGGCGGCCCACTCTACGATGCTAGGATAGGCGGTCCACTCGGGAGGCATAACGCCAGAGGTAACTTTTTCGGAAAATTCCTTACGGTCAACGCAGCGAGCGATGGCTTGGCGAATGGCCACGTCTTGTACCTTTTCATTTTCCAGGTTGAAGATATAGCGCCAGGGGGAGGGGTAGAGGTCACGGTCAACACGCCAGTTGGGGTCAGCCTGCATTTGGTCTAAGAAGGCGTCGGGTACCATGGCGATGGTATCGATTTCGCCGTTGAACATGGCCTGTACAGCGGTGGTGTCATCAGGAACGATGGCAAAGATCAACTTGTCCAGGTGAGGAGCGCCGTCATGGTAGTTGGGGTTTTTCACCAGGATGGTGTGCTTACCCTGTTCGTAAGAATCGAACATGAAGGGGCCAGAGCCCATGGGCTTGGTTTTAGCGGCTTCGTTGTCTTCCCAAGCTTCACCATTGTTGTAAATGTGTTCGGGCAGGATGAAAGTAGCATACCAGCCAATTCTGGCCACAAAGCTGACATCAGCGGTATTCATATGGAAAACGACGGTCAGGGGATCAACAATCTCGATCTCGTCAACAATTTCCATGGAGGAGCTGAAGTAGCAAGTCGGATGCTCTTTGATGTAGTCGAAAGTATATTTGACGTCTTCGGCATCCAGGGCCTCGCCGTCCCACCACTTCATGTTGTCTTTGAGGTGGAAGGTGATGGTCTTGGCGTCATCAGAAATGTCCCAAGATTCTGCGGCATCGGGCATAGGCTGCTTGGAAGAGTCCAATTTGGTCAGGCGGTTGTACATGTTTTGGAACATGGCATAGCCATTATCGTCTGCCGCAGCGCTGGGGCAGAAGGACATGGGGTCGCCTGCTTCTCTAACAACCAGGGTGCCACCTTCTTTAATCGGGGGGGCATCTTTGTCTTCTTCAGCCAGAGTGAAGTTGCCCAGGCCCAGGCTCAGGCTCATCACCAGCAAGGCTGCGAGTGCAAGGGTTAAGATCTTTTTCATGTTTGATTCCTCCTCAAACTTTTTTCTAAGATTCCTCTTGTATAGCATTGATACGGTCGCAGACCGCATAATGCGAGTCACTGATGACCTGTTTGTCAGGATATTTTTTGAAACAGGCATCTACTGCATAGGGGCAGCGGGGTGCAAAGTAGCAGCCGGCCCCGGGGTCCAGGGGTGTGGGCGGTTCGCCCTCAATGGGGATGGGGTCTTGCTTATCCTCCGGGTCTATAGAAGTGCAATTAGAAATCAAAACTTTGGTATATGGGTGCTGGGGATTGCTGATGACCTCATCGGTCAAGCCATATTCAACCACCCGGCCCAGGTACATGACCGCGACCACATCACAGGTATAGCGGGTTAGAGCGATATCATGGCTGATAAAGACCATGGTGGTGCCCCGGGTCTTGCTGAGATGGATCAAGAGGTTGATGATATCAGCCCGGACAGACACGTCCAGCATGGAGACCGGCTCGTCCGCAATGACGATGCTGGGGTCCAGGAGCATGGCCCGGGTAATGGAAATACGTTGGAGCTGGCCGCCCGACAATTCGTGAGGGTAGCGGTTGACAATATCTTCCACTGGGACGAGGCCGGAACCCTCCAGGGCCTCATGGATCAGCTTGTCTCGGGCAGCTTCATCGGCCCCAATCGCGTGAATACGCAGGGTCCGCTGGAGGATCTGCCGGATGGTATCCCGGGGGGTGAAGGTATCAAAGGGGTTTTGGAAGATGATCTGGACGGTCCGGCGGAAGGATTTGCGGTCCTTGCGCAGGAGGTCATTGGTCGAAACACCGTCGACCAAGACATCGCCCCGGGTAGGATCTTCCAGGCGGACCAGCATCCGGCCCAGGGTGCTCTTACCGCAGCCCGATTCCCCGATAATGCCGAGGATATCCCCTTTATCAATAGAGAGATTGATCCCGTCTACGGCTTTGACATGTTTTTTGCCGCCTTTGAGCTGGCCAATGAGCGTGGGCGCTTTGTAGTCATACCACTTCGCGATATCTTGAATTTCGATATAAGCCATTACTCCACACCTCCGTCATACATAAAGCAGGCTACTTCACCACATCCGCAGGGTGAGGGCTTGAGATAGGGTTTTTCCTTATGGCATCTGGGCCCCGCATTCTTACAGCGAGGGGCAAAGACGCAACGGGCGGACAAGTCAGAGCTGAGGTCAGGCAAGAAACCGGGAATGGACTCCAGCTGCTTTTTCTCGCCATGGAGGGCGGGGAAAGAAGCTAGAAGGGCCTGGGTATAGGGGTGGTAGGGGGTTTTCATAAGCTGGCTGACATAGCCAAACTCCAAAATTTCCCCGGCGTAGAGGACGGCCATCTTATTGCAGCTGGCCGCCACCACACTCATGTCATGAGTAATCATGATCCGGGTGGTGGAGAGCTTTTCCTCCATGTTCTGGATCTCCTTGAGGATCTGGCCCTGGGTCACAACGTCCAGGGCTGTGGTGGCCTCGTCAAAGATCAAGAGCTGGGGGGAGAAGAGAAGGCTCATGGCGATGGCCACTCTTTGCAGCATACCGCCGGACAGCTCATGGGGATAGAGGGTATAGACCCTTTCAGGCAGGTTGACCAGGTCCAAGAGAGCCAGAGAAATCTTCCGGATGTCCTGCTTACTGGTCCCAGGCTTATGAGCTAAATAGATATCCTCAAAAACCGTGCTGATCCTGTGGACCGGGCTGAGCGAGTTCATGGCTTTCTGGAAAACCACGGCGATCTCCGTCCAGCGGAGCTGGTTGAGCTCCTTGTTGGAGAGGGTCAGGAGGTTCTTGTCGCCCATAAAGATGGCCTCACCATCAATGAGGGTAGATTTTTTAGGCAGCAGGCCCAGGAGGGCCATGGCCAGGGTGGATTTTCCACTGCCGGACTCCCCGATCAGACCCATGGAGTCACCCTTATAGATGGTCAGACTGGCGTGGCGGACTGCCTTGACCTTCTTATTCCGGTTGACATAGGTCACATTCATATCCTGGATGCGGAGGACTTCCTCTCGGCCCGCCTCAGAGACTTGAGGGTCTAGGGCCTCCGGCTTCAGGTCTTGCAATTTATCTTGATTATTTGTCGTTGGCTGCATGCTTAGTTCCTCCCATAGTTGTACTTGGGATTAAGTACGTGATTGAGTCCATCGCCCAAGAGGTAGAAGAAGATAACCGTAATGACGATGGAAATACCGGCAAAGACCGAGATCCACCAGGCACTGGTGATAAAGGGCTTGCCCTGGTAAATCAGCTGACCCCAGGAAACAATATTGGGGTCGCCCAGGCCCAGGAAGGAGAGGGAGGCTTCCGTCAAAATAGCGCCAGACATGCCCCGAGTGGTATTGGCAATGACTGGAAAGATTCCGTTGGGCAGGATGTACTTAAAGAGAATCTGGCTGTTGCTCTCGCCCAGGGCCACAGCGGATTTCACAAAGGTCCGTTCCCGGAGGGAAAGGGCTTGCGACCGCATGAGCTTGGCATTGCTAGGCCAGGTGGTAATCCCAATGACAATCATGACATTGACAATGCTGTTGCCAAAGAGGGCAATGATTAAAAGGATTAAGAAGAAGGAAGGGATCATCAAGAAGATATTGATGAGCTCCGAGATGATCAGGTCCACCTTTCCGCCTAAGAAGCCACCCAGGCCGCCCACGAGGACACCGATGGCCCCGGAAATGAGGGCGGAGATGAGAGCCACCTTGAGGGAGGTCCGGACCCCATAGACAATCATGGAGAAGACATCCTGGCCCAGGTGATTGGTGCCCAGGATATGGCCGTCTGTCCCCGGTGCTAAGAGCCGGGTGTAGTCAAAAGAGTAGGGATCGTGGGTCGCAATATAAGGAGCGAAAATAATCACGATCAGCAAAAAGACCATACCGAGAATACCGTAACGCAGTTGACGGTCAGCCCGGAAAGCTTTAACGAAGGATTGTAACCAAGATCTTTGCATGGCAGGCCTCCTCTAGTTATATCTAATCCGTGGGTCAAACAAGGCATAAACAATGTCGACCACCACCATCATGACGGCTACGGAAATGCTCATAATCAGGTAAACACCCATGAGGGTGGGATAGTCTAATTGGTTAATGGCGGTCATGGTTAGACGACCCATGCCAGGCCAGGAGAAGACAATCTCCACCAGGGTTACCCCGGTAATCAAGAAGGCCAGGGTGATACCAAACATAGTAATAGTAGGTAAGATAGCATTCTTAAAAATATATTTGCGGAAGATCTTGCCATCATCAATGCCGGCCGCTCGGAGGGTCAGGATAAAATCCTCACTCGTGACTTGCTGGATAGAGCTTTTGGCAATGCGGAAATAGCCCGGCATACTGATCAGGGTCAGGGTCAGAGTAGGCAGGATCATATGGATCAGGACATCTATTACCTTATCCCAGCCTTCGTAGCCGGCCCGGACATTGACCATGCCCTGGGCGGGCAACCAGCGGAGCTGGGAGCAAAAGAGAATGATGAGCATGAGGCCCAACCAGAAGGAAGGCATGGCATCCAGGGTATAGGACACCGTAGAGAAGAGGCCATCCAAGAAACTGCCCTCCCTTCTGGCACAGAAAATGCCGAGGGCCGTACCGATAACGAGGGCCAGAATGGCGGAGGTCAAGCCGAGCAAGACGGTGGGCAGGACCCGCTCTTTGATCATATCGCCAACCGGGCGGTTATAAATAATAGAAGTGCCTAAGTCGCCCTGCATGGCAGCTGAAAATTGATTCCACAATCTCTCCGGCCAGGGCTTATCCAGACCAAACTTAGCCTCCAGGGCCATACGCAACTGGGGGTCATCCGTTTCTTTACCCATGATGGTTTTAACCGGATCGCCCGGCGCGGCCTGAATAATCATAAAATTGATCACGAAAACGGTCAGGACCGTTAAAAAGCCGCTGATCAGCCGTCGCAGCACAAATCTTGACATAAAGTCCCCTCCAAAATCCTCTTCACTCAGCCCTATACTTGTTAGGAAAAAGTAGAAATCGCTAGTGACCTATTAAGTTTAGCAACAAAATGTCTAGCTGTATGTTCATTCGATAGAATTATTGTGGAGAAAAAAACACCCATCGTTTAGCGAGATAAAATATCAGTTGATTTGTGCTATCATAGATGGCCATATCATGGTGTTGAGGAGGAAGGCATCTATGGTCATTGGTGAAAATATTAAAAGACTCCGCCAGGAGAAAAATTTAACCCAGAAAGAACTGGCCAAAATGATCGGCGTTTCTGTCCAGGCCGTATCCAAGTGGGAATGTGGGGGCTCACCCGACATCCTCCTCCTGCCGCGGATTGCGGACTTATTTGAGATCAGCATAGACCAGCTCTTTGGTCGGGAGTGTACGGATCATGAGCATCTGGATAAGCGGATCTTCCAGGTCTTGTCCGCCCAACAAGGCCAGGAGGAGAGAATGAAGCGGGCCTTGCAGCTGGTTTGGACCATCTGCAAGAGCTTGTGCGAAGTGGCCGTAGACCCCGCCCTACCCTTCAGCGAAAGCGACGACCCCTTTGACTTAAACTGCACCCGGATAGAGGTTGCCCTGGATACGGGCTTTCTCTATGGCCTGATCCAGGAAAATCAGCCCTGGTTCTTCATGATGAAAGACCCGCCCGAGGGGGTCCGGACCCTGCTCTGCGACAGCCAACAGCTGGCCGCTTTTTATAAAATTTTAAGCGACCAGGGCTTCTTAGACTTCATCATCTACTTCCATAAAAATCGGGCCAACCTCCTCTCCCTGGAGTATATCTGCCGGGAAAACCAGCTCAGCCAGGAAACGGCCTTGAAATATATCCAGCAATTGATGGACATGGACTGGCTAGAGGCCGAACAGGTGGAGTTATCTACGGGGACTACGACCATTTACCGGCCCCGGCTGGCTACCGCCTTTGTCGCCTTCCTGGTTCTCAGTAGCGAGTGTTTGAACAAGATAAACTTCTGGTGTATTAGCAATTTGGAACGCAAGCGGAGCCACCTCTAGGAGTCCATGCTAATCAACTATTAGTTGATTGTCTTCGATTATGCCTAGGCTTTTTTCTAAAAGATGTAGATTTTCAAGTGATTTCTAATAGAATTTTTAATGATAAGCTTGAATAGATTTAAACATGTTTGACTAAATGCGTAGATGCGCGCCTGGCGCAGCGCATCACAGACTATTAAAGAAATAACCGAAGATATATTTGAGAAAAGGGGAACACGCATGTTATTGATCAAAAACGCCAGCCTGCACACAGGCCTGGCCCCCGCCCAAAAGCTAGACCTCCTAGTCGAGGGCAAGTCTTTTTCCCGCCTAGCCCCGGTCATCGACCCGGCTGACTGCCCGCCTGCTTGCACTGTCCTGGACGCTAAGGGCAAGCATCTCTTTCCTGGCTTCATCAACGCCTACAGCCAATGGGGCATCATGGGCCCTGGCTGGTCCGATGACGACCAGAATGAAAACAGCCAGCCCCTGACTCCCGACCTGGATGTGACTTTTGCCTTCGACCAGGATGGGATGAACTTCCAGAGAGTCTATGACTACGGGGTCACCACAGCCGTGGTGGGCCCCGCTCCCCGCAGTGTCCTCATGGGGCAAATCGCTGCCTATCGGACTTTTGGCCGGTCTCCTTATGACATGTTGCTGAAGGATAAGTTGGCCCTGGCAGGCTCGGTCAGCGAAGTGGTGAAAAAATCTTTTGAAAGCCGGCAGGTCCGGCCCATGACCCGGATGGGTATTGTTGCCCTTTTGCGGCAAGCCTTGCAAAAGGCTCAAAGCTATCAGGCAGACAAGGATGACTATGATCCGGTCAGCCTCTCCCTCCAGCCCATCGTCACGGGCCAGGTCCCCCTCCTGATCAATGTGGACTTCAGCCAGGAGATGGAGGCCCTGATCCTGGCCCTGGAGGATTTCCCCCAGATCAAGCTGGTCTTGATGGGGGCCTATGGCTTTAACCTAGAAATCTATCAAATCCTGAAAGAGGCCGGCCGGGAGGTCAAGGTCATCTTTGGCGATGTGACTGAGTGTATCAACCGGGCCAACAAGCAGCTGGCTTACGAGGAAATTATCCCCCTCTTTGCCAGCGAAGACCTGGCCATTTCGACGGCTGGTTCCTACCCGACAGGCGGCAAGGAGTCCCTCTTGTGGAATGCCCTGCAATGGCGGAGGCATGGCCTGAGCAAGGAGGCCGCTTTAAAGGCCATTAGCCTGACCCCAGCCAAAATCTTCGGCCTGGATGGGGAAATTGGCTCCATCGAAGAGGGCAAGACAGCGGATTTTTCCATCTGGTCAGGCGATCCTTTTGAGAGCTACCAGGCCAAGCTAGAGTCCGTCTTCATCGCCGGACAAAATCCTCAAGAAAGTGAGAATCGAGTATCATGCTGGTAATTAAAAACGCCCAAGTTTTTCGTGCTGCGGGGCCCGGCCACAAGCGCCACCACCAGGATCTGGCCGCCTATACAGAAAAGGACTGCGAAATCCTCATCCAGGACGGAAAGTTTGCCCAGATCGGAGAAAATCTCTCCGCTTCCCTGGGAGCTGATGTCCCCGTCTTCGATGCCCAAGGCCTCTTCTTAATGCCGGGTATTGTGGATGCCCATAGCCATATCGGGGGTTTTGGCGACTCTCTGGAAGACCAGGATCTCAATGAGATGACCAATCCGGCCACTCCAGACCTGGAGGCCCTCTATTCGATTAATCCGGATTCTTTCGATTTCGACCGGGCCTTGTCGGCCGGGATCACCTCTTCCATTCTCACGCCTGGATCGGGTAATGTGGTCTGCGGCCTGGTCTGCGCCTTCAAGAGTCAGGGCCAGTCCCTGCAAAGCCGTTGCATTAAGAATCCTGTTGCCCTGAAGATGGCTCTGGGAGGCAATCCCAAGGGGGTCTATGGGGACCGCAAGCAGAGGCCCATGACCCGGATGGGCATAGCGGCCGTGATCCGTGACTGCCTGAAAAAGGGGCAAGAATACTTGGAGAAAAAAGCCAAGGCCCAAGAAGGCAAGGGCGAAGCGCCGGCCTTTGACCAGGCTTTAGAAAATATCGGCCGGGTCCTCCGCCGGGAGATTCCCATCAAGGTCCACTGCGAACAGTTTGATATGCTGACCACCCTCCGGATCGCCGAGGAGTTTGATATCATGTGCACCCTGGACCACGCCTGGGGGGCCAGTGATTTCTACGAGGAAATCTGCGGGTCCAAACACCTGCACGGCGTCATATATGGGCCCATTGGCGTTCCCCTCTTGCCGGGAGAGTGCGGGAAAATTGACATCGATAGCCTGGCTGTCCTAGATCAACGGGGTGTGACTTGCGCCATCATGACAGATGGACCCATTCTCCACCCGGACCAGATCGTCACCCAGGCTGGTGAAGCCGTCCGCCTGGGCACGCCCCACGAGAGTGTCCTGCGCATGCTTACGATCCAGGCCGCCCAAATCGGCCTTATTGCTGACCGGGTCGGTTCTATCGAGGAAGGCAAGGATGCTGACCTCTGCCTCTACCAGGGGATCCCGGGCCTCGATGCTGATGCCCACTGTGTCCGCACCATGGTAGACGGTAAGTGGGTTTATATCCGCTAGGGGATCATCTCAATAGGCACTCAGCATACAGCTTGCGCCTAGCTTACAGGATAGTAGCTAGCCTCCCGCAGAGGCTAGCTGCTTTTTTCTTGCCTGTAATCCTGAGCAGCCCCGATGAGGGCCAGGAAGAGGGGGTGGGGCCGGTTGGGCCGGCTCTTAAATTCGGGATGGAATTGGACTCCTAAGCAGAAGCGTTTGCCCGGGACTTCAACGGCCTCTACTAGCTTGCCGTCTTGGGAGAGGCCGCTGAGGACCAGACCCTTGGCTGTCATTTCTTCCCTAAAATCATTGTTAAATTCATAGCGGTGGCGGTGGCGCTCTTCAATGAGGTCTGCCCCGCCGTAGGCTTGGGCCATGTGGGAGTCTGGGGCAATTTGGCAGGGATAGGCCCCCAGGCGGAGGGTCCCGCCTATGTCGATTTGGTCATTTTGGCCAGGCATAAAATCGATGACCTTATAGGGACTATCCGGATCGAATTCTCGGGAATTGGCCAGCTTCCAGCCACAGACCTGGCGGGCATAGTCAATGACCATGCACTGCATGCCCAGGCAAATGCCCAGGAGGGGGATGTCCTGGTCGCGGGCGTATTGGCAGGCCGCAATGAGGCCTTCTACTCCCCGGCCGCCGAAGCCTCCGGGGACAATCACCCCGTCCACATCTTTCAAGAAAGCCTCTGGCCCTTGGTCCACAATGGCCTCCGCATCTATCCAGCGAATATCCACGGCGATCTGGTCGGGATAGCCCGCGTGGCGGAGGGCTTCCGCCACGGAGAGATAGGCGTCGTGGAGCTGGACATACTTGCCCACCAGGCCAATGGTCACCTGGTGCTTGGGGTGTTTGATGTGGTCGACCAGGTCCCGCCAGGCCCGAAGGTCGGGCTCTGGGCACTGGAGTTTGAGCTTTTTGCAGACTAGGTCAGATAGATGGCTTTCCTCTAGCATGAGGGGGGCCTCGTAGAGGGTATCCAGGGAAATATTGCTAATCACGGCCTCTTCCGGGACATTGCCGAAGAGGGAGACTTTTTGAAAGATAGAGGGGGGCAGGGGGTCGTCCGACCGCAGGACCAGGATATCCGGCTGGATACCCAGGCTCTGGAGGACATTGACCGAATGCTGGGTGGGCTTAGATTTATGTTCCTTGGAAGCCTTCAAGTAAGGAACCAAGGTCACGTGAACGAACATCACGTTGTCGGGGCCCAATTCCTGCCAGACCTGGCGGGCAGTCTCCAGGAAGGGGGCAGATTCCATATCGCCAATGGTTCCCCCGATCTCGGTAATCACCACATCGGCTTTCGTGTGGTCTGCCAGCTTATAGATAAAGCCCTTGATCTCGTCTGTAATGTGGGGAATGACTTGGACGGTCTTCCCCATATAGACTCCCCGCCGCTCCTGGTCGATGACATTTTGATAGGCCCGGCCAGAGGTGAGGTTGGAAAACTGGTTGAGGTTTTCGTCAATAAAACGCTCATAGTGGCCCAGGTCCAGGTCGGTTTCGGCCCCGTCTTCTGTGACATAGACTTCTCCGTGTTGGTAGGGGCTGAGGGTGCCCGGATCCACATTGAGATAAGGATCCAGCTTTTGGGCAGCTATTTTGAGGCCCCGGGCCTTGAGTAAGCGGCCCAGGGAGGCCGCAGTAATACCCTTACCCAGGCCCGATACGACTCCTCCGGTAACAAAAATATGTTTGGACATAGTGATTCTACTTCCCGTTTCTTCGAGGTCTTCCTTGAGATCGTCTCAGTATCTCAAATCGAGATAGTCTCAGTATAGCCCAAATCCTATGAACATCCGGTCGTAGTTCCGCAGTCTAGGCAGACTTTGCAGGTCCCGTTCCGGACCATCCGGGTGGAGGAGCAGTTGGGACAGGTAGACCCATAGAGTTTTTCGCCGGTGAGGAAGGCACCCAGGGCGCTCTGGTGGATAAATTCCTCCAGGCCCACCTGGCTGGTCATGGGGTCGCCCGGCTCAATTTCCGGGTCCTCACCCAGGAGCTCGGGGTCCACGCTGTTGTCCACGATATTGGGGAGTTCATCAGGGTCGGGCTTGACTTGCAGGCGGGAGTAGTCGCCCGTCTCCAGATCGATAATCTTGGAGATGAGGTCGGAGATAGAGCTGACATACTTAATATAGGGGTGGCGAGAGACAAAGCCGTAGGGCTCGTACTTCTGGCCCCGGAGTAATTTGGCGATCTGCTGGGGCGGGATATGGTATTGGAGCATAACGGAAATCGTCTTGGACAGGGAGTTCAAGAGGCCCATGATCAGGGTGCCTTCCCGGTCTGTCGTAATATAAATTTCCGTAATATTGCCATCCAGGTCCCGGTTAACCGTGGTGTAAATTTTGACGTCCTCAATCTGGGCCGGGTGGGTACGGCCAGACCGGACACCAATGGGTTTGTCCCGGCGGGACAGGCCGCCCGTCATGGCATCCTGCTCCAGGAGCTGGAGGCGCTTGGCCTTGGCCAGGAGGTCCTTGTAGGACAGGTCTTCCAGGCGGACCAGGCCGTTATTCTGGTTGAGGGTCTGGTTCAAGGGCTGGGCAAATTTAGACCCATCTCGGTAGAGGGTAATCCCCTTGACCCCTTTCTGCCAGGAGCTGATGACAACTTTTTCAAAGTCTTCCACACTGGCCTCTCGGGGCAGGTTAACCGTCTTGGAGATGGCGCCAGAGATGAGGGGGGTGATGGCTGCGACCATATCGACATGGCCCTGGTAGGCGATGTAGCGCTCGCCCGATCCGCAGGTATTGGCGGTGTCAAAGACGGGCAGGTCTTCTTCCTTCAGATAGGGGGCGCCTTCAATCTTGCCATCTACGATCATGCCGTCTTCTTCCCGCATGATGTAGTCCACAATGGCCTTCCGCTCGTCGGCGGGGTAGCCCAGGCGTTTGAGGCCGTCCTCAATGAGGGGGTTGGCCAGCTTCATGTAGCCGCCGCCAGACAGCTTCTTGTAGGTGACATGGCCAAAGAAGGGTTCAATGGAGGTGGAGGCGCAGTCCATGGCGAAGGAAATGGTCCCGGTAGGAGCCATGACAGAGACTTGGGCATTGCGGAAGCCGTGGGCTTCGCCGCTCTTGAGGACCTTTTCCCAGCAGCTGATCAGGGCCTGGCCCAGTTGGCCAAAGCCTTGGGCAGTCAAGAGTTCTTGAGAAACCACCGGCAGGTCGTAGCTCAGGCCCTCGGGGGCATCCTGGAGGGCACCGGCCGCCCGGGCGTGGTTCCGCATGACCCGGGCCATATAAGGCTTGTTGAGCTCGTAGTAGCTAAAGGGCCCCAGTTTTTCGGCCATGAGGGAGGAAACGTAATAGGATTGACCGGTCAGGGTCCCTGCCAGGGCCGCCGCGATGGCCCGACCCTCTTCGGAGTCATAAGCCAGGCCAGCAGACATGAGGAGGGAGGCCAGGTTGGCCATACCCAGGCCAGTAGACCGGAACTGGTAGGTCCGGCGGGCAATTTCCTTGGTGGGGAATTGGCCCCAGACGATGGAGGCCTCTAAAAAGAGCTGGCAGAGGCTAATGATGTGGAGGTAACCCTCGATATCAAAATGGCTGGTCTCCGGATCATAGAACTTGAGCACGTTGATGGAGGCCAGGTTGCAGGAGGTATCGTCTAGGAAGGCATATTCGCCACAGGGGTTGGTGGCGTTGATCCGGTTTCTCTTATCGGTCAGGTCTCCGTTTTCCCCTGCAGGGCAGGTGTGCCAGGCATTGAAGGTATCGTCAAACTGGGGGGCAGGGTCGGCACAACGCCAGGCAGACTCATTGAACAAGCGCCAGAGCTTGGCGACTTGAACCTCCCGGTTGACGGAGGAGTCTACCCGGCCCTTGAGCTCGATGGTCGCCTGGGGTTCCTTGTCCAGGTCCACCACCTTTTGCATGAACTGGTCTGACATGCGGACGGAGTTGTTGGAGTTTTGCCCGGACACGGTATTGTAGGCTTCGCCGTCGATATCGCCGTCATAGCCCATCTTGGCCAAGGCTATGACCTTGTCTTCTTCCTTGGCCTTCCAGCTGATAAACTCCTCGATTTCCGGGTGGTCAATATCCAGCATGACCATCTTGGCGGCCCGGCGGGTCGTTCCGCCCGATTTAATCGCCCCGGCATTGCGGTCCAGACCCTTGAGGAAGGACATGAGGCCGGAGGACTGGCCCCCGCCCGACAGGCCCTCGCCCTCGGCCCGGACAGGGGAGAAGTTGGTGCCTGTGCCGGAACCGCCCTTAAAGAGCCGGGTTTCTGTGACATAGTGGTCAGAGATGGAGCCTTCACCCAGGAGAGAGTCGTTAATAGAAAGGATAAAGCAGGCCGAGGCCTGGGTCCTGGTGTAGGAGTCGGGGCTTTCTACAGCCTCATTTTTCTCAGGATCCCAGTAATAGAGCTCGTTTTTACCGCCCTCAATCCCATAAGCCCGCTTGAGGCCGGTGTTAAACCACTGGGGAGAGTTAGGGGCGTAAATTTGGGCCAAGAGGCCATAAACCAGCTCATCGTAGAGGATCTGGCTTTGTTCGCCTTCCTCTACCAGGCCCTCGTCCACCAGAGCAGCCACCCAAAAGTCCACCATCCGGTGGGCGACTTGCCGCATAGAAGTTTCGTAACCTTCCGGCGTATTGACCCCGGCCTTGCGGAAATATTTGGAGGCGATAATGTCAGCAGCCTGCTGGGAATAGGCCTCCGGGAACTCCAAGTTTTTCATGTCACAAAGGACACGGCCGGTCTTGTAGTCCTTCAGGAGGACGTCCCGCTTGGTCCACTTAAAAAGGTCGTAAACGGTCTTATCCGAATTATCTAATTCTTTCGTGTAATATCGGCGGATGATGGTCGAAATCTTCTCCATGATGGTGCATTCTCCTCTATTTTTCGCTAGGCCTGGGGCTAGAAAAGTCTACCGTATGAGGTAGCGCTTGTTAAGCTTACCACTATAGCTAGTGAGTAATGTTACAGAGATATTTCAACTGAGGCAAGGCTTAGGTCAGGTAGACAGCACGTCCTTCCCGGATCAGCCAAATAATTTTGGCCTGGACGGGCCGGTCCCGGAGCTGGGTAATGGCCCGGGCGTAATAGTCCAGCTGGACCTGGTAGCGTTTAGTCAATTCCTGGTCCCGGTCAGCCTGGCTTCCCTTTAAGCGATCAGACTTATAGTCAATTAAGATAACGCCATCCCCCTGGTCGAAAAAAAGGTCAATCATGCCTTGGACCAGGCTGAGGGCCTGGGGGTCTCTCTGGAGGTCGGGGCAGGCAGCCGGACCGACCACTTGGGCCGGAGGCAGGGCCAGGGTAAAGGGCAATTCACGGGCGACGAAGCGGCCGGTGCTTTCCGCCTGGGCCAAGGCCCGGCCCAGGTCGGAGGCCAGGAAGGCCTGGACAAAGGGCCAGGCTTCCAAGATAAGGCTCTGGGCTTCCGCAGGCAGGCTCTGGGCCTGGATTTCGTCCTCCATAGCCTGGCCATAAAGGGCCTCTGCCTCCGCCTTAAGCTGACCGTCGGCTTGTAAGAAAACTTGGGGCCGGAGGCGCTGGAAAATTTGGTGGAGGAGGCTGCCGTATTGGCTGGGGCTAAGGGGGAGGCTGCTGGCTTTTGCCGCCTGGTCTAAGCCTCCCAGGGCCCCTAAATCTGGCCGTCTCAGGTCTAGGGCCATCTCCCGAAGACCAGGGGCCCACTGGCCTCCCTGGCCCTCTGCTGAGGCGATTTCGGCCCCCAGCTGGTCCTTGAGCTCGGAGACGGTGAGCTTGGCCGGGACCTGGCTGAGGTCTGGGCCCAGGCCGTCTCCCCGCAAGAGGGCTGCAACCTGGTCTTGGACTTCGGATGTTTCTGGAAAGAGGGGGAAGGGGGCGGCCTTGGCCCAAGTAGCCGCTTCTGGAAGTTGGGCCTCTGGTCTGACCCCCGCCAGACTGGCCGGCGCTGGGGCTTGGGCCAGGTCACTAGCCAAAGCTGTCTCTGAGTAGAAGGCTAAGGCCAGGTCCTGCCTGGCCAAGGTCAGGGGGCCAGGGGTCGGATCCCCTGCCAGGCTGGCCACCAGGTCAGGGGAGGTCAGGCTGAGGCTGGCCAGGAGGAGGTCCAGGTCAGATTTGGCCCGGGCCAGCACACTCGCTGTGAGGCCCTGGTCACAGGCTTGCTGTCTGGCCTCTTTTAGGAAAGCGACTAGCTTTGCCAGGTCTGAGCCCTTGCCAGACCCGGTAAAGTAGAGGACCTCTTCCGCCCGGGTCATGGTCACATAAAGGAGACGGTAGTCTTCCGCCCGCTGGCGGAAGTCCACCAGTTGATTGAAATAGAGGCGGCGGGGAGACAGGACTTCCCGATAAGCATCCCAGGGGTAATTGGCCGCCAGACCTAGGTCTGGCAAGCGGGCCAGGGAGTCCGTCTTCTCCGTGTCCCGGCTGACATGGTTGGCTTCAAAATAGATGACCGCCGGGAACTCCAGGCCCTTGGCCGCATGGAGGGTGAGGATTTCGATCCGGTCTGCCGAGGCAGATCCCGCCTCAGCCTCGGTAAAATCCAAGGTCTTGTCGGCTAGAGACTCTAAATAGTGGGCAAAGTGGGTTAAGGAGTGGCCTTGCCGGCGGCCAAAAGCTTCCGCTTGGCTTAAAAAGTCCTCCCAGTCTCTCAGGCGGTCTCCGGCAAAGGGCTGGCTCATGAGCCGGTCTAGCCAAGTGGAACTTTCGACAATCCGGCGTAAGAGGTCGGCCAGAGACAGGTAATTGGCCTGGGCCCGCCAGTCCTGGTAGAGGGTCAGGAAGGCCTGGCAGCGGGACCTGAGGTCGAGGTCCTCCCCTGCCTGGGCATAGGCCAGGAAGCGGTCAGAGAAGCTGGGCCGGTGGGAAGGGTTAGCAGCCTGGTCCAGCAGGGTCTGGCGGCTGATCTTGAAGAGGTCGTCCTCCCGAAAGCCATAGGGGTGGAGGTCAGACCGCAAAATGGCGGTCAAGGGGATATCTTGGGCAAAATTGGCCAAAACTTGGACCAGGCTGGTCAGGATCCGCTGGACATCCGATTGGAGGAAAATCTGTTGCTGCTTGATCCGACTGTCAATTTGCCAATAGGCCAAGGCCTCCTGGGCCTTTTGACAGAGCTTATGGGTCCGAGCCAGGATGGCAATTTCGCTGGCCTGGAAGCCTTGGGCCTCCAGGTCACAGACCGCCTTGTAAAGGGCCAGCTGGCTGGCATCCGGCCCCTCGGGCCTAGCCGACTTAGCCGGGTCATCCTCCTGAACATAAACGAGGTTAAAGGGCTTGACTGGGCCCTGGCGGCGGGGGAAGGATTCCGGCGTCCGACCTGGGACCAGGCTTTGGCTATCGTCATAGTTAATTTCCCCGGTCTCCAGGCGGAGGAAAGAGGCAAAGAAGTCGTTGATGGAGGCAAGAAGGGCAGGTTGAGATCGGAAGTTCCGCTTGAGCAAGAGGAGGCGGCCAGGAACATTTGGCCCCGGGCCCTCCGGGTCTCCCGATCCTGCCGGCAGGAGGGCGAAGCTTTCCAGCTTGCGGCGGAAAATATCCGGGTTGGCATGGCGGAAGCGGTAAATAGATTGCTTGATATCCCCTAGCATAGTCAGGCTGCCCCGGGCCTCTCCCTGGGGGCTGGCCGTCTGAATAGCCTCTAAAAGAGCCTGGAGGAGGGCCTCCTGGAGGGGGCTGGTGTCTTGGTATTCATCAATGAGGATGGCCTGGTACTTGCTGGCCAGGCTGTCCCGGACAGCTTCCTCTTGGAGGAGTTGATAGGCCAAGTGCTCATAGTCGGAAAAGTCTATCTGCTGGCGGGTCTGCTTGAGCTTCTGGTAGGCCTGGTCTAGGGCAAAGAGGGTGGCCAGGTAGGTATCGAGCACGGGTAACATAGCCTCTGCCCCCTGGCGGATTTGGGCCAGGCTAAGGGCAAAGGGCCAGTCGGGCAGGGCAAAGGCAAATTCTGCGGCTGCCGCATTGGGCGTACCGTCCGATCTTGTAAAGAGATCGGCCAAAAATTGGAGGAGGGGGCCAAAGTTGCTATAAAAGACGGCACGGAAGTCCTGCTTGTCTGCCTGGCTGCTAGAGGAGATGGCGGGCCAGGGCCGGAGCTTTTCTCCCGTGGCCTGAGCCAGGTCCCAGAGGCGGGCCTTATCCTCCTCCCCCAGGCTACTGGGGCGACAAGGACTAGTGGACGGGCAGCCAGTCGCTAAGATCTGGCGGTAGGCTTGGATAAAGTCACAGACCAGAGGGTATTTATCTTGAAAGGCCTGCAGCTGCTTGCTCTTGGTCCTGGGGTCCATGGCCTGGGCATAGAAGGGCAAACCCTCCAGCTCGCTCCTGGCCTGGTCCGCCCGGTCGACCAGGCCTGGGAGCTGGTCGAGGAAGTAGGCACAGGCCTGGCTGGAGGCAAAGGCCCTTTCTTCTTGGGCCAGGTCCTGGAAGGCCTCCTGGCACCAGGTCTGGTAATCCGGCAGGGACCGGAGAAAAAGGTAATCTGAGAGCACGCGGTCCCGGAAGTTTTGGTCATCTGTCTGCTGGCCAGAGATATTTTGGGACCGTAAAAACTTGAGATACCAGGCCTGGCTGGACAAAAATCCCTCGCCTTCGTTCAGGCGAGGCCGCCAGGCTTGGAGGTCTTGGAAAAAGGCCTCTGCCTCCGGGTCTCCCTCCTGGCCTGCCGCTTGGTAGATCTGGGCTAAAACCTGGTCCAGGGCTTCCTCCAGGGTTAGCCGGGCCTCTCCTGCATCCAAGGTCCGAATCTGGCCAGGATAGACCAGCTGACCCTGGTCGTCTAAGAGAGCATCCTTGTGGTCTTGCAGGAGGCGGAGACAGAAGGCATGGATGGTGGAAATGGCCGCCAGGGGAAGCTGGTCTAAGATCTTTTGGACCGGGCCGCCTGGCTTTTGGGCCACCAGGTCCCGTAGCTTTTGGACCAGGCGCTGGCGCATATTAGAGGCAGCCTTGTCCGTAAAGGTCAAAACGACTAGGGCCTCGGGAGACAGCTGGTCGCGCAGGCAGGTCTGGATAATCCGCTCGGTCAAGACAGCCGTTTTGCCTGACCCGGCAGCTGCCGAAACCAGGAGTTCGCCCGGACCGTGATCGTAAATGGCCGCTTTTTGTTCCTCAGTCCACTGCATCTCTATTCCCTCTCTGTCTGGGCCGTCTCGGCTACTTGTGTCATTTCTCTTGTCTGGGCCGCCTGGGCCTTCTGGCTTGTTTGGGCCGCTAATTGGGGGGCCAAGAGGCCGGTCTCTTCATAGGCGGCCAGGTATTTGGCCAGACCCTGCTTAGACCGGTTGTCACCCTCATAGTCGAGCTGGATCCGGCGGACCCGGGCCTCCCCCATCTGCTCTTCATAGCGGCAAATGGCCCGATAGGGGCAGAAGGTCTGGCAGGCTGCTTGTTTGCGGCCCAGGGCCAGGGGCTGGGGAGACACCTGTCCTCGGCTCATCTGGTCCAGGAGGGCCTGGCTATAAGTCATGGCGTAGTCCGAGACAAGGGCTAGGGAAACTCCCGCCTGCTGGCCTAGACTGGAAACCCGGTCCGACCGCTGGGCAGGGCCTGTGGGGGCCTCCCGCATGACTTCCCGCTTTTCCATGAGGAGTTTTTCCAGGGCCAGCTCTGTCACTGGGTGCTGGGTCTGGTTGGTCTCCCAGGCCCGGGCATAGAGAGGTAACTGGATTTGCTGGCCGCAGAGGAGGGCCTCCTGGTCCAGGATCTGGTCGCCAGACTTGTAGTCGACAAGGCGGGCGTTCCCTGCAGGGTCCAGGTCTATGCGGTCAATTTTCCCCTGGAGATGGATAGGTCGGCCAGCCACTTGGAGGGCCAAGGGTGACCCCGTCTGGCCTTGGGGGAATTGCCATTCCAGGGCCAGGGGGAGGAAGGTCTCTGCTTGGAGCTTTCGGCCTTCATTTTGCAGGGCAGCCAGGGCCTTGATTTGGAGACGGCGGCCCTGGACCTCCCGGATCAGAAGATCCTGGTAGGCCCGGAAGCCCTCGGTCTGGCTAATGTCCTGGTATAAGGCCTGGATATAGGCCGGACTGAGGTCTGCCTGCCAGCCTGCTAAGACTTCCTGGACCCGGGCCGGGTCCTCCCTCTCCGGGCCCAGGCGGGAGACTAAGTCCCCCAGAGATTTTTCCATGAGGGCATGGAGGAAGCTGCCCAGATTTTGGGGCTGGGGCTGGTAGACTTCCCGGTCGCGGAGTCCCAGGGTGTATTGGGCAAAGTATTGGTAGGGGCAGCTATTGAAGGTCTGGAGCCGGGAGACAGACAGGGTCTGGACCTGGTCCATAAGGAGGGCAGTCAAGTCCGGGGCCAGATAGATGACGGGCCGGACCTGGGCCAGGGGATCTGGGGAAATTGGGGTCTGGTAGGGGGCCAGGAGGGCCCGCCAGGCGGCCTGCCAGCCTGCCCCCTGACGGGGGTTTTGGGCCAAATAGCGCTGGGCCCGGGCCGGAGACAGCCAGCGCTGGTCCGGGTAACTGGCCTCCGCAAATTCCCGGGTTTCACAGGCTAGGTCTGACCGGGCCGCCAGGTCACTCTGGAGGTCGGACAGGTCTTCCTGATCCAGGGAGGGGCAGGATACGTAGAGGGCATCCTGGCCCCGCAGGATCAAATAGTGGGTTAAGGCGCGTCCCGCCCGCGCGGCATCCCGCCGGTAGTTGGGCAAGATGCGGTGGCAGGCTGCTTCTATCTCCTCCCGCTCGGCATTGTGGAGAAGGCCTTCTGCAGGGGCAGGGCCGGGAAGACTAGCGGCCGTGGCCCCCAGGACAAAGAGGACTTTAGCTGGATAGAGGAGGACTTGCTGGGGGCTGCCCAGGCGGATCCGGTCCAGGCCCAGGGGGATGCCCTGGGGTTTTTTCCCCCGGAGGGCTGCCAGGACCAGGTCAGCAAAATCTGCCTGGCTGATGTCCTCATCCCCCAAGAAGCTGGCCAGGTCTTCCAGACTAGTCAGGAGAGCCTCCCAGGAATTGACCAGGACCAGGGCCCGCTCGCTCTCCCCCGCCAGGTGGAGGTCTTGAGCCCAGGCCTGGACCTGGTCACAAATACCCGCCTCCTGGTCCAACCACTGGAGTAAGACCAGAGCCTTGGCCCGGCCAGACCTGGCCTGGACTAGCTTGCTGGCGGCCTGGACCTGGGGGGCCAGCCAGGTCTGGTAAAAGGCCTGGGCAGAGGCTCCCCCCTCCTGCTTCTGGTAAAGCCAGTCTCGGCTGAGGTCATGGAGAAAGCGGGCCGGGCTGGCTATGAGGTAATTCTCATAGGCATCGAGAGCCTGGTTAAAAGCGGCCGGATTCTCCTGAAAGCCCACCAGGCCGGTATGGGCCAAGGCGATTAAGTCCCGGGGCTTGGCCTGGCCGCCGGCCAGCTGGCAGAGGAGGCTGACATAGCGGAAGAGGGGGCTTTCCTCCAGGGGCCTGGCCTCGGCAATAAAGGGGTCCAGGCCAAAGTCTGCAAAAACCACAGAGGCCCGGTCCAGGTCTTCTGGCCGGCAGAGGGCCACGGCTATATCCCGTCTCCGGTAATGGCCCTGGCTGAGTAAAAGCTTCATCTCGCCCGCTGCTGCGGCCAATTCTTCCCGGCTGTTACTGGACCGCCAAAGCTGAATTTTCCGCGGGGAGGCCTGGGTGTCCTGGGAGACCTGGGCAGCTGGCAAGCTGGACCTGGAGGAGCCAGAGCTTTCGGGGCTAGAAAGGGCCAGGGCATCCGCCAGCTGGATGATCTCTGCCCCTGGCAGGCTGGCCCGGAGGGAGGCTAGGGCCTGGTGGGCAAAACTGGTCAGGGAGACCTGGTCAGGCTGGGAGACCTGGCCCTGGGGGCCCAAACCCGCCGGACTGAGGGCCAGGGTCAAGTCGGAGACTTGGTCGCTCAGGGCAGCCAGAACCTCTAACTCCTGGGGGGTAAAGGCCCGAATCAAGCCAAAACCTGCCAGCCACACCCTGGCATCTTTGAGGAAGGCCAGGCGGGGGTTGTCTTTCTGCCGGAGGAGCTGGCTCAGCCTGCTTAGGTCCTGGTCCCCGTCTGTCAGGCCCAGATGGGCCTTGAGGACGAGAAAGTCCCGGTGCAAGTTGGCCAGGTCCCGGAGCTTGTCTTGACTGGTCCGACTCAGCCGCCCCTCCTGCCTCGCCAGGTCCAGGTCTTGGGGGTCCAGGCCATAGCGGGAGAAGTCCCCCATGATCTGGGAGAGTTCGGCCGCGTAACTGGCCTTGCCCGCTAATTTACCCAGATAGGGATAGGCCTCGGGATGAGCCTGGAGGATCCGGGTGAGGAGGAGGGCCTTGCCATTTTCTCCGATCCGCTTGTGGGCCAGGCCACCGGCTTCGGAAAAGAGCCGGTAGGCCAGGCGACGGAAGGAGACCACCTCGGCCAGCATAAGGCCCCGCCGGTCAAAAATCTCCATATAGCGGCGTTCGGTATCTGCCTTGGCCTCCTCCGGGACTAGCAAAAAAGCCCGGCGGACCGCCTGACTCTGGCTGAAGTCAGCCAGGTCTTGCAGGCAGTAATCCAGGGCCTGGACGGGGTCGGGGTGTAAAACAAGACGGATGCGGGCTGTCATAGTCGTCTACCTAGAAATCTGGATGACCAGGAGGGGGACTTGAGAGGGCTGGACCGTCAGAGTTCCCGCCTGGTCTAGGGCCTCCAGCTGGGCCAGACCCAAGTCAGGCAAATCTAGGCTTACCACCTCCGCCTTCAGGCTAAAGTCCACCCTTTGGGCCTGGGCGGAAAAGAAGAGACAGAGAGCTCCGGGAGCCAGGAGGACCTGGTTCCCTCCGGGCTTCGCGACAGAGACTTGGACAGCGAGATCTGGCCGGTAAATGACATTAAAATCCCGGCCCCGACCCCGGCTTTTGGTCTCTTCTCCACCAGAAAAAGCGTGGAGATCATAAGGCTGGACCAGGACCTGGGTCTGGCGGTCAGGATGCAAGATCTCCAAGGGCTCCTCCAAGGGTGTCAAAATCCGCTGGAAACCCGGCAGGGGGGTAAAAGTACTCTCCTCGGCCTCCACGGTCGCCGAGCTGATCCGCAGGTCAAACTGGCGGCTGGCATAGTCCGCCCCCTCCGGAAGTATATAAAGCTCCGTGGTCGTCCCCGCCGACCACCGGGTCGTTTTATAGCTACTAGGATGCCTTAATTTGAGTTGCACAGGTCACAACCTCTTTCTTTTTAGGGTCTGGCCGCCAGTGCCAAACCAGCAGGTGTACGTTTTCCCTCTTGAATCGCCTTTACTTATCCAGGACTTCCACCTGGATAGCCTTGACCGTATCTTCCATGAACTGGCAGTCCGCTTCCGTCAGATCCAGATCTAAGCATTTCACATTGTCGTGGACATTTTCTGGCCGCCGCATACCGATTAAGAGGCTCATCTGGTCAAATTGCCGGAGAGCCCAGGCGGCAACAAGATTGGCAAAAGAGCAGAGATACTGGTCGCAGAGGGGCTGCCAAGCCTGGAATGCCTGGCGGAGGCCCTCCTGGTAGGAGTCCTGGGTCCAGGGGATACGGGACCGGATGTCTGTGGCTGCGAAGTGGCGGTCTAAAAAGTCTGGCCCGGTCAAAAAACCTTCCTCTAAGACCCCATAGGTTTGGAAACTAGCCTTGCGGGCAGCGCAGACCGGGAAATAAGCCCGGCCATGGAAGGGGGAAAGAATGCTGAAGAATTCTTGAACGAGGCTGGGACCCTGGGCTTGAGGAATTCCGTCAGCCGCGGCCACATAGGCTTCTAAGTCTTCTGGCCGACTGTTGGACAAGCCGTAGGCCCGGATCTTCCCCTCCCGGACCAGGGCCTCCAGGCCAGCCACCGTCTCTGGAACTGGACAGGTATCTGCGTTCACATAGTGGACAATGAGGACGTCTAGATAGTCGGTTTGCAGGCGGCGGAGGGAGTCCTCCACATCCCGGCGGATGGCTGTAGGACTGGTGTCATTGTTAACCGTATAGCCATCCCGGGCATATTTGAAGCTGCCGCCTTCCTGCCGCCAGTTGAGCGAGCATTTTGTTTGCAGGATGAAATCCTGCCGCCTCCCCTTGAGGGCCTGGCCTAAAAGCTCCTCCGACACCCCTGTCCCATAAACCGGGGCCGTATCCAGGTAGTTGATACCAACCTCCGCACAGCTGTCTAAGAGCCGAGTCGTTTCCTTAACTGTGCTGTCCTTGTCAGACCACACGCTACCGCCCCCCAGGCCCCAGGTCCCCAGGGCCAGCTTAGAGACTTTCAGGCCAGATTTTCCTAATTCAGTGTATTGCATAAGTCCACCTCGTCTTTTGTATTAAATATAGTATAGCTTGTGGGGGGAGGACCCTGGCAAGGGCTGGGGCCTTTCGGATTTCCTGGATTTCAGACAAGTTTGCAGTTAATGGGTGGGGGCGCCGGGCAATTTTGCAAGAAGTGGATGGTAAAGAGGGCAAATCTGCAAGTAATGGGTGCTTAGGACGCCATGATCCACCCATTAACTGCAAAAATGCCCGAGAAAACAAGAATCCGAAAAGCCGGAATGCAGCAGGACCTAGCTACCCCCTACTTACGATATTTCCCGAAAAACCGAAAACCGAAGAAGTAAACTAGCTTCTTTCCCAAGGAAATCCATAAATTACTCTTATTTAGCATTTTATCGTCAATTCCCGTTATAATGATGTGTGGCGCAGGCCTGCTCTGCGCTCCATACGAAAACAGAGAAGCAACACATAAGAAACAATGGAGGTTCCATATGATTAACCAATTACTGATCGAAGATATTTATGCCCGCGAGATTTTAGACTCCCGGGGCAACCCCACAGTTGAAGTAGACCTGCTCCTGGAAGATGGCACATACGGCCGGGCCGCTGTACCCTCTGGTGCCTCCACCGGTTCTTTTGAAGCTGTCGAACTCAGAGACGGCGACAAGGGCCGCTACATGGGTAAGGGCGTACTGAACGCTGTAGAAAATGTCAACGAGATTATCGCTCCCGAACTGATCGGCATGAATGTCTTTGAGCAGGAAGAATTAGACCTGACCATGCTGGAATTAGATGGGACCCCCAATAAGGGCAAGCTAGGCGCCAACGCCATCTTAGCAGTTTCCCTGGCCGCCGCCCGCGCTGCCGCTGCAGCCTTGGACCTCAGCCTCTACCAATATATTGGCGGCATTAACGGCCACATCCTGCCCGTTCCCATGATGAACATCATCAACGGGGGCAAACACGCCGCTAACTCCATTTCCGCCCAAGAGTTCATGATCATGCCTGTAGGCGCTGACTCCTTCCAAGAAGCCCTCCGCTGGGGTTCCGAAATCTACCACACCCTGGCCAAGCTCCTCAAGGCAGACGGCTATGGCACCACGGTTGGTGATGAAGGCGGCTTCGCCCCCAATCTCAAGGAAGACGAAGACGCCGTCAAATACATCATCCGGGCCATTGAAGAAGCGGGTTACACCCCGGGCAAGGATGTCTTTATCGCCCTAGACCCCGCTTCCACGGAAATGTACGAAGAAGCCAAGAAGGAAGGCAAGGAAGGCTACCTCTTCTGGAAGACTGGCAAGTTCTACACCACAGACCAAATGATCGACTTCTGGGCAGATTGGACTGAAAAATACCCCATCATCTCCCTGGAAGACGGCCTGGCTGAGGAAGATTGGCAGGGCTGGCAGAAGCTCCACCAACGCCTGGGTGATAAGGTCCAGCTGGTAGGCGACGACCTCTTCGTCACCAACACGGAGCGGATTGCCCGCGGGATCAAGGAAGATTCTGCCAACGCTGTCCTCATTAAGATCAACCAGATCGGTTCCATCACCGAGTCCCTCCAGGCCATCGAGATGACCCAGCGCAATGGCTGGACCGCCGTCATTTCCCACCGGTCCGGCGAAACCGAGGACGCCTCTATCGCTGACCTGGCAGTAGCCGTCAACGCTGGCCAGATCAAGACAGGTGCCCCCTGCCGGTCCGACCGGGTTGCCAAATACAACCAGCTCATCCGCATTGAAGAAAGTCTGGGAGAATCTGCCCGCTACGCTGGTAAAGCCGCCTTCCACGTGAAGAACGACCTCCTAGCCGCTATTGACTAGACATTGAGCTAGATATTAAAAAAGACTAATGAAATTACGCGTAGAAAACCTACATAAGTCCTTTGGGGATCACCAGGTCCTCAAAGGACTTTCTTTTGAGGCCCAGGCCGGCCAGGCTTTTGCCCTCTTGGGCCGGAATGGGGCGGGCAAAACCACCACCATCCGCATCATCATGGATGTCTTTAAGGCCGACCAGGGCGAACTCTTTTGGAACGACCAGCCCTTGAGCCAGGCCCATATTCGGGTGGCCTACCTGCCCGAGGAGAGAGGCCTTTACGAAAAAGAGCCCATCCTCCGCCAGGTCATCTATATCGCGGAGCTCCGGGGCATGCCCTACCAGGAGGCCAAGACCCAGGCCCTCAAGTGGCTGGACCGCTTTGGCATGACCACCCACGCCAAGGACAAGCTGGAGACCCTATCTAAGGGCAACCAGCAGAAAATCCAACTGGCCGTGGCCCTCTTAAATGAGCCCGACCTGATTATTTTTGACGAGCCCTTCTCCGGCCTCGACCCCGTCAACGCCCAGCTTTTAAAAGATGTCATCTTGGAGCAAGTTGACCTGGGCAAGGTGGTATTTTTCTCCTCCCACCAGATGTCCTATGTGGAAAACATCTGCCAGGATATGGCCCTGCTCTATGAGGGGAAGATCCGTCTCCAGGGGTCCATTCGGGAGATCCGTCGCCAGGCCGACCGGTCTAAGCTAGCCCTGGAACTCCGCCAGGATGGCCGTTTCCTCAGCCCGGAAGAAGCCCAGCAAGCGCTTGAAAGTGCCCAGGCCCAAGGGCAGATCCAGGCCGGAATCCAGGCCATTCATCTGGCCAAGGAAAAAGTCCTAGTTCACTTGACGGCCCCTGACCAGGCCGACCGCCTCTTCCGCGACCTGGCGGCCTGCCCCTTCCAGGTGGACAAGTTCCAGGTGGTTGAGCCGACTTTGGAAGAAATTTTCATCCAGTACACGGGCGGCCAGGCCCTAGATGTCGCAGAAGGCGATCATTCTGAGCTTTAGAAAGGATAGCCCCTATGCCAGAAAAGAAAAAAAGCCATCCCACCTGGGTGGTCACGCGTTTTGAATTCCGCAGCCTGGTCACGAGTAGGTCCTATCAGCTTTCGCTCCTCATCAGCTGCCTGCTCTTGATCATTTTCCTCTCCTTCCCCAAGCTTTCTGCCCTGGTCAAAAAAGAGGGCACTGAGGTCAAGGGCCATATTGGCCTGGTTAACGACACCGATTACAGCATTGACCTGAACCTCGCCCAGGCTGCCATCCCCCAATACAAGCTACAGGAAGGTAACTGGCAGGGCAAGGAGGAGATTTTCAAGGCAATTGACCAGGAAAATCTCTTTGGGGTCCTCCGTCTGGAAAATGCCGAAAGTTTCCAGTGGCTGACCGACCGCCAGCCCTTTTCAGAACACCCGGAAGAGGTCCTCTTTGCCCTAGTCAAAGACCAAGTGCAAATTCAGGCTTTGCAAGATCAGGGCCTTAGCCCCTCTGCCGCAGCTCAGCTGGTCCATGGTCCTCAGCTAGAAACCCTGGACCGGTCTGCCGAAAGCGGGATGAGTCAGGAACAAACCCACTTATATACCTACTTCCTTGTCTTTGTCCTTTACATGGTTATCCTGGCCTATGGACAGATGACAGCTGTTTCCGTGGCCTATGAAAAGGGGTCCCGGACCATGGAGCTCCTGATCACCTCGGCCAAGCCCCGGCAGCTGGTGGACGGCAAGGTTCTGGGGACCGGCCTGGCTGGCCTTTTCTCCATGGTCATTTTCGGCCTGGTCTACCTGGTCTTTTACCAAATTAACCGAGGCAGTTATGAGGCGGGTAGCTTCTTTGATGTTGCCCTCAACATGCCGGCCCATGTTTTTATTATGGCTGTCATAACTTTCATCTTGAGCTATCTCTGCCTGGCCTACCTCTTTGCGGGTTTAGGGTCCCTGGTCTCTCGTTCTGAGGAAGTCAACCAGGTCATTGCCCCCCTGACCATGCTCATTATAGTCCTTTTCCTGCTGGCCATCGCCGGCACTTTTACCCCGGAAAAAACCTGGGTGGCCATTGTATCCTTTATCCCCTTTATTGGGCCTCTGCCTTTCTTTGTCCGCTACTCTATGCTGGGTTTACCGGTTTGGCAGATCCTGGTCGCTATTATTATTCACAGCCTGACCATTATGGCCTGCAGTCGAATCGCTGGCCGGCTCTACCGCCGGGGTAGCCTGACCTACGGCAAGCTACCAGGCTTCAAGGAAATCTTTAAGATGATGAAAACTGCGAAGGCAGATCATAAGCCATAAAAAAGCCATAAGAAAGAGTAAAGCCTATGTTTTCCCATGACTATCTTCGCCTGGCTCTTGCCAGCCCCGACCTGGCCCTAGGCCAGCCCCTGACCAATAAAAGCCGGCAGATCCGGGCCCTGCGGGCCCTCTGGGCAGAGGATCCCGACCTCATCGTCTTTCCCGCCCTCTCCCTCACCGGCCTGAGTCTTGGACCTGGCCTCCTCCATCAGCAACTCTTAGAAGAGGCTCTGGCCCAGCTGGAGGGCCTGGCGGCAGAAAGCCGGGGCAAATACCCGGTCGTCATCACTTCCCTGCCCATTTTTTACCAAGGAGCCTTTTACCTGGCTGCCGCCCTAATCCGGGATGGGGCGGTCCAAGCCCTAGTGGCTCTGCCGGTCCAGGCGGGCAGTAATCCAACCAGGCAAAAATACCTGGCCCACTTCTTTGCCCTTGAGCCTCCCCTAGGGGCCAGCTTCTGCCTCCCCTCGGGCCGGGAGGTCCCCCTCCTGCCCTCTTCCACCCTCTTTAGCCTGGCAGACCAGGCCCACAAGACCTTCTGCCTGACTGCCGACCGGGAGCCAGGGCAGCTAAGTGGCCTAGCTAGCTTCTTACACCAGGCTCAAGGCAAGGTCGGACTGGTCTTTAGGCTGGCCAAAGAAAGCCTGGGCCAGACAGAGCAAAAGCGGGCCGCCATCCAAAGCTGGAGCCAGGCGGGAGCAACTTGCCTGGCCTTTATCAGCCCAGCCTACGGGGAGTCTTCTAGCGATGGGACCTTCTCGGGTAGCCGGCTGGTGGCAGAAAATGGAGAAATTTTAGGACAGTCCGGCCTCTTTAACCGGGACCCCCTCTTAGTGGACCTAGACCTGGACTACTTAGCCCAAGAAGCCGCCTTGCGTGGCCTAGAAGCCCCGAACCAGCAGGTCTTCCCCCTCACCCTACAGACTAAGGGGCCCAGCCGGCAAGCGAGAAAGAGCCTCTACCGGCCCCTCCAGACCGACCCCTTTATCCCAAGGGAGGAGGCCGCACCTCACTACTATGCGGAGGCCTTTGACCTCCTGACCGCCGGCCTTTGCCGGAGGATGGACCAGTTGCCCCAGGCCAAGCTCATCTTGGGCCTTTCCGGGGGCCTGGACTCCTGCTTGGCCCTCTTGATTTGCCGCCGGGCCCTCCTGGCCCAAAACCGACCTCTAACGGATATAGTCGCCGTCTCCATGCCGGGACCCGGGTCCCATGACCGGACCAAGGATAATGCCCGCGACCTAGCTGAAAGCCTGGGGGCTTCCTACCGGGAAATTCCTATTCACAAGGCCGTAGACCAGCATTTAGAGGACCTGGGCCATTCCGGCCAGGTCTTTGATACCACTTACGAAAACGCCCAAGCCCGAGAGCGGACCCAGATCCTCATGGACCTGGCCAACCAGGTTGGCGGCTTAGTCATTGGGACCGGTGACCTCTCCGAATCCGCCCTGGGTTGGTGCACCTACAATGGGGACCAAATGTCCATGTATAACGTGAATATCAGCGTGCCCAAGACCCTGGTCCGGGCCCTCTGCCAGTATGAGGCCGAGCATTTCGCAACTGGCCAGACCCGCTTGGCGGAAATCATCTTTGATATCATCGCGACCCCTGTAAGCCCAGAGCTCCTCCCCTTGGAAGAAAATGCCTTCAGCCAAAAGACAGAGGCCATCCTAGGCCCCTATGAGCTCCACGACTTTTTCCTCTGGCAGCTGATAAAGCGCCACGCCAGTCCCCAGAAAATACTGGACCTGGCGCTCTTAGCCTTTCAAGACCGCTATGAGCCTGATCTCATCCAGTCTAGCCTCAAGACCTTCCTCCGCCGCTTTAGCCAGAACCAATTCAAAAGATCCGCCTCGCCCGACGGGGCCAGCCTGGGCCTGGTCTCCCTCTCTCCCCGGGAGGGCTTTTACCTGCCTTCTGACCTGCCCTCTGAGGCCTGGACCCAATATTTGAAAGCCGACTAAGATGCCAGAACTCCCCGAAGTAGAAACCATCCGGCGAAATTTACAAGGCCTGATCCTGCAAAAAGAGCTTGGCCAGCTGGAAAGCTATACGCCTGAGGTCCTGGTAAACCCCGAGGACCTAGACCCCTCTGGCCAGACCCTGCAGAGCCTGGACCGCAAGGGCAAGTATTTGGTTTTCAACTTCGACCAGGCCAGCCTCCTGGTCCACCTGCGGATGACGGGGAAGCTCCTCTTTGCCGGGCCGGGCACGGACCCGGAGGATGACAAGCAAGAGGCCTCCCACCTCCGGGCTCGTTTGACCTTCGCCGACGGGTCCCGCCTCCTCTTTGACGACCTCCGGCGCTTTGGCCGGATCTCCCTCTTTCCCCTGGGCGAGGCCTGGCGGGACAAGGGCTTTGCCGGCCTAGGTCCAGACGCCATTGGGCCAGACTGGACCTGGGAAGACTTTTGGGCCAAGCTCCAGCGCCGGCCCAAATCTAGTATTAAGGGAGCCCTCCTAGACCAGACCTTGGTCGCCGGCCTGGGCAATATCTATGCGGATGAAGTCCTCTTCCGGGCAGGCATCCGGCCAAACTCCCTGACCGGCCAAATCCCCGAAGACAAGGTCCGGGAAATTTATAGGCTGGTCCCCTGCCTCTTGGAGGAGTCGATTGGCCTGGGAGGCACCAGCTTCCGGGACTATGTCAACTCCTTTGGCCGCAAGGGACATTTTCAACTATCCCTGGCGGTCTACCAAAAGGAGGGCCAGGCCTGCCCCAAGTGCGGGGCTATCATCGAAAAAATCCAGGTGGCTGGCCGGGGGACCCGCTACTGCCCTGACTGCCAAAAGGCTTATACTGGTCAAAAGGCTAAGGGCCATTAAAAGCGAAGGGAGGAGCCTTCATGTCAGAATTTGCCGGAAAACACTTGAGTCCAGAAGAAGAAGCTAAAATTAACCCCAAACCAGGTTATAACTACAAGCTCAAGCTACCTGGTCTCTTGAGTTTACTTATAGCCCTCCTTCTCTTTGCACTGGAATTATTCTGCCTCAATTGGCTGGCCTTGAGGCTGACCAGCCTGGGTCTGGGCATCTTGGCCGGCCTCCAGGTCACAGCCCTGGTCCTCGCCATTTACCTTTCCCAGAAGATCAACCGGACCTCCTATACCATCTTCTGGATCATGATCATTCTCTTCTTCCCCGCCTTGGGCCTCATCCTCTACTTCTGCTGGGGGAATGAAAACCGTTTTGGCCGCCAGCGCCAGCTCTTTGCCGAAAGCCAGGAGAGGCTAAAGGCCTGGCGCAAGAGCCAGGAGGCCAGCCTGGAAGACCTGGAAGGGCGGTCATTGGATACCCCAAGCCGGATCCAACTCCGCTATCTGATCAATAAGGGTTTTCCTGTCTACGGAGATAGCAAGCTGACCTATGCCGCGACGGGTGAAGCCCAGTTTGCCCAGATGCTAGAGGATTTGGCCCAGGCCAAGGACTTTATCTTTTTGGAGTATTTCATTATTTCGGATGGCTATATCTGGGAGCAAACGGTTGACCTCCTCCTGAAGAAGGCTGACCAAGGCTTAGAAATCCGCCTCCTCTACGATGACTTTGGGACCACGGCCCGGGCCGACTCGGCTACCATGGTCAAACTCAAGGACCATGGGGTCAAGCTTATTAACTTTAACCCCGTTGCCCGCTATGTCTCTGGCCTCTACCGCAATTATCGCAACCACCAAAAGGCGGCGATTATTGACGGCAAGATTGCCTGGCTGGGCGGGACCAACTTGGCCGATGAATATGCCAATATCCACAAGCGCTTTGGCTATTGGAAGGATACGGCCATCCGCATAGAGGGTCCGGCCTGTGACGCAATCACCACAGACTTTCTCCTCATGTGGGAACATGACCGGATCTACCCTCTGGATAAGGATTACAGCCGCTTTTTGCCCGACTGGCCAGACCCCTGGCAGGCCCCGGCAGATGCGGGCCTCGTGGTACCCTTTTGGGATGGCCCCCTGGGCCGAGAGGATGACCCCGCCTCTGACCTCATCATCTCCCTCATTTCCACAGCTGAAAAACGCCTCTATATCTCCACCCCCTATCTGGTGCCCGAAACCGAGCTCATGAACCGCCTCATCCAGGCGGCCCAGTCTGGCGTAGAAGTCTTCATCCTTATGCCAGGCATCCCGGACAAAAAACTGGTCTATAGGGTCAGCCAGTCCAACTTTGCCCCCCTCCTGGAGGCAGGTTGCCGGATCTTCCTCTACCAGCCTGGCTTCCTCCACGCCAAAACTTTCCTGGCCGACCACAACCGGGCCTTGATCGGCTCCATAAATTTGGACTACCGCAGCCTCTATCTGAACTTTGAAAACGCGGTCTACATCTACCAGGACCCTGTTTTGCAGGATATAGAAGCCGATATGGAGGCGATTATCGGCCAGAGCCAGGAAATTAATAAGTCCAGCTGGGACCAGCGGCCCTGGCGGCATAAGTGCCTGGAATTTGTCCTCAAGCCCTTTTCTCCACTTTTCTAAGGCTAAAGGGAACTGCCCACTAGTTGCGGGCGGCAGGACAAATTTGTAAAAGCTTGAATTTCTCTCTTTTCCACAAATTTTGTCTTTCTTAGCAGGTGGAAATTTGTCGGGAGCTTTATCCACAATAAGGAACAAAAAATGTTAATGCTTTTCTGGCTAGAAAACTTTGTCGCTAGCCGTTTTTCCCAAACTTATCCACAATATGTGGATAAGTTTGGGGCCCTTGAATGTGGATAATCTCTGTTAATAAGTCTCAAAAGCCCTGGTATATATGGCTTTTCCGCCTTTTATTCCCCAGGGCTTTTTGCTAGAATGAGGACCTATTAATTGAGAGAAAGCTGGACCACATGAACACTCAAGGAGACGCAAAAGCGATCTGGCAGAAGACCTGCCAAGATTACTTACGGGATGAAATCAGCGAGCTTGCTTTTCAGACCTGGTTTGAACCCATCAAGCCCCAATTGGGCCCCAATAAGAGCTTTATTTTAAATGTTCCCAATGAATTAAGCCGGGAATCTGTAGCCAAATACACCCCCCTCATCGAGAATGCCCTGGCCCTGGCCACATCGCAGAAGTTTAGCCTGGCCGTGGAGGTTCAAGCGCCCACAGCGCCTGCCCCCGCCCTCGATGCCCTCTTTGCCAAGGAAGAGGCCAGCGCCAGCCGGGAGAATGGAGCCTCCAAACTCAATCCGGCCTATACCTTCTCCAGCTTTGTCGTTGGACCTGGCAATAGCTTTGCCCACGCGGCCTGCGTGGCGGTCGCTTCCATGCACGGCCAGCAGTCCAAAAGCAACTACAACCCCCTCTTTCTCTATGGGGGGTCTGGTCTGGGTAAAACCCACCTCATGCAGGCCATTGGCAACTATGTTTGCCAGGAATATCCGGACAAAACAGTCATGTATGTCCAGTCCGAACAATTCGTCAATGAATTTATCAAGGTTATTGCCAGCAAGAAGTATGATGCCTTCCGGAGAAAGTACCGGATGGTAGACTTACTCCTCATCGACGATATCCAATTTATTGAAAATAAAGAGCAGATGCAGGAAGAGTTTTTCCACACTTTCAACAGTCTCTTTGAGGCCGGGAAAAACATTGTCCTCACCTGTGATAAACCCCCCTCGTCCTTAACCACCTTGGAGGACCGGCTACGGACCCGGATTTCTTCCGGTCTGACCATCGATATCACCCCACCAGATTACGAAACCCGGATGGCCATTCTAGACCGCCTGGCCCAGAACCATCAGGTCATCCTCTCTGACGACGTCATGGACTATATCGCCAGCAATATTGTTTCGAATATCCGGGAGCTGGAAGGAGCCTTCAAGACCCTGATCGCCTTCTCCATGCTGGGCAATGAACTCAACCTGGAAAATACCCGCCTGGCCTTGAAAGACCTGGTCCAGCCCGCCGCCCGGCAAAAATTGGATGCGCCCTTGGTCATGAATGTCTGCGCCAACTACTTTAATGTCAGCGTAGATGACCTCAAATCCAAGCAAAGAAAGCGGGAACTCGTCCAGCCGCGGCATTTGGCCATGTATCTCTGCTACAAGCTGGTCGATATGACCTACACGGAAATTGGTGAGGTCTTTGGGGGCCGCAACCACGCGACTGTCATCCATGCCTGCAACAAGGTAGCAGAAGAACAAAGTAGCGACGCCAAACTTAAACACGCCCTTGACGAGATTTCCCTCCGTCTGAGGCCTTAAGATCAAAAGCCCATCTAGACAGGCCTTTGCGCCCCTTGTGCAAAGGTCTGTGGAAAGGCTGAGGATAAGCTGTGGAAGCTTTGTGCATAAAAAAAGGCCTGTCAATTATGTGGAAAAGGCCTCCACTTATCCCAAGTTTTGCACAGGCTTGTTGACAGGTCTAAAGACCGGTAAAAGCGAGGTCTTTCTGACTTGTCCACATGATCCACAGGACATAATAAGAAGATGAATAGCCTCCTAAGTTAAGTTATTAGGCTGAGCCAAGCGGAAGCTGACACAGAGACAAGACCACCCCAGCTGGGTCTAAAAAGGCTATAATATTGTAAAGTTTTAGAAACAAAACTGTAACACTAACCCAACACGGCCTAAGAGTTTGACTCAAGTCAAGCAAGATAAGCGAGGATAATATGCAAGTAATTTGTAGTAGAACTGACCTGAACAACGCCATTTCCATGGTACAAAGGGCGATCGCTAGTCGGTCTACCCTGCCTATCCTTGAAGGGATTCTCTTTTCCGCCCAGGATAAGCTGACTCTCACGGGTTATGACATGGAAACCGGTATAGAAGCCCGGCTACCAGCAGAAATCCGCCAAGGCGGCGAGGTTGTTTTTAAATCTAAAATCTTCGGTGATATCGTCAGAAAATTGCCAGAAGAAAATGTCTTTATCCAGATCGATGATAAATACAAGGCCACTATCAAAAGCGGCCAGGCGAATTTTGAGATTTTCGCCCAGCCCGGCGATGAATATCCTAAATTGCCGGAGGTTGAGGAAAAGCAAAAGCTTAACCTGCCCCAGGAACTCTTAAAAGAGATGATTGGCCAAACCCTTTTTGCCAGTTCAACGGATGAAAGCCGGCCGATTTTAAATGGCCTCAAGGTCCACTATGAGCAAGGCAAACTAGAAATGGTCGCTATCGATGGCTTCCGCCTGGCCGTCCGGTCTTCTGACCTGGAGGAAAAGGACGATATTTTAGACTTTATTGTCCCCAGTAAAGCCATGGCCGAGGTTGCCCGGGCTCTGGAAGCGGGAGATAGCATCGCCATTTTCCCTTCCCACAACCATATTCTTTTTGAAACCGAGAAATTCCGTTTGGTTTCCCGCCTGATTGAAGGAGACTTCCTGGACTACAAGCGGATTATACCCCCCAGCTGCACCAGTCAAATTACGGTTTCTACCCAAGACATGCTGGCCGCTATCGAACGGGCCGCCCTTTTAATTAATGTAGAGCAACGCCGTTTCCCTGTTTCCCTCAAGACTCTGTCCTCTCATGAACTGCAAATTTCCGCTAAGACCGACCTAGGCTCTGTAGAAGAAACGATTGCCGTAGACCTGGCGGGTGACAATATCGACATTGACTTTAACCCCAAGTATTTCTTAGATGCCCTGGGAGTCATTGACCAGGCAAAGGTGGTTTTAGAATTCTCAGGATCTTCCGCCCCCTGCTTGATCAAACCCCTGGAGGGAGAAGACTTCCTCTACATGGTTCTTCCCTTGCGCCGTTAAGCCTCAGTGTACGTCAAACGCCTGCAATTAAAGAATTTTAGGAATTATCCTGACCTGGACTTGGAATTTGCCCCCCAACACAATGTGCTCTGGGGGGACAATGCCCAGGGAAAAACCAATATTCTGGAAGCTATCTACCTCATGTCCTGTGCCCGGTCCCACCGGACGTCCAAGGATAAGGAGCTGATCCAGCAGGGCCAGGAATTTTACCAGATAGACCTAAACTATGTCCGGACCAATGGGGCCCAAGAAAGCTTGACCCTCCGCTATGAGTCGGAATTCTACGGCCAGCCTGTGGGCGATAAGGCCTTGGCGGATATTTTTCCCTCACAAGTCGCTAAGGGTAAGGCCCAGCGGAAGATTTCCAGCCAGGGCCTAGAATTAGAACGTCTGCAAGACTTATTTGGCCGCTTTTTGGCGGTCATCTTTGCCCCCGAAGACCTCATGCTGATCAAAAAGGGGCCGGGCGAACGCCGGCGTTTCCTGGATATCTTAATCTCCCAGCTGTCCCCCTCCTATTTTCGTCAACTCCAGATCTACCAAAAATTATTGAAGCAGCGCAACCATATTCTCAAGGATATTCGGGATAAAGAAAAAGGTCGCTTATCCGCGGAAAGCCAGCAAATGCTACGCTTGAACCTGGATATCTGGGACCAGCAACTGGCAGAAGCCGGGGCCTTTATTATCTGTAAAAGACAAGAAATTTTAGAAGAATTAACCAGGGCTGCCCAGGAGGCCATGCAGACCCTCTCTGCCAGCCAGGAGACCATCCAGCTCAACTACCAAAAGCCCTCGCAAATCGACCTCTCCCAGGGCCCAGAAGGGGTACAAGCGGCTTTCTTAAACCGCTTGGCCCAGATCCGGGAGGATGAAATTTTCCGAGGATACAGCTCTTACGGGCCCCATCGCGATGATATCGAGATGGTCCTGAACGGCCTCTCGGCCCAAAACTATGCCTCCCAAGGCCAGCAAAGGTCCCTGGTTTTATCTCTCAAAGTCGCTGAACTAGCGGTCCTAGAAAACCACTGCGAAGAAAAACCCGTCTTGCTCCTAGATGACGTCATGTCAGAATTGGACCAGGACCGGCGGACCCGGCTTTTTGACCTGGTCTCTGATAAGCAAGTTTTCCTAACCTGTACCGACCTCGACCAGGTGGCCCAAAAGCTTTTGGCCAAAAATCCAGAAAATCGCGTCTTTCATGTCAAGGCTGGCCAGGTCAGCCAATCCTAATTTCTAGGGTCCCAGCCTGGGACAGTTTCCGCACCCCTATATATTAAAATAATACCTTATATTCACCGGCAGGTGGCCCCAATTATGCTATAATAGAAAGAGTTGTGGGAGGGCTATTTCAGCCGTGTATATACACATTGGACAAGATGTTTCCATCCTCAGCTCTTGGCTAGTTGCCGTCCTGGATTTGGACCGGGCCAGCGCCCAGAGTCAGGATTTCCAAGACTTTCTTCTCCAAGCTGAAGAAGCGAACCGCCTGGAATGGTTAGGTCCGGAAATCCCCCGATCGGTCGTGGTTTGCTTGGACCGAATCTACCTCTCCCCCGTCCGGCCTGAGACCTTAAAGGCTCGTTTTAGCCAGACCTATTATCAAGCAGAGCTGGAACGGCTGGCTCAAGGCTCATAACAATAGCAACAAGAATAGCAAGATAGAATTTATTTTAAGGACACACCATGGACAAAGAACATTCTGATAATCTCCAAGAATTACTGCGGCGGGCTGAAGAAGATGCTGATCAGCGTGAAGATTTAGGCCAAGAAGGCCTAGATGAAGCAGGTCACCCGTCTGAGTCTGATGAGCTGAGCAACCGGGCAGACAATCCCCGCGCTCTCCTGGAGGACTACCACGAAAAGGGTGATTTCAAGGCTATCTTGGCCAATAAGGAGAATTTTGATACCTCCAACTCTTCGGCCTACACAGACTCGGATATCCAGGTCCTCCAAGGCTTGGAAGCCGTGCGGAAACGGCCTGGCATGTATATTGGGGATACGACCACCCGGGGTCTCCACCACTTGATTTATGAAATCGTGGCCAACTCCATCGACGAAGCCATGGCTGGCCGCTGTGACCGAATCGAGGTGGATGTCTTTCCTGACCAGTCTATCCAGGTGTCCGATAACGGGATCGGGATTCCCGTGGGCATCCATCCCACGGAGGGTATTCCTACGGTCGAGTTAGTGCACACCCAGCTCCATGCGGGTGGTAAGTTTGGTGGCGGGGCCTACTCTGTCTCTGGCGGCCTCCATGGCGTGGGCGCAGCTGTCGTTAACGCCCTCTCTGCCTGGATGGAGGTCACTGTCCATCGGGATGGGGCCATCCACAAGATCCGCTTCGAGCGGGGGGATACGGTTGAACCTTTAGTCGTCACCGGCAAGACCAACCGGCATGGTACGACCACCCGTTTTAAACCCGATCCCGAGATTTTTCCGGACAACCAAGTAGATTTTGAGCGCATGATTACCCGCTACCGGGAAATGGCCTTCCTGAATAAGAATGTCACCATTATCCTGCGGGATAACCGGGGGGAAGTGCCCCGCGAGATCGACCTCCACTACGAGGGGGGGATTATCTCTTTTGTGGAATACCTCAACCAGAATAAAACGGTCCTCCACGATACCCCCATCTTCATTAATGGTAAGGATGCCGGGGTTTATGTGGAAGTCGCCATGCAGTATAACGATAGCTACAATGAATCTGTCTATACCTATGCCAACGATATCGCCACCATTGAAGGGGGAACCCATCTGACGGGTTTCCGGTCAGCCCTGACCAAATGTATCAATGACTACGCCCGCAAGAACCAGCTGCTCAAGGACAAGGACAAGAATATTACCGGTGACGATGCCCGGGAAGGTTTAGCCGCTATTATTTCTGTCAAACTGTCTGACCCTCAATTTGAGGGACAAACCAAGAGCAAGCTGGGTAATGCCGAGGTCCGGACAGTCGTAGAAGCGACCATTAATGACAAGCTCAGCGCTTATTTTGAAGAGAATCCCGCCGTAGCCCGCGTGGTCATTGATAAGTGTATGGCCGCCTCCCGGGCCAGGGAAGCCGCCCGCAAGGCCCGTGACCTCACCCGGCGCAAGTCCGTCTTTGAAAGCAATGCCCTACCCGGCAAGCTGGCAGACTGCCAGGAGAACGATCCCACTTGGTGCGAACTTTTTATTGTAGAAGGTGACTCCGCTGGCGGGTCCGCTAAGTCTGGCCGAGAGCGTAAATACCAGGCCATCCTCCCCCTCTGGGGCAAGATGCTCAATGTCGAAAAAACCAGCCATGATAAGGTCTACAACAACGACAAGCTCATGCCGGTTGTGATGGCCCTGGGGACAGGCCTTGGCCCTGATTTTGACCTCAGCAAGCTTCGCTATGGCAAGGTCATTATTATGGCAGATGCTGATGTCGACGGGTCTCATATCCGGACCCTCCTCCTCACCTTCTTCTTCCGCTTCATGCGGCCCTTGGTAGAAGAAGGCCATGTCTATATCGCTCAGGCGCCTTTATATAAGGTTTACCAGGGGGATAAAGAGTTCTACGCCTATGAGGATGAAGACATTGAAAAGATCAAGGAAGAACAGGGCTGGGAAAACCCCAAGCTCCAGCGCTTTAAGGGTCTGGGCGAAATGAACCCTGACCAGCTCTGGGAAACGACCATGAATCCAGAAAGACGGAAACTCTTACAAGTGAATGTGTCTGACCTGCAGGAAGCCGACCAGACCTTCTCCCTCCTCATGGGCGATAAGGTCGAGCCCCGCAGGGATTTTATCCAGGAGAACGCCCAGTACGCGATCTTGGACAATTAAACTTGGCCGGTTAGGGTCTTGCTTGAAGGCGACTCTTCTGCCTTTTCAGACCGGCCTGCAGTTCCAATTAAAGTACTCAATTGTTTCACGTGAAACATTAGCCTTTGTTTCACGTGAAACATTTTCATTTTGACATCAGAATGCAAACAAGCCTAAGCCTGCATCTGTTAGACTAAAGGCATCAACAGTCGAGTCGGGAGTAAACCATGATTATTGCGATCTCCAACCAAAAAGGCGGGGTGGGCAAGTCCACCACCTGTATTAATCTGGCCGCAGCTTTGGCCAATCTCAAGGAAAAGGTCCTCATTATTGACCTAGACCCCCAAGGCAACACCTCTTCGGGCCTGGGTTTTAACCCCCGTGAGCAAGAAAGCACGATTTATGATGTCTTGATCGGCAAAAAAACGATTGACCAGGTCGTGCTAGCCAGTGGCCGCAAGCATTTAGACCTTTGCCCAGGCAACATGGACCTAGCGGGCGCTGAATTGGAGATTGCCGACTTGAAAGACCGGGAGCTCATCCTGGCCAAGGCCCTCGAGTCGGCCAAAGACCAGTACGACGAAATCTTTATTGATTGCCCCCCATCACTTAGCCTCCTGACTATCAATGCCTTATCCGCAGCAAGGGGCGTCTTAATTCCTATTCAGGCAGAATACTATGCCCTCGAAGGCCTGGCCCAACTCCTGGAGACGATCACAGCCGTGAAAAAGCACTGGAATGCAGACCTCGATGTCTTCGCCGCCCTTATCACCATGTACGACTCTCGGACCCAGCTGGCTAATCAGGTAGGTGAGGAAATCCGCAACTACTTTGGCGAAAAGGTCTTTAAGCGGGAAATCCCCCGCAATGTGCGCCTGAGCGAAGCCCCCAGCCATCAGCAAACCATATTCGAGTATGAAAATTGGTCTAAGGGAGCTAGGGCCTATCGGGCGGTTGCCAAAGAATTCTTAAAATTTAAAGAAAGCTTTTTAGCTTAGGAGGAGAAAAGATGACAGCAAAGAAAAAGGGACTCGGTAAGGGACTAGGAGCCCTCCTAAATGCTTCAGAAATCCAATTGGCTAAGGAAGCCGAAGCCGTCTATGAACTGGATATCAATGATATTTCTCCTCAGGCCGGCCAACCTCGAAAGATCTTTGAGCCAGAGGCTCTTCAAGAATTAGCAGATTCCATAGCCCAGGAGGGCGTCCTCCAGCCCATCATTGTCCGCAAGATTGCTGACCGCAATTACAGCATAATTGCGGGAGAACGCCGTTGGCGGGCCTCCCGCCTAGCGGGCATGACCACGATTCCGGCCATCATCCGCGATGTAGATGAAGTCACCCAAGTCCGCCAGGCCCTAGTGGAGAATATCCAGCGGGAAGACCTTAATCCCTTAGAAGAAGCCCAGGCCTACCAAATCCTCATGGACCGCTATGACATGACCCAGGAAGCCTTGGCCGGCAGCCTGGCCAAGTCCCGGTCAGCCATTGCTAACACGCTGAGGCTGAACAATTTAGCCCCTGACTTGCAAGACCTGCTGGCCCAAGGAAAGCTGTCCGAAGGTCAGGCCCGGGCCCTGTTAGCCCTTAAAGACCAGAGCAAGCAGGTTGCTGCAGGGCAGTATGTGGTAGAGAAAGGCTTGAATGTCCGCCAGACCGAGGCCTATGTCCGCCTTCTCAATGCCGATAGAAGTGCGAAAAGCAAGTCTCCTAAAGACCTCCAATATGCCCTCTCTGTGAAGAGTGTAGAGGATAAGATTTCTAAGCATCTGGGTGTCAAGGTTAAACTTAAAGACCGGGCTGGCAAGGGCAAAATCGAGATACCCTACAAAAATCTCGATGAATTGGATCGCTTAATTGAATTGTTAGCGGAATAGGTAATGATAATTTAACAAGTAACTCTAGAATTTTGATATACTGAACGATAATTAGGCGATTGGCCTCAGAGCTTTCTTCAGTTGCTGGAGCCTGAAATTCACCTGTTAAGGAGACCCTTATGAGAGAAGCGTGTGTTCATCGGCAGCAGTCCGTTAAGTTGCCTGCTTTATTAGTAACGATTCTTCTGTCCCTTTCCTTACTGCTAGGACCTCTGGCAGTTGCGGCAGACGAAGATCCCTTACCCCCCCTCTACAGATAACTCTAATATAACGATAGAAAATAGAAGCGAAGGAGCGGGATCGGCTGATGAGGTAACAGAGGCAGCTTCGCCCGTAGATTCTCAGACAAAGCCCTTGGATGAGGACCCTGCCCAAACACCTGCTAACCCGGACCCGAATGACATACCAAGCCCTAATCCTTCTAAGGAACCTGAGGCCGGCCCAGTCCCGACCCCAGGAGACGATGACAAGGTCACCATTCCCGAGGAAAAGCTGGAGAATGAAGAGAGCGAAGACTCAGAGCTCGATTATTTTACCTCTCTTAACAAACTGCTGGAAGACGCTGAGCAAGAAGAAGATGAACTAGAAATCTCTGAAGAAGATGACCACTCTGACAACGTTCAGGGCAATCCATCCTATGATGTTAATGCAATTGATAGCTTTGAGGCCCTTAAGGTGGCAATTGAGGCTGGAGAGGCAAGCCTAACCCTTACGGCCGATATCACGTTTACCGACCAGTTGACCATCACTAAAGATTTGACGATTAATGGGGCCGGTCACTTCCTCACTGCTGGTGCTCCTTTAGCCAGCATGTTCTTCACCACAGGGCACTCTTTGGCCCTTAAGAACCTGACCATGGACGGTGGTGGGCAAAGCCGTCATATCAAGGCTTTTGATGCTAATCTCACCCTTACCGATGTCACCTTAACAAAGGGTTCTTCTGCGAGCGATCAAGACAATAGCGAAGGCGGGTCAATTTGGCTTACGGGAAAAGGTAGCCAACCCCAACTCACGCTTGAAAATGTGACCTTAGATGCCAACCAAACGGTAAAAAATAGCACAAACCCACTGACCCAGGGCCATGGAGGTGCTATTTATACCTACTATGCCAATGTCTCTTTAAATTCTTGTACTATTACTAATAACCATACTGCCAAGGGTGCAGAGGGTGGCGCCATCTTCTTTGAAGGGGGCAGCGGGAATACTCTTAGTCTTACGGGCAATAATAATTTTTTGGGCAACCATTGCTTTGAAACCAACATCCCTGGCAACCAGGGCGGGGCTATTTTTTTTGGTCAAGATCGTGTCCAAAATAACGGCCAACCGACCTGCACGATTTCCGGTGGTAACTATACGACTGGTAAGCCCTTTAATACAGGAGGTATCCTCCGGTCCTGGAAAGGTGTGGTTACTATCTCGGGCGCTGATTTTGTCATCCCCTCCGATGCAGGCGATGCGTATGGGATTTCTGGCGGCTCCATCTGTGCGGAAGGCACTAACCTTACCATTGATAAGTGTACTTTTACCAATACAGGTAGCGGCAAGGTAACATATGCCGGGGGCCTGATTGACATCGTAGGAGCGGGCAGCACATCTAACATAACTAACTGTACATTCACCGGCCGCGGCCAGGCGAATGGCCTATCAACTGCCACTTATGGTGGGGCTATTTGCTATGAGACCGGTATAGGTGGAAACCACACTATTGAAGGGTGCATCTTTAAGAACTTTTCTAGCGATAATACGGGTGGCGCGATTGCTATTGGTACTAAGAAAGGCGAAGGTGGCTCTGGCAATGTCACCATCAAAGGCACAACAATAGAAAATACTCAAACTCTCTTCTGGGGTGGCCAGGTTGGCGGGGCAATTTACGTAGGTCCTGGCAACGTGCTAACTCTGGATGCGACTACCATCAAAAATGGTAAATCCGACCTGGGTGGCCTGATCTACAACCTGGGTAGCACCACGATTCAGGGCGGTAGCCAACTTTCTGGTGGATTTGTTTATTCTAAAGTTGGAGCCGGCATCTACAATGACGGCTATCTCAAGCTGGATGATATGACATTAGCAGGGAACAGCAAGGGGGATTGGTCCACAGGTGATAATCACCCGGATAAGGATAAACATCCGGAATATCCTGGCCTCAATGTCTATGCTGCTAAGGACGTGATCATCACCCCTAATGCCCAACTTGATGCCGGAGATGTCCGGGTCTTGGATGGCCAATCTGCCATCTTGTTGACTGGTAACTTAAATAAGCAAATTAATGTTTCTATAAGCGAAACGCTCAGCACTAAACCTGTGGACAAGCAGGAAGTGCCCGAAACCGCTAGCCGCAAGCTGGGTTATGTCGTGGCTAAGGGCCTTGAGGGCTACACTCCCAGTCTGACAGATGCTCAGTTCCTCCACTATTTGACTAAAAACCCGAATGCCCCTAACCAATTGGCTGCAGAATCTGGAGACCATTTGAGTCCGGGCAAATGGGACTTTGTCCTAGATCCCGTAAATAAGCAGGTTGTCCTAGGCCAGCGGGCTAAAATGACCTACCACGGCAATGGTTCTGATGATGCGCAGGTCACTTTTGCTGGCCAGACAGCGCCCAATCCTACTCGAACACAACTTTATTACTTCTATGGCTCTCTTGATAAACCCTACATTGTAGAGGGCGACGGCATTCTCCAACTTAAACAAGAGACCCTGCCCGAGAAAAACTATCCCCAAAGACAGAAATATAACTTCAGGGGCTGGTACCAAGAAGCATCTACTAATAATCTCTATGATTTCACGAAGACAGATAGCCCCTTCGGCCGCAAAGCGGACGAAAACTTTGCCACTCCTGAAGTTGATGTCTACGCTGGCTGGGAGGCCCTCAAAGCAAAAACTTTGAAAAAAGTCTGGGGTGATGGCGTAAAGGATGCGGACAAGGTTGCAGTTACCCTGACCTTAAATGGTAGCTATGAAGATCCTTACACGCCCTTGGATGTGCTGGCAGATGGCACAACAAAAGAAGCTGCTCCTAGCCCTGCAGCGGCTTTCCTTGCACAGGCTAACGGCCAGGTTGTAGATGTCTTCTCTGCTGAGCTTTCATCCGCTCCTTGGATCTCGGATAGCTTCTTAGCCGCCAAACAGGTTTATCGCTACGATAAGGAAAATAACTTACAAACCATTGATGTTCAATATAATTTAGTCGAAAGTCCTGTCCCAGAGGGCATGACTGTTACTTATAACGCAGATTTTGAATCTGGTTTTCAGGCGACCAATGATAAATCCTACAAGGTGACCTACCGAGTGGATGGTACAAGCCCCATTTCGTTTACACCCGATGTTCCGGAAACAAAAGTATATGCGAGCAAGAGTACGGTTAATGTAGAGGCTAATCTCACCACCGACAGCAAAGAACATGATGGCAAGCAAGGGACATGGACTTTTAGCGGCTGGCGCATCCAAAGTCCTTCTGGACTGGCTCTACAGAATGGCCAATTTACCATGCCCAAAGAGGATGTAGTCCTGGTGGGTACTTGGGCTTTCAAACCTTCATCAAAACCGGATCCCAAGCCCGAGCCTGAGCCTGAGCCTCAGCCTGCGCCCCAGCCCAGTACGAGCCAGACAATTCCTGAGCTGGTCATTCCTTACAACGGACCAACACAAGAAGTCAAGATTGCGGGTAACACGGTTATCATCCGCCAGACCCAGCCCAGTGTTTCCGTACCAGTGCCACAAGTGCAAAGCTTACCCAGAACGGGCCAAAGTAACAGCCTCGGCTGGGGTCTGGGCCTAAGCTTGGTTGGTCTTGCCCTTGCTATGGTTAGGAAAGAATTATCATAAAAAGCCTAGCTCACTAAGCTCAAAAGAATAATCTCAATTATCAATGTCAAAAAATTTAAACGCAAAAAGGCCCATGCAAGGGGCATGGGCCTTTCGTAAAATGATTTCAATATCATTATGGCGGAGGGAGTGGGATTCGAACCCACGGAGGGCTATAAACCCCCGCCGGTTTTCAAGACCGGTGCCTTCAGCCAACTCGACCATCCCTCCAGCTTGCGCTACTGCTACACGATTGCCTAGAGCAAGCTTGGCTCTTGAGCATTCGTCGTAGTTGAGCTTGTTCAGTCTAAAATGCGGGACTGGCTTTGTCAAATAGGATGGACAACTACTGTTGATTTTTTGAACTGAATGAGTACGCCCTTAATAAAATTAGAGCAATTGCTTTTTTAGATAGAAAATACAGATGAATTAAAGGAGAAATGTTGCAATGCGAAAAGTTAAAGCACGAAAAATGGCTAAAACGAACTTGTTAATGGGTTTGATCTTAACCCTTGCTATTAGCCTGTTTTCTATGGGCGGGGGCATTCAAGCCTTGTCCCTTTCAGAAGCACCCCCAGAGAATCCCAAAGTGGAAGAGGTCCCAGCTGACTCAGAAGAGACTCCGGTTGACCCGGAAGACACTCCCGCTGATCCAGCTGAGGACCCAGTGGATCCAGAAGAGACCCCAGCTGACCCAGAAGAGACCCCGGATAACCCGGAAGACACAACCGCTGACCCAGCCGAGGATCCAGTGGATCCTGAAACAGATCTTGAAGTGAGTCCAGAAAATGTGCCCGAACCTGTAGGCGCACCTCAGGCCCCCAACACTGTTACTCTCCTTGGGCAGTGGGTTGGAGAATCGTCAAAGCAAATTGATACGACAAAAACCTACGCCTCCTTAAGCGAGCAAATTGGAGAACCTGAAGTTAACTATGGCTTGCTGAGAAACTTAGCTAAAACTTTCCTGGGCTGGTCCGACCAGCCTGCTATCAATAACGGTGAGTTGGCTCCTGGAGCAAGACTCTACTCTCCCTATGATACCATTGGCACAGCTTTCCCCAATGGCATACCTGCTGACGCAAAACTTTATGGTATCTATTGGAGCTTGAATAAACCTGTTACAGATCCTTTCCCTCAAGATTCTCTGTCTTTACTAGTTCTAAGCAAATGGGATCAACAACTAGAAGAGCCAGTTAATAGAAACAGTGTCATGATTAACAGCTTTGTTGCGGGAGAAGATGTCCTGCCTTTCACAAAGAATCACATTGACAATGCGGCGGGTAGTGAGAGGACCATTAAGGATTATTACCAGCCTGCGGATGAGCCAAACCAGGTGCATGAGGTTGTTCTAGAAGCCCAGCACCAGATGGACCCCACGATCGCCATGCTGGTCTATAAAAATCCCGTTGGCTCTAACCAACTTATGCCCCTTTTCAGCCGAGACTACCCAGAGAGATATGTGGGCGATAATTTTAACCTCAACCGTGGAAAAGCCGCCGATTACACCTACGTGGATCTTGTTGTGCAAATTAATCCAGAAATTAAAATGCCGAAAGATGTAATCTACCTGCAGTTTGACTCCTATACCTGGCGCCCTCTCTTTATCTTAGATGCAGACCAAAATAAGCTTCCTGTTTTAGATCCTAATAATGAAGCTCCTACGAGCTTTGACAATCGTATCGTTCAGAATTCCAAGACTACGGTCTTTGCGGTCGATTTATCACAAGCTCAGCTTAAAAATAACGATTCAGGCTACCAAGAGTTGACGCTTCGCACCGTTCTCCGCAAGCATGGTAAAGATGGCATAGGAGGCAAGGATATATTAGAAAGTAGTATCACACCGAGCCCAGGCAAGACAATTCCCGAAACCATCCAGGAAAATATGCGGCTCATTGCCCTGTCCTCTGCGCAAATTTCCCAATGGAATCAGGGTCTTACTGCAGAACAGGTTAGGCAAAGAGTGGTGACTATTCCAGATGCAAAAGCTAAAGAACTAGCAGAAAAGGGGACAACCCTCGACGTCAAGGGCTATATTGAAGGCTTGGCGGTAGCGGACGCGGGCACAGTATCGGCTTTTGGTGTTACGGCTCCTCTGAGATCAACTGTGGAAATCCTTCGATGCCCCGCCAATATCCTGCAACTGGGTTACATTCCAGCACCTCCTGAGCCCACAGAACC
>JAQYCV010000038.1 GCA_028724525.1 Clostridiales bacterium
ACGATAGACTTTTACTTGATCAAGTTCTGAGAAGTTTGGCATCTGGTCACTATAGACTAAATCCCCCTGTAGACTTTCCTGCCGCCCCGCCAGTCATTTATCCCATTATCGGCAAGACTCCAGAAGCGAGCGAGGAAACTACAAACAGCCAACCAAATCCATAAGCTTTTATTCATGTAGAAGAGGGCATCTCAGCTACTTTTGTAGATTAGACTTGCCCTCTTCTTATTTTTTCAGTTTCCTATGTTAACATTTTGACTTTCCTAAGCTGATATCATGCTTCACAAACATGCAATTAAGAGATATTTATTCCCGTTAATAGCATCGAATTTATTTAAAGGAGAGTTTAAAAGATGAAAAAAGGACTCATTTTAAGTCTAGTTGCTGTTCTGATCGTTTCTCTGGCCGCCTGCGGCGCACCTGCGACGAAGGACACAAGTAAGGACACTCAAAAGGATTCTAAAGTAGAAGCAACGAGTGCTGAAACCAAAGAAGACGCTAAGGAAGACGCCAGCAAAGCCGAAGACAAGAAAGATGACAAAAAGGCTGACGCTATGGAAACTGGTGTTTATACCCTCATCAACAAGACTGGCGAAAAGATTACCGAGCTCTATCACTATGAGAATGGTTCTAAGGATAAGGGTGCTAACCTCGCAGACAAGGGCTTAGCTGACGGTGAAAGTGTTGAAAGTAAAGTGGAACTTGCTGCTGATAAAACTGAAGCCTACGAAAGTACCCTAGAATTCACCACAGAGTCTGGCTATACCGCCAAGTATGAGACCTTACATTTTGAGACAGTCAAAATTGAGCTCATTGCTGAAGATGCGATGACTGGTGCTACCCCCATCGCGTTTGTCACGGGTGAATAAGCCAAGTTAATTTTGTGGCCTACAATCTAGCCATATAACAGGGCAGCGCCGGAAGGAAAATCCGACGCTGCTTTCTTTATAGGTGAGGGAAGATTTACCCCTTACTGGGCGACGGTGTAGAGGGAGTAGAAGTAGTCCTTACTTTCCATGAGTTGGTCAAAAGTTCCTTCTTCCTCAACGCGACCATTTTTCAGGACTAGAATGCGGTCATAAGCACGAAGGAGAGAGGCTTCCAAGCGGTGGGTGATGACTAGTCTGGTGAGATCTTCGAGGTCGAGGATCGACCGGGTAATTTTTGCTGAGGTCTCCGCGTCTAAGGCAGAAGTGGCCTCGTCCACTAAGAGGATTGAGTTCTTATGGAGGAGGCTGCGGGCGATGGCTATGCGTTGACGCTCTCCGCCGGATAGCTGGACCCCATTCTCTCCACAGAGATAATCCTGCCCCTTGGATGCTACAAGTTGGTCCAAGCCGGCCGCTCGGATGGCTTGATTCACTTCAGCAGGAGGGAAGTCTCTATAGAGGGTGATATTGTCCCAGATGCTGGCATTAAAGATGAAGACATTTTGCTGAATGAGGGTCAGTAAATCGTAGAGAGAGTGGGTACTGATATCCCTCAATTCTTGCTGGTCGTAGTAGATTTCTCCCCTGTAGTTGCGGTCGGCTCCCATGAGGAGCTGGAAGAGGGTGGACTTACCGCTTCCGGATGCTCCCACTATGGCTACGCACTCTCCAGCGGCAATCTCCACATCTAAGCCTTGCAGGACCTCATCGCCCTCATCATAGGCGTAATGTAACTGGCGAATGGTCAGACTATCTTGCAGGACTTTATTCACCGTCTGTCCCTCATCCTCAATATTTTCTGCGAGGATAGTTTCCATCTTGTGCATGAGGCTAGCTGCGGCCTGGCGCTTGGCCCAGAGATCAGGCAGTTCCTGGATGGACCGCATGAGAATACCCGTTAAATTAACAAAAGCCATAAGCATGCCCACGGTAAGGGCAGACTGGCTATGAATGATCAGGGCACCTATCAGGAAGACCCCCATTTGGGCGCTGATCCCAGCTGTAATACTGATCAACTGAACCCAGGCTTCGGCCCGTCGCTTGGCGCGTTTAGCGCTTTCTAGTTCCTGGTTACTGTCAGCGAATTGTTGGAAAAGGGCTTCTTCCGCCTGGAATGCCTTGATAACCGAAAAACCACTCAGGCTGTCTTTTAGCTGGGCAATAAAGCTGGCATTGCGGTCAGAGCTGCTTTTTTCCCATTGGGCTACTTTGCTGCCACTCAAGAGGGCTGCCAGGATGGGCAGAGAAAGAAGCCCGATCGCTGTCAGGGTCATGAGGGGATTGTAGTAGAGCATGAGGGCCAGGCTTGTGCAGAAGACTAGGACATGCGAGACCAGGACAAAACTTCTTTCCAAATAATTTTGTTCGATGCTGGCGACATCATTGGATAGGGCTGACAGGTAGAGGGAGGTGTCCTCACGGGCAAAAGACGCAAGGTTTTTCTGGGTCAAATCTTGGTAGACTCGGTTTTTGTACTGGACCATGGCCCGCTGGAGAAAATTGGGCAAGACCCGCCGTCTAAGGCTCAAGGTCAATACTACCAGAGCCACCATGCCCCCAGTCAGCCAGGAGAGGAGGGGGAGGGGGAGAGCGGTCGGACTGCCTACGGCGGCATCCATGAGTTGCTGGATCAGCCAAGATAGGAGGACGTTTAAGAGCCCCATGATCACTTCACAATAAAGACAAAAGAACCAATTCAGCCGGTTGTGCTGAAACAAACTGGTCGTCAGCTTGTTTTTCTTATGAATTTTTTGCATGTTTTTCCTCCTGAATTTGCTCCCAGAGCTTATAGCTAGCATCGGCTGATAAGGCGAGTAGGGTCTCGCCAATAGCCTTGATGCTATTTTGGCCAAAGTCGTCATACACAAAGTAATTGTCTTCTAAGTAGAAATGCGGCAAGCCTTGCAGATTAAAGTTAGAATCTTGATCAAAGCGCAGGGCGGCCTTTTGAGCTTCGCGCAGAGCCTTGGCACTTAAATCTATTTGGCCCAGCTCTTGGAGGATGACTGCTTCATGCGTTTTATAGATTACTAGGAGCTTATCAAAGATAGATACCCGGTCGGGCTGGAGGAAGGAATCCAAGAGGGGCCAGGCTCGCTGTAAAATATCGCCCGCCTCTTCCAGCCGTCCCAGCTGATAGTAGGCCTGGACAAAGGTAAAGCATATTTGAAAAAACTTAGAGACTAGGACATAAAATTCTTGGGAGAGCAGGGGGAGGGCCTGAGCACTTTGACCCAGATAATGGACCATGGTTTCAGCAATAGCAAAATCATTAATATTGTAGCTATTATTCTTTTTGAGTATCTCTAGTGCTTCAGTATATTTCCCTACTTCAATCAAGAGTTTTGCAATGATGTTCTCCACGACCTCCTGGTTCACATGGGGATTATCATTTTGCTCTATAAAGTGTATGGCCTTGCGGTAGAGGGAGATAGCCTGACTGAGGGAAGGCTTATCTACCTCCTCAATACCTTTTAGTTGGAAAAAACGCGCAGAATCAAAAAGTATTTGAAAATCATTGGGATAGCTTTTGAGGATGTCTTTGACTTCCTCTAGGCCGTTTTCATACTGCTTAGCCCTTGTCAGGTCTTTTAGCTTTTCCAGGCAAATTTCCCGGTGCTGGATGTTGAGCTCAAACCCTGTAAGGGCGTCCAGAGACACTTGAAAAGTTTGGGCTAGCCGGAGGAGGAGGGGAAGCTCCGGGCAATTGGCGCCCGACTCCCACTTGGATACGGCTCCTACGGATACCCCCATTTTCTCCGCTAATTTTTCCTGGGTCAGTCCCTGCTTGTTGCGGTAGTACTTAATATTATTTCCTAAATTCATGTTTACCTCCATGCACAGTAAATTATGTAGGGCTTTTGCGCCCTAAACAAGAGGTTACAAGTAAAGTTAATCAAGAAATATTTTTACTTCTAGTAAAAAAGAGAGGACCTGCTGAGCAGATCCTCTCTCATATGCTCGCTATGAGCATGTGATGTATTAAATGACTTTAATGTCTTTGACCGTCAACTGGTTGCCCGTAACCAAGTAGGTGTTCAAACTTCCACAGTGGGGGCAGGTTTTGCCATAGGTGCTTGTCCGGAAGGTTTCCTTACAGTCCTGGCAATAGGATTTACCTTCTATAATCACCATATCCAGTTCGCAGTCTTGCATATACTGGGTCTTTTTGATGGCCCATTTGTAGCAGTCGCGGAAGTATTCCGGGATAATGGTAGAGACTTCTCCGACCTCCAGGGTTACCCCCACAACCTTTTGCACGTCGTTGGCTTTGGCAGTAGCCTCTACCATGTCAATGAAGTGCATGACTAGACCTAACTCATGCATGATGGGCGTTACCTGTATAGGGATTTTCCCGATTGAAGGCCTTGTTGTCACGCTTGTAGGCTCTACGCTTTTTCCGCATGGCCCGGGCTTCAGCGTTCCCCGCATGGGCAAGAATCTTCAGACCGCGCTTAATGGTATAGCGCACAATGGGTCCCACTTTTTGTTCGCCGGCGATCATCTTGGTCATTTCTGGATGGTCGCGGTAGATGTGGATGGCATCAAATTCACACCGGGTGGTGCATAGGCCGCAGCCGATGCACTTATTTGCGTCAACCTCAGCAGCCCCACAGCTCAGGCAGCGGCCCGTTTCGACCTTGACTTGGTCTTCGGTCAGGGTCAGCTGGCGATCGCGGAAGGGATCGGTCACTGTAGCATCCTGGGGCTCTTCCTCGCGTCCTGCCGTATCGTAGGAGTTGGGTAAGCTAATATCATCCGTATTGAAGGGCTTATAGTTATGACGCTCACGGCCTATGGTCATATGGGCGTCCTGGACGTAACGGTGTAAGGACTCGGCAACAAAGTGGCCTTGGGCGATGGCATCAATGACGAATTTAGGACCAGTGAAGTCATCACCACCCACGAAGATATCGGGCTCATCAGTCTGGAAGGTAAAAGAGTCCGCCATGGGGTATTTGCCATGGTGGAATTTCACCTTGCTACCGTCCAACAAGCCGTCCCAAATTATATCCTGGCCAATGGCGAAAATGACGAAGTCTGCCTCTAGCTCTTTGAGGTCGTTTTCATCGTATTGGGGTGAGAAGCGGCCGCTTTCGGGGTCAAAAACTTGGGTGCAACGTTTGAGCTTAATGCCTTTAACCTGGTCCTGGTCGTCAACCAGCACTTCTAGGGGGCCCCAGCTATTCAAAATCTGGACATTCTCCGCCTTGGCCTCAGCAATTTCCGACTCGCTGGCCGGCATTTCTTCGCGCTTTTCTAGGGAGATCATGGTGACTTCCGCAGCCCCGCGCTTGGCGGCCGTCATAGCGCAGTCGATCGCAACATTACCACCGCCGATGACGACAACCTTGCCTGTGAAAGGCTCATGGCCCTTAGTAAGAGCGTCTTGCAGGTAGTGGACGGCATAGTCTGTGCCCTTGGCAGTTTCGTTGGGGATACCAGGCAGTTTACCGCCTTGGCAACCCACAGCTACATAGAAGGCTTGGTAGCCTTCATCCCGTAGCTGGTCTAGGGTCACATCGCGGCCCACCTGGCAGTTGGTCTTGATTTCCACACCCAGCTCACGGATGATATCAATCTCTGCCTCAATGACATCTTTTTCCAGCTTATAAGAGGGAATCCCATAGGTCATCATGCCGCCTGGCTTGTCGTTCTTTTCGAAGACGACAGGCTTGTAGCCCAGGAGGGCTAGATAATAAGCGCAGGACAGCCCTGCAGGACCAGCACCAATAATGGCGATCTTTTCATCAAAGCCTCCATAGACTTTGGGCACGATCTTGGCAGGAATATAGCGATTCTCCGCCTTCAACTCCCGGTCAGCAACAAATTTCTTAACTGCATCAATGGAGACAGGCTTATCAACGGTGCCACGGGTACAAGCATCTTCGCAAGGCTTATTGCAGATTCTGCCGCAAACGGCAGGGAAGGGGTTTTCTTTCTTAATAATCGCGAGAGCCTCATCATATTTCCCTTCGTGGGCCTTCTTCAAATAGCCTTGAATGGAAATATGAGCGGGGCAGGCTGCCTTACAAGGGGCAGACCCGGTCTCATAGGTATTGGAGAGTCGGGCCGTATCCCGGTAGTTTTCATCCCAGGCATATTTGCCCCAGACAATATTGTCGGGTAAGACAGCCTTGGGATAGCTTTGTTCTGAGCCATCCTTCTTACAAAGCTTTTGTCCCAGTTTCACGGCCCCAGCCGGACAGATTTCCGCACAGCCTCCGCAGGCGACACAGTTCTCTTTGGTGACTTTAGCGGTGTAGGCGCTGCGGACCATGTTCGGTGTATTGAAGAGGAGGGCGGTTCTCAGGGCATAGCAAATCTTGACATCACAGTTGCAGATGTCGAAAATCTTATTTTCGCCATCAATATTCGTGATTTCATGGACAAAGCCATTGGCTTCAGCCTTCTTCATGATGCGGAGGGCCTCGTCAGCATCAATATAATGGGCCCGGTCTGTTTCAACTGCGTAGTCGGCCATATCCCCAACCTGGATGCACCAGTTTTCTGAGTCATCTGCACAGCCTTGGCCCAGCTTTTTCATGGTGGCCCGGCAGGAGCAGATCCCGCAAGAAATATGGCCTTCATATTTCTTCAACCAATAGGAGATTTCCTCTAGGTCCACAGATTGATTTTCAAAACCAATAGCTTTTTCTACGGGAATAACGTGCATGCCAATGCCTGATCCTCCCGGAGGTACCATCTGGGTGACCCCTTGCAGGGGAATAAAGGTCATGCGTTCAAAAAAGTTACCAGCTTCTGGGTGGCGGTCTACCCGGTCCTGGCTGGAGTTAAAGAGCTCAGCGGCACCTGGTACAAAATAGGGAACCCGGTAACGCTTAATGCGCGGCTTGTCTTTGAGCTCGCCATAATGGTCGTAGTTGTCGCCATAGTCGTACTCAATGATGCCGATGTAGGACATTTCATCCAAGAGCTTTTGTAGCTCTGCAGCACCGAAGCGGGGATTCTTTTTTAAGAGCTCTTCAAAGGTGTAGAAGGCCCGTAACTTCATGGTGTTGGCAATTTCCACCATATCGTCGGTGAGAAGTTCGCGCAGGCCCCAGTATTCGGGATCTTCCGTTGTTAGTCCCTTAATCTTATGGGGGAGACAGTCCGTAATTTTTCGCCCTAGCTTGGCGTAGGGTTTTTTGAGAACTGCTTCGCCCTGGTATTTAGACCGGTGTGTTTTAAATTGTTCAGGCATTTTATTTCCTCCAAGTCTCGATGGCTTGATCCAGCCAAGCGGCGGCCTTGTCCATGCCTTCGCCTGTAAGTGCTGAAACCGGGAAAATTTGGATCTGAGGATTGCGCTGTTGCAAGTACTGGGTGAATTTTTCCAGCTTGAAGTCGAAATAGGGTAGAACGTCTATTTTGTTGACGAGGACAACATCTGCCTTTTCAAACATCAAGGGGTATTTGAGGGGCTTGTCGTCGCCTTCGGGTACGGAGAGAATAACAAGGTTCTTGCTGGCTCCTGTATCAAACTCTGCTGGGCAGACCAGGTTGCCAACATTCTCCAAAATGTAGAGATCATAGGGTTCTGTCCCCACTTCGTCCAAACCTTGTTTGGTCATGCCTGCATCTAAGTGGCACATGCCGCCTGTATGGAGCTGGATGGTGCGGACTCCTGTAGCCTCGGCAATAGTCCGGGCATCCACATCACTATCAATATCTGCTTCCATGACCGCAATTTTGTATTTGTCTTGCAGCTGAGGAATCAGGCTCTTGAGCACGGTCGTTTTGCCAGAACCGGGACTAGACATGACGTTGAGCAGAAAACTTCCTTGTTTTTTCAGGTCTTCTCGTAATTCCTGGGCCTTTTTGTCATTGTCTGCATAAATGCTTTCTTTGACTTCGATTATTCTAATTTCATCCATGATGCATAGGTCTTTCTTTTATGAGTCCAGCTTCAGACATCCGTCTGAAGCTGGTTTCAAAGGGAAATTTAGCTAAGCTTTACTCCGTTAAGAGACCTAGGCTGGGAAGAATCTTCTCACCAGATCTCTAGAGTATTCTACGGTTTCTTCCATGTCACCGAAGGCCATGACTTCACCAGCGTAGAAGGTGTTCTTGTCACCCTGCATGCCCTCAACCTTATCGTACCAGCCAGCAGCATAGTCATCAGAGCTGACATGGGGGAAATAGTACCAGTCATCAATCCGTTCGATTTTCTCGACAGGCAGGCCAGATTTTTCCATATCCTTAAGGGTTTTTTCTTTGGCTTCTTCAAAGGGGACGTCCTCCATCCCAGCATGGTTGCGGAGGGTGAAGGTGACCAGGGGTTGTGGGCCGCAGTCAGGCCAGCGGTGGTAGAAGACCATCAGATGGCCACGGGTCTCTGGCGTCATATTTTGGAAGTAATAGTAGGAAATATCTGGCGCCTTATCTTCTGCGGGGCGGACAGCCATGGTGAAATATTTCTTAGGAGTAATCTTGGAGAAGAGTTCCGTTTCTTGGTCGGTGGGATCGCCATAGTTCAGGAAAAGCTCCAGGGGAGTGCAGATAATCAGCTTATCAAAGCGCTCGGTTTGATTCCCGTTGATTGTAACCAACACATGGTCCTCTTCCCGCTTGATGGCTGTAATTTCACTATTGAGCTGGGCAGGATGTTTGAGGTGGGCATTGACCCCTTCCCAAATGGATTGGGTACCGGTCCTCCAGGTCCAGAGTTTACCGGTGGACAGGAATTGGCGAACCGTAAAGGCATCCAAATATTTGAGGACATAGGCGGCAGGAATTTCGCTGAAGTAGCCATAGCCAAAGGCCGTGAAGGGGCCCTTCCAAATGAGCTCCACATCTTCGCAGCCATTCAGTTTCAAGAAATCTGCAAAAGGCATGGACAGGTCTTTCAGATTAGGGTTTTCGCCTTCAATATGGGCCAGTTTCATTTCGGGGGAAGGACAGGGGCCTTCATAACGCCCTTGCGCCACACCCCTGTGGCCGTTGACATCGTAGCCGCGATATTTAGTTTCCAGTATCTTGCTGAATTTATGAAGTTTCCATAACTTCTTCAGCATCTCTGTGGGCTTTGTCTTAACGGGCGTACCATCCGTATTCATAAACTTCCGACCCATCGGAGGTCCATCCTTATGGGTGGTGCCACCAAACGCTTCGCATTCTGCTACGGCAAAATAAGTGTCGCAGCCCATAACCGCGCCCATTTCTATGGTGCGGTCTTCCCATTCGCCATTTTGGTTTTTAACGGCCATTTTGGGCGAAGTGCACTTGCCGCCGACACGGTCCGCCTTTTCATAAATGACATAATTGTCGTAGCCATTTTTCTCCAGATACATGGCTGCGGAAGTTCCGGCGGGGCCGCCGCCGATGATGCAGATGCGTTGATTTTTGTCCATAATAACGTCTCCTTTATGGTTTTTAATTGCTTTATGAATTGCTTAAGTCTTGCTCGTTCTACTTTTTGGAGAGTGCTGCTTTAAGCCGGCCCTGAGGGTCAGATATGAGTAAGCGGACAATCCAGATCACCAAGCCCAAGGCTACGACTGCTAAACCTAAATAGGCATCGTTGAGCATGTCGGCAGGGGCTGGGGCAAAGGCTTCCGCGCCCTCTTCAATAAAAGCAAAAATGGCATCGACAAACCACATAATTGAAGCTCCCCAAAACATCAGAGTCAAGAAAGACAACTTCATCTTATCGTCGTGGCTACGATACCAGCAGATAGTAGAAATAATAGCGGCAAATAGGATGATGAGTAGCGTCATGTCCACACCCTAGGCCAAATCAGCGGACAGATTGTTCTCAGACCGCTTGATGATTGCCTTAGCGCCCAAGCACATAAAGCCCCAGACAGCCGTCGTTAATACAGCCATCATGACTCCAACCGTCGCCATTTCATGCAGCATGATTGCCACATCCTCGGGGTTAGCCGCTGCCGTCAAGAAGGGGAACCAGGGCACCACCTCCCCGTGCCACAGGTGCTCAAAGGCAAGCAAAGCAGATCCGCCCCACAGCATATTGGATAGCCAGGACAGACGTCTGTGCAAAGAAATGCCCTCAGTCTTAGCTGAAGGCTGGGCTGTCGTCTTCTGATGGTCTTTTGCAATTTTCACCGCACGTTTTGCAATGCTTACGATTACCGCCTCGGTGACAGGCACAACAAAACAAGCCATACGCTCTCCTCCGTGTTTATTTATTTACTTACTATAACACAGAATGCAATACGTAACGTATGTTTCATCGTGCGAATTTAGCGATTGGACGATGAAATTTTGCTATTTTTAAGCTTGTTTTTTAATGATGACTATTTTGGTGGCGTTGTCGCTGCCATATTTACGCGTTTCCTAAAATTAAGTCAGCTTGCCAATTTACATGACCTCTCCTATGTGTTAAAGTCATTTTAACATGGGGCAGGAGTTGCTTATATTTATACATTTCTGTGCTGTTGACTACTATTGATCACAACAGAACCTCTGCGTATTTTCTCATCGCCTCTTCTATGCCTAGGCTTGCTGCATAGTGCATAAGTTGGGGAATATTTTTATCCTTTCCGGAAAAGTAATTTTTAAAGGCAGCTTGAAAGATTTGTCTATCAGTTTCCGCTTGATTTTTTAACAGGTCGCACATAGCCCTCTCTCTGTTATAAGATAAAACCAAATGCCCAAGAGGTGTGCTTAATTGGGTTTGTCCTAAATTCCAAAGTTGCTTATCTACTTGAAAGACACGAATTTTGCGCTTGCGAAGATGCGTAGCATTATAGCCCCGAGTTGCTGTAACCGTTATTTCGAAAGGTTCTCTTTCCATTAAGTCATTGAGGTAAAGAGCTGTTTCATGAGAAAAAATCACTTTTTTATTTAGCGTGCTAATTTCAAACAGTTCATCTTCCCACGCCTCTTGTGTCTGATACAATCCTTGTCCCACACGCACGAGCGATTGGTCCTCAACAAAATCATAGAAATAACGCGCAGAAATTCCCAAGTCCAATACAGTGGACCTCTCAATGTAGCCGTTCCCTTTACTGAGCAAGTGAGCCATTTGATTTAATTTTTTTGGCTTATTCATGTTCACGCTACAAATATAGCATTTTAAAGCGCTAATGTACAATTGAAGTAAAATCTTCTTTTTCAGTTCCGGTCCGTATTTCGGTTTTTCTAGAATCCGGACAAATTTGCTAGTAATGGATGGGCTTCCTCGTAGAAATAGTGCCTAGACCACCCATTACTTGCAGTCTTGCCCCAAATTACCATCTACTAGTTGAAAACTCGCCATTGGCCCACCCAGAATCTGCAAAGATGTCCGAAAATCAGAAAATCCAAAGTGGGGTCGGTCCAGAGGGTGATTATCTTTATTGCTGTGGTATCTCTTTTCAATAAAAGGTAATATGAGTTTATGCTATAAGCACTTTTTAACTTTTAAACCTGATTAACTCAGTTAAGCTTTTATCGCAATAAGCTAAACGCATAAAGTGGTGGTTGCTATGTTTAATCTAATTCAATTAGAAGACGTGCTCGCTGAGTACAAGCAGAACTTTATTCCTACGCAATGGCAAAATGAGAAATACAAATGGGAAGCCGTAAAGTGGTTTCAAGATAATTGGGATGTAAATGCTTCGGATTTTCCTGAAATGCTGAACCGCTCCTTGGATAAAACTTTTAATTTGCTGACTTCTGCTAACAACTTCCCGAAAGGCATGATTGTTGGTTTTGCAAAGTCAGCTCCGGAAGAAGTCCGTTCCATGTTCATTGCCCTGTTCGATGAGAGCAATGATGTGTTTGAGAGGATGAATGCATTTAAGATACAATCGTCACTTCTCTTGGAAAAATATGGAAACGGAGCTGCACAGCATTACCAGTATGAAAATGCCATTAGTATATACCTGTGGCTACGCTACCCTGATAAGTATTACATCTACAAATTCAGTGAGGTAAAAACGGTAGCTAGCAAACTTGGCGCGGATTATCGGTTTAAGAAAGGTGCCTATGCTGATAACATTAGGAATTTTATGAAACTCTATGATGAGCTCAGTATGGCCCTCAAAAAAGATACCGAGCTTGTGAACCTATTTCAATCACAGTTAACTGATACCTGCTATCCGGATCCAGAACTTAAGACGCTGACCATCGATGTTGGCTTCTATATAAGCCGGTATTACTCAAAGAAGGATGCAGTCGCTCAAGAAGAAGCTGAATGGATACCAACCGCTTACTCACCGGAAATTACTGTTGATGAATGGATTAAACTCCTCCACGATTCAGAAATCTTTACGACCGCCAGCCTTGAAATCATGAAGCGCATGAAAGATTACGGTGGACAGGCCACCTGCAAACAACTATCCGTGAAGTACGGTCAATCGAGTAATTTCTATAATGCAGGTTCAACCGCCCTTGCTAAGCGAATTGCCGATAAAACGGGCTGCCCTCTTTTGGAGGTTAACACTGAAAACTCCAAATGGTGGCCTATCCTTTATGTGGGCCGCCATGCGACAAAAGAGGAAGAAGGCTCATATATCTGGAAACTCCGAGATGAGCTTTCTGTAGCGTTGGACAAAATTGATTTATCTGAAATCAATCTTTATGTCAAAACTGATCCCGGAGAGGAAGGCCGTAGCTATTGGTGGTTGAATGCCAATCCAAAGATATGGAGTTTTGCAGATATCGCTGTTGGCGAGGTGCAATCCTATAGGTTATATAACGAAAATGGGAATAAGCGTCATATTTTCCAGAATTTCCTTGATGCCAAGGTTGGCGATATGATCATCGGTTATGAGTCTAATCCTGTGAAGCAGATTGTTGCTCTTGGTCGTATCAGTGCAGAGCAGGACGGTGAGAAGCTTTTCTTTGAGAAGGTCGAGGGCCTTACCTCCCCTATAGATTACGCTACACTAAAAGGTTGCCCGGAACTGGAACGTATGGAGTATTTCCAGAACCCGCAAGGTAGCCTGTTTAAGCTCACCAGGGGTGAGTACGACTTTATTGTAGATTTGATCCGCGAAGAAAATCCGCTTAAATCAACTGCCCCTATCGATGCTTATACAAAAAGTGATTTCCTTGGCGAAGTTTATATGACCGAAAAGCGTTATGAAAATCTCGTGGCGGTTTTGGAGAACAAGAAGAACATCATTCTTCAAGGCGCTCCAGGGGTCGGTAAAACCTTCACAGCCAGACGTTTAGCGTGGTCAATGATGGGTGAAAAGGACGACAAACGGATTGAGTTTGTCCAGTTTCATCAGAACTATTCCTACGAAGATTTTATGATGGGCTATAAGCCAGTTGAGGATGGCTTTGAGCTCAAGTATGGTCTTTTCTACCGCTTTTGCCTGAAAGCAGCCAACCAGCCCAACAAGGATTTCTTCTTTATCATTGATGAAATTAACCGTGGCAATATGAGTAAGATCTTCGGTGAGCTGCTGATGCTGATCGAGAAGGATTACAGAGGCAGCAAAGTATCTCTAGCCTATAACGGCCTCCCGTTCTCTGTGCCAAAAAACCTTTATATCATAGGTATGATGAATACGGCAGACCGCAGCCTTGCCATGATTGACTATGCGCTTCGTCGCCGTTTCAGCTTTTTTCAGCTAGAACCAGGGTTTGATTCTGAGGGTTTCATGCAATATCAGAACGCTCTTAACAATGAGATGTTGAATGATTTGGTCTCAAAGGTCAAAGAGCTGAATCGGGAGATTACACTTGATAAGTCACTCGGTAAAGGATTCTGCATCGGACACAGCTATTTCTGTGGAAGAGATGTTTGCACGGAGGAATGGCTACACGCCATTGTTGATTACGATATTCTTCCCATGTTGAGTGAATATTGGTTTGATGAAATTAATAAACTCCAGCGCTGGGAGAACGTTTTACAGGGTGTGTTTCAGTGATCAAGGATAAGAGTATCTTCATCAAAAATATTTACTATATGCTTTCATATGCCTTCACCACACTGAATCAGGGCGGTTATGAGGATGTTGCTACTGAAGAATTCGAGAATATACATAACCTCTTTGCGGCGATTCTAGCTAAAGGCATCGGTCGCCAGCTCAAGCAGGGACTGTATCGAGAGTATCTGAACCGCAAAGAAGATACTGCTTTAGTGCGTGGCAAGATTGATATGCCTGGAACCATTCAGAACCGTCTTGCTAGGAAGCGGGTGCTGACCTGCGAGTATGATGAACTTTCCGAAAACAATATCTTAAATCAGATACTAAAAACGACCGTTATGCTCCTGCTTCGTCATGCAAAGGTAGATCAGGAATACAAGAATAATCTGAAAAAGGAAATGTTGTTCTTCTCGAATGTTGACATAATCGAACCTGCCACAATCCGCTGGTCAGCTATTCGCTTCCAGCGGAACAATAATACCTACCGCATGCTCATAAGCCTGTGCCAACTCATTTTGGAAGGGATGCTGATGACCACAGATTCTGGAGAATACAAACTGGCTTCCTTTGTAGATGAACAACGCATGAACCGCTTGTATGAGAAATTCATCCTTGAGTATTACGCACAGGAATGTCCGATGGTATCAGCAAGAGCCTCTCAGATCCCGTGGGCCTTGGATGATGGTGTCGGAAACATGTTGCCGATTATGCAGAGCGACATTATGCTGGAAAGAGGAAACGATGTTCTCATCATTGACGCTAAGTATTACTCACATACGACGCAAATGCAGTATGATGTTCATACGTTACATTCGGCAAATCTATATCAGATTTTCACTTATGTAAAAAACAAGGATAAGAATTTTGGAGATGAGCCTCACAAAGTATCAGGCATGCTACTGTATGCAGCTACTGATGAAGCTATCCAGCCCGATAATGTCTATCAGATGGGCGGCAACCAGGTCAGCGTCAAAACGCTTGATCTGAATTGTGATTTTTCTATCATTGCTACGCAATTGAATGCGATTGTGGACGATCATTTCGCTGACTAAAATCCAGTAATTAGCGGCTTTCGGTCAAATATCAGGTATCTGGACTTTTTCTCAAATCTGGACAAATTTTTAAGTTATGGATGATTTAGGTCCGCTGTACTGTTGACCTTATTTCGGATTTTCTGGAATCCGGACAAGATCGCAAGTAATGGATGGGTGCACCTTTAAAATAGAGTCTGAACCACCCATTAAATGCAGACTTGCCCAATTTCCCATCCACTAGTTGCGAACTTGCCCAAGGGCCCACCCAGAACCTGCAAAGATGTCCGAAAAATAAGGAACCCCAAAGTAGGGGTGGTTTCTTGATGCTTGCCAACTACTACCTGCAAGCCGACACAATATCGGTCCAGCCATAGCAACCGGCTAGGCCGCCTGGGCGTTGGAGGTAGGGGAGGGCTGTCTCTTTTAGCTCAGCGAGACTTTCGTCTGCTTGGTCATGGGCCCAGGCGAGGACGCGGCTACGGGCTGTTTCTAGCCGGGCGCGCAGGGCCCCCATGCGGCCGTCGATAATCTCAAAACCATAAGGCTTATTGGTCTCTTGCCAGAGGGTCCGCCAGCTGACCCGCAGGGCCTCTACTTGGTGGATAGTTTCTAGCAAGCCTTCGGCTAGGGCCTTAGCCTGCTCTTTGTCTTCTTGAGCCACGGCTTCTTTAATGTTTTCGTGCCAGGAGCATTTACTAGCCAGTACACGGGCTAGTTTGGCGTAAAAATCCATCACAAGAGCGTAGAGTCGGTCTGCTTCTGTATGAGCTATACGGGTCGCCTGAGAAGCAACTTTTTCAGTTGAGTTGCTGTCCTTATAAATTGAACAGGCTCCTGTAGCATAGGCGGCATATTCGGTAGCCAATGCCTCATAATGGTGGGCCATCGCCAGACCTTGGGTGTCTTGGGCAAAAAGCTGGACTAGGGGATCCTGATAGAGCAGAAATTTAGCAGCGTTTACGGGCATGCGCAAGGGGGACTCCATGCCAGGCACATGGTTAAACCTGGACAGGCCCCAAAAAGGCCCTATATCTGCCCCGCAGCAGGTTCGAAAACGCTTGGCCAGCCAGTCCGGGTCATAGCTACCGGTATAGGCAAATTCAGCATAGAGTTGCATACCTGGCAAGGCGGTGAGGAGGTTGGTCTCTGCCCCATCATCGCCCCAGGCGGTAGCTAGGACAAAGGGCACACCGGCTTTTTGACAGGCTGTGAGGGCTGGGATGGTTGTAGCTAGGGTTTTTTCATAATCCGGTGCGGGACCGGCCCAGGTCCAGATTCCACCTGCAAAGAGAGGCTTGGTAGTGAGACGGTGATGCTTGTCCAGCATGGCCGCATAGTCGCTCTCCTCGTGATGGTAATAATCCCAATAAACTAGGTCGACACCAGGGACTAGGCCTGCGGTCTCGGGCTGGGGGTCACCGTCGTAGTAGCCATTGGTGGGGGAGCTGAGGCGAAAATACATGTCGCTCCACATCATGGGCTTCAGGCCCAGATCGTCCGTGATCTCCTTTACTCGGAGGAGGTGGCGCCGCATGATAGCATGGGGATCTTCGTAACCATGGGTGGCTAGGTGAGTCCCCAGGCCAATGCCGTCTGCCTCATCCATACCGATATGAATTCGCCGGCTTCGGAAGGGGGTACTAGCAGCTTGGACCATCCGACGCAAAAGCGCGTAGCTTTCTTCGCTGTCGGCCAGGATGACCTCGTCATTATCTGCATAATGGGCCATAGCAGGCCAATGCAAGACCCGGTTCAAATGCCCTAAGGTCTGGATGCAGGGGATCAGCTCGATGCCCAAAAGGGCAGCGTAATCATCCAGTTCGCGTAATTCTTCCTGGGAATACCGGCCTCGCATATAGCCGATATAGGGCTCGCCGGGCACTTCGTAGGTGTCTTCTGTATAAAGCATGCCTACATCAAAACCCATGAGGGCCATGCGGCGGAAGAAGTCCCGCAGGCTGTCGGGTCGCAAGCAAGCATTACGGGAGACATCGAACATCATGCCTATTTCAAAGCAAGGCTCCTCTTCGCGGTGGTAGTCCTCGAGGTCCCAGGCCTCTCGCAGGAGGGAGAGGGCGCGATAGAGCTGGACCGGTTGATGCCAGCCCAGTCGGATATGGTGACCTTGTTTTTCTACAAGAACCCCTTTTTCCCGACAAACTTCCACCGGCATTCCCTGGGGTGCAGATTCAAAGCCCAGGAGGGGGCCTAGTTCGGCCATGGCTTCTTCAAATTGTGCTGGTAGCTCGCCGCTAAACACCAAATAGTCGGTTTCTTGCTTCATAGATATAGCCTCTCCGGTCACGCGCAAGCACGATCATTTTATTGTCCATCATACACCCTTCGGACTTCTTTACGCCTGCCCAAGATCAATAACCAAGAGGCCAGCATGGCGATAGCACCGCCCAGGGTGACGCACCATCTATAGTCCATAATCTCGCCCAAAAAACCAATCAACAAGGAAAATATACTTGCTCCTGCCGTGATCAGAACACCATTAAAGGCGTTGACCCGTGCCCGAAGCTTTTCGGGGATATACCGTTGCACAGCGGCATTACGCAGAATGGCGCTATTGCTACCAAGAAAGCCGCAGATCCCACGGTTGACCAGCATGAAAGGATAAGGCAGCCAGAGTAGGCACATATCCATGATTTCATACACTTGATAGACAAAAAATATGAATCCATATTTCTTTTTATCCGGGATTTTGATGCGGTATTGGAGAGCGCTTCCTATACTCCGCCCAATGAACTCTACAACAGAAAAAGCGGAGTACATGCCTACAGTAAAGCCTGGAAAGGTGCGAAAAAAAGCCACTAATATGGGTGAAAAGCCTTGGGCAACTCCGTTAGCCACTGCCATGTACGTGTAGATACTGCGTAGGCCACGCTCCTTTTCCAGATAATCTGCCGCTTCTTTTATATCTCCCACCCAGGCCTGCAGAGAATAGGGCGCGCGTTTCTTACGCTCTCTTTCGTCTAGCTGAATAAGACTCTCTGTCAGGGCCGCCGCTAGAGAAAGGAAGCTCTGCAGTATCAAAATCCATGCCACGCCAAGTGTGTCCAGAAGGACAGCGGCTAAGGGAGTCATAATGACCTTCAAGATGGGATAGAGCATAGAAGCTACAGCATACCCTTTTTCTTCTGCACCTTTTGGGATAAGTTCTGGGTAGATACTGGTGAAAGCCAACTTATCCACTGCTCCCAGGCAAGCTAGCAGCAAGGACGCTACCAGATAAGTAATATAGGAAAACTCAAAAGACAAAAGCCAAAGCCCCATGCCCGCCAATATAACAGCATTTGCAATATCGCCTGCTATCAGAAAGGTCTTTCGGGGTAGACGATCCATAAAGGGGGCAATCAGGACAGGGAGCAACAGGTAGGGAAGAAGTTGGATGGCTATGATAAGAGAAGATGCCAGGGTGCTGCCGGTTTCATCAAAAACTAAAAATGCTAGAGCGAAGCCTCCGGCGATGGCGCCGACGATACCCATTGCTGAAGCCAGGATTACTAAACGGAAATTGCGTGTCCACAGTTTTGTTGTTTTCATCTCTATCACCTCTACAAATAGTGTAGCAATTAGCTGAGATGAAAAATAGCCAGGGAGTTTGGGAAAATTATGTTAAAAACTGGCCTTAAGATATAGCTAAAGGCAATTTATTAGGAAATTCTTCCATTAATTCGCACGCTTTTTTATATTGCCTCTTTGCCTTATACCATTCGAGCACCCAAGGCAGGTGAAAAATGGCATAGCCAGCCGGCATGTTTTTTCGTAGTTGCATAAAAGTATCTAAGAGCAAGCTACCATAGTCCTCTCGAGCCAGATAATCTGGGTGGTCTAAGCGATAACGCACGAGTTGTAAAAGCTGACCTGCCAAAGAGGACTCCGTCTGGTCGTCATCCATAATTTCTGCCTGCTTTAAAGCCTGCAGGGCTTCCTCCCGGCGGCCTGTCTTCTCACAGCAGATGGCTAGCTTATGGAGGATCATCAAGGTGTGGGGCTGCTTAGAGAACCAAGCGTAGGCATCCTCATACCGCCCAATCTCAATCCAGGCCGAGGCGGTATTGTAGCCGATGGCTTGGAGGGCCCCCTCATCTTGTAAATCCTCAGCGAGTCGCTGTCCCACACAATAGTGCCGTTCCATATTGGGTAAATCTTGTAGGTTGCAATAGGTGTTACCAAGGTAGAGCTTTGCTTTAAGCATAATCCGCACTTTACCCTCGCGGCTTGCAAAGTCATAGGCCACCTGCAGGGCATCTATAGCCGCTGAATAATTCCCGGTTTTGTACTCTGCAATACCCAGCATCAGGTAGGTGTAGGCGTCGGGCAGAAGTCGCACCGCTTCAGCCTCCTGACCCTGTAAGATGCGCTGCAAAGCCAGCTGCCGTGTGTCCATACAGGACTCGAGGGCGGTCTCTAATGGCTTTCGGGACGTCAATAATGCCAAATCAAGCCAAGCAGGGACAGCCTCATAACGTTTGAGCTCTATGTCCTTTAGAAGAGCATTTAGCTTAGCAAACCTACCCTCAAACAGCGCTTCCCAGCTTTGATCTGCGAGTTCAACAGCCTCAGCTTCTATGGCCTTATCACTTTTCAAGCCTAGGCGTTCTAACAGAAGCCGCAAAATATCTTCAGACGGCTCCGCCTTACCCGTCTCAATTTTTGACAAATAGGAAACGGTACAAATTCCTTTGCATAACTCTGCCTGACTCCAATGGCGTTGGATTCGAATGCGGTAAATGAGATAACCTTGATAATTCATCTTTTTTCAACTCTCGAAAAATTTCTTAGGCCATTTCCCATAAAGCCTTGCCTTTTATGAGTTGGCTATATTCTAAATGATGGAAAAGGCTTGTCTCCTAAGATAACACCATCCTTACTTGGATTCACCTGCTATTTATAATCTAAATTACTTAATTATTTACTTGGTATTGTTTAACAATTGGCATACAATAGAGAAACTATGCATCCTACACCCAATCAACTAAGACTCTATCGAATCCACGCCCAGCTTATGGACTGGTTTAACCAGCAGAAGCGCGACTTGCCCTGGCGGACGCTGCCGCGTGAGGCCTATAAGGTTTGGATTTCTGAGATCATGCTCCAGCAAACCCAGGTGGAGACGGTGATTCCTTATTTTCAAGCTTGGATGGCTCAATGGCCAACGGTGCAAGACTTAGCCCAAGCCTCTGAAGACCAGGTGCTTAAAGCCTGGGAGGGCCTGGGTTATTATGCCAGGGCTAGAAATATCCTCAAAACGGCCCGCCTCGTTGCCAAGGATTACCAGGGCTACCTTCCTGAGACCTATCAAGAACTCATCAAGCTACCAGGTATCGGCCCTTATACCGCTGCGGCCATCGCTTCTTACACTTCCGGCCAAGCGGTCGGGGCTGTGGATGCGAATGTCTTGAGAGTCTTGAGTCGCCTGAACCAGATAGAGTGGACCGCAGGGGATCCCAAGTCTCTTAAAGACTGCCAACATGCCCTCAGTTCGGCCATGGAAGATCTTCGCAAAAACCAGCCTGCTGAAGGGCCAAGTTTCCAGGCCGGCCCCCTCAACGAAGCCCTGATAGAGCTGGGGGCCTTAATCTGCCAAGCAAAGACCGCATCTTGCCCGTTATGCCCCCTCAAGAATGACTGCCTGGCCTTGACCAATCATCGTGTCTATGATTTCCCCTTGCCTAAAGAAAAAGTCCTTAAAAAGGAAGCCTCTTACAGCCTGCTACTTCTCTATCACCAGGACCTGCAAAGCTTTGCCGTAGAGCAAAGACCCGCAGATGGTCTCTTGGGCGGGCTTTGGCAATTTCCCCTCCAGGAGGATTTGCAGGAGACCCAGGACTTGCGCAGGTCCCTAGAAGACCAAGGCTATCAAATTGTTTCTCTCCGCAAGCTGGCAGGCTACCGCCATGTCTTTACCCATCTCGTTTGGAATTTAGAACCCTATCTTGTGGTTTTAAGGGGCAGGGAAGAGGGGCATGCGCCTAGTCTGGAGACATGTGTCGTCAAAGAGAACACAGACCAAGTCCAATGGGTTTCAAGAAAAAACCTGATGGACCTGCCCTTTTCGTCCTCTATGACCCGTTTGAGAGATTGGGTTATTAATCAAGATCTTTCCGAGGAATAGAGCAAAAATGATGATTGCTTAGTTTGGATTTATTTGGCTACTTATTAATTCACTTTGCTAGGGTAGAAGGTCAAAGTATTGTGGGCGTGCTTTCATTGCGTGCGGAATGAATTGATAATGTCACGCAAAAAGAACCTCGCGGATCAGTTCTGAACGTGTCAGATGACGGTCCTTGGCTCTTGAATCCAACAGGGCTAATTCTTCAGCAGTGAGGCGAACGGCGACGACCTGACTAGGTAGAGCAGCTCGGCCGGGTCTCCCGCGTCCAGCTTTTTTCAGAGCTGCTACATCGTAACCCTGCTCTGCTTCTGTAACCCAAGCTTGAATTTGCTCGTCTGTTATAGGCTTTTTCTGTATTGTCTCTTTCATGTTCATGATAATATCGTATTACATAATTCGAGCTTTTGCAAATAGAAACTCTATATCATCGGATTCGGCCAAGCTTGCAACAAGCGTAACAAGTAAAAAAGTGTGAGAAATTATCTAATTAATTACCTATTTCCTTACAGGTCAGATGCGCGGGGATATTTATCTGTATCGAAGGTATTAAACTCGGAGAGGTCTCCTGCCTCATAGCCCTTTTGAAACCAGCGTACGCGCTGTTCACTACTGCCATGGGTAAAGCTTTCCGGCTGGACATAGCCTCTTTTCTGCTCTTGGATGGCATCGTCGCCAATGACCCAGGCCGCAGATATGGCCTCCTCAATATCGCCTTTTTCCAGATAGCCCGCATCTTCTTGGTAACGGGCCACAACACCTGCAAGATAGTCGGCCTGGAGTTCCAGTCTCACGGATAAGTCATTGGCTGCTTTAGACGAGCTACTACGCATGACCTTGTGCACCTGATCCAGTATGCCCAACTCATTCTGAACATGGTGACCGACTTCGTGCGAGATCACGTAACTCAGAATGAAGTCACCTTCGTCAGCCCCAAAATCTTCAATCAGGGACCGATAAAAAGCGAGATCCATATAAATACAGCGGTCAATACTGCAATAGAAGGGCCCCATCCCAGATGAAGCCAGCCCGCAACCTGATTGTATATTCTCTTGGAAAATCTGCATTTGGGGCTCGTGATAGCTATAGCCTTCCTTTGCCAGAAGGGCATGCCAGGTGTCTTCCGTATCGGCTAGAACAACCGCACTATATTCATAACGTTCCTGCTCTTCTGGGCTGAACTGTAGCTCTTGTGTTTCGACTGTCCCGGGTTGAATAGCGCCGCCATTCAAGGCAACATTGATAGCCGTCGACGGGCTTCTAGTAATCAGATAAACGATCAAGCCCAAAATTAGGCCAGCGCTACCGAAGGCAACACCGCCTCTGCTCCCACGGCCGCCACTCTGTACATTACCACTCTGTCTTCTTCCTTGCCAACGCATAAAATCCCGCTCCTTTTTTCATCCATTATTAGATATTATAGGGCATTATAGGGCATAAAAAAGACGGTTGCGCGTAGGATGTGATCGTCAATGTTGCGATCAATATCGACCATATAAAATCAACAAGCGATTTCATTACAGCTTTTTCATCATCCAGATCCCGTCCGTATAACTTCCGTCGCTTGATTTTATGAAATCGGGGAAACGTCCATATGTCTCAAAGCCCAACTTTTTATAAAGGGAAATGGCAGATGAATTCGTAGAGACCACATCCAACTCAGCCTGCTCGTATCCTACTTTCTTTGCTATCTCTAGCACTGTTTTCAAGAGGATCTCACCAATCCCATTACCCCAATACTCTTGATATATAGCGATTGCCACATTGCAGCGGTGTTTGAGTTTTCTATAGCTACTATGACTCATTAATGAACAATTACCGACTAATTTGTCATTATAGGTGGCAATCAGAAAGAGATCGCGATCTGCCTCAATTTGCCTTTGAATAAATTTAATTTCCTGCTCGCGTGTAATCTTTACTTCGTCTGGTTCCCGCAACAAAAATGGTGTTTCTGCTGATGTTTTT
>JAQYCV010000039.1 GCA_028724525.1 Clostridiales bacterium
TTTATGCGCGCTGCTACACCCTGGGTCGCTGAGATGAGGCGGATGAGGTCCATATATTGGTCGTCAGGACTGAGAGAAATTGTCTGGCTATAACGCGTCATATAGGTCCCGTTATTAATAACATCGGTAATAATGAAAAGATCGTGACCGCGTACATCGTCAAGTAGCTTGGCCTTGCCTTCGCCGGTCCTAAAACGGGTCAGATCCACCTCAATACGATAGTCTTTCCGCAAGTAGGCTGGGTAGTTTAAAAGTTCAGGATAATCTTGCACATAGTTCTCACGTCTTCTACGTAAGCAACTATTGATATTATCGGCAAATGTTCGGTTCAGCTGGTGGGTAATAATGCCAATGGGTCCCACTGGTTGCATAGTGTTTTCGCCATAGCGCCAGAATTTGAAAGACTTCCAGCCTATGTTATCTGATTCCATCAGTTGTCTCCTCCCCCTCAAGAGATTATTTTATTTAGTATAGCATTAATCTCCTGTGAAACCACGCAAGCCATTCCCAGCCAATTTTCTAGACATACTGCTATAAAAGTTCCAAGTTATTGTAAATTTTTTGATAAAGTGCTAAAGTTACTATCTAATCGAGGAGGAAATCCTTTTCAAGTTGTGAAGGAGAATTTCCAAACTCGCGTCACCTAGCTGTACTCCTTCGGAAGAGTACAAAAATTGGAGGAAGAATATGAAAAAATTACTATCTCTTATGCTAGCCCTCGTTATGGTATTTGGTCTTACGGCTTGTGGCAGTCCCGGCGAAAAGAAGCCAGACAAGACAGAAGCTCCCGAAAAGACTGAAGCTCCTGCGGCAGAAAAAGAAACTCCTGCTGCGAAAGAGGAAAAAGACGAAAAAGCTGAAGATGATAAATCTGCTTCATCTGACAGCGACGTCATTAAGATTGGTGTCTTTGAACCCTTTACCGGCGCTGCAGCTTCCGGTGGTGAACTGACCTATGAAGGTATCGAACTCGCCTATGCAGAAGTACCTGAGATCTTAGGGAAGAAGATTGAACTAGTTAAGGTTGACAATAAATCTGACCAAGTTGAAGCTTCTAACGCCGCTCAGCGCTTGGTTGATAAGGATAAAGTTAATGCCGTCATCGGCTCTTATGGTTCTTCCAACTCTATGGCTGGTGGCCCCGTTTTCCAAGAAGCTAAGGTTCCTGCTGTAGGTTGTTCGCCCACTAACCCCATGGTTACTAAGGGTAATCCCTATTACTTCCGTGTTTGCTTTATTGACCCCTTCCAAGGTTCTGTAATGGCCAACTTCGCCATCAACCAACTGGGTGCCAAGACAGCTGCTACGGTAAAAGATATTTCTTCTGACTATTCCGTAGGTCTGGTTAAAAACTTCGTTGATGCCTTTAAGGCTGCCAATGGCGATGATTCTATCGTTTCAGAGGCGTCTTATAAGACCGGTGACCAGGACTTCACATCTCAGCTCAACAACGTTAAGCAGGCTAATCCGGATGTTATCTTCTGCCCTGGTAACTATGGCGAATGTGCCCTTATGATTAAGCAGGCCCGTGACCTGGATATTGACGCCCCAATGCTCGGCGGCGATACTTGGGAATCTCCTGACTTCATCAAGATCGGCGGCGAAAATATTAACAAAGAAGTTTACTTCTCCTCTCACTTTACTTCAGAAAAACCTTTGAATGATGTTTCTGAAGCCTTCTTAAAGACCTACAAGGATAAGTTTAATAAAGACGCCAACGCCTTCGCTGCTCTAGGTTACGATGCTTACATGGTAGTTATTGATGCTATTAAGCGGGCTGATTCTGCTGATCCTCAAGCGATCCGTGATGCTCTGGCTGAAACCAAGAACTTCATTGGTGCTACTGGTACCATCAGCCTAGATGCTGAGGGCGATGCCGTTAAGTCTGCGGTTATCAACCAAGTTAAAGACAACGCCTTTGTATACCTGCAAACTATTGAACCCGAAAGCAAATAAGCTAGGACATCGTCCAGGCGATTGCCAAGATATGTATGTGCGAGAGCCGCCTTGCGGCTCTCGCAATTTATCAGAGCGCTTTCTCTACAGAAAGGATACGTATGGCTTTCTTTATTCAAAACCTGGTCAACGGGATCAGCCTAGGCAGTCTCTATGCGCTTTTAGCCATAGGCTATACCATGGTTTACGGTATCCTACGCTTGATCAACTTCGCGCACGGAGATATTTTTATGCTCGGTGCCTATCTCTCGTTCTATGTCATGACTTTGACTTCCTTACCCTGGTGGCTGGCTTTTCTCATTGCCACAATTCTGACAGGGATTTTAGGCATTGTTTTGGAGCGCACTGCCTATGCGCCCTTGCGCCAGGAAGCTAGAATTAATGTACTTATTTCTGCTATAGGTGCTTCTTTCTTATTGGAGAACCTTGCTATCTTGGTGTTTGGTGGCAGACCCCAGCCTTTCCCAGTACCGGAAGTCTTGGACCGGTCGATTAAAGTTGGCCAGGTCAGCTTTAACATCATCCAGGTTGTTATCCCGATTGTTACCGCTGTCTTACTCTTGGTCCTCCACTTCGTTGTTAATAAGACTAAGACAGGTATGGCTATGCGGGCCCTAGCGACAGATTATGAGGCATCAGACCTCATGGGGATCAATATCAACCTCATCATCTCTGTCACTTTCTTAATTGGCTCTTTATTGGCAGCTGTAGGTGGTATCCTCTATGCCTGCCGTTATCCTCAACTCTTGCCACTCATGGGTATGATGCCCGGGATCAAGTGCTTTATTGCCGCCGTTATTGGAGGTATTGGCAATATGACGGGCGCAGTGGTAGGAGGCATGATACTAGGTATGGCTGAGATTATGATCGTAGGCTTCCTGCCTTCGCTGAATGACTATCGCGATGGTTTTGCCTTTATTATTCTCATCCTTATTTTGATCATTAAACCTACCGGCCTCTTTGGCTCTACAGCAAAGGAGAAAGTATAAAATGAGAAGATCACAAGTATTTTCCCGTAAGAATATCCTGGGCCTTCTGATTTTTACCGCCATTTTGGTTTTGATCAATTTCTTGCCCTTGGATAACTATTACCGAAAAATTATCAACCTATCCTATATTTATATTACTCTGGCCTTATCACTCAACTTGATTAACGGCTACACTGGACTTTTTTCATTAGGACATTACGGTTTTATGGCTATTGGTGCCTATACTACGGCCATTTTAACCATGCCGCCTGAAGCGAAGGATGCCTATTACAATATAGAGCCGATTTATGAATGGTTAAAAAACTTCAACATGCCACTTATTCCGGCCTTGATTGTCTCAGGTATCTTAGCTGCTATTTTGGGTTTCTTGATAGCCCTACCTGTCTTGCGGCTCAATGATGACTATCTGGCTATTGCCTCCATGGGTTTTGCTGAAATTATTTTGGTGCTCATTCGGACCCAATTCCGCATTACCAATGGTGCTCTGGGCCTGAAGGGGATTCCCCGGGTAGATTCTTATTATCTATATGGCGGTGTCGCTCTTGTCATGATTATCTTCATGCTCTTGCTGACCAATTCCACCAAGGGGAAATCCTTAGTCGCCATCCGGGAAGATGAAATCGCAGCGCGTTCGGTTGGCATTAACGCCTACCTCTATAAGGTTATCTCCTTTACTATCGGTTCATTCTGGGCCGGTGTAGGCGGTGGACTCATGGCGGTTATGGTCGGCACGGTTAACCAGATGCAATTTACCTTCCAGCTCACCTTTAACATTCTTTTGATTGTTGTTTTAGGCGGCATGGGGAAAATTTGGGGAACTGTGGTCGCTGCCGTTATTGTCACTTCCGCATTGGAACTCATGCGTTTCTTAGACGAACCCATGAACTTTGGAATTTTCCAAGATGGCTTGCCTGGACTCCGCATGGTCGTGTTCTCTCTCTTGCTGATGATTGTCGTCATTGGTAGAACGAAGTTGAAAGGGAGGAAGTCTCGTGCTTAAACTTGATAACATTACCATGCAATTTGGCGGGGTCACGGCTGTAAACCAAGCCACCATTGATATTGATAAGCATGAAATCATTGGACTTATTGGACCCAATGGTGCCGGCAAAACGACAGCTTTTAACATGGTTACCGGCATTTATGAGCCTACTTCCGGGAAAATTTTCTTTCAGCCTGATGAGGGAAAAGATCCCCAGGATATAACCGGTATGAAGCCAGAGGATATTGCGGATCTTGGTATTTGTCGGACCTTCCAAAACATCCGCCTTTTCAAGCAGTTATCTGTTTTTGAAAATGTCTGCATCGGTGGTTTCCTCCGTATGAAGACCGGATGGCTTTCTAACGTCTTGCATCTACCCGCTTACTTGCAGGAGCGCAGGGCTTTAGAAGGGGAGGCCGAGGAACTCTTAAAGTCTATTGACCTCTGGGATGAGAAGGACACAAGGTCATCTTCCTTACCTTATGGTAAGCAACGTAGATTGGAAATTGCTCGTGCTTTGGCCACTCATCCTAAGCTCTTGCTCTTGGACGAACCCGCTGCCGGCATGAACCCACAGGAAACACAAGAACTGATGGCCTTTATTAAGGAGATTCAGGCTAAGTTTGACTTGACCATTTTCTTAATTGAACACCATATGGACGTAGTTATGGGTATCTGCGACCGCATCTATGTCCTGGACCATGGACAGATGATTGCCAGTGGCGTTCCTGAAGAAATCCAAAATAACCCTAGGGTTATTGAAGCTTACTTAGGGGTGGAAGATGCTTAAAGTTAATGATCTACATATCTCATATGGCGGTATTAAGGCTGTACGTGGTCTTAATATGACCATCGAAGATAATAAAATTGTGACCTTAATTGGGGCTAATGGCGCCGGTAAATCCTCGACACTCCGTGCTATTATGGGCCAAGTGCCGAAGACGAGCGGTCAAGTTCTCTTTGGAGATCAGGATATTACCAACCTTCACACTAGAGATATTGTAAAAGAAGGTATCGCCTTAGTGCCCGAAGGCCGCCATGTTTTCCCTAATCTTACTGTTAAAGAAAACCTTATTCTGGGTGGCTATACTATCCAGGACCAGTCGGCTATAGCGGAAAGACTTGAAAACGCCTATGAGTTGTTTCCTATCCTGAAAGAGCGGTCTTGGCAAAAGGCGGGTACCTTGTCGGGTGGTGAACAACAAATGCTGGCGGTAGCGCGTGGCCTTATGATTCGCCCTAAACTACTCATGCTTGATGAACCCTCCCTAGGCTTGGCCCCTATCCTGATTAATGAGATTTTCGAAATTATCAAGACGATCCACGCCCAAGGCAATACGATCCTCCTCATCGAGCAAAATGCGAAAAAAGCTCTGGAAATTGCGGACTATGCTTACGTTCTTGAAACAGGATCTCTGGCTCTGGAAGGAACCGGCCCCGAGCTCTTGCATAACGAGAAGGTTCAAGCAGCCTACCTAGGTGAGCAAAAATCTTAATGACTAAAGCGCTCGCTGATAGTATTTTTCAAAAGGCTAAATTTTCCTGCCTGGTAACCCGTCTGGAGGACCTTCCTTCAGATGGGTTACCTCAGGTTTTACTTGCGGGTAAATCAAATGTCGGGAAATCTTCCCTCATTAACCGTCTATGCCGGCAAAAGCGTTTAGCAAAGACTGCCCAAACAGCAGGGAAGACAAGGCACTTGATTTTCTTTGACCTTGCTAGTCAGTTTTATCTGGTGGATCTACCGGGCTACGGGTTTAGTAAATCTTCTAAGGCTGAACAAGAGCATTTCTCTCAATTGACTGATCAGTATTTGCATTCAGCTAGCCCCATTCACTTAATCCTGCATGTTTTGGATGCTAGACATCTACCCACAAAGCAGGATATCGCTATGATTCATTGGCTGGAAGATGTTCAAGCACCTTATGCAATTTTGCTCAATAAATCAGATAAATTGAGCAGGCCCCAGCAGGCAGTCATGCGGCAAAAAATCCACCGCCTGCTCCTAGACGAGACAGGGATTGATTTTTCCCTGGTCTCTGTATCTGCAGAAACGGGTCTGGGTATCCCAGAACTGGAAAGTCTCATTTTAGATACCCTCACGCTTTCATAATTGTCCAAACTCTCGCCTCCTATTGACTAACAAACTTACGCGACAATTGTCGTGTTATGTCCGAAATTGTCGCCTGAATGATCTGGCCATTGCTGTCAGCCCTGTTAAGCTGGTTATAGAAAAACCAGGGAGGCAGGCCTATGGCTCAGATCAGACACTTAAAATGTGTGCCTACAAGGCGATTCCAATTTGGCTCAGGATATAATAAGCCACTGTCTCCTCTTATTTTGTCCCAAGCCAGGCCAGCTTTAGGACTTGCGCTTGCTCTTAGCCTCCCTGGTTTTTTACTTTATGATAAGCTTGGCTTTTATTGGATAATTTCCATCATTCTCGTCTTTCTCTACCTAGCTAAGCTTGCTACTTGGCGTCTACCTTGGCTTCGCTACTTGATAGTAGTGGCCTTCCTTCTCAATTTAGGACGATCCGCAAGAGGCCTTTACATGCCCTACAGCCTTCTTAATGAATCACATTGTGTCAATTTTCGTATAGGGAAAGTTTTATGGGAAAGTCCGGCCAAGGATCAGGTATGTGTCATTGCCTCTACTGGCCGGGGCCAGCGTTTTGCCCTTACTATGCCTGCCGAATCTCTTGTAGCCGCTCGACTTAAGGCCCAAGTCCGTTTCAGCCTGCCTGAGCGGGCGGCAAATCCTGGTTCTTTTGATGAAGCGTCCTGGTTGGCCGGTCAAGCTGTTTTTTATAAGGCTGAGCTTGAGAAAGTGCTGAGCCTTGAGGGGCACCGTCCTTTGTTGCTCAGCTGGAGAGACCAAGTACTGAAGGATATACGAGCCCAGATGACCACGCTTTTGGGATCAGACAGGGCAGGCCTTGTCTTAGCTATCTGCTTAGGTGATAAAACGGGTCTATCTGGCTTAACCAAGTATCAACTATCTAGCCTGTCCCTGGCTCACGTTACGGCGGTATCCGGATTGCAGCTGGCCTTCCTTATGCTCTTTTTTCGAATTTTACCTTTAAAAAAGTGTTTTGGCTTAAAGCTGACTTATGGTTTGCAATATACTATCATCTTGGCTTTTTATTTTCTGAGTGGATGTCCTTCCGGCTTTATGCGTGCAGGACTACTTGTAGCTATCCGTGATTTCAGTAAGCTTTTACGCCTCCGGGCAGATTCGCTGAATAGCCTTGCCTTGGCCTTGGCTTTTGCTTGCCTGGCCAATCCTTTTGCTCTGCTCAATCGAGGACTGGTCTGGTCTTTTGCCTCGGCGGGAGCCCTCTTTCTTTTCAGTGAGGACTTAAGTCGGAAAATTCTGGTGGTCTTTTCTTTCTTGGATGGCTCCTCCGCTAGGGCCTTGGCGGTGGCATGTTCCTGTCAAACTGCCATTTATCTGCTGAACAGGTCAGAGCAAGGACAGTTTAAGATTCTCAGTCTCATTTGGCAGCTCCCCCTGACTTTTTTAGTCCAATTGATCTTTATCAGCGGTCTGCCCCTTTTGTTCGTAACTGCCTTTTATCCGGGCATCCTGGCGCGACCGAGAATGTTAGTAGCTATAGTTGTTAGATTTTTGCGCCAGGCAAGTAGCCTGTTACTACAAATATGTAAGCGCTTAACTACTATCACATGGCCCAGATTCTTTGAGCCCCAACTTCCGCCTAGCTTGGTCCTTTTTATTTTCATTCTTCTAGTTGTTAATCTTTTCAGCCGGAGAAGACAGTATTGGCAGGCTTATCATCGGAAGCAAAGTTGGCGGTGGAAGCTCTGTGCTTACCTCCTGCTTGCCTCCTATTTGCTTTTACAGTTTATCCCAAGCTTCCCTGAAGTCTACTTCTTAGACGTTGGCCAGGGAGATGCCATAGTGATCTCTTGGGGCAGGCGACATCTGCTACTTGATGGTGGAACTGGTGACCAGGCCTTAAAGGTTCTCTTGCCATTTATGGCTAGCCAGGGGATCTCCTATTTTGATTCTGCTTTAATTACGCATGCCCATGCAGATCACATGGGCGCTACAGCCCAACTCTTGGCTTGGGGTAAAATAAAGTCGCTTTATCTGCCTTGCGAATTTTCTTTAGCCGAACGTCTTGCGGCTTACTTAGGCCGTCCTGTGGAAAAAGATTTGATTGACAAGGTCAATAGCCAGCGCAAGGCTGAAGAAGACTTGGGACAAGATCTGTTGATGCTTGCCGAAGCCAAGCATATTCCTGTTAGGCGCATAGAGGCCGGAAGGCAAATGACCTGGAAAGGATCAGGTATCAATAGGCTCTATGGACCTCAGCTCATCTTTTATGCCTGCCAAGCCTCTCAAAATGACTCTAAATTCTATAGTGATGCAAATGAAAGTGGTCTCGTAGTTAACTTGCATTGGGCTGGTACGGACCTTCTATTGACTGGAGATATGACTCCCCGCAAGGAGGCTCTTTATTTATCCCAGGATAAAGGCCCCGTGGACATCTTAAAAGTTGGCCATCACGGAGCAAAAAATGTCACACAAAATCAGTTCTTAGACCAGGCGCAAGTACAACTAGCCATTTTCAGTGTCGGCCCCAATCGTTATGGCCATCCATCTGAAGAAGTCTTGGCACGGCTAGCAGAGCGTGATATTAAATCCTTGCGAACAGACCAAGATGGGGCTATCAAAGTGACTTGGGATTTTTGGGGACTGTGTAGGGTAGAAAGCTACAAAAGCAAAAAGCGTCTATCTGGGTTAGAATAGACAAAGAAATAGGGAGGAAGCATGGCAGATAAGTTTGGCTACCGAGCCTGGCGCCAGTCTATAGAAAAGGGCCGCATTAGCCCCTTGTACTTGATTACTGGGGAAGAGGACTATCTTATTCGGCATGGTTTGCAACTATTAAAAGAGAGCCTGCTTGCTCCTGGTTGTGAGAGCCTGGATCTTGTGAGTTTGCGTGATTCTTGGAATCCTGATCAGGTATTGGCCGAACTAGAAACTGTTCCCTTTATGTCCCAGCGGCGACTCATCATTGCCTACAATACGGGGCTCTTTAATAGCAAACAGGGATCGGGTGAGGCAAAACAATCTTTCCTCGACAAAGTCTGGCCTCGACTCCATGAGGGCGTATGCCTCTGCCTGGTTGAAGAAAGTGTTGATAAAAGACAAAGGAAAAAATTACAGGCCTTAGAGTCGGCCGGCGGCCAGCTGGTGGAAATTCCCCTGGAGGACTTTCCATCCCTCAAGGCTTGGGTGTCTGCGTATTTGGCCAAATTTCGAGTCTCTATAAGCCACGACGCAGTCGAATCTCTTATCCTGCGTTGCGATTCTTCTATGTCAGAACTCGCTTTGGAACTCCATAAACTCGCTAACTATTGCCTCTATAGCGGCGAAACGGAAGTCACCCTACAACTGGTAGACCTATGTTGCCGCGAAGATTTACAAGGTAATATATTTAAGTTAACTGATGCGGTTTCTGCCCAAAGAACGGGCGAGGCCCTCGTCCTCTTAGATAAATTGCTTAAACAAAAGGAAGCCCCTGCCTTGATCTTATTTATGTTGGCCCGCCATTTCCGGCAATTGCTTTGCGCTCAAGCCCCTGTCTCCGGACCAGCTTTAGCTCAACGCCTTAAACTCCCCCCCTTCGTTGGGAAACGCTTAAAAGGACAAGCAGAACGTTTTCAGCAAAATCAACTGGTCCAGCTCTGCCAGGCTTGTTTTAAGGCGGACCTAGCTATTAAATCCGGCCAACTAGAAGACAGGGCTGCCCTGGAGCTTTTACTCTTACAGGCAGGGCAAGTTTAAGACTGATTCCCGCTGGCAGGCTAGCTTGAATTGCCTTCAAGCTACTTGTAAAATGACAGGGCATATAAAAAGGCTAGCCCCTAGGTAAAGTTATCGGCCAGGCCGTTTAGCCTATTAATGCTTATCAGGAAAGAAGAGGAATATATTATGCAAAGCTCTACGCTTATACGCCATATTTTTGCTGACCCGGAGGCATTCCTGGGCCAAGAACTGCAAATCTCTGGTTGGATACGGTCCCTTAGAGACCAAAAGAATTTTGCCTTTATCCATCTCAACGATGGGACTTGCTTCCAAAATCTGCAGGTGGTGTTGGAACGTGAGCATTTTGCAAATTATGAAGAGCTCTGTAAGCTCGGTTTGGGTTCTGCCGTAATTATCCGAGGAGATTTGGTCTCTACACCTGGTGCCCAGCAGGCTTTTGAATTAAAAGCTAAAGCTCTTGAAGTCGAGGGCACATCTCCCTCTGATTACCCCCTCCAGCCTAAGCGACATAGCCCAGAATTTTTACGGACAATTGCTCACCTAAGACCTCGGACCAATCTCTTTTCTGCCGTTTTTCGTGTGCGCTCAGAAGCGGCCTATGCCATTCATCAATTTTTCCATGACCGCGATTTTGTATATGTCCATACCCCCATTATTACGGCTTCTGATGCCGAAGGGGCAGGAGAGATGTTCAGCCTTACTACTTTGGATCTACAAAATCTTCCCCTCACAGATCAGGGTAAGATTGACTATGGCCAAGACTTTTTCGGTAAGGCTAGTAAATTAACCGTCTCCGGCCAGATGGAAGGTGAGTGCTATGCCCAGGCCTTCCGCAATATCTATACCTTTGGACCTACCTTTCGGGCCGAGCATTCCAATACACCCCGCCACGCTGCTGAGTTTTGGATGATGGAGCCTGAAATTGCTTTCGCTGACCTTGCAGATGTCATGGATCTTGCAGAAGATATGCTCAAGTTTGTGATATCCCAAGTTTTAACCCGTTGCCCAGGCGAAATAGATTTTTTTAATAAGTTTGTTCAGCCTGGTATTAAGGCCCGCTTGGAGAAGCTTGTCAATTCAGAGTTTCGCCGCATGACTTATACAGAGGCTATTGATCTCTTGCAGAAGTCTGGTAAGCAATTCCAATATCCTGTGGAATGGGGGGTAGATCTCCAAACTGAGCATGAACGTTACCTGACAGAAGAAGTGGTCCAAGGCCCCGTCTTTGTTACGGATTATCCCAAGGACATTAAAGCCTTTTATATGAAGGCCAATCCCGATGGCAAAACGGTTGCCGCGACTGATTGCCTGGTTCCTGGCATCGGGGAAATTATTGGGGGCAGCCAGAGAGAGGACGACCTGGAGAAACTTACGGCCCGCATGCAGGAAATGGGCATGAAAATGGAAGACTATTGGTGGTATCTGGAGCTACGCAAGTATGGCTCAACCCGGCATGGTGGCTTTGGCTTAGGCTTCGAGCGCTTGATCATGTACCTGACTGGGGTTTCCAATATTCGAGATGTTCTGCCTTTCCCGCGCACGGTGAGCAACTTAGATTTTTAGATCTAAGCTAATAAGCGTATATTTCCGGGGCATCAGGCCCCGGATCTTTTTAAATCAGGCTTGTTGTTTAAGATGTTTGACTTGTTTGCTTGAGCCTAAGCGAAAGGAGTCAACATGACTACAGATTATTTACTTATGCAAGACCTGCCTCTAGCTGATCGCCCTTACGAAAAATTGGCCAGTAGAGGGGCGGCCTCTCTTACTGAGGCCGAACTCTTATCCATTATTATCTGTTCAGGACGTCAAGGGCAAACTGCCCTGAGTCTGGCTCAGACCATGCTCTCTGTCCATCATAGCTTGTCCCAGTTAGCTCGCCTGAGTCTGGAGGAGTTACAGGCTTTTACAGGCATTGGCCTTACTAAGGCCGTACGGATCAAAGCCGCTATCGAGCTTGGTCTCAGATCCCACTACCAGCTACCTCAAGAGGCCAATCCGGCAATTGCTAGTTCTCAAACTGCTATTGGCCTGCTTGAAAAAGATATGCTGGGCCTGGAGCGGGAAGAAATTCATATGCTCATGCTCAACAATCAAGGCCGGTTGATTCGAAAGGAGTTTCTTGCAGCGGGAGGCTTGAATTCTGCTAGTGTCTTTCCTCGAGATATATTCCGTCAAGCATTAAAGTCCAATGCAGCCGGCATTATTCTATGCCATAACCACCCTTCTGGATCCAGCCAACCCAGCCCAGAAGATATTGCCATGACTGCCAAATTAGATGCCATGGGCCGTGAATTAGGGGTCAAGCTTCTAGACCATATCATTGTGGCTCGGGAGGGTTCAGTTTCTCTTAAAGCTCTGGGCTATCTAGGGGAGTGAGTGCTATGCGAACTAGGGCTAGATCTTAGCTGAAAAAGGCGCAAGAGGGCTAATGTGGTAAAATAATACATCAGCTTGTGAAAGGCGGTAGAGGCGTGTCCAAACACCAAAAAAATCGGATTTTAGCCGTAATTTTGCTTATGCTGGCCGTAGCTAGCATCATGCTTTTTTCTATTCTGCCAGACCAGCCTTCCAGCAACTTAACCAGTCCTCTTTCTATTATCTTAAGGCCCTTTGAGTGGGCTTTTGGCGGCATAAGCGATACGATCCAAAATCATTTTGCTAGCACCCGCCTCAACAGGGAATTACAAGGTGAAAATACCCGCTTACGTGCTGAAAACCTGGACTTGCGTTTACAGATTAAAGACAACGAACAGGCGGCCCGAGCTTACGAGGGCCTTAAACAAGCCTTTGGCTTAAAAGATCGTTTCCCTCAGCGAAAGTTTTTGGCAGCCAATATTTTGCAGGCCCCCCTGGATTCCAACTATTGCTATTTTCGCCTAGATGCAGGGAGGGCAGATGGGATTGACTTTAACGAGACTGCAGCTTATGCCGTAGTAGACGAAAACGCTTCGCTTCTTGGTTCTATCATTTCTTCTGATGCCGTGAGCTCTAAGCTCATGCCCATTTTCCACGAGGGCTTTTCTTGTAGTGTGATTAGTGAACGTGATCCAGGGCGGAGTTTTATTCTAACTGGACAAGGTTATTTTGCTGACCACCAAGTCCTCAAGGCAGAAAATATACCAGAAGATCTGGACCTTGTTGTAGGGGATAAAATTTATAGCTCGGGCAGAGGCGGAATTTTCCCCGAGCGATTGCTGTGTGGCAGGGTCAAGACCCTAGGACCGGTTAACAGTATGGGGCAGCGTACAGCCGAGATTGAGCCAGCTTCTGGCCTTGAAGGTAAGGAGGTCCTTTTTGTTCTCCTGCCCCAGGGTAATAAGTCGCTAGTCCAGGATTCTGATAAGACTTTGGTAAGCCCTCATGAACCATAAATTGCTTAAAAAAATTCTCATCTGGATTTTTGTTTTGTCCCTAACCCTTTGTGCTATGTCGATCTGGTCCAGACTTGGAGATAGAGCCCACTGGTGGCCTGACCTCATTCTAGTCTTGGCGGCTTTTACCAGTTACTACTTTTCTGACCGGCAGGCTAGAATTATCTTAGTCTTATTGGGCTTTTTCAAGGATATGCTTTTTGGCAGTGTCTTGGGCCCAACGGCTTTTGTCGCCATTGTTATGCATTGGATGAGCTCTCTGGCCTTAGATTTTGAGGACCGTAGATCCTGGTATCGGGGCTTGCTATTTACCGCCGGCTGGATTTTTCTAGCCCAGGCTCTCCAAATCGGGCTTTTTAGGCTCTTACCAGGCACAAGCAGGATAGACTCAGCTTTTAGCACGCAAGTTATAGGCCTCTTGAGCCTTTACTTGCGAACTCTATTGCCCAGCCTTTTGGCTAGCCTAGCCTATTTGGGACTTTTCACCTGGCTCTATCCTGATTTTAAACAGATAGATCTGGACGATGGCTTAGAAATCGCTGATAGCCCCAGCCGCCTGCTTTAGGAAAGGACCTTCACCAAGAAAATCATGAGACAAGTAGACGATAACCTATTTAATTCGGCCAATAGACAGACGGGCTTTAAACTGAATCGTTATGCTGCCGTTACCGTGGTCGTTATCATAGCCTTGCTGGCCATTTTACTTAAAACAACTATCTTGCAGTTTAGAGGTTTAGATTGGGATCCTGTAAATCTAACCCAGGGCCAGGGCGGGAAGATGACCGTTAAAGCGCCACGCGGGGATATTGTGGACCGGTCTGGGCGTGTTTTAGCCTACTCACAAAGTCGTGATGACCTCTATTTAGCCTACGCTGGTTTAGATAGTCAAGATTTAAATCGGCGTATCTTAGATTTGGTCAGGCTCCTGGCGGATTATGGCTTGGAGCCTGTTAGTAAACTTACAGACTATCTGGATTTATCCAGTGAATCTAAACAACAGATTGAAGATCCTGACTCTGAGGAAAATCTTAGCTTTGTTTTTAAAAAAGATTTAGATCAGATTGCCAAGTGGCAGCAAAATAAAAATCTTTTTAATCTTTCACCGGTAACTGCCTCAGTTCCCGAAAGAGCCAAGGTCAAGCTGAATCCGCAAGACTTCTATAACTATCTTCTTTATACAGCCTTTGCCATTGAAGATCCTCAGGCGGGCGGTAATCTTTATTACAGCCCAGGGGAAGCCTGGCAAATTATGAAGGTCCGCTATCAGATCTTTGAAAATAACTGGACCTTCCAGCAAGGTGAACCTGTTTTACTGGCAGAAGATATCCCCGCCAGCCTACAGGCGATTTTACAAGAACAAAAGCTGTCTTATCCAGGTGTCCTTGTAAAGCGAGAATTTAGCCGACAGTACACGGACGACAGCCGATATTTTTCTCATATTTTAGGTTATGTTGGTAAAATATCTGCGCCTGAATATGACCAGCTTAAGAGTCAGGGCTATAGTATTAACGACTATACAGGCAAAGCGGGCGTTGAGTATACTGCCGAGCCCTATTTGCAGGGTAAAACGGGATCCCTGGCATATGGCACCTGGTTCCGAGATCAAGATGATTTTGTTTACCGTGAAGGGGAGGGCACAGTTGATGCCCAACCGGGTGCTAGAGTTTCTCTTTGCCAGGACCTCAAGGTCCAGAAAACTCTCTATGCCTCACTATACGATACCATCATGTCTGTACGCGAAAAAAAACTGGGCAAGGGTGACTCAGCAGCGGCGGTCATGCTTAATGTCAAGACGGGACAGATCCTTGCCATGGGCTCAATTCCTTCCTTTCAGCCGAGCGACTTTATTGCTCCCCCCGAAGATAAAGAAGCCTATGAGCGGGCTATCCGGGACCTACAGGATACGGAGCATAAGCCCATTCAGAATCGCTGCATCAGTGAGATTTATGCGCCTGCCTCTACTTTTAAACCAATCACCGGGCAAACAGGCATTTTAACCGGAGTCATTGATCGCAATCATAATTCATATGAGTGTAAGGGCAAGGAAACCATAGGCTACAAGAATTGGGTCTGCTATGGTGAGCCTATTCATGGCCACGGGATGATTACGCTTTCAGAAGGCTTGGGTTATTCCTGCAACCTCTATTTCTTTAAATTGGGATTAGATATAGGTATTGATGCCTTGAGTGCCCATTGTAAAGAGCTGGGCCTGGGCGAGTACAGTAATATTGACCTGCCTGGCGAAGCTAAGGGCATCAGACCAAGTCCTGAATTAAAAGCCCAAACGAGGATGACTCCAGGCGATCAAGAGTGGTATCCCGCCGACACTTGCCAAACGGCAATTGGACAATTTGACCATGCCTATACGATGGTTCAGTTGGTGAGAGCAATTGCTGGAGCGGTATCTAACGAATTAGTAACCCCCCATGTGATCAAAGACATTCAAGATGTGCAAGGACAGCTGATCCGACCTGAGCAAATCAGTAGACGAAATTTAGCGATGCCCCAAGAAGCGATTGATCTAGTTAAAGAGGGGATGGGTGAACTGAAATACTACACAACTTTCAATGTCACCAACCATAACTTCATCGACTATCCTATCAACGTGGGCGCTAAAACGGGTACGGCGGAAGTTGGCTTTGAACTGGCGGATATCAACGCGGTTTTTGTATGCTTTGCGCCCCTGGAAGATCCTGAGGTGGCTATCGCTTGTATTGTGGAAAACGGCGGTAAAGGTGATGTGTCCTCTAACATTGCCCGAGACCTCTTGGATGCTTATTATGGTTTTGAGCCTCGACCTGAATTGCTAGCCCGTCTCAAGGAGATGGATGCTGATCCCGAAGAGTTCTTTCTCATGCATGAGCGTGAAAATTGGCATAAAGAACAAGAGGCAGAGGCTGAAGCAGATCATAATTCAGAAAATAGAGAGCCTCAGTCATAACCTTGTGCAAAGTGCTTGCAAACAACTGCGCTCCTGCGCTATAATTCGACATAATGCTGAAGACGTAAGCGCGTATCTCGAGCCGCGGCTTACGAGAAAATTGAGAATTGAGGAAAATTTATGAAAATAGTGCTCATGGCTGATATGCGTAAATATGATTTGCTAATCAATTTCTGTATTGCTTACAAACAAATTCTCCAAAGGCAAAACTTATACTCTATGTTTAATACGTCACACCTGATTAGTGAGGCGACTAAGCTAGAGATTAATACCATGACCACATACAGCGAAACTAATATTGAGCAATTAGCCGCCCGTGTTAACTATAATGAAATTGATGCCATTATTTATTTGAGAGATCAGGATGCCCCGAACTATTCCCTACCCAATACCTTGCTCCGGGCCTGTGATAAGCAGAATGTCCCCTATGCGACCAACCTAGCTATGGCTGAACTTTTGATTCTTGCCATTGATCGGGGTGACTTAGACTGGAGAGAGCTTGTTAAATAATGTCCTGTTTAGCTGATTTATTGACCATTTACCCGGAATCCTGGAAGCACAGCAACACTTATTACCTCGATTTAGCGGGGGGTATTCTCATTGATCCTGGCCTCGACAAGACTCCAGATTTCAACCGACCCGTAGCCAAAATCTTTGCAACCCATGGCCATTATGACCACTTGCGTGCCATAGAGGCTTGGTTAGCAGATGGTGCTGAGTTTTATTACCCGGAGGGAGACCTCATTTTGCTGGACGATATTGAGGCAAATGCTTCAAAGCTCTTTGCGGATAAACGGACTTTCCCCCAGCCAGACCATCTCTTAAAGGACTTAGACCAGGTTGACCTAGGGCAAGGCTATACAATTACTTGCTACCACACGCCAGGCCATACCCCAGGTTCTAGTTGCCTTCTCTTATCACATCACGATGTCCAGGGACTAACTCAGGCGCTTTGTTTATTTTCGGGAGATACTATCTTTTCTAATTCAATTGGACGTACAGACTTGCTGGCCGGCGATCCCCAAGCGATGGATCAGTCACTGAACCGACTCAAAGAGCTTTTAGCAACTTGGCCCGCAGACCTCCCCATTCTTTCTGGTCATGGACCTGCTACGTCTAGGGCTGACCTCTTGAGCAAGAACCCTTATTTCCGCTCCTTGGCATAATTTATCAAACTTTGTCGGGCCCTGTGGGCTTTTGTCGAAAACTTTTCGCTCATTTCGTCCTCCTAGCTGTGATAATGACTTTAGTCAGATTTTGGCTAGGAGGTTTTTTATGTCTCAATCCCTTGAAAGCGCAATAGTGCTCAGCCTCTCTCTGGTCTCGAGTTTAGGCATTTTTGCTTATGAAATCCCCTTTATCCGTGCCGCTCAAGGGGAGGCGAAACAGCTCAAATGCGTTAATGACTATCAGGTGGCTAGTCATGATCTCTATGAAGTCAAAATTGAGCTGAATCCTTTTCGCCTCAAGCCGGAGACAACGCCTTATGTGTCAGCCAATCCGCAGAAGGCCATAGAGACTCTTAAATTGGCAGAAGACTTAACAAAACTCAAAGACCGGCGTCGTCGAGAAGATAATCTTCCTCTTGACTTGCCTGCTTTACCGCCCGGCTATGTCTTACCAGACATACCTGCCCTGCCTCCAGCTCCCCAAGTGCCTGCCTTGCCACCAGCCCAGGCAAACTACAGCATTGGGGCCATCCCCTTGGATCTTCAGCCATAATATGACTGGCTTAACTAGGGTGAAAATTCGTAAAGTTCAGGGGTCTATTTCGCTTTTCTTTGCCCTCTTTATCCCAGTCCTCTGTCTTGCCATGCTAGCTGGCCTCGCTTATGTTGAGCGGTGCGCAGCAGAATACGACGGTGCCCGTTGCCTGAAATCTGCTGGAAAGCTCGCTCTAGCATCCTACACAAGGTCACTTTGGCAAAGCTACGGCTTGTGGGGGCTCAATCCGGCAGATGTAGATTTAAGTGAGTGTGAGTCCATACTGAAAAACCTGCCTGATCTTGTAGGTAAGGAGGTCTTGATTAGCTATCATAATGATCTTTACCAAGGGAGTCAGCTTCAAGAGCAAATTAACCGCTATATGAAGCTGCGCGCCCCGGTTTTAATGGGCTCCGACCTCCTGGAACGTATGCGGGTAGCGAGTGCGTCACGCTGTGATCTCATCTCGCAGACGGCGCTTGCTACTATCCAGGAGGGACATCGGCAAGTGAGCGCCTATGACCTCTATCAGGAGGGCCAAGGGCAAATGGAGAAATTGCCGAAGCAGCTACCCCCTGAAGTAAAGTCAAGAGAGCAGGCTAACTTGTCCCAAGATGATCTGGAGGAGGGCTTAGCTGAACTTGGACCTATTCTTCGCCATTTCTCTCGCTACATGTTGCCAGTATATGAAGCAATGGGTACCCAGGGCGTTAGTGCTGAAACCGCCTTTGATCCCAGTTTTATCGAAAAGCTAGCCAGTTGCTTAGATAGCTTGCTAGATACGGGTTTGGGGGTCACGACTGAAGCCATGAACCTAGGAGAGTATAGCCAATGGTATTTCCCCGCAGCTGTGAATTTTGAGCGCCTGCCCGGCGCGATGACCTACTTGTATACCCCCCAAGGCGTGTCTTTGCAGGAGCTCAGCCAAGAACGTCCATTAGAATTGGAACAAATTATCTCCGGTTTGCCCAATCCGCGTTTGGCGGATAAGTACTGCCAGGCCATGATAAGCGGGATGCGCTTTATCCCTCAATATATAGCCGGCCAACGCAGCCCAAGCCGTCAGTTACACTATGAGACTTGGGCCAATTTCTTTTCAACGGCATTGAGCGTCATCAGCTTAGGGGAAGTGCAGGTTCCTCCTGAGGTCATGAAGTATTTTGTTCAGGCAGCCGACAGCTTGCGCTTGGCAAGGCAAGATTATCAAGACTTGAGGAATGGCTATGGCCTGCCTTTTTGGCCAGTGGAGGCTATGTCTACTTATACTTCTGGCCAATATAACATGAAATTTTATTATCGCGACTATTTGCGCTTGCTTGCCTATACTCAACCCGCTCAGCAGTTGGCCAGTAGCCTATGCCGGCTCATTCAGCAGCAGGAACCTGGTCCTTTTTATACAAGTCTCCAGGTGAGTCTGGTCATCAATCAAAGGAAACTGGAATACACCTATGCCTATCTCAACGAATAAAGACCAGACCCAGGCGCTTAAACTTAAGGGAGGGATAAGTATAGAGGCGGCTTTAGTGCTTGCGCCTTGTCTTATATTACTGACCTGCCTTTTATTTATTTTCTACGCCAAGCTCATGGCCCTGCAAGTACGGTCGGCTTTGGAAAATGTGGCAGAAGAGGCCGCTCTCATTTTCCCCCTGGCAGACCAACTCTTAGAGGGTCGTACGGATAAGGCAAAGGAACTTATCGATAAGGTATTGCAGGCTGATGAAGCTTGTCTGCTGAATTCTGTGGCGGGTGATTATGCTTCCTCGCTTTTCTTAGGACCCTTTTTAGAAAACCGCCTGGATCGCTGGCTGGACCGTAAGGCGGGGGGAGGTGGATATCCGGTTTTGCGCCATCAGAGACAAATGGTCCTTCACTGGGGGAGTGGGGGAAATAGCTTAAGCCTAAGACTTATTTTTAAAATCCCCACCCTCCTTGGCGATTACACGGAGGAGTTGTCTACACTTATCCCCCTGTGGTCCCAACGCTTGCCTGATGAACAAGACCAAGGCACTGATCAAGATGAGAGCAGGGAAGAGGACGATATCTGGTCAGCTGATAATTTTAGCAGAGGAAGGTATTTCCGAGACAAAGAAGGGGCCAATCTTCCCTTTAATTTTCCTGTGCTTGCCTATTATCAATCAGGTGTGGCCAAGTCCATCAAGTCGATGGATCTTACAGCGCCCAGCTATCAAAACACTACTTATGCTTATGAGCAAATCAAGGGTCAGATCATGCGTTTACAGAGTTTTCAGTCTTATGAAAGTCAGTCCGCTGCATGGCCTAGCATTAAAGCCGGGGAGATAAGGAGCCGAACATTAGTATTGGTCATTCCAGAAAATGTTCCTGCTGCTTATGATCGTGCTTTTTGGCGAAGCTTAGAGCTTTATGCTTCTCAGCAGGCTGTTAACCTGGAAGTGAAGCCACGGGGCAGATCCTCTCGCTACGCCCCCGAGCCTGAATCTACGAGGGAGGTGGGAGCAGGACTCTCCTAGAAAATTGATAGCAATCTGTCCAGGCTTAAGGTATGATTAACTGAGCTTTATACAAGAAGGATGACATCATGAGCTTATTGCGTACTTTATTTGGTACATCTTCTAGCCGAGAAATTAAAAAAATAAGACCGCTGATTCAAGCTACTAATCATTTAGAAGACCATTATGCTGGCCTTTCTGAGCAGGATCTCAAAGCGGAGACCGCTAGATTCCGTCGGGAAATAGACCAGGGCAGAAGCCTGGACGATCTTTTGCCGGAGGCATTTGCTACGGTTAAAGAGGCCTCATACCGTGTTTTGGGTATGAAACATTTTGATGTCCAACTTATTGGTGGAATCATTCTGCATCAAGGTCGGATCGCTGAGATGAAAACGGGTGAAGGGAAGACCTTGGTTGCTACTCTGCCAGTTTACTTAAATGCCCTGCCTGGCAAGGGTGTACACGTGGTCACTGTTAACGACTACTTGGCTAAGCGGGACTCAGAATGGATGGGTAAGGTCTATCGCTATCTGGGTATGGACGTGGGCCTGATTGTCCATGGCAAGTCCAGCCAAGAACGCCGGGCTTCCTATGCCGCAGATATAACCTACGGAACCAATAATGAATTTGGCTTTGACTATCTCCGTGACAATATGGTGACGGAGTTAGATGCTCTCGTCCAAAGGCCCTTAAATTTTGCCATTGTGGACGAGGTGGACTCTATTTTAATTGACGAGGCACGTACTCCTCTGATTATCTCAGGCTCAGGCGAGGAATCTTCAGAAAATTATAAGCTAGCCCAAGATTTTGTCTCACGCTTAAAAGTAAAGGTTTTTCGTCAAGTCGATACTAAAATGGATTATGAGGAGTCGGATGAGTTAGAAGGGGATGCGGATTATATTGTAGATGAGAAGGCCAAGACTGCAGTCTTAACCAAAAAAGGCATCCGTAAAGCGGAAAGTTTCTTCAAGCTAGATAACTTAGCTGACCAAAGCAATTATCAAATTAACCACCATATTAATAATGCCCTCAAAGCCAATGGCACCATGCAACGTGATAGAGACTACGTGGTCCAGGATGGAGAGATTATCATCGTAGACGATTTTACCGGCCGGCTTATGGAGGGCAGACGATACAGCAATGGCTTGCATCAAGCGATTGAGGCCAAGGAGGGCGTTAATGTCCGCCGAGAAAGCAAAACGTTAGCGACTATTACTTTCCAAAATTACTTCCGCATGTACCAAAAGCTTTCTGGTATGACCGGTACTGCTCTGACAGAAGAAGATGAGTTTAAGACAATTTATCGCTTGGACGTTGTCACTATCCCTACTAATAAACCCCTCATCCGGCAAGATTTGGATGATGCTGTTTATAAAACAAAGGAGGGCAAGCTCCATCGGCTTATCCATGATGTGGCCGAGATTCATGCCACTGGTCAACCAGTCCTGGTCGGCACGGTCTCCGTGGAGTCCAGTGAATATTTTTCTAATGCTTTCCGCCGTGCCGGCTTGTCCCATAATGTGCTTAACGCCAAGCACCATGCCCAGGAAGCTGAGATTATTTCCCAGGCAGGACGCCTGGGAGCTATCACTATCGCGACCAATATGGCTGGTCGTGGTACCGACATTATGCTAGGGGGAAACCCAGAACATTTAGCTAAGCAAGCCATGCGCAAGGAAGGCCTCTCCGAAGAGATTATTGAAGAGGCTGATGCCTACAATGAAACGGATGACAGCGAAGTGCTTAAGGCGAGAGAACGCTTTCAGGCACTTAAAGCGGACTACGCCTTAGAAACCGACAAGGAAAAGGCTCAAGTCATTGCTGCTGGTGGCCTTTGTATTATGGGTACGGAACGGCATGAGTCTCGCCGTATCGACAACCAACTCCGAGGCCGGGCTGGGCGTCAAGGAGATCCAGGAACTAGTAAATTTTATCTGTCTTTGCAAGATGACCTCCTCCGCCTTTTTGGTGGAGAGCGTTTGCACAGCCTTTTTGAGACCCTTGGTGTGGAAGATGATATGGAAATCAACCACTCCATGCTCACACGTGCTATAGAATCTGCTCAACGCAAGGTTGAGGGCCAAAACTTCGCTATTCGTAAATCAGTTCTGCAATACGATGACGTTATGAACCAACAGCGTGAATTGATTTACCGGCAACGACGAGATGTTTTGGAAGGTAAAGATCTCCACGACTATTACTTAAGAACTTTAGATAATCTGATTGCAGATCAGGTGCATATGTTCCTAGCAGAGGGCGACCATACGGAATGGGACTTGCCCGCGCTGAAAGCAAGCCTAGAGGATCTCTTAGGCGATTTACCGATTTTAAGCCAGCTCAGCAAGGGGGCCTCCATCACACTTAGCGAGTTTATTGGCCAATTGCAAGCACAAGCCCGTCAAACCCTTGAGGAAAGGGCAGCTGTTTTTGGATCTGCCGAGCATTTGAGAGAAGCTGAGCGCTATGTCTTGCTCTCGGTGGTGGACAACCATTGGATGGACCATATTGACGCTATGGATGCTTTGAGGGATTCCATTGGCATGCGGGCTTACGGTCAGCAAGATCCTTTAGTGGCATACCGCAAGGAAGGCTTTGACATGTTCGAAGCCATGAACCAGGCCATCCAAGAAGACTCCATCCGCTTGATTATGCGGGCCCAATTCTACGATCCTGAGGCGGCCAAGGCTCAGACTAGTAGGAAAGAGTTGTCTTCTGGCCGGAAAGGGGAGGGCACCGCAGTTGAGCGAGCCCGCGACCAAATGAACGCTCGGGCTGCCCAGGCTGCACAAGCTGGCGGTCCTAAGCAAGCACCTGTTGTCAAGAAAGTCATGCCGGGCCGCAACGATCCTTGCTGGTGTGGGTCTGGCAAGAAGTATAAAAATTGCCATATGCAGTCCGACCGAGCAGGGCAGGAGTAAGTTTTTTTAAGCTTGATGACAGTTTTGCAAAAACATTTGACAGTTCACGTTTTTTCCTTATAATGGATAAAGCGTTTCGGGGTGTAGCTCAGGTGGTAGAGTGCTTGCTTGGGGTGCAAGAGGTCGCTAGTTCAAGTCTAGTCACTCCGACCAAATGCAGGGGGTTGCCAATCAGCAGCCCCCATTTTTTAAAAAATAGCATTTAGCTATGCTTAGAGAACTTGCCGAAGTGGCTCAGGGGTAGAGCAATTCACTCGTAATGAATAGGTCGTGGGTTCAATTCCCACCTTCGGCTCCAAAGTAAAAAGCCTCGCAATCCTTAGATTGCGAGGCTTTTTCTATAGTTTCTTATGCTTTAGGGGTGCAAGTTGAGTTTAGCCATTTCTTGTTTTAAGTCCTCTTGCTCCTGCTTTTGTTCTTCCACAAGTTCAGGATAGTCAGGAAGCTTGGAAATATCCTGGCGCTGTCCAAACTTTTCCCACATGGCATCGGCAGTTTCAGTCCATTGGGCTGCATAAGGGCCTGTTTTGGCCTCCAGGTCTTCCGGACTCTCCGGCGCGATATAGTCTGTGGATTTCGCCCCAGACTCTTTGACTAGGCGGGGAAGTATATCTGGATTCTCCAGCATGGGGCAGGGACGGAAATGGTTATCATTGAAAGGCTGGTTCTCATGGTAGGCCATCATGAGGGGAGCCTTCATGGCATCGAGCAAGCTGGTCTCGTTGATATTGGAATTGGAGTAGTGGATAAAGACGCAGGGCTCGATGTCGCCCTTGGCGTTGATGTGAATATAGTTGCGGCCACCAGCAATACAACCTCCGACAAACTCGCCATCATTTTGGAAGTCTGCGACAAAGATATCTAAATCACAGGCTGAGCTACGGAGGAAACGTATACGCTTGATCATGTACTCACGCTGTTCTGCTGTGAGCATCAATTTAGGTACAGCGTTGACGCCGACGGGCATATAGTGGAAATACCATATATGAACTACACCCAGATCAATTAAAGATTTAATGAATTCATCGGAAGTTACAAGTTTGTAATTCTCTGAGGTGTAGCATATAGATGCCGCATAGCCTAACTTGTGCTTTTTCATGAGCTTTAAAGATTCTAGAATGCGTTGGTAGGAGCCTTCTCCACGTCGAGAATCGTTCATATCTTCAAAGCCTTCAATAGATACGGCAAAGGATAGGTTGCCCAAACGCTTGACTTCCTGACAAAATTCTTCGTCAATGAGGGTCGCGTTGGTATAAATATGGAAGGCTGCTTCAGGGAACTCTTCTGCCAAGCGCAAGATTTCTGCTTTCTTAACCAGGGGTTCTCCGCCCGTCATAAAGTAAATATAACAGCCTAGCTCCATGCCTTCCTTGACAATCTTGTGCATGGTTTCGTAGGACATATTCCATTTATGACCGTATTCAGCTGACCAGCAACCCTTGCAATGCATATTGCAGGCGGTCGTAGGGTCAAAAAGAATTATATTAGGAATATTGCAGTCCTGTTCTTCGCAGAGCCGATTCTTTTTTTGAATGCCTCGGACGGATCCCCAATAACCCAGATTCATAAAATTTTTATAGAGAATGTTATGATCAATGTTCCGGGCACCTCTTTGCAGGAGGCGGATCCAACGATCGTTATCGGGATCATCTATAGCGGCTTTAAGAGTATCGTAAGTTTCATCTCTATAAGTGCCGCCGGTAAAGCGCCAGACAACATTCAAGAGTTGCCTCAGTTCCGGCCGGGGATCATCTTGCTTGAGTACCTCTAGCGTGTGATTAACTGCTTTAGAGACAAGTTTTGATTCGATCTTTTCACGCATATTACTCATCATTATTTTTTAGGGTTGCCTGTCTTGCGAGGAGCATTCGCTGTGTAGCGAGGAGATGTGGCAAACCCCACTCCTTTCTGAAATCCTTGTAGTAGTCATAAGGCAAAACATACAAACTTCAATGCATAAGCTCTTGCTTCAGTATACTAAACAAGGAAGTTTAACTTAAATCTTAAGTCGCTACTGGATGAATGTCTAAAGTTTTTCCTGGCCAATTCAAAGTAAGTGTTACACAAGTGTCGCATCCTGACCTCAAACTTATCCATATGCTTAAAAGTGGATAAGTCATATGCAAGATGCTTTATGCAAAATCTACGAGATCATCACCATATCTGCGATCTAGAGCGGCAATCGTTTCAGCGCTGGTATGTATAATGCTGAGTATCCGATGGATGAATTCTTCGGCGGGCATGGGTTGTTTGCTAAGTAGCCAATTCTCCAAAGCAGCGACAATGGCATCCGTGAAAAAATCTGTAGTAAAGTCGTCAATCTGGCTTTTACCCATAAGCTGAGCCAGCCGCTTGCGTACGAGGGGGCGGGTAAGACTGTAGAAATGGTCTAAAAAAGAATTTTGTCCTTCGATTTGCAAGGCCTTGTGGTAAAAGGCCCGGTTGTCATATAAGTAATGACAGATAGCCTGGAAGTAGTGCAGGCCTGCTTCTGGATCTTCAGAGCCCTCATCGAGCAAAGCAAATTGGGCGACTTCAGAATCATAAATCCAATTGACTAGATCGTACTTGTCCTTGAAATGATAATAAAATGTCTTGCGGTGCACTTGAGCCTGATCACAAATTTTTGTAACAGAAATTTTATCAAAGGGCATGTCAAGCATTAAGATTTTTAAGGCATGCGCCAATTTAGTTTTTGTTTTTTGCGATTTTGACATTTCCATTCTTACCTTTATAGTTATTTGCTAGTTAATAATAAAATACCATATATAGGCAACTTAGAAAACACGTAATCAAAAATTCGTTTGGCATGAGAAAAGAAAAAATCCTAGCACTTTGGCTAGGATTTTTCTGGCAGGGGAGACAGGATTTGAACCCGCAACCGACGGTTTTGGAGACCGTTGCTCTACCGTTGAGCCACTCCCCTATATCTAAAACGCAACTTATGATAGCAAGGAAAAAAGTCTTAGTCAAGGCGAGCATTTTGCAGCCTATGCTATAATTAAAAAGATATGCCCTTGAGCCCTTGTGCAAGGGCTTAAGCTAACGGGGAGTGCTATGAAGTCTACGCAAGCTCGAGTGAAAATCTACACGGATGGTGCCTGCTCCGGCAACCCTGGCCCCGGCGCCTGGGCTGCTATTTTAATATTTGGCGAAATTGAGAAGGAAATTTCTGGTTTCGCGGAAGAAACGACCAATAACCGTATGGAGATGCAAGCGGCCATCGAGGGCTTAAAGGCTCTCAAGCAGGCATGCTCTGTTGACCTCTATTCTGATTCAGCTTATTTAGTCTCTGGTTTTAATAAGGGATGGCTCGAAAATTGGCAGAAGAAGGGCTGGCAGAACGCTGCTGGCAATCCTGTCAGCAATATCGATCTCTGGCAGGAGCTCTTGAGCCTGTCATCTCAGCATGATATCAGTTGGCATAAGGTTAAGGGCCATGCAGATAACCCCTATAACAATCGCTGTGATGAGCTGGCGCGGAACTTAATTAAGAGGCAAAGAAATGTTTGGCCAGAAGCTCTTGGCTTAGATGAGCCTATAGCAGAACCTCAAGCCCCAAAACAGTCTAGCCTGCCAACTGCTCAGCTACAACATTTTGCTCATTTAGATGAAGAGATACTGTCAGATACTTGCATTTTTGAAGGCAAAATTATAGATTTTCATCATTATAAAATTAAAACAGCTGCAGGACGGGAAGCTTGGCGAGAAGTTGTTCATCATGGTGGTGGAGTCGGGATTGTTGCGCTCACACCGGACCATGAAGTACTTTTAGTCCATCAGTATCGGCTTGCTGCCGGCCAGGTTTTACAAGAGATTCCCGCAGGCTGTTTGGAGGCCCAAGAAGATCCCTTAGAGGCTGCTAAACGTGAGTTAGAAGAAGAGACAGGTTATCGAGCTCGGACCTGGTATAAGCTGGGCGAGTTTTTTGTCTCTCCAGGCTATACAAATGAAATTATTCACCTATTCTTGGCAGTAGATCTTGAACTGGGCAAGCAACATTTGGACCCAGATGAGTACCTGAATGTGGTGTTGCTACCCTTGAACCAGGCCATAGAGGATGTTCGCCGGCTGAAAATTCATGATGCTAAGACCTTGATTGGACTTAGCTTGACCGAGGATTGGTTAAGGCAGAAGGGAGGGCAAGCCGGTGGCGAAAGCTAAGCCAAAACAAGCAATCGAACAAGCAGAAGCTTCTCAGTCAGGTTCCTCTCCAGAGTCGAGTGACCAACTAGTGGGAAGAGATAAAACGTCTGAACTTCTTGCTATTTTATTGCTGGGTCTTGCCCTGCTTTTGGCTTTTCTCTTATGGGCTCCGCAAAGCCTGACAGGTGCTCTGGGCCGGGGCTTTTCTAGCTTGACCACAGGCTTGCTAGGAACTTTTAGTTTGGTCCTTCCTATTCTATTTGCTCTCCTAGCAGGAGCCGCATATATACAAAAGCCCGGCTTAGACCGCTGGCAGAAAATTTCAAACTTCCTGATATTTATTATTGTTATCATAGGCTTATTGTCTGTCCTGACCCTGGACCTCTCGAAGATTGAAGCGGCGAGCCTAAAAGAAGGCAGGCACTCTGCTTGGGAGGCCGTTAAACTCTATTGGCAATCCGGCGGGCAACCAGGCCTCCTTGCACAAGGGACTTGGTGGTCAGGAGGCTTGATCGGTAACATTCTGGCAGTTGGACTCATTAGCTTAGTGGGGAAGACAGGGAGCCTAATCCTTCTTATCCCTATGCTCTTCGCGTTAGCTATACTAATTTTCGGCGTTTCTTGGCGGCAGACTTTCCGCAAGACTGCTGAAGGGGTTAGCCAGACTGGTAAGTTCTTGGGTAACTGGGGCAAAGATCTTTTGGAGAAAAAAATACACATGCAAGATAATCAATATAAAGAAAACCCTCAATTAAATAGCGAAGCAACATCTGACTTTGGTCAGATTGACTCTGATTCTACTGGGGAATTTGAGCGGCCAGTAGAGCCTAGACCGACGAGACCTAAATTTTCTTTTGAATTTCCTGAAGGGAATTGGCTCAAGGATGATTTTGGTAATGCGCCTGCTTTAGAACCCCTAGACCATCCTTTGCTTGAAAACCGTCAGACTGATTTTTTCCCTCCCAGTCTTCAGGAAGATTTGCCCTTGAATTTAGATACTCGGTCTGGCCAGCCAACAGAGAATACAATTCGCCCAGCCTTTATTCCCCTTAAACATGAATACCTTATGTTTGCAGAAAATGCTAAGGAAAGGGGAGAGGACTTACTTGACATAAAGTCTACTTCTGGATTAACACAGCCCAAGCTTGACAGGATATCAGAAAATGATGATTTGGCCGAGATTGCTTCCCGTATTCAAGAGGGGGAGGATAATTTTGGTGATGATAGCCGGGAAGATTGGGAAGACCGTTCCGCGTCTGATACGAGTGCCAAGAAAGTGCGTAAGTTTAAGGCCGGACAAACTAATATTTTTGCTAATTACCTCCCTCCTTCCAGTGACCTGCTCATTGCGGATGAGCATGCTGGAGAAGCGGAAAATAAGGAGGAGATCCGGCTCTTAGGGGCTAAATTAGAGACAACATTGCAGGACTTTGGTGTACAGGCCAAAGTGGTGAATTTTATGACCGGACCTACCATTTCCCGCTTTGAAGTCAAGCCGGGACCTGGCGTAAAAGTTTCCCGTATTGTCAATTTGTCTGATGATATTGCCCTAGCTCTAGCTGCCTCTTCGGTTCGCATTGAAGCGCCTATTCCGGGCAAGTCCGCAGTTGGTATTGAGATCCCCAATAAGAAAACTCAAGCAGTTCGTTTGCGTAATATTTTGGAGAGTCAGGAGTTCAAGCACAGCAAGAGCTTAATTTCTGCTGCTCTGGGTCGTAATATTCAAGGGGAGCCTATCTTGTGTGACTTATCGTCCATGCCCCACTTGCTTATTGCTGGGGCCACAGGATCGGGTAAATCGGTCTGTATTAATGCTATTTTGATCTCTTTGCTTTATAAGGCGTCCCCCCAAGATCTCCGCCTGGTGATGATTGACCCTAAGGTGGTTGAACTTTCTGTCTACAACGGTATTCCCCACCTTGAAACTCCTGTGGTCACTGATCCTAAAAAGGCCTATGGAGTATTAGAGTGGGCGGTTAAAGAGATGGAGAGGCGCTACCGCCTCTTTGCGGATAATTCTGTCAGAGACTTCAAGGCTTATAATGAGCTAGTCCGACAAGGCTCAGTCGAGGATGGTGAGCACCTGCCCTATATCTTGCTCGTGATCGATGAACTTTCCGATCTCATGGCCACAACCCCAACGGAAGTTGAAGATGCTATTGCCCGTCTGACTTCTATGGCCAGAGCTGCGGGGATTCACCTGATTATTGCGACCCAAAGACCATCTGTTGATGTCATTACTGGCGTGATCAAAGCAAACATTCCCTCGCGCATTTCATTTGCGGTGGCTTCCCAGGTGGATTCACGGACCATTTTAGATATGGGCGGTGCGGAAAAGCTTCTTGGCAAGGGCGATATGCTCTATTATCCTCAGTCAGCCTCTAAACCTTTGCGAGGACAGGGTGCCTTTGTTACCGATGCAGAAGTCGAACGTGTCGTTTCTTATCTTAAGGGCTTGTATGCGACAGATTACAACGAAGAGTTAAGAAAAGACCTGGAAAATGTGGGTAATCCTCAAATCAAGTCTGGCGCTTTATCCAGCGAAGAAGATGAAGAAGACGACCTTCTCTATGAGGCCTTGCGTACAGTATTAGAAAGTGACTATGCCTCTGTATCGCTCTTACAAAGAAGATTGAATGTCGGCTATCCGCGAGCTGCGCGCATGGTTGATACAATGCATGAGCGTGGTTGGGTGGGGCCCTTCGAGGGAAGTAAACCCCGCAAATTGACCATTAGTAAAGAGGAAGCCCAGGAGATCATCGACTTAAATAGTTAATAAGGGGCAGCTTTTCTGGCTAAACCCTAAAAGCAGTCGGCTATCTGTTAAGTTACCAAGCCTGCACTGCATAGAAAGAGGTAAGTATGGACATTATTAAGGGAAAACCCATTGCCGATCAAATTAAAGGCAAGGTACAAAAGGCAGTTGAAGAGCTCAAGGCCCAGGGAAAGCGTTTACCAGGCCTTGCTGTTGTCCGGATGAACGACGATCCGGCATCTGCTACCTATGTGCGTAACATCATCAAGGCCGGCGAGAATGTCGGTTTTGTGTGTACGTTACACCAGCTAGATCTGGACCTCAGCCAGGATCAGGTAATAGCTGAAATTGAAAAGCTCAACCAGGATGAAAGGGTAGATGGCATTATTTTGCAAATGCCTATGCCCAAGCATATTAATGTCAAAACGGTGACAGAAACAATTGCTTTTGCTAAAGATGTTGAGGGGGTCACCGTGGTCAACGCCGGCAAACTTTTTGTGGGTGATAAGGGCTTTGTCCCATGCACACCTCAGGCGGTCATGGAAATTTTGCATGCTATGGATTTATCCTTGGAAGGCAAGCACGCTGTTGTGATTGGTCGGTCCAATGTTGTGGGTAAGCCTGTTTCCATCTTATTGCAAAAAGATAATTGCACCGTGACTATGTGCCACTCTCGTTCCAAGGATTTACCCGGTCTTGCCAGACAAGCAGATATTTTAGTCTGCGCCGTAGGCAAAGCTAAGATGGTTGATGCCACTTATACCAATCCTGACCAAGTTATTATTGATGTTGCGATCAACTTAGACGAGAATGGCAAGCTTTGCGGTGATGTCGACTTTGCAGATGTTGAGGGCAAGGTTCAAGCCATTACCCCTGTACCGGGTGGAGTGGGCACCGTCACAAACGCTGTTCTCCTCCAGTCTACTTTGGCAGCCTATCAAGAGCATGCTATCCAATAAAATATACCCACAGAATCCCCTGTCCCAAAATACAGAGGACCTGGCTTGCCAGGTCCTCTCTCTACTAATTCAACGGGGAGAGACATTAGCCACCGCTGAATCTTGTACGGCTGGCTTAATTGTAGCTGCATTAGGCCGTATACCTGGTGCATCTAAGTCTTTGCTAGGTGGACTGGTCACCTATACAGAAGACCTTAAGCAAAGTCTATTAGGCGTTAAGGCCCAGAGTCTGGCCAGCTATGGCGTTGTGAGTGAAGAAGTGGCGGGCGAAATGGTGATGGGGCTTAAGGATCGCTTGAAACCTGACTTAGCCCTGTCTGTGACTGGTCTTGCTGGGCCAGGCGGAGGCACGGAGATTTTAGCGGTCGGCACGGTATGCTTTGGCCTTGCTTATAAAGACAAAATAGAAACATGGACCAGCCATTTTGCGGGAGACCGCAGGCAAGTCCAGAATGCCGCCTGCCAAGAAGCTTTGGCCAAAGCTGTACACATACTCAAGCATGTTTAGGTGAAATAAGCAGTGAATGTCGTCCTTTGTCGCGTGAAAGTCCTTGCACTTGCATTCGGCCTTGACTATAATTTGAGTGTCTTACATGAAAGCGAGGATCTTATATGGCTAAGAAACGTGGAGGAAAATCCTCTCAATTAGTAGAACCGGTTAGCTCTGAGGCCAGAAAAGCGGCTTTAGATTTGGCCTTAAATCAAATAGAGAAGCAATTCGGCAAGGGTGCTATCCAGATCCTAGGTGATGAACACAGGGAGAGAATTGCCGCTATATCTACAGGAGCCCTATCTCTTGATGTTGCCCTGGGTATTGGAGGGATTCCCCGTGGTCGGGTCACGGAGATTTATGGACCGGAATCTTCTGGTAAAACAACTCTGGCCCTACATGTTATCGCTCAAGCACAAGAAGAGGGCGGGATTGCCGCTTTTATTGATGCTGAACATGCCCTCGATCCCACTTATGCGGAAAGAATTGGGGTAGATCTGGACAATCTTATTGTTTCCCAGCCCGATAATGGGGAGCAGGCCTTGGAAATCACGGAAGCTCTAGCAAGATCTGGAGCAGTCGACCTGATTGTTGTGGACTCTGTAGCCGCATTAGTGCCCAAAGCAGAAATTGATGGCGAAATGGGAGATTCTTTGCCCGGTCAACAAGCCCGGCTCATGTCTCAGGCCCTGCGCAAGCTAGCTGCGGTATTAGGGAAATCCGAAACAGCGGTTATCTTTATCAACCAATTGCGAGAAAAAATTGGGATTATGTTTGGTAATCCTGAGACCACTACGGGCGGCCGCGCTCTAAAGTTCTATTCTTCCGTGCGCTTAGACGTCCGCCGTATTGAGACCTTGAAAGACGGCAACGAATCTATCGGATCTCGCACGCGGGTTCGAGTCGTTAAAAACAAGGTAGCGCCCCCCTTTACAGAAGCCGAATTTGATATTCTCTATGGCAAGGGCATATCAGATGAATCCTCTATCCTCGATATGGGTGCTGATCTCGATATCATTGAAAAATCAGGATCCTGGTACTCCTACAATGGAGAGCGGATGGCACAAGGTCGTGATAACGCCCGGACATGGCTGGAAGAAAAGCCTGAGATTGCTGAAGAGATCCGCCAAAAAATCCTGGATTACTACATGCCAGATGAGAATGAGGAGATCGATGATAAGGAAGCCGAGTCAGATCAGGCAGAAGTGGATAAGCCGGCAAATAGCAAGTCCCAGGCAACCGACGATGTAGATGCTTTGCTTAATCTAGATATTTAATGGATAAAAGTCCAGATAAATCGCAACTAGACTCTAAGCAGGGCGACCAATACCGCCAAGATCGCTTAGCTAAGGCTCGTAGCATTGTCGACCTGTATCAGCAAGGAGGGGCGGAGGCCAATCCGCCCCAGATTCATACCCTTCAGGATGCTCCCGACTTCAGAAGAACTCCTAGGGCAGAGACTGGGTCAGAAGACACTGATCAGGCCCTTTATCTCAAGGCAAGAGAGACAGCTGTACGCTATATTGGACTTGATAAGGGAAAGTCCTCAGGTAAGGTCCGTGACAGTCTCATGCAGAAGGGCTATGATTCCGATCTTGCTAGTCGTGTCGTCCATGATCTCATAGCCCTAGGCTATATTGATGATAAGCGCGCCTGTGCCAAGATCGCTCGTCGTCACCATGGTAAAAGGGCTAAGTCCCGCTCCTATATGAAATTTCTCTTCATACAGCAAGGGGTCCAAGAAGATGTGGCCGAATCTTACCTTGAGGTCTTGCCGAGTGATTCTGCGTCTTTGGAAGATTTTTTATGCGACCAGATGTCAGATTTAGATGGAGCAGACCGAGAAGCTCGCCTGGTGCGACGCTTACAGTCTAGAGGTTATAATTATGGTCTCATCACAAGAGTAATAAGGCGGTTAAAGGAAACACATGCCAGATAAGTTTTACCTCCTATCCTTAGGTTGTCCCAAAAATGAAGTAGATGCGGAAGCCATGTCAGCTATGCTAACAAAAGCGGGCTTCCAGGCCGTGGCCGATCCCCAAGAGGCAAAATTTCTTTTGGTTAATACCTGCGGCTTTATTAAATCTGCCCAGGAAGAGGCGATCAGCGTCATCTTGGATTTAGCTGAAGTCAAGGCGACAAGGATTGCCAAGGATCAGGAAGTTTACTTGATCGTGACGGGTTGCTTGTCCCAGCGCTTTGGTAAGGATATCTATCAAGAACTCACCGAGGTTGACGCTTGCTTAGGGACGGCGGAGTATCAGGATATCGTTTCAGTCTGCCAAGCTTTAGCTATGAATAGCTACCAGCCGCATATCCCTCAAGGTCGGGGATCCCTTACCCATTTGGAAGAACTACACCCGCCTGTTCCTGGTCGCACTTATGCTTACTTGAAAATAGCCGAAGGCTGCTCCAATGCCTGCGCTTTTTGTGCTATTCCTTCCATCCGGGGCGGTCAGAAGTCTCGTCCGATTGAAGATTTAGTCCGCGAAGCGGAATACTATGTTGATCTTGGTTACCAAGAATTAATTCTCGTTGCCCAGGATACTACACGCTACGGTTCTGACCTCTATGGGAAAAACTCTTTAGTCGAGCTTTTGACCGCTCTTTTAGAAATAAGAGGAATGGTTCCTCTGCGTCTCATGTACGTCTACGGAGATGCTTTCTCTGAAGATTTGATCGACCTCATCGCCAAGGAAGACAAGATTCTCCCCTATATTGACTTGCCCATACAGCATGCCTCTAATAAAATTCTTAAAGCCATGCGGCGGCGGGAGACACAGGAAGATATTCGTAGCTTAATCCATAAGCTTAGGTCACGAATTCCTCAGCTTATTTTGCGGTCTACTGTCATGGTGGGATTTCCGGGTGAAACAGAGGCGGACTATCAAGAACTACTCAATTTTATTCAAGAAATCCGCTTTGACCGTTTGGGCTGCTTTATTTTTTCTCCGGAAGATGGAACTCTAGCAGCATGCCTGCCTGACCGGATTAACCCAGATGTTGCTCAGGCCCGCTATAATCAGCTCATGGATACACAGGCCACTATCAGTCTTGCCTCTAATCAAGCCCGACTGGGTGAAATTTGCCAGGTGATGATTGACGGTGTCTTGGAAAATAGCCCATATTTCATCGGCCGTTCTTATGCAGAAGCCCCAGATATCGACCCGGAGATCTTAGTTTTGGCTCAGGATCCTGATTTAGATCTGGGTCAGGTGCGCAAGTGCAAGATTATAGATGCAGATACCTATAGTCTTACTGCCATGAGTCTCTAGAAGAGGAGACCCCTATGAATCTACCTAACAAACTTACTATTTTCCGTATTATTTTATTGGTCCCTCTTGTTTTCCTCCTCCTACCCATAGGAGACGGGGCGTGGGCAGATTTTGTGACTAGCCCTGCAGCTAGGATTTGTGCCTTAGTTACTTTTATTTTGGCCGCTCTCACAGACTTTCTGGATGGCCGTATTGCTCGTAAATATAATTTGATCACTGATTTTGGCAAACTCATGGATTCTTTGGCCGATAAGCTCCTAGTCCTGGGGACCTTTATGGTCTTCATCCAGCTGGGCCGTGTGCATGCCTTCCTAGTCATTATTATTCTTGCTCGGGAACTCTTAGTGACGGGAATCCGCCAGGTTGGAGTGAGCCAAGGACTTGTGATTCCTGCGGGCCCTTTCGGCAAATGGAAGGCTGCCTGCCAAATGGTCACACTAGTTTATCTCTTAGCTGAACCCCTGCTAGCAGGCTTCTTGGGTGGAGACTTGACCACCTGGCAATTATGGGGCAATATCCTACTTGGCCTTAGCCTCGTTTTGACTGTGGCTTCTGGCCTTGATTATTTTATAAAGTATCGTGGACTCATGAAAAGTGCTTGACTTTATAGAACTGAATAATAAGAATGGAAATAATTTACCAAGGAGGCTTATTGCATGACACGCGAGGAAATTTTTGAAAAGGTGAGCCAAATTCTAGCGGAGGAATTGGGCTTGGATCCAGAAAGCATCGAGATGGATGCTAATTTCATTGAAGATCTGAATGCTGATTCTTTGGATATTGTAGACTTAGTGGTCGAAATGGAACATGAATTTGATCTCTCCATTCCTGATGACGAAGCTGAACAGATTAAAACTGTTGGCGATGCTGTAAACTATATTGCCGATAATCTTTAATGGGTAGATCTGCTCAAGCATTACTGGAACGAGCAGGTTTAGCTTTTCAAGACCCCCAACTCTTACAATTAGCCCTGACCCACTCCTCATGGACATTTGAGCAGGGCTTGGACAAGTCGGAATGTAATGAACGACTTGAGTTCTTGGGAGACGCGGTGCTCGAGCTATGTGTCAGTGAGGCCTTATATAAGCTTGCTGGCGACTTGCCCGAGGGTCAAATGACTAAAATTCGCTCCCTGCTTACGCGGGAAGAAACTCTTGCTCAGATAGCTGAGGACCTTAACTTAGGTTCTTTTTTGCGTATGGGCAAGGGTGAGCAGGCTACGGGAGGTTGCGAGAAAGCTTCTAACCTTTCTAATGCTGTAGAAGCTCTTATCGCCGCCATCTATTTGGACCAAGGTTATGATTATGTATACGCATGGATCCAAAAGGTCATAGACCCCTATGCCCAGGCTGCTTTAGCCGGTCGCCTGCATTATGACTACAAGTCCGTTTTACAAGAATATGTACAGGCCCTAAATCCCAAACCCCAGATTGCCTATAAGATTGTGGATGCTCAAGGGCCTGATCACAATAAGCGCTTTACCTGTGCCCTCTATTTAGATGACCAAGAGCTTGCTAGGGCGGATGGTCATTCAAAGAAAGATGCCGAGCAGGCTGCTGCTGCCCATGCGCTGCTTTATTTAGCAGGAGACAAGGCCTAGGCATGTATTTAAAAGCGGTTGAGATTCAGGGCTTTAAATCTTTCCCCTGTCATGAATATATTGAATTTCATCCAGGCTCTACCTGCATTGTAGGCCCCAATGGTTCGGGAAAATCCAATGTTACAGATGCTGTGCGCTGGGTCTTGGGAGAACAATCTGCCAAGAGCTTGCGGGGCAATAAAATGGAAGATGTCATCTTTAATGGCACTTCCACACGTAAGCGTCTAGGCTCAGCAGAAGTTTCAATCCACATAGACAACACAGACCGGTATTTTGATCTCGACTTTGACACCATTGTGGTGACTAGACGATATTATCGGTCTGGAGAATCTGAATATCTCATTAATCAGCAGGCTTGCCGTCTTAAGGATATTACAGAACTTTTCGCCGATACTGGCCTAGGCAAGGATGGCTACTCTATTATTGAGCAGGGAAGGGTCGACGATATTCTTTCTGACCGGTCGGATGATCGGCGTAAAGTCTTTGATGAGGCGGCGGGCATCGTCAAATATAAAATGCGAAAGCAAGAGGCCGAGCGCAAATTAGCTAGTACTGATGCTGACCTAGAACGTCTTGATGATATCAAGCAAGAAATGGAACGCAATCTCAAACCCTTGGCTCGGCAAGCTCAGCAGGCTTTAGCCTATAAGCAGCTAGCGTCTGAACTTCGAGATCTAGATATTTATTTAACAATTCAGGACCTAGCAGATTCCGAAAATAAGGCCCAAAAACAGATAGATTTTCTCCATGACCTTACGGAAGAATTTGCTCAATTAAACCAGAATCGGGAAAAACTCTACCAGGCCAGGCAGGAACTCTTGTCAGAACGTAAAAACTTTGAGCAGGAGAGTGCCGATCTCCAAAGGCGTTATCAAGATACCTCTAAAGCATTAGCGCGCTTGGCCGAAGAGGCGGCTTTGGCAGGGGAAAATAAACGGCAATCTCGTAAGAGATTAGAAGATATAGCTCTAGAAGAGGCTAATATAGCCTCAGCTGCTGAGGGTTTAGAGGCTAAATTAAGTCAAAGATCTGACCGTAAGGCGGACTTGGAAAGCAAGCAAGTAGCCTTGGAGGCCAAGCTCGCAAAGGCTGAAAGTAAGGCCAGTAGCTTGGAAGCTCAATTGACTGCCAAGGACCAGGCAGAGGCGCAGCGTAAGGCGGATATACTCCAGCAGCGGGAACAAATCTTTCAAGTGCGGAGTCAAATCTTTGCCCTAGATAAGGATCTGGCAATTGTGGCAGAGAAATTGGCTGAGCTGGAGGTAGAAGGCCGCGATCTGAAGCAGCAGCAAACTAAGCAAGGACAATTGTGCGCAGATCTCCAAGCAGAGTTAACGACGATCCAAAGGTCGATTGACGACCAAGAAGCCACTGCCCTGAGCTTGCAGGAGGAGAAGGATAGTTTCCTTCAAACACGCGAAAGCCTTAAGACTCAGCTTGTCCAGCTTGAACAGGTGATCAAGCAAAAGGATTACCAACTCTCGACCCTCAAGCGTTTGGAGGAAAATCGAGAAGGCTACCACCAGGCGGTTAAGTCTCTCAGTCGGGAAGTAGATAAAAATCCTGACTTTGGCGAAGGTCTTTTGGGTCCAGTTGCCGAGCTCATCCGTGTAGAGTCTGATTATGAGACGGCTGTAGAAATGAGTTTAGGCCTTGCCTTGCATAACTTGGTTACACGAGACAGTCAGGTCGCCTCGCGCCTGATCCATTGGCTGAAAAAGGAAAAAGCAGGGCGGGAGACTTTCCTGCCTTTAGACAAGATTGAAGCACGAGGTTTAAGCGCGAGAGATATTCAGGATATCGCTCACATGCCGGGTTACTTAGGCACTTTAGAAGACCATATTAGCTGTTCAGACGATCTCTATCCGCTTGCAGCTTATTTAGGTGGGCGTATTTTACTGGCTCAGGATCTGGCTTCTGCCCTGAAGCTGGCTGATCTTACCCATAAACGTTTTAAAATTGTTAGCTTAGAGGGTGATCTTGTTAATCCAGGCGGGTCAATGACAGGTGGCCAAAGTGCAAGGGGACTGTCTGGCTTAATTTCACGTTCGCGGGAAATAGACGAATTGGGGCAAAATCTTGCAAGTCTGCAAGCTGAGTTAGAAGCTAATCAGGCTCAATTAGCAAGTCACTTAGCTGAGGAAGAGACTTTGCTTGGTCGAGACCAAGCTGTCCGCGAGAGCTTGCAGACTTTAAAAGAAGATAGGGCCCAAAAACAGGAGCAGGTCAAGCATGCAGACCAGCAGCTAGCCCAGTTGGATGAGGCTTGCTTGAGCCTAGCCGATAAGCAAAGGCAGGCTGGAAATCAAGAGCAAGCTTCTCAACAACGTCGGGCAGACTTGCAAACACAAATTCAAAGCCTAGAGGAAGAGTTGCAGGCCCTTGAGCAGCACGCTCATCCGGAATCAGAGGGAGAAGATCCTGACCGCCAAACTCTAATGGCGCTCAGAGAAGACATTACAGATTACAAGGTTAGTTTGGGCTCCTTGGCTGAAGCCCTTAAAGGAATTTCTGAATTACAGTTGCAACTGGAAGAAGAGCAAGCGCAACGGCAGGCAAGTTCTAAGGCCCTCGCGCAGGAGAAAAGTCAGTTGGAGCAAAGCTTGCAGGATCTATCCAGACGAGAAGATAGCAGGGCTATGGAAGAAAAGAAGCTCAAAGCAGATCTCAAAAAACTGGAAAGTGACCAAGCCCAGCTGAGGCTAGATAATGATGCGGCTGGTCAAGCTGAGCAAGATCTCTTTATTCGTTTGGAAAGTCTGAATAATCGTTTGAGTAGCCTGGAGGGAGAGAAAGCAAAGGCTCAAAGTCAGGCTGACCGCTTAGCCGAAAAACTCAATGCAGAGAAAAACCGGATTTGGGAAGAATATCGTTTTAGCTACAATCAGGCCAAAGACTTGGCTAATGCTTTGCAACTTGAGCATGCTGACAAACGCCGGCTCAAGCAGTTACGGGATCAGATGCGAGATCTGCCCCCCGTCAATCACTCAGCCCCACAAGATTATGAAAATCTGAAAGAGCGCTATAAACTCTTAAAAGAACAATCAGACGATATTCAGCAGACCAGAAAAAAGCTCTTAACCGTGATTGAGGACTTGCAAGCGGCCATGCAGGACCAATTTGTGGCCGAGTTAGAGGCAATTAACCGCGAGTTCCAGACTTGCTTTGTGGCTTTGTTTTCAGGCGGCACTGCTACCCTGGAGCTGGCTGAGGGGGACATTTTAGGTGCTGATATTGAAATCCGGGCTCAACCTCCGGGTAAGCGCCTCCAGCGTCTGAGCCTGCTTTCCGGGGGAGAGCGCGCCCTAACTGCTATTGCCTTGGTTTTTGCAATATTCCGCCGCAGGCCGGCGCCTTTTTGCTTCCTGGATGAAGTTGACTCTGCCCTGGATGAGGCTAATGTCATACGCTTTGCAGAATTTGTTAAAGACTATGCCCAACATACGCAGTTTATCGTGGTCACTCACCGGCGAGGAACAATGGAGGCCGCTGAGCGCCTATATGGTGTCACCATGAAAGAGCGTGGCGTATCAACTATTCTCTCCCTAGCCTTGGATGAAGGAAAAGATTATACCAATTAATGAGGAGGAACTTATATGGCTATATTCGATAAATTTAAATCTGGTTTACAGAAGACGAGAGATTTTTTTAGTCAGAACTTTACCAAGTTAGCCGGCAATCTGGGTCGTTTTGACGAAGATATGCTGGAAGAACTGTCTATGCTTATGATTCAAGCAGATGTTTCAGTTGCTAGCACGGAATTCATTATCAATCAGGTCAAGGACCACATCAAAGCCACAGGCGATGATCAAGTGGAAACTGTAATCGAAGTGATTCGGAAGGCCATGGCCGAGTCTCTAGGCCCTAGCCAGCATCTGGAAATTGACCCTCAAGTCTTAAATGTCCTCCTCATGGTGGGGGTCAATGGAACGGGTAAAACGACCACGACAGGGAAATTGGCTTGGGCTTACAGGCAACAGGGCTACAAGGTGGTCATGGCTGCTGCTGATACCTTCCGTGCGGCGGCTATTGATCAGCTTGAGGTTTGGGCAGACCGAGCGGAGGCCAGCCTCATTAAGGGTGAGCAGGGATCAGATCCTGCTTCAGTTGTTTTTAACGCCATTCAAGCAGCCAAAAGCAGGTCTGCACAAATCTTAATTGTCGATACAGCGGGCCGCCTACATAATAAGAAAAACCTAATGGACGAGTTGGCCAAAATTCGCCGTATTATTGCGCGAGAGGCAGGGGAGGCTAAAGTGACGAGTCTTCTAGTCATTGATGCTACTACTGGCCAAAATGCCCTTTTCCAAGCCCAGGCTTTTAATGAGGTTACCGATTTAGATGGCCTGGTTATTACGAAACTAGATGGCAATGCGAAAGGTGGCATAGCCTTAACAGTAGCACGCGAAGCACAATTACCCATCTATTTTGCCGGTTTGGGCGAACAGATTGACGACCTACAAGAATTTGACCGTGATTCTTATATCAATTCTTTAATCCCTGAAGATTTCAACAAAGCACAGGACTAAAGAAGGACAGCTTTCCAACTGTAAAGAAATTTGCTTGACAGGACCTGGATGCCGCTGTATCCTTATGCAGATGTCAAACAAATGGAGCAATTTAAAAACTCTTGATTATTACGCAGGCCTCTACGATGCTTATGGTGCTCTCCTCACAGACCGCCAGGCTGAGATGGTGCAGGCCTATTTATTTGATGATTTGAGTTTTACAGAAATCGGCGACAATCTTGAGATCAGCCGCCAAGCGGTTCATGAACAAGTGACCAAGGCCTGTGATCTTCTAGAAGATTACGAGCTGAGATTAGGCTTTATGGCCCAACATCATAGGCTGAAGCAGGCCCTGAACGAGTGTCTACAAGTCCAAGACCCCAAGCAGATCCAAGCAATCATTCAAATGATTCTCCAAGAGCTATAGAAGGGAACCGCCATGTTTCAAAGCTTAAGTGACAAGTTAACGAATATTACTCGCCGCATGAAAGGCCAAGGTCGCGTCAAGGAGAAAGACCTTAAGGACATGATGCGGGAAATCCGCCTGGCTCTTTTAGAGGCAGATGTTAACTATCAAGTTGTTAAAGATTTTACGAATGAGATTTCTGAAAAAGCCAAAGGCGCTGAAGTCTTGGAAAGTCTGACTCCGGGCAACCAAATTGTCAAAATTGTCCATGAAAGTCTGATTGATATCCTAGGAGGAGAGCAAGAGAAGCTAGCGGTATCCCCCACGGGCTTTACCAAAATTATTCTTTATGGTCTGCAGGGGGTAGGTAAAACGACTACAGCCGGCAAGTTGGCTAAGCAACTCAAGGATAGTGGCAAGAAACCTTTTCTTGTTTCTGTAGACGTCCATAGGCCGGCAGCCCAAGAGCAGTTGGCGGTCTTGGCTAAATCTATTGATGTGCCCTATTACATTGATACTGCTAATCCCAGTGCGAGAGATATCGCCAAAAAAGGAGAAGAACGAGCCCGCTATCTTATGGCGGATACACTTATTGTCGATACCGCTGGCCGGATGACCATCGATCAGGACATGATGGATGAGCTCAAGGAAGTGAATGATCAGGTTAAGCCTGATGAACGCCTCTTGATTGTTGATGCCATGATCGGCCAAGAGGCTGTTAATATTGCCTTAGAGTTTGATAAGCAAATCGGTATTGACGGCTTCATCATGACCAAACTGGACGGCGATGCCCGCGGGGGTGCCGCACTGTCGATCCGCAAGATCACCGGCAAACCCATCAAAATGATTGCCACCGGTGAGAAGCTGGAAGATTTTGAAGCTTTCTATCCGGACCGTATGGCTTCACGTATCTTGGGCATGGGCGATGTGCTTAGCTTGATCGAAAAGGCCGAGCAGCAGATGGATGAAAAACTAGCCCAAAAAAGCTTGGAGCGTTTAAAACGAAATCAGTTTACCCTAGATGATCTCCTAGACCAATTTTTGCAAATTGATAAGATGGGCGGCATGGAAAAAATGCTCAGCATGATGCCAGGCGCTTCCAGATTGCCGAATGGGGCCATGGATGAGGCTGTTATTAATCGTTATGTTGCGATTATCCGCTCTATGACACCGCGGGAACGTAATTCCTATAAATTGCTTAATGCCAGTCGGCGCAAACGTATAGCCCAGGGCTCAGGTACTACAGTACAAGAAGTGAATCAGCTCATCCGCCAGTACGAGCAAATGCAGAGCTTGATGAAGCAATTTTCTGGTAAAAATATGGGCAATATCGGTAAGCTAAAGCGACTCTTTGGCAACAAGTTGCCCTTTTAAAGATTTGAATGTAAGCATCTATGAGAGCTTTAAGCCCTAAGTTAATAATAGAACAGACTTAAACTCTTTAGATATAGAAAACATAGCTACAGCAGAGGAGGAATAATCATGGCTGTAAAAATTAGACTCAAACGTATCGGTAAAACCAAGCAACCCCACTACAGAGTGGTTGTTGCAGATTCTCGGTCTCCTCGTGATGGCCGTTTCATCGAAGAAATTGGCTATTACAACCCCCGGGTTGAACCGGCAGAAATCCGTTTAGACCTTGCAGAAGCAGAAGCTTGGATTAAAAAAGGTGCGCAACCAACGGATACGGTCCGACGCTTAATGAAGATGGTCCAGGAAAGGCCTGCAGAAAGCCCAGCTGAAAAGTAGTAGGGGCTGAGCATGGAAGAACTATTAAGAAGTTTAGTAGAGCCTCTGGTTAAGTCGCCTGAGGATATCAATATTCGTCAAGTTCAGGGCGATCGTGCCATCATCTTGGAACTGAGGGTTAATCCCGAGGATATGGGCCGAGTGATTGGTAAAGGCGGCAAGAGAGCCCAAGCGATCCGGGCGATTATGAAAGCCAAGGGGAATGCCATCAATGAGCGCATTCTCCTTGATATTGTAGACTAGGCTAATTGCTGTGCAAGATTTACTGGTGACTGGCAAGCTTCTAAAAGCCCGTGGCCTACGAGGTGAGATTGGTCTAGAGCCTTACGCTGACAACTTGGACCGCTACCGTCAACTCCGCACTTGCTACCTGGAAAATATAGAGGGACAAGTAATTCGTGAGCTTGAAGTGATAGCGGTCCATGTGGCAGCCGGGAAGATCTATCTACGCTTTGCCGGCATAGACAGTCGGGAAGCGGCGGCTGAACTGAGTAATCACTATCTCTCAGTAAAGCGGTCGGAAGCACAAAGTCTAGATAAATCTCACCATTACTTAGCGGATATAGTTGGTTGCCAAGTAGAGGACGAGGAACATGGCAAGCTAGGCCAGGTAACAGAGTTTTATACTCAAACCGGACAAAATCTCATCAAGGTGAGTCAAGCGGGTCAAAAGGACCTCCTGATTCCCTTTGTGTCAGCCTTTATCTTACAAGTGTATCGTGACCAAGGCCTTATTAAAGTCAGCCTTCCTGAGGGGCTCTACGATCTATACAGAGGCTAGTATGCGTTTTTCCACTCTTAGCCTCTTTCCCGAGATCATCAGGGCATCTACAGATGAATCCATGGGTCTTAAGGCTCAGATGAAGGATCTGGTAGAGATTAGACACGCCCAAATTCGCGACCACGCCGTGAATGCCTATGGCAAGGTTGATGATGCTGTCTATGGTGGTGGTACGGGCATGCTCATGATGGCTGAGCCGATTTACCAAACGATCGAAAAGCTGAAAGCGGACTTCCGCGCGGACCACCCTCAGATGGAGGCTCCTCGAGAGCTTGTTGTCTATATGTCGCCAAGGGGTCAAGTGCTCAAGCAGGCCATGGCCTATGAACTCGCTCAGCTAGACCATCTCATTATCCTGGCAGGCCATTACGAAGGTGTGGACCAACGCGTTTTAGATGCCGTAAAGGCGAAAGAGATTTCTCTGGGTGATTATGTGCTCACGGGTGGCGAATTACCAGCAGCCGTGCTGATTGACGTAGTTATCCGCATGCTTGATCAAGTGCTACCTGATCAAGCCGCCTGGCAGGCAGAATCGCACGCATCGGGTCTGCTGGCGGAAGACCAATATACGAGGCCAGAAGTTTGGAGAGGGCATCAAGTGCCCGCTACACTACTTTCTGGTCATGATGCAAATATCAATGCTTTCAGGAAGGCTTCAGCTCTGTACAACACCTTAAAAGAAAGGCCGGATTTATTGGAAGCTTACCCCATCAAAGAAGGGGAATGGCGGGATTTGCTTGACTTTATAAAAGATTCAAGCTACAATCCCAAAGGTTAAAAACAGGTGGTCCGCTGCAATTGCGTGTAAGAACACCTAAAAAGAGAGGAGGATACGCAATATGGACATCGTAAAAGCTATTGAGCAAGATTATCTGCGCGAAAAACACGAACATGTCGAAGTCGGTGACTATGTCAGGGCCCACCTGCAAATTCGCGAAGGCGATCGCGTCCGTATCCAGGTTTTTGAGGGTACAGTGATTGCCCGCCGCGGTACGGGGCTCGGTGAAATGATTACCATCCGCCGCCTGTCATATGGTGTTGGTGTAGAACGCGTCTTGCCCGTCCATTCGCCCCGGATCGAGAAAATCGAGGTCGTCCGTAAGGGTAAAGTCAGACGTGCAAAGCTGTACTATCTACGCGACCGTGTGGGAAAGAAAGCCAGAGTCAAAGAAAAACTGGCCGTCAAAAAAGACTAGTATCAGTAAACAGGAGGAGAGCCCAAAGGGTTCTCCTCTTTACTATGGAGTGAATATGCCTGACATTCAATGGTTCCCTGGCCACATGGCTAAAACCTTTAGAGAACTCAAAGAAAGTATTAAGCTTTGCGACCTGGTTGTGGAAGTTTGCGATGCCAGAATTGTCCGCTCCAGCCGCAACCCTGAGGTTCAGGACATAATTCAGGGCAAGCAAAGAATTATTGCCCTCAATAAGCAGGATCTAGCCGACCCCCTTGTTAATCAAGCTTGGTTAAATTATTTTCAAGACAGGGGAGAGCCGGTCCTACTCTTGGATGCCAGACGAGCTAAGGATGCTCAAGCCCTGCAAAAGATGGCCAAACAACTTAGCGCTGAGATCTTAGCTAAGGCTAAAGCCAGGGGGCGAGTATCTCGGCCGATTAGGATACTTGTAGCGGGGATACCCAATTGTGGTAAGTCCACGCTGATTAATAGTCTGATTGGGAAAAAACGTGCCCAAACGGCCAATAAACCTGGTGTTACCCGTCAGCTACAGTGGTGGAAGTTAGGCTCAGATTTGCAGTTGCTGGACTCACCAGGCCTTTTGTGGCCCAAGCTCGAGTCGAGGGAAGCTCAAGTAGGTCTGGGGGCTACTGGAGCGGTGAAAGATGAGATCATGGCCCGCTTTGACTTAGCAGGGGAGCTTATCTATCGTTTAGCCCGAATCTATCCTGATCTGATTTTTGAACACCTCTCGATTAAGCTAGAGGACTATCAGGGAGACCAGCAAGCGAAAATCAATCATAAAATCTTGAGCCAATTAGCCATGGACTTTGGGTTTTTACGCCAAGGAGGCGAGCCTGACTTAGACCGGGCTGCTGACTATGCCTTACAACAATTCCGCCAAGGTCGCCTGGGCCGATTAAGTTTAGAAATGCCGCAAGTATGACCTACACACCCCGTATTGGCCCCAAGGATCAGGAGCGCTTCTATCGCATGGCTCAATTGGAGTGCGATCTGCGCGCAGAAGGCTTTAAGCAGATAGCTGGCTTGGATGAAGCGGGCAGAGGCCCTTTAGCGGGTCCTGTAGTAGCTGCTGCCTGCATACTCGATCCAGATCAGCCTATCTATGGCTTAAATGACTCCAAAAAGCTAACTCCAGCCAAAAGAGAATGGTTAGCCACTCAAATTAGGACCAAAGCTTCGGCTTATGCAATCGGTCTTGTATCGCCCCAAAGAATTGATGAAATCAATATTTTGGAAGCAACAAAGGAAGCTATGGTTCAAGCTCTAGGCCAGCTCTCTACCCAACCAGATATCTTGGTCCTAGATGCCCTTTTCTTAAAAGCAATCTCTCTGCCCCAAAGATCGCTTGTCCAAGGGGATGCCCAGGTTAATTGCATCGCCGCGGCATCTATCTTAGCCAAGACGGCTAGAGACCAAATTATGATAGAAGTAGACCAGGACTATCCCGGATATGGTTTTGCTCAGCATAAGGGCTATGGGACTCAGGCGCATTATGAGGCCATAAGGCAAAAGGGTTTGTGCCCCCTCCACCGCTTAACTTTTCTCCATAAGTTAAAAGCAGGCAGGGGAGAGCCAAGCCCTGGACAGTGCAAGGGGCAGGCTGCCGAAGACCGAGTGGCCCAGCATTTGCTCGAACAAAATTATCAAATTTTGGAAAGGAACTTTAAACTGCCACCTTTTGCTGAGGTGGATATCATTGCGACCAAGGCGGGACAGCTCTTTTTCGTCGAAGTGAAAGCACGGCAAGACCAGCCGGGCCTTTCCAGTGAGAGCCAAGCGATTAGAGCCTATGACCGGACCAAGCAAGCTAAGATAGCTCTAGTAGCCCAATATTATGCTGCTAGCCGCGGCTGGGACCAGGCGAAGTTACGTTTGCTTTTAGCTGCCTGCCAATTGACCCCCAAGGGTGAGGTGGAACACATTCGTTATTACGAGGCAGACTAGAAAAGCTCCTTTTGCAACTACTAACAAGCCTTGATTTCTTTCCTCAGATCTCGAACTTATGCTATGATGTAAGGACAGCATGCGTATGCTTAGGAGGTTATATGAAACTCGATCGATATTCTAGCGTTCCTCTTTATGCCCAGCTTAGAGAGCTTATTCTGGAGCGCATCCAAGACGGCACTTACGCCCCGGGTGAGAAAGTTCCTTCGGAAATGGAATTTTGTAAAGCCCTCGACCTCTCTCGTCCGACGGTCAGGCAGGCTGTGGCTGAGCTTGTGGCAGACGGTGTGCTGGAAATCCATAAAGGTAAGGGAACCTTTGTTGCGGGCGAAGCAGAACGCATAATGATTCCTCACTTTACCGCCTTGTCTTTCTCTTTTCTTAACCTCAATTCCTATGACAATATTGGCTTAAAGCCCATTAAGTTGCTTGAATCCGATAAGGAAATGGATGCAATTTTCCAAATGCAGGATAGTCAAGGCCATCCAGGCTACTGGCTGGCAGAATGGCCCTTAATAATCGAGCATGAAACCATGGGCAATTGTCAGTCTTATATACCTGTCCAGCTTTTCCCGGACTTGGGCCAGTCCGTTGCAGCTGGCAAACGTATGATTGATATTAAATCCAATAAATATGCTTATCTACCTCAAAAAGGTAGCTTAAACTTGGTGGCCAGGCCTGCTCGCAATAAGGAGGCTTCTATCTTAAATGTTCCCCGTAGGTCTTATATCCTCGCCATGGAAGGGTCGCTCTTTGCACGTTCTGGCCACGTCTGTGAGGCCTTACGTATTATTTTGCGCCCAGACCTGATTGGAGTAGAGATTAACTAGTACCGTGTCCCATTATTTTGATCAAACAGCTACTGGTGACCTTGATCCGGAGCTTTTAGAACTCTATATTGAGTCCCTACGCAAGTATCCCGCCAATCCTGCCACCCGTTACGCTAGTGGTCAGTTTGCTAAATCTGCTTTGGATGAAGCAAAAGCACGGATATCTCGCGCGCTTAACTGCCTGCCCAGCGAGGTCATTTTTACCTCCTCAGGGACCGAATCCATTAATACCGTGATTAAAAGTGTAAGCCTGCAAACCCGGTCGCGAGATGGCTTGCTTCTGGCTCCTGCTGCAGAACATCCAGCAACTAGTCAAAGTCTAAATTTTGCAGCCACGGAGCTAGGACGGAGAGTAGCCTACCTACCTCTCCGGCAAAGAAGTTTTGACCTAGACCTGCTCGAGGATAGCTTGGAAAAGGAGAGAATAGACCTCTTTAGTTCTGTCTATGTAAATAATTTAACGGGGGCAGTTTATCCCATTCACGATATAGCAGCTCTGATTAGAAAGAAAGCGCCCCAAGCCCGCATCCATGTAGATGCCGTTCAAGCACTGGGTAAATGCGAGATAAACTTTGCTGCCTTGGATGTTGACTATCTATCCCTGAGTTTACATAAAGTAGGCTGCCCTAAAGGGGCAGGTCTTCTCCTTGCAAATTATAAAAAGCCTTTTATTCCTTTGCTACATGGAGGGGGGCAAGAAGAGGGTAGGCGGTCCTCTACAGAAAACCCTGCTCTGGCTTTAGTTTCAGCATTAGCAGTAGAAAAGGCTGTAGCGGGATATACCGACCGATTTAAAAAAGTCTCAAAATTGAGAGATGCTTTTTTGATTGCCTTGCAGGAGGAAGTAGACCCCAAATTCACTTATGAGCTTCTGGCACCAGACTCTGCTGTTCCCCATATTGTTCCTTTGTATATCCCGGGCCTGCGGGCCCAGAACATTCAAACGGTGTTATCTCAAGCAGGTTGGGAAATTGGTATTGGGTCCGCCTGTTCTTCCAGCAAACTAAAGACCCCGCAAGCTCTCTTAGACCTTGGCCTGACTCCAGACCAAAGCCTACATTTCCTCCGGGTCAGTCTGAGCGCTCATCATACGACAGAAGAAGTCATTGGCCTGGCAAAGCAAATTGCCCAGGCTGTGAAAGCCTACGCCATTTAGTTGAACACCTATATTGGGGGCAAGATGATGGCTATTACCGTATAGGATGGAAAAATATATGCAAAACCCGACAACATATTATCGTGAGCTGATCTTAGTGCGGATAGGGGAGATCGCCCTCAAGGGACTTAACCGTGGTCGCTTTGAAAAGCAACTTTTAAAAAATCTCGAATACCGACTTCGCCATGAAGGTTCATTCAAAATATCACGTGCTGATTCGCGCATTTGGATTGAAGCGGGAGATGACCAGCAGACGCTTGATACGGATGCTGCCCTTACGGCAGTTCAAGATGTATTTGGCTATGTTTCTGCTAGCCCTGTGCGGAAGTTTCTCTTGGATTTGAATCTGTTAGATTCCAATGTTCTAAAGCTGGCAGATGAGAAATTTGCTGACGGCCAAAAGCACAGCTTTAAGATTGAAGTGAAGCGGGTCAATAAAGACTTTCCCTTAAAAACCTATGATTTAGCTGTCCGCTTAGGCGAACTCATTTTAGATCATTTTCCCGACCAGGCCTTTGTCGATGTACATGAGCCTGAAGTCACTTTTTATCTGGAAGTACGTGAGGACTTTTACCTCTACACCGAGATTATTCCAGGGCGTAAAGGCCTTCCTGTGGGTATGGGGGGGCGGGGCATGCTCATGCTATCCGGAGGGATTGATAGTCCTGTGGCGGGCTATATGATGGCTTCCCGGGGCATGAGGCTTTCCGCTGTTTATTTCCATACCTTTCCCTATACCAGTGAAGAGGCCAAGCAGAAAGTCGTAGACCTCGCTAAGATCCTTACACGTTATTCAGGAGACCTAGACCTCCATATTGTGGACTTTACCTCTACCCAACTGGCGCTCAATGAAGCCTGTCCCGAAGATATGATGACTATTGTAATGCGCCGCATGATGATCCGAATTGCCCAGGCCATTGCTAAAGAAGAGAAGATTCCCGCCCTTATTTCGGGCGAGAGTATGGGCCAGGTGGCCAGCCAGACTTTGGAGGCCCTGGCCTGCACAGATAGGGTGGCGGAAATGCCTATCTTTAGGCCCTTAATTGGCATGGATAAAGATTCCACAATAGCCTTGGCTAGAAATATTGGTAGTTTTAAAACCTCTATCCTGCCTTATGAGGACTGCTGTACTGTATTCGTCGCGAAGCACCCCAAGACACACCCCCGCCTCAGTGATGCGGAAAGGGCAGAGAAGCATCTAGATATTTTGGGCTTGACCTTAGATTCTGTCCAAAAAACAGCGAGAATACGGCTTAGATTAGCTGATAACATCCTCTAGCCAGCACTAATTAGAGTTACCCTCGTTTGCCATATATTTGCCTTGAAGAGAGCAAATATATGGTAGAATAAACACACTGCATAAATACCTAGGAGGCATTCCATGTACGAACACATTAAATCTACTGATCCCCAAGTTTATGAAGCCATTATGGATGAGCTGAAGCGCCAGCAAACCCACATTGAGTTAATCGCTTCAGAAAACTTTGTTTCCGAAGCCGTTTTAGAAGCAAACGGCTCTGTACTCACCAATAAATATGCTGAGGGTTACCCCGGCAAACGCTATTACGGTGGCTGTGAGTACGTTGACGTAGTAGAGGACATTGCTCGTGACCGCCTGAAAGAAATTTTTGGTTGCGATCATGCGAACGTCCAGCCCCACTCTGGCGCTAATGCCAATATGGCCGTTTATTTTGCTCTCTGCCAACCTGGCGACAAGATCCTAGGTATGGAGCTGGCCCATGGTGGTCACCTGACCCACGGCATGAAGATCAATATCTCCGGTAAATACTTTGAGGCTCACTCCTATCAAGTTCGCCGCGATACCATGGAAATTGACTATGATGATCTGCGTCAAAAAGCCCATGATGTTAAACCTAAGCTTATCGTCGCAGGTGCATCTGCTTATCCTCGGGCTATCGACTTTAAGAAATTCCGTGAAATTGCGGACGAAGTTGGCGCTTATCTCTGGGTTGACATGGCTCACATCGCAGGCCTGGTTGCTGCCGGCCTCCATATGAATCCCGTGCCCTACGCTGATGTTGTAACCTCAACTACCCATAAGACCCTGCGTGGTCCTCGTGGCGGTATCATCCTCTGCAAGCAAGAATTAGCTAAGAAGATTGACTCTGCTGTCTTCCCTGGCCTGCAAGGTGGCCCCCTCATGCATATTATCGCTGGTAAGGCTGTTTCCTTCGGTGAAGCTATGAAGCCAGAATTCAAGGCCTATCAAAAACAGGTTGTAGATAATGCTCAAGCCCTGGCAAAGGGTCTCCTGAACAGAAAGGTAAACCTCTGCACCGGTGGCACCGACAACCACCTGATTTTGATCAACCTGACTGGCACTGGCGTAACGGGTAAGACCCTGCAGGAAAACCTGGATAAGGTTCACATCACGGCCAATAAGAATGGTATCCCCTTTGATACCGAAAAGCCCACCATTACCTCTGGCCTTCGCATCGGCACTCCCGCTGTCACCAGCCGTGGCATGAATGAAGCTGATATGGATGAGATTGCTGACCTCATCAGCCTTGCCATCTATGATTTTGATAATAAGGAAGAAGAGATCCGTCAACGTGCTGATGCCCTGCTGGCAAAGCATCCTCTCTATAAGGACTTCCATTAAACTTTATGCCTGATGGTTCTCAAAAAACAGAACCCCTTGCATATCGCATGGCTCCCAGGACGCTGGCCGAATATATCGGCCAGCGTCATATTTTAGGGCCTGGGAAAATGCTGCGGAGGATGATCGAGTCAGATCAAATGTCCTCTATCATCCTTTTTGGCCCGCCGGGATCTGGCAAAACCTCCTTGGCCCGGGTCATTGCCCAAAACAGTAAACGCCCCTTTTACAAGATAAATGCCGTGACCTCCGGGGTAGGGGATATCAAGGCCGTCATTGCAGATAGCCGTAATCCTTTTCTGTGTCCGGAAGGGAGGGCTATTGCTTTTATTGACGAGATCCACCGCTTTAATAAGGCCCAGCAGGACGCCCTCCTGCCTGCTGTTGAGGAAGGTTCCATCATTTTAATTGGCGCGACAACGGAGAATCCTTTCTTTGAAGTCAACAAAGCCTTGCTTTCTAGATCTACTGTCTTCCAGCTTTATCCTTTAAACTCGGAGGAGATTGGCCAGGTTTTAGACCAGGCCCTGCAAGATGCTGAGCGGGGCTACGGCCAAGTTAAGATCAAACTTGAGCCTGAAGCACGTGCTTTTTTAGAGGACGCTAGCAGGGGAGATGCCCGAGTGGCGCTTAGGGCTTTAGAGCTCGCTGTGACGACTACTCCAGCTAATTCAGAAGGGATAAGAGTCTTAAGTCTTGACGTGATGGGGGACTGTTTGCAGCAATCACCCCTCCGTTATGACAAGGCGGGCGAAGGCCACTATGATACGATCTCGGCTTTTATTAAATCTATGCGGGGGTCAGACCCCGATGCTGCCCTGCATTATTTGGCTCGTATGCTGGAAAGTGGGGAAGACCCCAATTTTATTGCTCGTCGGATCGTCATTTGTGCGGCCGAAGATGTAGGCCTGGCTAATCCCCAAATTCTGACACTTTGTATGTCGGCCTGGGATGCCGTTAGGGCTGTTGGCATGCCAGAAGCCCGGATCATCCTATCCATGGCAGTCGTGCTTGTCGCTTCCTCACCCAAGTCTAACTCTGCCTACCTGGCTATAGACGAGGCCTTAGCGGATGTACGCAAGGGCAAGATTGGGGAAGTGCCCTTTCATCTGCGTAATGCGCCGGTTGAGGGCATGCCGGACTTGTCCTACGGTGAGGGCTATCTTTATAGCCATGATTTCCCCCTGCATGTCTCCAAACAGGTCTATTTGCCTGAGCCCTTGAGAGACAAGGTCTATTATGTGCCAGGTGAACTGGGTTATGAAAAACAAATTCAGACCTGGTTGGACAAGATAGCACCTTATTTAGGCAAATAGCTCCTTCTGTCTACCCCTATACGCCTATCTAGTAACTAGTGTTACTTGTGGCTTACTGGGCCTTATTTAAAATAATTGTGTAGTATTTTAGCTTGTCCCCAGTAGCGATATACTGGGCGCAAATACAAATATGGAGTAGATATGAGCCAGCCAAAACGCAGATATTTTGATCATGCGGCCACAACTGATGTGCGCCCGGAAGTCCTCGAAGCGATTGTAGATGTATACAAGAATCACTATGGCAATCCTTCCAGCTTTTATAAGGAGGGCCATGAGGCAGAAGATTTAATGCTGGATGCCCGTCAGCGGGTAGCTAAGAATATCAATGCTAAGCCCGAGGAAATCTTTTTTACCTCTTGTGGCACTGAATCTGACAACTGGGCCCTTAAAGGTACAGCTTTTGCTTTGCAGAAAAAAGGTAAGCATATTATTACCAGCAAAATCGAGCATCACGCGATCTTGCACACAGCGGAATGGCTAGAAAAGCATGGCTTTGAAGTCACTTACTTGGATGTAGATCAGTACGGCATGGTGAGCCCCGAAGATGTCGAAGCGGCCATGCGGGATGATACTATTTTGGTCTCTATTATGGCGGCTAACAATGAGGTGGGGACTTTACAGCCCATCAAGGAAATTGGCGCCATTTGCAAGGCCCATAAGGTGCGCTTCCATTCGGATGCTGTCCAAGCTCTGGGGGCCATTCCGATTGATGTTGAAGATCTCGGCGTGGATATGATGTCTTTTTCAGCTCATAAGCTTTACGGTCCTAAAGGCGTGGGTGTTATGTACTTGCGTAAGGGCAATCGCATTGATAACCTGTTGCATGGTGGGGCCCAGGAGAAGGCAAAGCGGGGCGGTACAGAAAATGTAGCCCTCATCCAAGGTTTTGCTAAGGCTTTAGATCTTGCCGTGGCAGGCCTTGCCGAAGAATCCAAAAGACAGATTGCCTTGCGCGACCGTTTGATTAAGGCTATTGCGACAAGCATTCCTTATGCCAAGTTGAATGGCCATCCCACTAAGCGGCTACCCAATAATGTCAACTTCTCCTTCGAATTTATTGAAGGGGAGTCCATGCTCATTATGTTGGATTACCAAGGCTTTGCTTGCTCTTCTGGCTCTGCCTGTACCTCAGCCTCTCTAGATCCTTCTCATGTCCTCCTGGCTATGGGTATGCCTCATGAAGTGGCCCATGGTTCCTTGCGCCTAACCATTGGGCGGGAGACCCAAGAAGAAGATATTGATGCCTTGGCTCAAGCTTTACCCCCTATCATTCAGCGTTTGCGTGAGATGTCTCCCCTTTGGGAAGACTGGGAAAAGGGCAAAATTAAGAAGTCCCTGATACCGGAATATACGCAATATTAAGTTCAGAAAGGATTAACTATATGCAATACACAGAAAAAGTTATGGATCACTTCATGCACCCCCGTAACATGGGGGAAATCCCCGATGCCACCACTTCTGGTGAAGTGGGCAACCCTGTCTGCGGCGATATTATGAAGATTGACCTCAAGATTGAAAATGATATTGTAACCGATGCTAAATTTAAAACCTTTGGTTGTGGCACAGCGATCGCCACTTCCTCTATGGCTACGGAGATGATTATCGGCAAACCGATTGATGAAGTTTTGGAACTTACCAATAAATCTGTTGCAGAATCCCTTGATGGTCTGCCTCCTGTTAAAATGCACTGCTCAGTCTTAGCCGAGCAGGCAGTTAAAGCAGCCTTAAAGAAGTATTTAGAAGAAAATGGTAAGATGACAGCTGAACGGGAAAAATACTTCAAAATCCTTGCAGAAGAGGATGAGCATGCTGGTCCCTCCGTCTACGAATATGTAGACGAAGCAGGAGAGAGCAAGAAGTAAGTTAATCCAATCAAAGGAGAAGATGATATGGCCGAAGAAAACAGTAACAAACAAAAGTCCGCTGGTGAAAAGCTACAAGAACAACTGAGCTTTAAGTTTAAGAACCAGTGGGATGTTCTCGATGCAGACTTAGTATCTGCTGCTCACAAGTTCAGCGAGGGCTATAAGCGGGCCTTGGACCAAGGTAAAACCGAACGCGAATTCCATGATCTGACTATTGCACGTCTGGAAGAAGCAGGCTTTAAGAATCTGGATCATGTAGACAAGCTAGAGCGTGGGGATAAGGTTTATCGCTCTGTTCATAACAAGGGCTTGCTAGCCGCTGTTGTCGGTTCTGAGTCTCCTGCTGAAGGTTTAATCTTGGTAGGCTCTCATATTGATTCCCCCCGCCTAGACCTCAAGCCTTACCCCTTGTATGAGCAAAATGAGTTTGCCCTCTTTAAGACCCACTACTACGGCGGTATTAAAAAATATCAGTGGCTTTCTACCCAGCTGGCCATTCACGGTGTAGTCGTAAAACAAGATGGCAGCAAGGTAGAAATCTGTATTGGTGAAGATGATGATGATCCTGTTTTCACCATCACTGATTTGCTCCCTCATTTAGGCCGTAAACAGATGGCCAAGCCAGCTAAAGAGGTCATTGAAGGGGAGCAGTTGAATGTCCTCTTAGGCTCTCAACCTTATCCGGAAGAAGCCCTCAAAGACCGTTTCAAATTAAACATTCTTTCTCTCCTACATGAAAAATATGGCATTACAGAACGGGATCTGATTACCGGGGAACTGGAAATCGTTCCAGCTCATAAAGCCAGAGACGTAGGTCTCGACCGGTCTTTCATCGGTGCCTATGGCCAAGATGACCGTGTATGCGCCTGGACCTCCTTGGAAGCCCTTTTGGATGCCATGCCCCAGGCCAAGACCCAGGGTATCCTCTTCTTTGATAAGGAAGAGGTTGGCTCTGATGGTAATACAGGTGCTAAGTCCGACCTTTATTTCTTTGCCTTGAACGAGCTCTGCGCTAAGATTCTGAGCAGAGAGCCCAGCCTGCTGGAAACGCAGCAAATGTTAGAGCATTCTAAGCTCTTATCTTCTGACGTCACAGCAGCCTACGATCCAGACTTTTCTGATGTCTATGAGCCCATGAATACGGCTTACTGCAATTATGGGATCGGGATCAATAAATATACCGGCGGTGGTGGCAAGGGCGGTACAACGGACGCTAATGCTGAGTACTTTAACGAAGTGACCCGTCTCTTCGAGCAATATAATATTCCCTGGCAGGCTGGCGAACTGGGGAAAATCGACGAAGGCGGCGGCGGTACTATCGCCAAATTCTTTGCCAATGCTGGCATGAACGTCATCGACTGTGGTGTTCCTGTACTAGCGATGCACTCCTGTTTTGAAGTCACCACAAAGTTGGACGTCTTCAATACCTACCGGGCTTATAAGGCCTTCTTTGACCATGCGGAATAGATTCCTTTAAGGAAACTTTTTCTAAGGCATAAACAAAGGCTCCTGTCTTCGGGCAGGAGCCTTTGTTATAGAGCTTTCTATCCATTATCGTTTAACTCTCTTCGTCGGATCTTTGGCCTTTGGCTTCCAAAATTTCTTCCCCTAACTCGACAAAATCTTCTTTTGAATAAGTGTTAAGGGGGTGTTGGTCTACCGTAGTTTGGAGCATGCGGTCAGAAATATGAGTATAAATCTCCGTGGTGGCTACAGAGGCGTGACCTAAAATTTGCTGGAGACTGCGAATGTCTGCTCCACCGTACTGGTACATGAGCGTGGCAGCCGTATGGCGGAGCTTGTGGGTTGAATAGCGGCGGGAATCCAGACCGGCCATTTGCAGGTATTTCTTGACTACATTTTCTACTGCTCTCTGCGACATGCGCTGGCGGTTACGGGAAATAAAGAGGGCTGTCTCATGCCCCTCCTTGCCAGGGAGGCGGACTGGCAAATACTGCTCAATCGCTTCTCTCGTTAGATGATTGAGGTAGACGGCTCTTTCTTTGGATCCTTTACCCAGGACCCGGAGCTGTTCTCCCTCTACATCTGCCACATCTAGGCTACAGAGCTCAGATAATCTCAGCCCGCAGCTCATGAGAATAGCGAGTATACAATAATCCCTTTCCGCAAAATTATCTTCCGACGAGGCTGCGGCCGCTAAAAGAGCCCGGCTTTCATCAATATCAAGAAATTGGGGAAGAGCCTTCATTTGTTTAGGGGACTCAAGCTCAGAACAGGGATTATAGTCTAAGACGTGCATCTTGCTTGTGAGAAAATTGAAAAAAGCACGGAGGGCTGAAACCTTGCGGGCACGCCCTGCAGGACCCACCTCGCGCTCTTGGGCCAGCCAAGACATAAAGCGGTAGAAGTCCGACAGCTTGATAGCTTTAAGATCATCTAAAGTGATAGAAGATATATCAATATCCTCAAATTCTGTATCGGCATCTGCGCGGCCCATATATACCTGGTACCAGCGGAAAAAGAGGGAGAGATCGTAATAATATTCTTTCAGGGTAAGTTCAGACCTTTCCTTGACACCCGAAAAATAGGCCATAAACTCATCCAAGTAGTAAAAGGATGGGCCTAAAGCTGTAAGTTGGCCTGGCATTTTTTGTACTTTTTTATTTCGACTATTTTTCAAAGTTAAGATCTATTCCTCCCATGCCTCTATTCTAAGGCATTCTATACAAACTTATGTTGCAAAGACATAACTTTTCTGCTTATGATAAAATTTAGCTACATATGCATAATTAAGTAAGATATGCTGGTCGGGAGGGGAGAAGCAAGCATGAAAAAGTTAAAGATAGCCTTAATTGGAGCAACAGGTTATGTAGGGCAGCGTTTTGCTAGCCTTTTAGAAGGGCACCCCTTCTTTGATTTGCAAGTCCTCGTGGCAGGACCGCAATCTCAGGGTAAAACCTATCGTGAGGCTTGTGCGGGACGCTGGAAACTAGATTTGCCTATGCCCCAAAGACTAGAGGACTACACCATTCAAAGTATGAATGACCTGGCTAAGTGGGGAGTCGGAGTGGACCTGGCATTTTGTGCGGTTGATATGGAAAAGCAGGCCCTGATTACCCTAGAAGAAAGTTTAGCCCACCAGGAAATTCCTGTTGTTTCTAATAATTCTGCCAACCGTTGGACTCCAGATGTCCCTATTATTATCCCAGAAGTGAATAGTCAACATTTTGCGGTCTTGGAAGCGCAAAAGAAACGGCTTGCTACAAAACGAGGCTTTATTGTCGCCAAGCCCAATTGCTCTGTCCAGAGCTTTCTGCCGGCCTTAGAGCCCTTGCGTGATTTAGGCCTAGACAAGGTGTTTTTATCTACCTATCAAGCTGTTTCGGGAGCAGGCCGCAGGCTGGTCGATTGGCCAGAAATGCAAGGCAATGTTATCCCCTATATTAAGGGCGAGGAAGAGAAAACCGAACAAGAGCCTTTGAAAATTTGGGGCTGTGTCGAACATGGCCAGATTGTGCCCACAGATCAGCCATATATTTCTAGCCACTGTAGCAGAGTAGCTGTACAGGAAGGGCATCTAGCCAATGTTTGGTTGAGTCTTAAACAAAGCTGTGATCGCGATGAGATTCTCAGACGCTGGCAGGACTTCAAGCCCTTGCCTCAAATCTTGGATCTGCCATCTGCTCCCAGGCCCTGTTTGATTTATTTGGAAGAAGCGGATCGTCCCCAGCCCCAGTTAGACGCCATGAGGGGAGAGGGTATGGGCATTTGTATAGGCCGCCTGCGCGAAGACTCCATCTTCGATTTTAAATTCTCCTGCCTATCCTCGAATACGATCAGAGGGGCTGCAGGAGGGGCCATCTTAACAGCAGAGCTCTTATATAAACAAGGCTATTTAGACTAGCATAAGGAGAGAGGAGGATATCTAAAAGCTGAAAGAATACGAGCCGTTAAAAAGGAGAGATTGTCAACCATATGAGCCTATAGCTTAACTGAGCCAACTACTTATTGGGCTCAGACCATAGGGAGAGGAGATGGCCTATGATTCCTAGCTTGTTTATCCGTGATATTCAAGTCAATCTTCATCGCTTAGAAGAGTATAAAACCCTTTTTCTCGAAAAGTTTCTGAGCCACTATGAAATAAGCCGCAGTGAACTAAAAGTCCTCAAACTCCTACCACAAGACAAGGCATGTGTGATCCGAGATATTGCCATGGAGGCCCACCTTGATCAAGGCAATGTTTCCCGTTTAGTGAAGAATCTCGAAGAAAAAGGCCTTGTTGTCTCATCAGTAGCCCATTTTGATAGGCGGAGTAAGCCCATACATATTAGCCCTAAGGGTCGTGACCTAATCCGAAAATTAGACGAGGCTCTGTTACAGCATCTCGGGGAATTTATCATCAACTATCGGGCTGACAAACTCAATATCCTTATGGAAACCCTAGCAGACCTTAATGTCTATTTAGCTAGCGAAAAGGAAGCAGAAAGAATCAATCGCCAACAAAGAGACAAGTATAAATCTGTTTGGCCAACATATGGGGAGGAGGGCCAGTGTCAAAAATAAGCTTGAATGATTTTATTATCCTAGGATTTTTCCATTTTTAGACTAAAACACTCAACTTCGCAAAATAACAATTTTGCGAAGTTAAAGAGGAGAAATAAAAGAGGCTGGAGATTTCCAGCCTTTAATAATGTTAAAAGTCATTTAGAGTTTATATTTAAGCTAGCTTCCTACAATCATCTGGAGTTCGCTTGTATCAGATAGGTTAATGTATTTACCAATAAGACTTGCTAAAAGCAAGATGATGATTAGGGTAACTAAAACCTTGCGCAAAATACTTTGTCTTTTCATGCTGCGGAAACGCTTATTGATATTATCCGTTGTGGTATAGGCTGTTAGCTTATAAACCTTGGCCCCTTTTAATTTTTCCTGTTGCCAGGCCTCTAGCCGCGGTTTCTTTTTTCCGCTTTTTCGTTCCTGCTTGAGTTTGCTTAAGGCTTTTGTTAACTCATTTTTAGGTTGCCCCGACATCCGCCGAGTGGCATAGCGCTCGCCAGCATTTAGTCCAGATAACTCTGCCCGTGGTCGTCTGGCAGGCTTGGCTATGACCATTGGGTCATGAGAAACATTTCTTTTAGATCCTAGGGCTTGTCCTGCCTGCTTTAATGGGGGCGGCTGGATAGCTTTTGCGGCCATGGTAGGCTTATTATTTTTCTTTGCTTGCCATTGGGGAAAGCCTGCTTGATCATTGGGAGTTTGTTGAGCCCCAGTTTTAGCTCCAGGCTTGGGACCAGCAGACAACTTGAAATTCCAGCTGTTTTTTTTGTCAGCTTCTGGGCCTTTAATGGGCTGCGCAAAATTTAATAAGTTAGCTTGATCCGGAACACTCTTAGCTTGTGGTCCCGGATTGGCTTGTGCTGTCTGAGTATTATTTTTTTGCTTTTGATCATCAGCCATAAAAGCTAGCCCTATCTATTATTCCAATTCAGCTTGTCAGCTATTATTCTATCCCATAAGGTACAGGTCCTTATGCTTGGTTATTATAACGCAAGCAACTGGCGCAAGCCAATCAAATATTTTGCGCAGTTGGAACTACTTCTTCCCTGCTAGCCCCATTTTAATCCTTCTTCGTCTAGATCAAGAGTTAATAAACTCTGATAAGTTTTATCTATGCTAATCGCGCATATTACTGTCTTTTAGCATATAAGTCTACTACTGGATCGTCTGATAGAATCCGAGTGTGTTCTTTTTCTAAAGGGAGAACGGATAAGAGTGCTGTCTTATAGAGTAGATGTTGTCTCTCCTCTATTTGGAGAATAATGGCCTCCTGGTCGAAACCTAGGATATAGCCCTGCAAGGATTTTTGCGGGCTATAGTTGATTTCAACCAGGACTCTATTTTTTCGGCAATAATTCAAAAATAACTCCTGAATTTTACTCCCTTGAGAGAGGCTAGGATTCTTTCTTGTCCGATATTGATTAGACGATTCATACCATAAATCACTGCCTTTATAAGGAGCCTTGTCCTTACTGCTGGATCTTTCGTATGCCTTATGGTAGCTATTTTTCTTGCTGGACTCTGAGCCAGGCCAAGCTTGGTCAGGCTGCCAATCTAAGGTCCGCATCTTCCCTTCTGCATCCTTAAAATAATAACGATCTTCAAACACCATTTCTAAACTCCTTACTGGCTTTGTTTTAGTCTAGTAAAAATAAGGCGATAGAAATTTAGAAAATTCATCAGTTTTGTCGAATATAATGCAAGTGCGGCCTTAGAAATGCTTGTGAAAATCCTCTAAAATTTCAATATACATCTCTTCTGCATTAGAGCTTGTGATTTTAAGAAAATCTTCCCGCCCTCGAAAAAAAGTCAATTGACGCTTGGCATAGCGGCGGCTGGCTTGGGCAAGATTAGCCATGGCCTCTTCCCTACTTTCCTCTCCTTGCAGATAAGCATAAATTTCTTTATAGGCAATGGCCTGGAATGCTTGGGATTGGGGAAAGTTTGGATAATATTCTAGGACCTGCTTGAGCTCTTCCACTATCCCTTGGTCAAACATTTCTTTAACTCTTTGATCAATTCGGGCATAAAGAAGCTGGCGGTCCGGCCAAAGCACATAATTAACAAAGGGAAAATCGGGACCTTTTTCGCGAGAGTAGCGGTAAACTTCAGAGATAGTCATGCCAGACTGACGATAAACCTCAAAAAAGCGGACGATTCGCTTAAGATCAGTTTTCTCAATACGCTGGCCTGATTCCGGATCCAAAATACAGAGTCTTTGATGGGCCTGCTCTAAGCCTTCCTGACAGATTTCCTGTGTAAGGAGTGCTCGTTGTTCAGGATTAAAGTCTTCCTGGATAAATTGGAGCCCATCGACTAGGGCAGTCACAAATTGACCAGTTCCTCCACAGACAATTGGCTGCTTCCCTCTATCAATAATATCACAAATTACTTGACGACTATCTTCAATAAAATCAGCAACGGAATACCGATCAATAGGGTCGCAAATATCATAAAGATGGTGAACAACTCCCTCTTGGTCAGAGCCTCCAACTTTCGCAGTACCAATATCCAGGCCCCGATAAATTTGCATAGAATCGGCAGAAATAATTTCTCCATTCAAGGCTTGGGCCAAGTGTATGGCTAGGCCTGACTTACCGGAGGCTGTCGGCCCAGTTAAGACTAAAACAGGATGATTGCGCAGAAATTTTGACATCAGGCTTCTAGTTTTTCAGAGTCTCAGACAATACGATTAAAGAATTTTTCAATATCTTTAGCAGATAAGCGAAGGATAACAGGTCGACCATGAGGGCAATGGAAGGGATCTTCCAGTTTTAAAAGATCATGAATCAGCTGCTTCATTTCATTGAAGGACAGAATATCATGGGCCTTAACGGCTGCCTTACAGGCCGTAGTATGCAGAATTTCGTCGAGTCGGCCTTCTTCATCCAAGCGCGTTTGTCCTGCCTCCTCAATGATGGCTCTAAAGACCCTTTCAGGATTAAGGCCGGCATGGCTAAATTCCACGGGTAAAGCCCGCAAAACTAAACAATCCTGCCCAAACTCCTCAAAGTCAAAACCCATCTTGCGAATTTCATCAGCCTGATCCAAGGCGTGTGATAATTCCAAAGGACTGAATTTGAGACTTAGAGGCTGCAGTAATGGCTGACTGGGAATTCGTAAAGAAGAAGACCTGCGATCGGCGCGTAATTGCTCATAAAGGATTCGCTCGTGGGCTGCATGTTGGTCGATCATAAGCAGGTCTGGACCGGATTCCAGCAATAAATAAGTATTAAAAACCTGACCGATAATACGAGCAGAAGCCAAGGCCTGTAAGTCTGGACTTAGTTTATCCTGATCGGATGCAGAAACATCTAGACTTTCAGTTTCCGCAAAAAAGAGGGCTTGTTCTTCAGGTTTTAACCGTTCCTGATATGCCTGCCCAGAAGCAAGAGGGGAAGTTGTTTGTTTTGCCTCTCTGATGGGCCCAGCCGAGATTTCTTCTTCCAAGTTTAGCGCGATTTGCCTGCTGTTCTGACTAGTGACTTGAGCTATACTGCCATCATGATCTGGACCTGTAACCTGGTAATTACGCCTTGACAAGATAGCGTGATTATCTCCATTGTGACCAGGTGAAGATGTCTGGCCTTCGCTTGGATTATCTATAGTTCCATCCCTAGAATCGAGTGAGCTCTCCCCTTTTCTAGCACTTGCTTTGCTTTCAAGATGGGGAGCAGCTTGAGGGCCTGTGCTAGTCAGTTGACCAATATCCTTAAACCCTGTATGGCTAGCAAGGCAATCTTGTAGGGTATGGTAAACTGCGCGGAAAATGCTGTTTTCATCTGCAAAGCGTACTTCTGTTTTTTGGGGATGCACATTCACATCTACCTGGGTAGAGGGCAGGTCTAGTTTTAAGACGAGCTCTGGAAAATGTCCTTTCACAAAATGCCCCTGTATGGCCTTGTCCACTGCCAGCCTCATTAAGGGGGACTGTATGATTCTTCCATTTACAAGAAAAACCTGCCTGCCCCGATTTTTCCGACTATGTGAAGACTTACTAATATAGCCTTGTAGTTTGATTCCCGAGAATTCATGATCGATGGGCAAGGCTGCTCCTGCACTTTCGCTTCCCCAGACTGTATAGATAGCTGAAAGCAATTGTCCGTCTCCGGGACTCACAAAAGACTGAGTCCCGTCTTTCATCAATGAAAAAGCAACATCCGGCCGGCTAAAGGTAAAACGTTCAACAAGGTCTTGGACATAGGCTGCCTCGGTAGCATCTCTTTTTAGGAATTTATAGCGGGCAGGCGTGTTGTAGAAAAGGTCTTGCACCTCAAAGATGGATCCTATATTTGCGGCTTTGGGACCTTCTTCCAGGATCTCACCCGCCTCCAGTCGCAAAAAATATCCCTGGTCTTGTTCGGCTGTCCGAGTCAAAAGACTTACACGAGAAACGGCGGCAATAGAAGCTAGAGCCTCTCCCCGAAAGCCCATCGACTGAAGCCTGTCTAAGTCCTCTAATCGGCTCAATTTGCTGGTGGCATGTCTGGCAAAGGCTAGCTTAGCGTCTGCGGGTTCCATACCAGAGCCATTGTCGACCAGGCGGATACGTTTTATCCCGCCCTGAACGATTTCTACAGCGATGCGGCTCGCTCCAGCATCTAAAGCATTTTCTAATAATTCTTTGACAACAGAGGCAGGTCTTTCAATAACTTCTCCAGCGGCAATACCATTAGCCGTTACGGCATCAAGAATATGAATCATTTTTTATCCTTTAATTTTCTTGCAAGATCTTGTAACTCGGCCAGCTTAGCTAAGGCGTCAAGTGGCCTGAGCATGTTGATGTCTAGGTCTAAGAGGGCCTCTATCAGGTCTTCCCCGCCCTGCCAAGCCTGTGCGGCCGAAAAGAGGTCAATCTGCCCCTCCATGATTTGAGAAGCCTTACGGATTTTCAAACGTTGGCCCTGATTCTCCTCTTCCAGCATTTTCAAGATCTCGCGTGCACGATTAATCACTTTATCTGGTACATTGGCAAGTTTGGCAACTTCAATACCATAGGAGTGATCTGCTGCACCAAGTTTGATCTGATGAAGAAACTCGAGCTGGTCCTTTTCTCTCACTATATCAACATGAGCATTGAATACACCCGTTAAACTGCCAGCCAGCTCAGTGAGCTCGTGGTAGTGGGTGGCAAAAAGGCAGGGGCAGCCTAAGAAGTCTGGGTTAGCAACATGCTCTATAACAGACCAAGCGATAGAAAGACCGTCCCATGTGGAAGTACCACGGCCAATCTCATCTAATATTAAAAGGCTTCGTGGGCTAGCTTCCCGAAGGATTTGCGACACCTCATTCATCTCTATCATGAAGGTGGATTGTCCCGTAGCTAGGTCATCTGAGGCTCCAACCCGGGTGAAAATGCGGTCCACTAAGCCAATGTTAGCAGAGGAGGCTGGAACAAAAAGGCCAGCCTGGGCCATAATGACAATTAGGGCATTTTGTCGCATGTAAGTAGATTTACCGGCCATATTAGGCCCAGTAAGAATCATTAATTGCTTATCAGCCCGGTCGAGATAGAGATCATTAGGCACAAATTCGCCTTTAGGTAAAATTTTCTCGACCACTGGATGCCTACCTGCCTTAATATCCCAAACAGGAATATCCAAGAGTTGCGGCCGGCAGTAATTTTGCTTATCTGCTAAGTCAGCCTGGCCAGCAAAGAGGTCGATAAGGGCAAGGACCTGGGCATTTTGCTGCAAAGCTGGTAAATAAGCACTTAAGCGGTCTCGTAAGTCGATAAAGAGGGCTTGCTCCAGGAGGAGAATTTTCTGCTCAGCACCCAAGATCCGTTCTTCCATGGCTTTGAGCTCAGGCGTATAAAAACGCTCAGAATTAGCCAGAGTTTGCCGGCGCACGTAGTCATCGGGTATCCGGTCTAAATTCCCTTTGGAGACTTCAATCGTATAGCCAAAGACCCGATTAAATTTAAGCCGGAGATTTTTGATCCCTGTGCGTTCACGCTCAGAGCTTTCAAAATTGAGCAACCAATCTGACCCATGCTGAGCAGCCTCCCGGAGGTCGTCTAATTGTTGGTCTGCACCGGGGAGAAAAATGCCTCCTTCATTCATCCGAATGGGCAAGTCATCTCTTAGCTTGGTCAAAATTTCTTGGCTAATGGTGGTCAAAGGGTCTAACTTATTCGCTAAGCTATCCAGGTTGGGATCATTAAAGTTTCGGAGCAAATCCTGCAATTCTGGTAGCTTTGCCTGGATTCTGCCCACAGAGTATACATCCCTAGGGTTGGCAGAAGCCAAGGATAAGCGGCCAGCTAATCTTTCTAGGTCATAGACGCCGGTCAAAAGCTTACGCACTTCTGACCTGAGGACAAAATTATCCTTGAAGGCTTGGATACAAGACTGACGCCAGTTTATCTCATTTAAGTTTAACAAGGGCTGGCTAAGGAAGGCCTGGAGAAGGCGTGATCCCATGCTGGTCTCACAATGATCAATCGCCCAAAGCAAACTCCCTCTCCGCTCTCTGTGCCGTAAACTTTCCGTAATTTCCAAGTGTTGGCGGGCCGTCCGGTCCAAGACCATATAGGATTCCAATTGATAGTTGACTGCTTGAGGTAAAGGGTCTGGTAAGACATAGGCCTGGTCGGATAGATAGGTCAATAGTCCAGTAAACGCAGTAAGAGCGAGATCCGGCTCCTCCCTACTCAGTAGCTGGAACTTTTGTCTCGCCTCCGCGCAAAAATCATCAGAAGCCAAACAAGTTAAGCTAACCTTTTGACTGGCCTGATAGTTTTGGCAAAGTTCAGACTGAAAAAATTCCTGATTACAAACGATCTCTTGGGGCTTAATGCGACTGAGTTCATCAGTCAGCTTTTGCCGGGTCTGCCCAAAAATAATATTGCAGTGGGCAAAACGCGAGGCAGAAATATCAGCATAGGCCAGGCCATAGTAGGATTCCTGCTGATAGATACAAGCGATGTAGGAATAATTCAAAGCATCTAATTGATC
>JAQYCV010000040.1 GCA_028724525.1 Clostridiales bacterium
AGATCTAGCTTGACCGACCTGCATATATATTAAAGACTAACCTTAGCTAGATTCCATGAAATCATGGATACTATTTTGATCTAGCGACACAAGGAGAGATATATGAAAAAACTAAGTGTACTCGTACTCGCTGCTCTAGTCTTAGCTTTGGGTATCTTTGTTCCTGCGGCAGCCGAAGAAGCTGCCCCTGGCCTCAAGATTACTGTCTTAGTAGACAACAATGCTTTGATCGGCAAAATGCTTCTGAGTGAACCTGCCCTCAGCATGATCTTGCAAGATGGGGATAAGACCATCCTGTTTGATACCGGCTATAGTGATGCTGCCCTGAAAAATGCCCATGCTTTAGGTTTTGACCTCACTGAAGTGGATGCCATCGCCCTTTCCCATGGCCACTTTGACCATACAGTTGGACTCTTCTATCTCATGAAAGAGATGAGAGACCGTAAGATTGACAAAAAGATCGATTTGATTTGCCATCCAGATACTTTCCTGCCTAAGGACAACCAGGGCGGATTTTTTGGTAACGTATTAAATGAACCCACCCTGGGTGAATACTTCAACATTACCATGACCAAAGAGCCTTACCAGTTAACAGATCATCTGACTTGGCTGGGTGAAATTGAGCGCAACTATGACATCGAGGAGTATGTTCCCTTTACCACCGTGTTTAAGGACGGCGAATGGGTGGATGACTACCTGATCGAGGATACAGCTATTGCTTATACCAACGATGAAGGCGTAGCCGTGATTACGGGTTGCTCACACGCTGGTATCTGCAATATCACAGATTATGCTAAGAAGGTCACCAAGCAGGAAAAAGTCTTGGATGTCATTGGCGGCTTCCACCTTCTGAATCCCTCTGAAGAGAGAATGCAGGGAACCATTGATTACTTCTTAGACTTAGGCGTAGAATCTATCGCTCCTTGCCACTGTGTAGACCTGCCCTCTCGTATGACTCTGAATGAATCTATTCCTGTCAGAGAAGTTGGTACCGGCACTGTTATTGAGCTTCCCTAAAGCTTTTACAAACGCATAAGTTTTCAGTTAACAGTGATTCTGCTTAATTAGCAGAATTACTGTTTTTTTGTATTAAAAGTAGCGGAGTGCCTGCTTAAGGTAAAATACGATCAATTAGAAGTGCCTTGAGGATAGTCTGCGCTATTAGCTTAAAACTCGTCCAATTTGTGAATATTTTCGAAATAATCAACTTTATCCTAGACAATTGACACAATATTATTGGAATGGTAAATTCATTTTAATTGTCAGCACAAGCATAGTCTAAGAGTGTGTACGAGGAAAAGGCGATGAAAATTAATTTAAGACTTGCGTTTACCAAAATGTTGCAACACGGTGTCTATGCAATTTTTATGCATATACTAGGCATTTTTTCTTTACCTCTCGTTCTTTACAATTTCATCAAGGCTTCTGGTCAAGACCAGTGCTCAGATGAGCATGAGCGTTTATGGCGTGAGGCAGAGGAAAATGGAGAATTACAACTTTTAGAGCAGGAGAATTATGAGCGCTTACTTAAAAAGCAAGCATTTTTTTCGACTCAAAAGAGTGAGGCTAGCTTAAGGGCAGAGGCTAAGTCCTTAGCCCGGGAAGACTTAGAGGAGAAGATTAGTGCAGTGGCTCCTGTGAAATCTTCATTCTGGACCCGGTGGCAGAATGCGTGGGATGCGATATTCCTGCATCGGGGCCAATTTATCCTTAGCCTTATCTTGTCGTTTCCCATTTACCTTATGGCCCTGCTATATCTTAGGCCCTTTGCCCGTTATGTCTGTGAGCGCTTATTTCTGATGATTTTTGTTATCATCGGTGTCACTGTTCTGGTCTTTACTTTACTGTATTTATCTCCGATGGATCCAGCGCGTAATGTACTTGGAGAACTTGCGACAGAAGAGCAGGTGGCAGAATTTAAGCGGGTGTATCGCCTGGATGCGCCCTACCTTGTGCAACTCAAAGATGTGATTGGCAGGCTATTTACTTTTGACCTAGGAAAGTCCTATGTCGGTGGAGAAGATGTGCAAATGGCCTTTATGCGCAAATTCCCTATTACGCTCACCCTCTCTTTCTATTCTGTTTTACTGGCGATTTTGATAGCTCTGCCTGCGGGGATCTTTTCAGCTATTTGGCCCAATTCCATCTTAGACTATAGCTTTATGGTGATCGCCATGTTGGGTCTATCCATACCAAACTTCTGGCTCGGTTTGATTTTAATCTTAAACTTCAGTATTCGTTTGCACTGGTTGCCTGCTAGCTTTGTCGCAGGGAACTGGAAGACCTTAATTATGCCTGTCATCGTATTGGGTACCAGTATGTCAGCTCAAACAGCGCGAACCATTCGGTCTTCTATGCTAGAGGTTAAGAGGTCAGGTTATATTATGACTGCTCGGGCCAAAGGTTTAAGTGAACGCAAGGTGATCATGCGCCACATGTTAGGCAATGCTTTAATTCCTATCGTGACTATTATTGGCATGCAATTTGGCTCTATGCTGGGCGGGGCAGGTGTGACAGAAAAAGTTTTCAATATTGCAGGTATTGGCAGCTATATTATTGATAAACAATTTATTCCAGATATTCCAATAGTTCTTGCTGGTGTTGTCTATGTTGCTTTAACTATAAGCTTGGCCAACCTTTTTGTTGACCTGCTGTATGCCTTCATTGATCCGCGGATTAAGTCTCGTTTAAAGACAAATTAGGAGGGATCTATGCCTCAAATACAATTCACAGCTGACAGCCAAAGGGAAGGCAATCTTCAAATGGGATCTCTTGCCAAAGCCAAACGCCTAACCAAGTGGCAATTGGGCCGAAACCGCGAATATCGCATGCTCAAATTCTGTACGACCTTGACCGGATTCTTATTAGGTGTTGCCTTGCTCTTGCTCCTCCTCCAACCCAGTGATCAGGTCTGGAGTTTCCGCAATTTGAGTTTTTCCAATTTGGCTTTTACTTTTGTCTTATCCCTAGCGACTTGCTGGCGTGTAAGGGGAGAAGTCATCAGAGAGAATGACTTATCTCGCCTGAGCCGTAATCTGGGCCTGGTCTTTGTGATTTTAGGCCTCTTTGGGAACTTTTTTCTCCAACTTGCCGGTTTTTATTTGCTTGACCGCCACCACCGTCTTGAGTGTCAGCTAGCCATTTACGCATTTGTGGCGAATTGGATGGTTTTTCTCATTTCTTTATTGAACCTGTTTAAGGAGTATGTATCCAATCAATTCTTTTTAGGTTTAAGCCTTAATTTAGCTATGGCCATCATTTTGCTGGTCATGGTCCTCTTAACCAGTAGCAATTGTATGTATCAGACAGAAAGGATTCATCCCTTACTTTTTGTTGCTGCCCTGGTTACCTTGGCGATGACGCTCAGTGGTAACCTATTTGCCCTGATGGCCTCTCTAGTTATTATTTCTAAATACCGCCGACCTGAGTCCGAAATCGAACCCCAGTGGATTGAAGTAATCTCTCGACTCTTCCGCAACAATATGTGCATGATTGGACTCTTGTATGTTACCTTCCTCATTATCATGTCCATCCTCAGCAAGTTTACCTTTGAACCCTCTCTCGCGGAAGAGAATAACTATCTTGCGCTTTTTATTAAGCCTTGTCTGGAGTATCCCTTTGGGACTGATAGCTTTGGCCGTGATATTTTCACGCGGGTGGTCCTAGGTGCGCAGATATCTTTAGTCGTAGGTTTTTGGTCTACCATGATTCCCGCCCTCGCCGGAGGCCTCTTAGGTGCGATGGCTGGCTATTTTGGCGGCCGATTTGATAATATCACCATGCGCATACTTGATATTCTTTATGCTGTTCCGGGTATGCTCCTGGCCATTACTGTTGTGGCAGCCTTCGGTACGTCTACTTTTAACCTAGTCATGGCTTTAAGCTTGAGCGGTATTCCAGGTTATGCCCGGATTGTTCGGGGTTCTGTATTGACTGTAGCAAATAATGAGTTTGTGGAAGCCGCGAAGGCGTGTGGAGCTAAAAATCTCCGTATCATCACAAAGCATATTATTCCCAATGCCTTAGCACCCGTGATTGTGACCATGACAATGGGTATTGGAACGGCTGTTTTGTCAACAAGCGCCTTGAGTTACTTGGGCTTAGGCGTAGAACCTCATGTGCCGGAATGGGGCAATATCCTGAAAATTGGTAGTGCCTATCTCGAACAACAACCTTATTTGGCGGTTATTCCTGGCGTAGCCATTATCTTAATTTTACTGGCTTTCAACTTTTTTGGAGATGGCCTAAGGGATGCTTTGGACCCCAAGCTCAAATAAATAAACCTGCAGACTAAGCTTAGAGGATGCCCTACATCTTCACGCTCGACCCATCTGGAATATAAGAGGTTTTTAAGTTTATGACAAAACTTTTAGAAGTCGAAAATTTACATGTCCACTACATCACAGAAAATGAGTGTGTACAGGCGGTTAACGGTATCTCCTTTGACCTGGAGGCCGGCGAAACTTTAGGCTTAGTAGGCGAAACGGGCGCCGGAAAATCCACGACCGCCTTATCTATTATGCAACTTGTTCCTGATCCGCCAGGCCTTATTTTGGATGGCAGTATCCGCTTCAAAGGGCAAGATCTTTTGCAACAAAGCGCCTCTCAACACCGCAAGCTTCGTGGAGAAGGCATTTCGATGATCTTCCAAGATCCTATGACTGCTTTAAACCCCATCATGAAAGTGCGTGACCAGCTGCGAGAGGTCCTCTTAACCCATAAAAAGATGTCGAAGGCGGAAGCTGACCACCGGGTAGTGGATATTCTTCGCCAAGTAGGTGTACAAGAAAACCGTATTGATGAATATCCTCACCAATTTTCAGGAGGTATGAAACAAAGGGTAATCATCGCTATGGCCTTGCTCTGTGAGCCAGACCTCCTGATTGCGGATGAGCCCACCACAGCCCTGGATGTAACTATTCAGGCCCAGGTATTAAGCTTGATTAAAGAATTACAGGAACGCTATGGCATGTCCATGATTTTGATCACGCATGACCTTGCTGTTGTTGCAGAAACTTCTGAACGTGTGGCGATTATGTATGCTGGGCAAATTGTAGAAGAGGGAAGTGTGAAGGATGTTTACAATCATTGCCGCCACCCCTATACGCATGGCTTGTTTGGCTCTACCCCCAACATTCATGTGGAGACAAAGCGGCTGACCCCCATACCCGGTATGACTCCGAATGCCGCAAAGTTGCCTTCTGGTTGCCCCTTGCATCCTCGCTGCAAATTTGCTCAGCCTATTTGCCAGACGGAGATACCTCCTGTGAAATGTGTTAATCGCCCTGGAGAAGTGCCCCATAGATTCCGCTGCCATTTTGATCCTCTGGCCGATGAAGCGCCCCGTTTTGTTGGGGAAGATATATAAGGAGATAAGTATATGCCGCCGCTTGTACAACTCAAAGATTGTTGCAAATACTTTCAGGTTCCCGCTGGTACCCTTCATGCTGTAGATCATGTCAATCTGAGCATTAAGGCCGGCGAAACTCTTGGCGTAGTCGGGGAGTCGGGTTGCGGCAAGAGTACGCTAGGACGGGTTATCCTGCGCCTACATGAGCCTACTTCTGGGCATATCTATTTTGATGGAATGGATTTGACGCGCTTTAACGAAGAAGAGATGCGCAGGATGCGCCGAGAGATGCAAATCATTTTCCAGGATCCCTATGCCTCGCTCAACCCGCGTATGACGATCGCGCAAATTATTGGTGAACCCCTGGAGGTCAATAAACTGGTCAGCTCGCGAGCAGATCAAAGAAAAAAAGTTGAGGCCCTCATGGAGCAGGTGGGTTTAGCCCGCCGCACCTATAATCTTTATCCCCATGAATTTGATGGAGGCCGGCGGCAGCGTGTGGTCATTGCGCGTGCGTTAGCAGTTAATCCACGCTTTATTGTGTGTGATGAGCCCGTGTCGGCTTTGGATGTCTCGGTCCAAGCCCAGGTTTTGAACCTGCTCATGGAGTTACAAAGTGATCTCAATCTGACTTATATGTTTATTTCTCATGACCTCTCGGTTATTCATCATATTTCCGATAATGTCGCTGTCATGTATCTAGGGCAAATTGTGGAGCAAACGAGCCAAACGGAGATTTTCCGTCAGCCCCTTCACCCTTATACGAAACTTTTGTTATCTGCCATTCCTAACATCAATCCCTTCCAAAAAATGACCAGGACCCTGCTTAAAGGTGAATTAACCTCTCCTATTAATCCGGGGAGGTCTTGCCGCTTTGCTTCGCGTTGTGCTTATGCAGACGACAAATGCAGGACTACAAATCCCTGCTTAGAGGAGCTCGAGCCTGGCCATTTTGTTGCTTGCTTCCGCGCTAAGGAACTTGCTGCATCCTATACCTCTCCAGTGTAAGCCTGGAGATGGATGATAGAGGCCAGTCTCGTATCCTAGTTGGGGGCGAGACCTAAACCTGTCCAGCTAGACAGGTAAATGAATCCAAGGAGGATCTATGAAACATACACGTATTGGTCAACTCTTGCTGTCTGTTTTCCTGCTCTCAGCCTTGCTATTAACGAGCGCCTGTGGTCAAGTGAAAACTAAAGACCAAGTGGAAAAGCAAAATGAGCCTGCCAAAGTTGAAAGTTCTAGTCCTGATACTGAAAGCACAAAGCAGGATGCAGAAGCTGACAAGGCCAAGGCAGATGCCGAGAAAACTGAGAAGCATGATCCGGTTAAGATTCGTCTCTTAGCTATGAGTTACTTCGAAAAAGACCTCAATGTTGTGCGAGATATGCTCGCTAAAGCTGGCTTCGAGCCGGAGGTTATCATTCAACCAGACTACAGCAGCTGGGCGAGCCAGGTTGAATCTGGCAATTATGACCTCAGTCTTGGTGGCTGGAGTACGGTAACGGGTAACCCCGACTATGCAGTACGCTCTCTTTTCCGCAGTGATGGAGACTACAATATTGGAATCAACGATCCTGAAGTGGATAAGCTTATCGATCAAGCTGCCTCCGAGACCCCTGAACAATACCAAACGACCTATAAACAATTAGAAGATCTTTTGGTAACTGATCAAGCCTATATTGTTCCTTTCTATTCAGGCTATTTGATTACAGCAGTCAATAAAGACATTGTGAAGCCCGAAAGCATTTATCTGGAAGGTGAAGAAGCTGGCAGCTGGAACAGGGTGCGCTATGTCAACGATGAAGATAATGCGACCCGGGCTTATACAATTTCGCAACAGCTCAGCGATCTTACCTCTCTAGACCCCATTAAGGCCAATGACGGATCCATAAACCTCTTGAACTCTAACTTGTACGTTCGTTTAGTGAATTTGACCCGGGATGATAAGGTCGTTCCGTCTAGCTCCTTGTCTTACAACTTCGCCATATCCGAAGATCGCTGCAAGTTCTACTTCCTCTTGCGTGATGACATCCATTTTGCCCGTCTGGACAAGGGCGAAGCTGTCGATACTGGTGACCTAGTAGGTGGCGAAGATGTTGTTTTCTCCCTCCACAGAGCCATGAATAAAAACTCTGTACCTGACCATCGGACCTACACACTTTATTCTCAGATTAAAGACGTTACACAAGTCACAGATTTAGCTGTTTTAGACTCAAAAACTGCTGATGGCCGTACTGTAGGTGAAGTATTTGCGGACAAGGCCCCAGGGAAGATTGACAAGCTGACAGACAAAAATGACCAAGTGGATAACCAAAAGGGTGTTTATCAAGTTGTTTGTGTAGAGACCAATGAAGCCTTCCCGCAGATTCTCAACTTTTTAGCCCACCAATCTGCTGGTATCGTCAGCAAAAAGCAGGTTGAAAAGATGAACACCTTCAAGGTGGAAGAATATGATCGGGAAAAAGATATTGCTTATGGTGATAGCAGGACCATTGCAGAAGGTGATCACTACGATAATCAATTAATGGCCAGCGGCCCCTATCTCCTAGTCATGAAAGACGACTACAAGGTAGATTTTGTGAAAAATCCTCATTTCATGCCGGGCACAGAGTGCGAACCTATGATTGATAAGGTGACCGTACGCTTTATCGCAGATGCAGACTCTGCTTTATCTGCCCTGCGTAATGATGAGCTTTACTATGGTAGTGTACCGCCTGAAAAACTAGATATCGTCGAAAAAGAAGCTAAATTTGAAGTTTCTAAACACCCCGATAACAGCTGTTCCTACGGTGCCTTCAATATTAAAAACTCAGCATTCTCAGATGTTAACCTGCGTAAAGCAGTCCTCTATGCTATCGATCAAGATGCCTTTATCTCTGTCTATAACGGACTGAAGAGAAAATGCTATTCCACTGTTACTCCGCTGGTAGATACTGGTAATGAACTAGTTGCCGATGCTGCCAAGGTGAGTGAATACCTGGACAAATATTACGCTGAGAAAAAATAGGACCGACCCTTCATGCTTCGATTACGCTCGACTTGCTTGAGCTAAGCGATAAGGCCTCATAGGCCAAAGGCAAGAACGGTTATGCAGGGATCTGCTGCTAAGCGGCAGATCCCTGCTTTCATAGTACACAGACGATATAGGAGTTTCTCTATGACACATGTTGTAACTTTAAACCAACAAAACTTTGCTGAAACAATTTTGCAGGGGGAGGGCATAGCCCTCGTGGACTTTTGGGCTGAGCGTTGTGAACACTGCCTGGCCCTCGCTCCTGTCATTGACCGCCTTGCAGAAAACTATAGTGGCCGTGTCCTTGTCGGCAAACTGGATGTAGATAGCAACCCTGATATCTGCCGCCAATGCAAAGTCCTGGGTTTGCCGACTGTTATCATCTATAAGAATGGCCAAGTCCAGGACCAGCTCATGTGCAGCCGCAGCTATGAAGAATATGCGGAAAAGCTAGATCAGCTACTGTAAATTGAGACAAGGAATTGATGACGTACTTGCTCTCTACATGCCTGATTTCATAATCCAGCTATCTTCACACGATAAAAACCTACCCCAAGCTATAGCGCGGGGTAGGTTTTTTGCTACTAATTCTATAGAAAAAATTAATAATTTGATTGACTATAATAGTGCTTCTTATTGACAGTGGATTAATGTCAGATTTGGTACTGCTAACTGAAAAAAATTGCGGATGACGCAAAAATTTTAGATTTATGACTTGATGTGTTCATGTATCCTATGACATAATAGGCTCGTGAAAAAAATGCGGATGCCGCAAATATTTCATGAGGGTCATAACGATGCAGTATGCAAGAAAACAATATATGGATCAGCTGATCCGAAAAAAGGACAATGGACGCATCAAGGTCATAACTGGTCTTCGCCGGAGCGGGAAATCCTATCTGTTGTTCACGCTTTACCGCCAGTATCTTCTGGACAATGGTGTAGAAGAAGATCAGATCGTAGGACTTGCTCTGGATGAGATCGATAACGCAAGGTACAGAAACCCTTGTGAGCTGAACAAAGTCGTGAAGGATCGGATGCCGGATAAGGATAAACGCTACTATGTGTTTATCGATGAAATTCAGTTTGTGACGGAAATTCCCAATCCGTATGTGGATGACCCAAATGAGAAACTTACCTTTATCGATGTGGTGCTCGGACTCATGAAGCTTCCTAATGCGGACATCTATGTGACGGGCAGCAACTCTAAAATGCTTTCATCGGATATTCTTACCCAGTTCAGAGATCGTGGGGACGAGATTCGTGTTTATCCGCTGTCCTTCGCGGAAGTCTACGAGCTTTATGAACGGGATAAGCGCGGAGTATGGCGCGATTACTACACCTATGGCGGTATGCCGCTGGTATGGACGATGGAATCGCATGAAGAGAGGAGCCGTTATCTGAGGGACCTGTTTGACAGAACTTATATCAAGGATGTCCTGGAACGCCATCAGATCAACAATGATGAGGAAATCTTGGAGATTCTGCTGAATGTTCTTGCTTCCGGTATCGGTTCCCTGACGAATCCCAGCAGACTGTCAAACACCTTTGAAAGCGAAAGACATATCCGCATTGCGCCGGATACAATTGACAAATACATCGGTTTTTTCATGGAAGCTTTTCTCATCCAAAAGGCCGAACGGTATGATGTAAAGGGACGTAAATACATCAAAACACCGGTCAAATATTATTATTCCGATCCTGGCCTGCGTAATGCCAGGCTCAACTTCAGACAGCTGGAGGAAACGCACTTGATGGAGAATGTCCTTTACAACGATCTGATCCGTAGAGGCTTCGATGTAGATGTTGGTGTAGTTGAGCAAAATTTAAGAGATGAATCAGGAAAAAATATCCGGAAGCAGCTGGAGGTTGACTTTGTGGTCAACAGAGGTGACGAACGCTATTATATTCAATCGGCTCTGTCCATTTCTGATCCTGAAAAAAAAGAGCAGGAGATCGCCTCCCTGATCAGAATCCCCGACTCCTTCAAGAAAATCGTAGTCGTAAGAGACTATGTGAAGTCATGGCGGGATGACAATGGTATTCAGTATGTCGGAATTGAGGATTTCCTTCTGGATGAAGGACATATTTTTCGATAAACGATATAGATGAAAAAATGCGGATGACGCCCTGACTCTGCTAGCAAAACCCAAAGCACATGTGTAGTATGCATACCGGCCAAACAAAAGCTATAAGTTTAGATCGACCATATCTGGATCCGCATGTGCGGTGGAATGAGAGGAGGCTAACCGATTAAAGGTCAGCCTCCTGCTTTATGTCTATAAGGTTTGAATGGGCCCTTGCTCTTTTGTTTTCTGCCAGGGTGTTTATGATTCGATTTGAATAATAGTCGAATTATTTGCTTACATTTTCAGGCTGCTGATAAAAGAACTCATTGATTTCGGTAATCAGCTCTACCGCTCTAGTAGAGGGCTGGCCAAATTGACAAAGTGTCATGTAGATAAGGAAAGCTATAATCATACCCCAGAGACCGGGCATTAAACCCCATGGGGATTTCACTACAAAAGTTGTAAGGAGCATAACAGCTTCTCCGATGAGAATACTGGCAATGGCTGCTTGTTTATTGGCTTTCTTATAGTAAATGCTTCCTAAAACTGCAGGTGCTAAAGCTGCTACCCCACCATTTGAGAGTGCCAGAATATCTCCTAGTAGACCGGGCTTAATGAGGGCGATAATAACAGATGCAATACCCAGCACAAGTATGGCTCCTTTAGCGACTTTGTACTGCTTTTTCTCAGATGCCGATTGATTAATATATTTCTTATATACATCTGTAGAGAGCATGGTACCAACCGCATGGAGTTGAGAGTCTCCTGTGGACATAGAGGCTGCGAGGGCACCAGAGATCACAAGTGCGGCGAAGACCAAAGGTGTATATTTTAGCAATAGCTCCGGAAAAATGGTATCTGGGGTTTTTAGATTGGGCATCAGGATATTACCCGCCAAGCCAATGGCTGGTGTGAATACGTAAATGCTGGTCAGGTAGATTGAAGAGAAAACTGATGACCATTTTAAGACCTTCAGATTTTTACCAGAGAAAAATCTAAGCGTAATATGGGGGAACATCATCATACCAATCGTAATGACCGTCCAACGGCTAATCCAGTCTGCAGAAGTAATCAAGCCCTTAGGGCCAGGTAAGCTGAAGTGCTCGGGTATTTGGGCAAATGCGGCTTCATAGGCACCGGCAATAGAAGGGAAGTTGCCCTTAAGTACAATGAAAGACCCAATGACAAGGCCGATCCACATGAAAACACCTTGGGCGGCATCTGTAATCGCAACACCTTTCATACCTCCCATCCAGACCAGGATAATCATGATGGCAAAGAAGATTAGAGTGCCCAACTCATACGAAAGGGCCCCGTCACTAATGGTTTCAAAAATATAACCACTTCCGATGGCCTGCATGGCTACGTATGGTAGCGAGAAAAGCAAGGTAATGATTGTCACAAGTAAACCGACTAGATCCGATTCATAAACATCGCTCATAAATTGTGCGATTGATAGGTAGCCGTGTCTTTTGCCTAAGAGCCAAAATCTCCGGCCAATAATCCAAAATAAAATCCCCGGAAATACGGTCCAAATACCATTGGCCCACCAGCCTATACCATGGTTATAAACAAAGCCAGAGGCGCCTAAAAAGGCATAGGAACTATGGTAGGTTGCACTAAAAGTGAGGGTCAGTACGAAGATGCCAAGTGAGCTGTCTGCAGTCGCAAAATCGCGGATGCTTTTCTTATCGCGCAGAGATACATAATAGGCTATTCCCAATAAAACCAATGTATAAGCGACTAAAATCCATAAGCCTGTATTCATTATTTTACCTCCTCATCGTCGGGGTAAGTTTTCTGCCAGTTTTTGAGCTTTAAAACCCCCACAAGGAAGGTTACGATGGCAACGACATACCAAAACTCAAGCCAGAGCCAAAGCGTGGGGTAACCCCACATCAGCGGAGTTGACTGAGCAAACGTGTTGATAAATCCTAGAATGGGTGGATTAACCATTAATAAAGATATAATAATGACTGTGAAAAATATTTTTTCTCCCTTTGTGAGATTCAGCATATTATTCCTCCTGTAACATGTTTATAACTTTTACCAAACGTTTCACAAGATGTTCATGATAGCGTTTGCCAAATTCAACATTGCTTTTGCTGGGACTACCGGTAATACCCAGAGCCTTTTGAGCATGCTTCTTAGCAGCTGAGACAGGTGTAGGGACATAGCAAAGGGTGTCATGCGCATAAAGCGGATCAACACTATAGAGTTCAGAAGGTTGAATAGGATTATCAACTGCCTTTTCTAAATGAACCAGATCTGGGTGCATGTACATCATATGCGAGCTTTCAATCTCTTCAGCATGGCCAACAGGCCCCATATCCGGATGCGCCGCCACAAAATCTTTGGACATATAGGCGGGATCAAAGATTTTAATGGTCACTCCTAGCTGGTTTTGGGCTTTCTCTCCAGCAATTTGCATCCAGACCGTATTTACGATCCGATGGCCATTGATTAAAATGAACTTATCAATTCCGTGGCAGTGAAGTGATGAAATCATATCCAGGATCAGGTTAATCATTGTTTCTGCCTGGATGGAAATGGTACCTGGTAATACCATGTGGTGAGGACACCAGCCTGTCCAAACGGGTGGGGCCAACACTACATTTGCCTCCTCTGCTGCAGCTTGGGCCAAGCCAATGGCCACATAGCTATCTGTCCCCAAGGGTAGGTGAGGGCCATGTTGCTCAACACTGCCTACAGGTATGATTGCTACTCCTTGGGCTTCTTTGATTTGGTCAGCAGCTTCTTGCCAACTCATTTCATACAACCATTTCTTCATATAAACTTCCTCCTACAATCACTTGTTCACAGCTGATAATATATTGCGTAGATAATAAAGCTAGATGAAAATATATTAAACTATGAACGATTGAATAATTGCACTAGCTTTGCTATTATTCTAATTAAGCTTAAAAGGAGAAAAAGTGTTCCAAAACACATTTGTTTTTATGCAAACTAACCCAAGTTATTATCTCAACAATTCCTATGGTGAATTTTTTATTCAAGCCTTCGCGGAACTGGGTACAGACTTGGATTATTTACCTAATGTCCTCATTGAATCAGATTTAGAATGCAAAAACTATTGCTATCTCAT
>JAQYCV010000041.1 GCA_028724525.1 Clostridiales bacterium
AGCGGATCCTTTTTAATAGGGTGCAATTAAAAACCTAGGGGCAAGTAACTGAAGTCTGGTCCCCAAAGTGGCTTGCCTATTGATTCTGCTGCTTGCTGTAGCGTAAGCCCATAAGATAGACAGACAAGCAGATGGAGAAGAAGAGCAAGACATAGAGTGGGCTGGATAAGATCGAGCCCGCGAGAATCAGGCAGGAACCTAGCATGGCAAGGACCGATACGATCATAGCTTGTTTATTCTGTTCAGCTTTGCCCAGGCGGAAAACGGCTAAGTACAAGATGATGTACATGGCGTAGTTGAAGGCGATAGAAATTTCGGAGACATCCCCACCATTAAAGAGATTAAACTTCATCACCAGATAATGGATCAGGGTCCAGGCCAGGACGAGCAGGCCAAAGAGCCCGGCTGAGCGAGGAGATAGCTGGAGTTTGGGAGAAATTCGGGCCAAGGATTTGCCAGGGATAATGGACTGATCAGCCAAAGCCTGGGGCAGGCGGATCGAGGATAAAATGAGGCCATTTAAAACACCCAGGACAGAAATAATCACCACGACTAGGACCACATTACTCCAGCGGTCACCGAAGATCTGCTTGGCCGCTACATAAATCGAGTCATCGCCAAGCGCAATAATTTGAGGGCCACCTAATGTTTTATAGATACCCACCATGTATAAAACATAGGTAGCTAGAACAATCAGAGGGCTAATGATCAAGGCCTTCTTCATATTGCGCTTGGCATCAACAACCTCCGGGGCAATATTTAAGGCAAGGGTCCAGCCATCATAGGAATACATCAAAGGGACTAGAGCCGTTATCCAGCCAAACTTGCTGAATTCTTGAGCAAAACTTGGGACTTGCAAGGCTTCGCCACTTAAGGGAGGGGCCAAGAAAATACCATAAAAGGCAATCAAGATGAGGGGGATCATCTTAATGACCGTAGAGAGGTTCTGCAAATACCCCCCCAACTGGCGGCTCAGGATATTCAGTAGCAAAAGAAAAGCCGTATAGGCTAAACCTAGGAGAATCTGCTGGCCTAAGCTGGCCTCGATGCCTAGAAGCATAAAGGTATAGATGGCCGCAGCCCAGGCAACCACTGTGGTAATCGCCGGGCAATAGACATAAAGGAAAAACCAGCCATAGCCGGTAGCGGATTTTTTGCTGACAAATTGAGCAAAATAGCCCACTAAACCGCCCTCGGTCTCTGTCCGGATCGCAAGATAGGAAAAAGTCAGGCTTCCGAAAATAATACAGATGGCTGCCAGAGTAAGGGCCATAATCCCTAGAGCTAAGTTACCGGAAGTATAAAGATAAACGTCATCCGCCCTAAAGTAGATACCGGATCCCACGACAATCCCTACGATCATAGCGATCGTGGTCATGAGGCCATAGGTTTTACTAGCCGTGTGTTGACCAGATACATCCCCTTTTTGCAGAGGCATATCCGGGTACTTTTGTCCAGTTTGTGCCAGTTTGCTTGTCTTCTTCATGAGAACCACCATAGATGAACCGGAGCCCATCTCCTCTCCTTTTATTAACTGTATATTCTATACTAATTTAGGCTAACCGACGGGATACAGTATTTGCCCCCACTCTCCTTTGGGTTTATGATCTTGTCTAATTGAAAACTCAAGAGATGAGGTAAAACACATGAAAAATGTTCAGACCTTCATGAAAGCCATCGAAGCTGGCATCTGCATTGCCCTGGGCGGCACTGTTTATCTTGCGCTCGATAACAAGATTGTAGGATCACTCCTTTTTACAGTGGGGCTCTTTGCCATCTGCACTAGAGCTTACAACCTCTTTACCGGCAAAGTCAGTTACTATCTAGATGGCACTTACAGTCTGCTAGACCTCCTTCTGATTTGGCTCGGCAACCTCTTGGGTACCTGGGTTTTTGCACAGGCCCTCCATGCCACTCGGGTGGGTCCCGCCCTTGTAGCTAAAGCTCAGAGCATGTGCGAAGTAAAACTAGGAGACAATTTGCTTTCTATCTTTTTCCTCTCGGTCTTTTGCAACATGTTAATTTTCTTAGCGGTGGACGGTTTTAGCAAAAATCCCCACGAACTGGGCAAGTACCTAGCTCTCTTTTTTGGTGTTAGCGTTTTCATTCTGGCGGGCTTTGAGCACTGCGTAGCCAATATGTTCTATGTTTCCGTGGCCAATATGTGGTCCGGCCATGCCTTAGTCTTTATCCTGATAAGCACCCTGGGCAATGCCGTTGGCGGCCTCTTCTTCCCCACTATTAACAAGCTCATACACGAAAAGTAAATTTTGCTTGACAGTTTCTGCAAAGCTTGATACCATACACAAGCACTCAAAAATGAGCGCTTTCGCGGGATTAACTCAGTGGTAGAGTGTCACCTTGCCAAGGTGAAAGTCGCGAGTTCGAATCTCGTATCCCGCTCCACGGATGACCGCTCTTCGTAGC
>JAQYCV010000042.1 GCA_028724525.1 Clostridiales bacterium
CGGTGTTTCTAAGACTTTTGCAGGATAGTGGCTACGAAGCATATCCCGATCCTGACCCTGACTTTCTAAATAAGCTAGGAGGGTCAACTCTTGGCCAATCGGGCCAAAGCGTTCTAGGAGGGGGCTGGAAGAAGCAATGAGGTCTGGCAGTTCGCTCTGGGTAAAGGCATTATGCATAATAATCTTCACTTCATCACGGTAATCCGCATCGATGGTGCCAGGGCTATTGGCCAAGCGCAGGCGCGATTTGGCAGATAGGCCAGACCGGGGCCGGACCTGGGCCTCACAATGGGAAGGGAGAGCTAGCTTGACGCCCGTCCCCACAAAAAGGGTCTGACCAGGGGCAATGAAGTAATCCTCTTTGGCCCTTAAATCATAGCCCGCTGAATCGGAACTCGCCTGACTAGGCATCAAAGCAGGGTCTACCAGTTCTATCTTGATAGAGTGGCTCGTAAAACTTTCCATCATCTTAATCCTTGGTCTTTATCGGCCCGCTGGTCAAGTCTTCAAAACTTGTCTGCATAAGATCCAGAGGCCGGAGTTTGTCTCCACCCGTCTTAGGGGTAGAGTTAGCAGTTTTAGGGGGCATGGAATTTAGGCGCTCTTCATACATTTCGCAAAGATTTCGATAATAGAGGGCATCCTTCTTAATATCCCACACTTGCTCACGCAAGTGCAAAATTTCTGCCTGAGCCTGGTCTAGAGCCGCTTGTTTCGCTTGCAAATCCTGGTCTGCATCACAATCCCCCGACTCTAGTTTCCAGCCCCGATCAATACTGTTGAGCAGGGCTAAAACAGAGGCAGCGAGGTCACTAAGGCCCGGATGACGACTTTTAATTTCTGCTAATAAGTCATTGGCTTGCTGGGCCACCTTTTGAACATAAGCCGGGTCAGCGCCGCCTGTAACCCGGTAATACATGCTGCCAACCTTCACTGTGATAAAATCATCCGCCATCCTCTATTCCCTCTTCGGCCTCCTACTAGCGATTAGGGCTAGGATTCAGCCTTTCAAAAATCTGTACGAATTGGCTCGCGCTAAGGTCTTCAGCCCGCGCGGCAGGCTTTATCTTAACATCATTTAAGATAGAACTTAAGGCTTGGGCATTTTGGCCCGATGCCCAGGGAGAGCCTGCGAGATTATTGGTCAAGGTTTTACGTCGAGTTTGAAAGGCTGCTTGTAAGAAGGCCCAGTAATTAGCCAGTTGATCGGGCTGGATCAAGTCTTGAATACCTTTTTTCAGAATCAGGACCCGACTTTCAATACTGGGGGGCGGATAAAAAGCTGAGGCCTTCAAACGCTCCCCTAAACGCACCTGGCCATAGGTCTGGCCTAGGACGGAAAGGGGGCCATAGAGCTTAGACCCGGGGGCATGGGCAAAACGTTCTGACACCTCTCTCTGCAAGAGAAAAGACATGGCCTGGGCATGCCATAGCTCGAGAAGGGCCTTGGCATAAAGTTCAGAAGAAAGATAGTAAGGTAAATTGCCCATGACATATAGGGAGCCAAAATGGCAAGAATGACCAGCTATGACTTGACGCCAGTCTAAGTCCTGGGCCGGGCTGTAGAGAACCTGAAATTTTGGGTAGTGGTCGGCAAGATCAGTTAAAACAGCTTGAAGGTCTTGGTCAATCTCGATGGCTATCAGCTGGGCCCCTGTCGCCAGAATCGCTTGGCTCAGATGACCCAAGCCGGGACCTATCTCTAAGACGAGGCTCTCAGGAGATAATTCAAAGGGACTCAGTATCTTTTGGATACTGGGTCCCCTGTCTAAAAAGTTTTGTCCCCAAGCCTTTTTAGGCTGGATTTGGTAGTCTTGGCAAAGTTGCCTGGCCGAAGGATAGGTAGAGTCTGGGGACTCCACAGCCACTTTACTGGAGAACATAGACCGTCCGGTCACCTGTGGCGAGGAAAACATTTTGAGAAATTTCCCGGGCGTCAAAAGCTAAGTCTAAGAGGCCAGGTCCCATACCATGACGGTCACCCACTACGGCTAGTCCATAGCCTTCAACAAAGAGCACTGTACCCATGGGGTAACCCCCTTGGCAGGCCGCAACGATGCCCCTCTGGGCTAAAATGCCTGAAGCGGTCCGGTTGCACTCGTTAATGGCACCCGAGTCAGGATACTTCTTATAACATTCCCAGCCATCATAAGAGGTGGTCTTGAAGGTCAGTGGGCCATCAGCCACTGCGAACGTATGGCCATCCACCGTAATAGTCCCATTTCCATTATCACTGAAGGAGCTGTAGGTTTGGGCCCCATTGCGGTTGAGGAGGGAGGCTACCGTGGCAAAATTAGTCTCGGCGGCAGCAATAGAACCTGGACTCGTAAAAGAGATGTCAACCGGGCCAGAGGCCGGGGCCTGACTAGCCGCCTGTTCTACTTGCTCTACTTGCTCTACTTGTTCTAGCTGGATTTCTGGCTCTGTAGGAGCTGCTTTTTGCACTTTAGCTAGAGGGAGGGAAGGTTCGGTAGCGACTGGCCCTGTCCCCACCATAATGATGTGAGGCTGACCAGAGGCCAAATAGCGGCGACCAATTTCCCGACTATCTTCCAGGACCCCATCCTTATAGGTCTGTTCGTAGTCGACTTCGATAAGCGCATCATAACCCTGCTGAATAACTGCTTGCTCGCCCTGA
>JAQYCV010000043.1 GCA_028724525.1 Clostridiales bacterium
GCACCGGGATGGCGGCGGTCTGGATAGAGCAAGTTGCTGGATTCTGGTCCTGTGAAGATCCGGCGGCTCTTGATTTTGAGGCCTAAGATTGTTTGATTATCACGCGCATCGTAGCGGCGGGCATTCTGAAAAAGAGACTCCACATAGGTCTCTATAGGTGAGTCCTTATCTAGGACCCATTTGATGTCCTCATCGTCAAGGGCATCGGTAATCCCATCAGTGCAAATAAAGAAGTGGTCACCCGGCTGGACCTGCATATGTTTGAGATTTTGTGCCCGCAGCTGGTAAATCCCCGGATGGTTGCCCAAAAAGAGGAGAGGGCGGTCAAAGCTGCTATCATCCAGCACATGGTCTTCCGTCATCCGGTAGAGATAGCCGCCTCGGTAGAGGTAGATCCGGCAGCTGCCAATCGCCATGGTATAGCAGGTTTCGCCCGCCAGCATGAGGAGGGCCAGAGAGCAACCGACAGGCTGGTCGGCCTGCTTGCGCAAGCGCATTTGCAAGCTATGGTCAGTCTGTGTGAGAAAGTTTTGGATATAGGCGGCAAAAGAAAAACTATAGGGGTCTAGGAGGCTGAAATCAGACCGGAGGCCCATGATGTCGGATTGGACCACGCGGCTGGCGATATCTCCCACGCCAGCGCCGCCCATCCCATCTGTAACCGCATAAATCTGCCAATAGTCATCAGATTGGTCAATTTTTTGCTCACGGGCATTCAGGGTATCGGGGTAGATCCGGCCCTGGAGTTGGAAACTATCTTCGTTCAAACGCCTGGCTGTACCGGCTTGAGTCATGCCGCAGGCAACTACCGATGCGATAAGGCCTCCCCCCTTCCCGCACAAGAATCCAAGCTTTAGCGATAATTTCTCGTCAACTCGCGTTCTGTTTCACGCTTCTTGATGGATTCTCTTTTATCGTACAATTTCTTACCTTTTGCTATAGACAATTCTAGCTTAATCAGGCCTCTTTTTAAATACAAACGCAGGGGGATCAAGGTCAAACCTTCTTGTTGCACACTGACCGCTAATTTTCTAATTTCCCTCTTATGGAGCAGGAGTTTGCGCTTGCGCATGGGATCAGGATTGAAACGGTTACCTTGATCATAGGGCGAGATATGCATTCCCTTGATAAAGACTTCACCCTTTTCTACTGCCGCATAAGCATCTTGGAGGTTGACCCGGCCTTGACGAGCGGATTTCACCTCAGTTCCTGTCAGGACGATACCCGCCTCAAAGCTTTCAAGAATCTCGTAAGAAAATCTTGCCTTCCTATTTTGCGCTAAAATCTTGACTGCTTCCTTTTTCATCTAGGTCCATTCTTTCAAATTTTACAAACACGTTGCAAAAGCGATACATAATTTATACAGCATTCAGACTTATAAACATTATCCACAAACTTATTAACCATTGTGCTGGGGCTTGCAGGGGGTAAAGGGAACTTGTCCACATTTTCCACTAAGCGTAGTTTAGGTATAAGTATACTAAGAGGGCAAGGGCGTGCCTAGTTCCCACATAGCTGTAGCATTTAGTCTGAGATCGGCCCTCTCCCCTGCCTGGTAGGCATAATAAGTCTGGGCAGCGGTCATGGCCGCATTATCCGTGCAGAGCGCCAAGGGGGGCATGTAGAGATCCAAGCCGCGATCTTGGCATAAGGCCTGGGTCTGGTCACGTAGCCATGAGTTAGCAGATACTCCACCAGCTAAAACTAATTTTTTGCTAGCCGTTTGGTCCAGGGCCAGACTAACATGGTCTAACAAACTGGCTACCACTGCCTCCTGGAAGGCGGCTGCTAAATCAGCATTTGACAAAATATCTTCACGCCTGACCAGGCGGGTTTTCGCCTGTTGTTTAGCCTTATTTAGGGCATTAAGGCTAGCTGTTTTAATGCCAGAAAAGGAAAAATCCAGAGAGCCTTCAAAGTGGGGGCGGGGCAGGTCTATACACTGGCTATTGCCCTCTCTGGCGAGCCGGTCTAGCTTGGGACCTCCGGGATAAGCGAGGCCCAGCTCACGAGATATTTTGTCATAGGCTTCTCCGGGCGCATCATCCCGGGTCCGGGCCAAGATTTTAAAAGTCGTATAGTCTTGTACCTCAACAATATGAGAGTGGGCTCCCGAAACAACAAGGGCGAGGAAAGGCGGCTCGAGGTATGGATGGGCCAGGTAGTTGGCCGCGATATGGCTGGCCAAATGGTGGACAGCTATCAGGGGCTTTCCTGATGCAAAGGCCAGGGCTTTGGCCGCCGAGACGCCCACAATTAAAGATCCTAGGAGGCCAGGGCCTGCACAGACTCCTAGGCCAGTGAGATCAGCAAGGCTGATTCCAGCCTCCGCCAGGGCCTGGTCCACAACGGGCACAACAGCCTCTACATGGGCCCGGGATGCTAGCTCTGGCACAACACCACCAAAGCGTTCATGGAGCTTGGCTGAAGACTGGACCACATTAGACAGGACTTGCCTGCCATCCACCACAACAGCGGCGGCGGTTTCGTCACAAGAAGATTCTATTGCTAAAAATATTTTGTTCATTTTCTTATTCCTTAAACTTAGGCCCTTCACTTAGGCTGGGCCTAAGAGTTTATTTTAGCATAGGCAGCCTGCATGTTATACTGGGGATCAATTCGGTCCAGGCGGCCGGCAGAAGGTAGTGAAGCAGCTATATGAAGGATCTCATCACGCTTAAACGACAAGCATCTAAAAGCAAACGAAAAATTTGGCCGAAAGTTCTGATTGGCCTTTTACTGGTCTTGGTTTTGCTGGTGGGGAGTTTCATCTATAGCCTCTTTAATGCAGCCAAGGCCCTCATGTCTTTACCCGCGCAAGATTTTAACCCCGTAGCCTCCCACCTGATGCCCAGCTATGAGCAGCTCATTTTCCAACCAGTAGGATCTGATCTCCAGCTCAATGGCTGGTTTTTCCAAGCCAATAAAGAGATCGCCTTTCGGGGCAATGTCATCTTTATCCATGATACCCGGTCTAATAAACTGGAATTCGGTTTAGACAGCGCCAAACTCTTTTCATGTTTTATCAACAAGGGCTTTAATGTCTTAGCTTTTGATCAACGCCATTGCGGGCAGTCTCAGGGCGAAGCCTCCACCTATGGCTATGCAGAATATCGAGATGTGCAGGCCGCCATGTCCGCCTGCTACCGTGCTTCAGGCCGGAAAAACTTCATCCTCTACGGGGTGGGTAGCGGTGTAACCGCCAGCCTTTTAGCCTGGGAGGCTCTGCCAGACCTACCCTCAGAGGCTGCTTTGGCGGAGGCCAAGGATCCCGACGCCCTCCTCTCACGGGATGATGTCAAGGGCTTTATTTTTGATACCCCGGCTTCTTCAGCTTATGACTACATTCGCCTGGATATCTCAGACTACAATTTCTTACAAAAAAACTTTTACCGACGCTATATCCCGGACATTATTCGAATCTCTGCTTCCGGCCCAGAAAGGGTCAACTTAATTCCCCTCTTAGGCCATATTGAAGTACCCATCATGATCACCCGCAATTTACCGGATACCCTGCTCAATCAAGCAACGACAGACACCTTCATTACAGAGTGTGTCCGGCTCAAATCAGAGACTAGCTATGTGGCAGAAATTCCCCAGGCTGGCCATCTGCAAGGCTTCATCTTAGACCAGGAAAAATACTTGTCAGACCTCGGTGATTTCTTAGACCTTTATTATTCCTCAGCCAACAGCCCAGAGGCTTAAAGACGGCCGGTGTGACCGAAGCCGCCCCCGCGGTCAGACCCGAAGGCTTTGACATCGGGCACCAAAACAAAGTTTACCGGAGCTAAAGCTTGGCAGACCAGTTGGCCGATACGCTCATAGCGTAATATATGTTCTGTCCCCCAAAGCTGACCCTCTTGATTAAGGTAGACCGGTGTTTCTAAGACTTTTGCAGGATAGTGGCTACGAAGCATATCCCGATCCTGACCCTGACTTTCTAAATAAGCTAGGAGGGTCAACTCTTGGCCAATCGGGCCAAAGCGTTCTAGGAGGGGGCTGGAAGAAGCAATGAG
>JAQYCV010000044.1 GCA_028724525.1 Clostridiales bacterium
GAATAGATAAAGCTAAAGGCCGAAGAGAATTGAGCTTGCTTGACTAAATCTAGGGTATCCTCAAAGTCCGCATCGCTTTCACCAGGGAAGCCCACCATTATATCTGTCGTAATAGAGATGCCAGGCCTCACACTGCGAATCGCCTGGACGAGGTCTAAATAACGCTGGCGGTCATAATGGCGGTTCATGGCCCGGAGGACCTGGTCAGAACCTGACTGGACAGGCAGGTGTACATGATTGGCGATTTCAGGTACCACTTTTAAGGCTGCCAGCATTTCGCCGCCAAAATCCCTGGGATGGGGTGACATGAAGCGGATAGATTGGATTTTGGGGATAGAACTGATCGCCGCCAGCAATTGAGGAAAGCTTTCAACTGCGTCAGCCCCCAATTTACCCGCCCGCAAAGCTTCTAACTTTTGCACTTCTTGCTTGCTATAGGACAGGGGGCTCAGTCCTCTTGGCGCCGCTGTCTGAAGATCAAAACCCCAGGCATTGACATTCTGGCCTAAAAGCATGACTTCAGGAATGCCTTCTGCAGCCACTTCCCGACATTCAGCTAGGATATCTTTCGCCAGCCGTGACCGTTCTCGTTCGCGGGCGGAAGGTACCATGCAATAGGAGCAGAAATTATTACAGCCATACATTATAGAAACCAAGGCCCGGAATTTCCGCTCTCTGATAATAGGCAAGCCTTCTGCGACTACATTGCTTTTACTGACCGCATTGACTTTCTTTTCGTCGCGTAAGATCGCCAACAAGAGTTCTGGCAGGCGCTGGATATCCTGAGGGCCCATAAGTAAATTCACAAAGGCAAAAGATTCACGAATTTTGGCGTTCTGCTCAGCTTGAGTTGCTAGGCAACCACATACCACAACTTTAAGACTAGGGCGTTTAGACCTTAAGGCCTTTAGCTCACCCAAATGACCAAAAAGGCGTTGATCGGCATTTTCTCGAATAGAACAGGTATTGATCAAAACCAGGTCTGCATCCTCATAGCCCTCGCCCTGAGCGAGCCCTAAATCGGCTAAAATACCGCGTATTTTTTCGCTATCGGCCTCATTTTGCTGGCAGCCAAAGGTTTGAATAAAGTAACGTAAAGCCTGTCCCTGGCTCGTTTCATAATCTTGTAGCCAGAGTCGCATATCGTTTTTATAAACATCTTGAGTCAGATAATTTACTCTTTGAACTTGGTAATTAGACATACTTATATTTTAGCACATAGACTAGTTCTGCCCTAGTTGCTTAGGACCTCTCTCTTTACCTAGAGGGCCAAATTGCGTAGGATAAGAGAGCCTTCTGACTGATCGAAGGCCAAGTGATATAACGCGTGATTAAGAGATAAGAGGGTCCAATTGTGTCGCAACATCAAGAAAAGCAACAGATCAATTCGCACACGCAAGCCCTAGGGCAAGATTATTCTGATTCAATAGAAGAGGGTAGAAAGCCGGCTGTACCGAAGTCTCTCCGCATCTTCTTTTTATCCTGCCTCAAAATCTCTGCCTTTACTCTAGGGGGAGGCTATGTAATTGTTCCCTTGCAGAAGCGGCGTTTTAGTGATGAATTAGGCTGGATAGACGAGGAAAAAATCCTGGACCTTGTCGCCATGGCCCAATCTGCCCCGGGACCGGTGGCAATCAACGCGTCTACCCTCATGGGCTACCAGCTCTTTGGTCTCAAGGGTGCCCTACTAGCAGCCTTAGCGACTGTGCTCCCTCCTCTAGTTCTTTTATCCTTTATCTCCCTCTTTTACCGGGCTGTGCAGGATAACCCCCTCCTCAGAGCGATTCTCAGAGGCATGCAAGCCGCCGTTGCCGCCCTCATCGTCTATACTGTCTGGGATTTAGCCTATAAGATATGGCTGAAAAAGAATCCCCTCCAGCTTGTGCTTTTGGCTGTGGCTCTAGCCCTTGCCCTCTTCACTAATATCAATGTTGTTTTAATTATTCTTCTAGCAGGACTCGTTTCGGTCATTTCCTATTTTCTGACTGCTCGAAACAAGGAGGATCGGGCATGATCTTACTTAAACTGTATTGGGCTTTTTTCCAAGTAGGTCTCTTTGCTTTTGGCGGAGGCTATGCCGCCCTGCCCTTAATAGAAGAGCAGGTTATTCATATCAATAGCTGGCTCAGCCCTGAAACTTTCTCCGATTTGATCACGATTTCGCAAATGACTCCAGGGCCCATCGCAATCAACGCCGCCACTTTTGTGGGCACTCAAGTCGCTGGCCTAGCCGGGGCTATTGTAGCCACCGTGGCTAATGTGACCCCCTGTATCCTAATTGTTCTCCTCCTCTCCACCCTCTATCAAAAGTATGCCCAATTGCCACTCATGCAGCAGCTTCTCCAGGGCTTGAGGCCTGCAGTGGTTGCCCTCATCGCCTCCGCAGCCTGGTCGCTCACCCGGGAGGCCTTGCTATCCTCACAGGGGAGCCTGTCAGTTGGGGGAATCAATCTCTTTTCTCTGGCAATCTTTCTCCTGTCATTTGCAGGCTACTTCAAATTTAAAAAGCTAGACCCTGTGCTCATCATGTTAGTCATGGGAGCGGTCGGTGGACTAGCTTTTTATGTCTTTAAATTTTAGAAATTCTCTTTTATACCAGGCTAGAAGCGCGCTGTAGCAGCTGGCCAGAGATAGCGTTTAAAGAACCATTGAGACTTTTTCAAACGCTTTTTCAGCTCTAATTCCAGGCCTTGGTAATAGCTAAAAATCTGATATAAGTCGTCAGTAGATAAAGCTTCTTCTCCATAAAAAGAACGTTCTAAGACCAAATATACCGGGTAGTTACTCATACCTGGAATAGGGATGTCTTGATCCAGCTTGGCAAACTTCTGCTGCAAGGTTTGGTTGACCTGCCAGGAATAGCCAGCAAGGGAGTACATAAACTTAATATCCTCCCAAAGTTGTGGCAAGACCGCGTTTTGGCCCTTATTTGCTACTTGGTCCAATAAATATTGGGGATCCTGCCGCCTTGCCCAATAAGTCTTCGCTCGCTTAAGAAGGAAGAAGACAGCCAGGCCAAGAGCCAAGAGGAGTCCTAAAATGGCTAGCAGACTTTTTAACCAAGGGGGGCTGGCCTGCTCTTGCTGAATAGGCGGGGTCTGATCTGGCTGACTGGGCTGGGTGGGTGGTGGCGTAGCTTGAGGCGCCGGAGTCGTCATTTCTTCTGTTGACTTAGTCTGACTTTCGCTTTCTGTGGGCTTGGTCGGTTCAGACGCTTCTGGCTCTTGATCCCTATCCCCTTCCTGATTAGTAAAGCCCTGAAGGATATCTGCGGGCGTAGCATCAAAGGGATACCAACCCAGCTTATTAAATTTCACTTCTACCCAGGCATGGGCTGCATCCGAAAGGACATCTCGCTGGTAACCCCCATCAGTAGATCCCAGATATGCTTGGGGATCTACACCCGGGACTAAAAAGCCCTCAACATAATGTGTTTCCAGGCCTAATTCCCGGCCAAGCAAGGCCAAGGCCGTAGCGAAATAAGTACAATAGCCTTCCTTATCACGTAGGAAATTAGCCAAAAAGTCTTCATTAGGCACCGGGTAGGCCACATCAAGACTATAATTATAATTTTCTTGTAAATGGTCAGCTAGGCGCTGAAAAGCTCCTAGGACAGCCTCCTGCCCCTGGTAGTCTTGTCCATACAAAATGTCATAAAGAACGGGGTCATAGGTCTCCGCTAAATCTCGATAATTTTGAGACTTGGCTTGCAAGCTCAGACTCAATTTTCCATCCTTGATGGCTTGATGGAGGAGGGAAAATTTAGCCTTGTTCGACAGCTCACGAGGTAACCAGCCCTGAACAGTATAGGGAGATTGAATCTCATGACTGGCATAGATCTGTCCGCTCTGGTTGTAATAGTAAATTTGCTCGGGGTTATTCTCTTCGTTAATTTGCTGAGGCCGGCCACCATTAAAGATGACCTGAACAGGCAATTGCCGGGGTTGAATACGGACCTCTGCCTGATAATAGAGCTGGTTAAAGATTTCTTGAGCAGAACCCTGAACGCTGGGATAAGAAAAGACTTCAGCCTGATTACCATGTGTGCTGAGATTGTCAAAAATATAGTTAGGGTCCATCTCTTGACCCAACCAAGCTGCACCTGTGTAGGCTTCAGCCAAGGCACCGCGGAGCCGTAAGACACCCGGAGGTCCAGTCACTTGCATATAGAGTTCATGCTGAAGTTGCAAGGGGCCTCCTAAGTTTTGATTCATGGGATAATAGCCCGCATCTCGCAGACTAAATTCATAATAATTAACGATTTCCGGTGCCTGCATCCTCTTTTGCATTTGGCGGATGCGGTCTGCTAAATCTTTATTTTGAAAAAAGTCCTGAGGTAGGAAGCTTTGTACTAAAAAAGTCAGAATTAATATGCTACTCCCCATCCATAAGGGAAGATTAGGACGAAATTGTTTTTTATCTTGGAGTTTGCCTTCTCTGACAAAAACAAAAATAAGAGAAGCCAGGCAGGCAAGAAGAGCTATTACATAGGTTGCATCATTCGCAAGATCAGCGTTAGCACCAAAAAATGGTAAGAGCAAGAAAAAACCCAAGACTAAAGGCAAAGGCCGTTTAATGATAAAAAGCAGAGCCAATAAGCAAGCTATTAGGGCAACATAGACTGGATAATGATTGGGTTGCACGGCTTGGGCTTGGGTAGCCTCAAAACTCCATAGAGCCGCATTTCTTCCCGCTAAAAAAAGCTGGGTTAAGCTAGCTCTGATCACTTCTAGAAAAGGACTAGACCATAAAAAGGAGGCCAGACCCAGTCCGCCAGCTATCAAAAAAGCAATTAAGCTCACGAGGGGCATCAAGGTTAAAATATAGCCCCCTGCAAGCAAGCCAAGATGGAGAATGAAATTTGGGCCCCAGGCAAAGTCTAAACGGAGATTGTGAACACAGACATAGGACCAGGTCAAAGAAAAAAGTAGAGCAAAAGGCAAGGACCATAGAAAATCCTTCAGCTGGCCAGCAAGCTTATCTCCAAAACCTGCTTGCCTATCTTGACTCGTACGCTTCACCAAAAGCTTCATCGTAATTCCCTCCCCTGGGCCTGGAGGATGCCAGGGAAACGCGACAAGGTCACCTTGACACCAGCTGCGGATAAATCCTCGATCCAGGCTTTCCAAGCCTTAGGTGGAGTCGGCCCGGGATAAATCAGGCGTAGTAAAATGCCTTGGGCCTGTGCAGAAAGTACCAGCAAGGAAGTTGTGAGCTCTTGACTCAGCATATAACAAAAAATCAAATAAAAGCGCGCACCAGGAATAGCTGCTTCTTCGCTGACTTGTTGGGCCAAGCTGATGGGTTGCCTATAAGGCAGGCTGGCTAAACTCCAGCGCAAAGAATCATATAAATCAAGGCTGTCAGCCTTGTGTTCATCAGCCCAGGGTCTGCGATAGCGCATAAGCAAACTGAAGTCTTGACTTAAAAAAGATTGCGCTGCTTCTGAGACTTGATCTAAGACCAGATCCCTCACATTAAGTTTATCCTCAGACATGGCTTGACTGGGATCCAGATCCGGTAATTGAAAAAGAAAGTAAAGTTCGTTCTCATCCGCTTTCTCGTATTGACGAACCATCCAATCCTGCATACGAGCCGATACTTTCCAGTGGACATCCCGCATGCGGTCGCCTTCCCGCATAGGTCTGACCAATTCAATCTCATCTAAATCAAAATCAGATTTCTGAGAAATCGCCTCACCTGTTTCCAGATAGGCCTTGCTCTCATCTTTATCTAAAATAGAGATGAGAGATCTGGGAAGGACTAAGACTTCTGGGAAGTCTTCGGCCTGGAAACTTACCAGCTTCAGGGCAAAAAATCCGCAGGGATCGATGAGACTGAGAGCAAAAGCATATGGTTTCAATGGCCCGGTATGGGGCGCATTCATTTCAATAACCAAATCTAAAAATTCTCGTGGCTTCAAAGGAAAAGGTCTCAGATATTCCGGCACACTTCCTGCCTGATCACTATAAACACCCTGGATATAGTGTTTTTGCCAGACACTGCGGGAGGACATACGAATCTGCCATGAAGCCACGCTAGCTCTTTCCACCTGGTCAGCCAAACTCTCTAGCTTGAGCTGAATCCGTGACCGGTGCCAAAAAGCAGCCAACAAAGACCCTACTGGCAGAAGCAATAGAAAGACAAAGAGCGTATTAGACCAAACCCAATTGCCAAAATGGCCGAGAAACCAGGCGGATAGGCAGAAGAGCAAATAATAGAAGAAGCGAGGTCTTATACTCATGATTCGGGCACTGGCGTCCTATCCAGAACTTCTCTTACAACATCCTCAGCACGAATGTTCTTTAGCCGGCTCTCAGGCCGCATAGAAATACGGTGGGAAAAAACAGATGACGCAATCATTTGTACGTCATCGGGGCGGACGAAAGCCCGGCCTCTCAAGAGGGCCCTAGCCTTGGCTGCCTGCATCAGCATGCGGGAGGCCCGGGGACTAGCCCCCAGTTTTACAGCCGGATGCTGACGGGTAGCGGCGGTCAAGCTGGCAATGTAATAACGGACAGATTCTGAACAATGAACCATTCTGGCCTGTTCGCGCATCCAAATTACCTCTTGGGCTCCTGCGACAGGTCTTAGGCGGTCCAGGGGATCCGCTTCATCATACAGGCGAAGAATCTGTACTTCTTCATCAAGATTAGGATAGCCTAGATTAATTTTCAGCATAAAACGGTCCAGCTGCGCTTCGGGCAAAGGATAGGTCCCCAAATGCTCAATGGGGTTCTGAGTAGCTAAGACCATAAAAGGCTGGGGCAGACGATACGTGACACCATCTACTGTGACTTGGCCTTCCTGCATGACTTCCAAGAGAGCCGACTGGGTTTTCGGAGAGGTACGGTTAATCTCATCCGCTAAGACCATCTGACTCATGACTGATCCAGGTTGGAATTCAAACTCGTTTGTTTTACGGTTAAAGAGATTGAAGCCGGTAACATCTGAGGGCATCAGGTCAGGGGTAAACTGAATCCGTTTAAAACTCAGGCTGAGCGACTTGGCCAAACTAGAAACGAGTGTTGTTTTGCCAATCCCTGGAACATCTTCAATCAGGACGTGTCCGCCCGCTGCTAAGGCTATCAGAAGCTGTTCAATCACAGGTCCTTTACCAATCATCACCTGGCTGAGACTATCCTCAATTTGTGCACTCAGTTGTTTAAAACCAGCTGCGTTAGCTTTCATAGTAATCTTCCTTATCTACATGTGCAGGTTTATCTAAATCTGCTTTCTTGAGTATGTGCCGGCTCTTAGTAGAGCCAGGACCTAGCGATACTGTCTGGTCTCCTGCCTGGTCCGAGAGACTTGCGGCCTTCTGTAGGTCTAGCTCCAAAGCTAGTTCTGCCAGAAGATCGTCCGGTTTACACAGCAAAGACAGCAAGGGCTCTTGAGCCAAGAGCTCGCGAGATCTAGTAGCCCAGAGTGGGCGAAAGATCAGCATTCTTGTTCCCTGTTCCTCCCCCACTTCAAGCAAGAGGAGACCATTCCAGGCTTGATTGGCCACGGGTTGCAAGGCACAGAGCAAGTGATAGGCCTTACTGAGGCTTGCTTGCGGCATCTGGTCTAGCAATCTTTGCAATTGATGGATAAAGCTTTTGACTTGCTGTTTATGAAGATCAAGAATACGGTCTATGTGCTGAATTGGCAAGCTTTCTTGGTAGTTTTCCGCCAGAAGGACTAATTGATCATGCCCGTCGAGGGCCAGAAAACAATTTTGACCTTGTAGCAAATCTGCTCCACCCACATGGGCAAAGGGCCTGAGACTGGTAAAGGAGTGAGTTCTTTTTAAAGCCTCAGCCTGCCGGCTTAAAGTCAGGACCTGCATAAATTCATAGGCAAAGTAAAATAGCCCAAAGAGTGCACAGATTAAGCAAAGTAGGGGCTTGATACTACCTAGAATATACAGGAGTAGAGCTAAGATGCATAAGAGCAAAGACCAAATCATAGTCGCTTAATCTATCTTCAAGTCCAATTCTTTAAAGCGGGCTACACGCTCAGCGGTTTTCGCATCTTTCTGGGCCTCCGCTTCCAAAAAACCAGGATGATCTTGCAAGAAGGCCTGCATATAGTGGTCAGGATCAGTGAAAAAACGAAGGAGCTGGGCTTTTTGCCCGCTATCAATTTGCCCTAGAGCCTCCGCTTGGTCGAAGAAATCCGGGCTAAGGGTTAAGAGGCTGTGCAAGTTAATCGCCTGTTCCGCTAAAAGCTCTTTCCCGCCTTGGTGGCGGTCTACCACACAGAGACTATCCGTAATGTTAGCGCCTACATAATCTAAAGCAGGTAGCCAGGATCGGAAATATGAAGAAGCCGAAGTGACCAAGTCCGCTACATGCAAAACCTTTTTCCCCGCCAATTCATCTTGCTTAAGTTCGCGCGAAGATTTAAAGCCTGGGCTGGAATAATAGACAGAGCCATCTTTCAAGATAGCCAAATGTTCTAAACCAAGCTTCTCCGCCAGGGCAAAGGAGAAAAAGAAATCTCTGCGGGCCCCTCCGGAAATCAGGTCAAAATCTAAGGATTCAGTAGCTGCAGCTAAAGAGTCAATAGTATCTCTGTAACACGGATTCAAGTGGGCTTGACGGTCACAAGCGACCCCAATCATACGTGCTAACCCCAAAGGGTAATTTAAGCTATAGTCGATACTCGCCAAGAGTTGCTTGGCCTCATCTTCTGATCCAAAAAGAAAATGTGTGTTGACATAATAGGGACCAAACTTACCGGACGTATACCAAAAGGCTTGGTCAGCGGGACTTACGCGGAAGGCTTGGGTTTCAAAAAGATAACGAAGGATTTGGGGCTGAGCTTGCATATATAAACTCCTTGGAGGATTGTTCAGTCCTCAGGGGACTCAATATTTAAGGCGCTAGAGGACATTATAAGGAAATCAGCAAAACAAATCAGCAAAAAACAGCCAAAGTAAAAACTTTGTTAATTTGCTCAAGACTTCCAGTAATTAAGCCCGCCAATCCATGTATCCCAAGAAGAAATTTGCAGTTTTTCCCGGCTTTCTTGCACTTCTTCAAGGACTCTATGAGCTAAATGAACATCGGCAAAGTTAGCAGACCCAATTTGCACAACCCGAGCGCCAGCTAGCATAAATTCCAAAACATCCCGACCAGTCTGGATGCCCCCTAGGCCAATGATGGGAATATCAACTGCTTGATAGACTTGAGCAACCATGCGCAGGGCCAGAGGCTTAATACAAGGCCCTGATAAACCTCCCGTATTGTTCTGCAAAACGGGTCTCCGCGTGTTCAGATCGATGGCCATGCCCAGGAAGGTGTTGACTAAAGAAACAGCATCGGCTCCCCCCTCTTGCGCAGCTAAGGCACAAGAAACAATATCAGTGACATTGGGCGTCAGCTTAGCGATGAGGGGAAAATCCACAACCCCTTTACAGGCAGCTGTGACTTGACGAATAAGCTCAGGGCTTGTACCTAAAGCCATTCCTCCTTTTTTGACATTGGGGCAAGAAAGGTTAAGTTCAATGGCAAAAATATCCTGATCCTGCAGACGTTCACAGAGTTGAACGTAATCATCGACACTATTCCCAGCGATATTAACAATAACTGCAGGATGATGGGTCCGCATGAAGGGTAGCTGGTCGCATAAGAATCTATCAATGCCAGGGTTCTGCAGGCCAATGGCATTTAAGAGGCCAGAGGGCGTTTCCACAACTCGTGGCGGCGGATTACCCAGCCGGGGCTCCAGCGTGACCGTCTTAGAGATGAGAGCCCCCCACAGACCAAGGTCTTGATAAGTAGCCGCTTCTTGCCCAAAAGCAAAGCAACCAGAGGCTGGCATCAAGGGGTTAGATAGGGTTTTACCAAAGAGTTCAATACTGTGATCCATATAAACTTACCTAACTTTCTTTGAGCCTGCCCCATTAGTCAGTAGGAAATACCAGTCGTCTACCGTCAAAAACAGGGCCCTCTAGGCAGCAACGGACTCTTGATATGTCTCCGTTTTCCGCCCTAACATCTACACTACAACCTGCACACAAGCCAAGACCACAGGCCATGTTTTCCTCCAAAGATAATTGGCAGTCTACTTGCTTTTTACGGGCAAAATCTCTGACAAACGTGAGTAAGGGCATAGGGCCACAGGCAGCCAGCAAAGTCTTGCTGGAAAAGCTCCGATCAGCTGCGAAATTTTCAAGGCAGGCGCCCGCATGGCCGGTGAAATCTAAACCACCCTGGTCCGAGGAAAAATAGACTTCACTTTCAAGAGGGGCAAAAAGCTCCCGAGGGTAGGCCTCCCTTTCTGACCGGAAGCCACAAATGAGATAGGTCTGTATTCCTTGTTGCTTGCAGGCGTGCAAGAGTTCATAAAGTGGAAAGATGCCAGAACCTCCACCTACAGCTATTAGCTCTTCATAGCCATCTAGACGGAAGCCCTGCCCCAAGGGCGCATGCACCTTAACCGCCTGGCCCAGGGAGAGTTGAGTCAAGTAAAGGCTTCTAGGGCCTACCACTTTGACCCCCAAGCAGATTTCGCCCTGGTCTGGATCTTGTGCCATGAGGCCAAAGGGGCGAAAAATGTAACCTCCGCAATCTACTTCTAAGAATTGGCCGGGCTGGAATTGACCTGCCAACTCAGGACTAGAAAATTTTAAGAGATAAGAGTCAGGACTCAGCTGAGCTTTGTCCTTGAGATAGATTGTGTATTCCAGTTCTTTCACGATTGCTCGCTCCTTGCCCTAGTCTTACAAAGCAGACCGCAAATCATCGCGCATTTTAAGGGCCGCCCGGCGTGTCGCTTGAGCAAAATCCTGACCCCGGCTAGCTTCTTTTTGCCAGGCCAACATTAAACTACGGGACGCGTTAACCAGGCCTCCCCTGCCAGCCTGAAAGCCAGCCAAGGCATCACGGGCACTGGCGCCCTGGGCACCATAGCCAGGAATAAGAAAGATTTGTCTAGGCATACGCTTTCTCAATTCCTTGGCTTGGTCAGGCCAAGTTGCGCCTACTACTGCACCTACTGAAGAGAAGTCCTGACCTGCATCCAGGCTCTCCCCCCACTGGGCAACGAGATCCGCCATAGCCTCGTAAACTTTACGTCCATCTGCCAAGTTCAAATCTTGCAGGTCACCCGCGGAAGGGTTAGAAGTCCTCACTAGGATGAAAACCCCCTTATTTGAGACGCGACAGGCTTGGAGGAAGGGCTCGATTCCATCTATACCCAAATAGGCGTTCAGGGTGACGGCATCGGCATCCATAGCTGCGTACTCTATTTCTCCAGAGCTTGTCCCGGACAGAGGACTAGTTCCTAAACTTGCTCGTGCATAGGCTGCAGCCGTCGATCCTATGTCATTGCGTTTAGCATCCAGGATTGTCACATAGCCCAAAGACTTGGCATAGGCTAAAGACTCCCTTAAACAGTTCATGCCAGCTGGTCCGTATTGTTCATAGCAGGCAGACTGGAACTTAACGGCAGCGATGATGTCTTGCACTTCTGTAAGAATAGCCCTATTAAAAGCCAGAAATGCAGACGCCACCTGGTCTGCCCCTTCCTTGCCTTCTGCTTTTGCTTGGGCCAGCAAATGATCTGGCATATAGGAAAGATTGGGATCCAAACCTAAGAGGGAAGGATTCTGCTTTTCCTCAAGCTTACGGTTTAGGTTTTCAGCAAAACTAGTCATGAGTGCTAGTCCTTTCATATGTGATCTTGCCCTTCCAGAAGGTATAGGCAATGGAACCGGTCGTGGTTCTGCCTGCAAAAGGTGTGTTTCTAGCCTTGGAAGCGAATGTATCAGGATCTATAATTTCTGATTTATGAGGGTCAAAGAGGCAGAGATTAGCAGGATTACCCAGCCGCAAAGAGCGGTCTCCTAAAGATAAGAGTTCAGCAGGCGCTTGGGTGAAGCGCGCAACCAGGGCACTGAGATCCAGGCCCTCTTGCAGGTACAAGCAATCGTAACTCAGGGCAAAGGCATGCTCCAGGCCCACAATACCATTTTTAGCCAGAGCAATATCTGAGCCTTTCTCTTCTTGGCTATGAGGGGCATGGTCTGTGGAAATCATCTCAATCGTCCCCTCTTTCACTGCGTCTAAGATGGCCGAGCGGTCCTCTTCACGGCGGAGGGGAGGATACATCTTAGCATTGGCGCCCTGGGATTTAACCGCCTCTTCTGTAAGCAAGAAATAATGGGGGCAGGTGTCTGCCGTAACCGGGGCTCCTTGCTGCTTGGCCCAACGCAAGAGGTCTACAGACTCCTTGCAGGATAGGTGGCAGAGGTGGATAGGCAAGTTGTATTCCATAGCCAGGAGAATATCGCGAGCCACACAGATAGATTCCGCTGCTCGGGGCATGCCTTTTAAGCCTAAGGCCTCTGCAACTGGGCCAGCATTCATGGCCTTGCCCCGCGCTAAGTCACTATCTTCCGGATGGTCGATGACCGGCAGTTGATACTTACTTGCCTCTTGCAGGCACTGGAGCAGAATATCCGCGTTTGCGATAGGGCGACCATCATCCGTAACGCCACCAGCGCCAGCAGCCTTCAGTTCTGCGTAAGATGATAGGCTTTGGCCCTTTTCACCCATAGTTGCCGCGGCAATAGGAAGGACTTGAGCAAAGCCCTCGCCTTCTGCTTTCTCTATCATATAGCGGACAATTTCAGGCTGGTCACAGATAGGTGTAGTGTTAGGCATGGCGCATACCAACACAAAGCCACCTTTGCTGGCAGCCTTGGTACCACTGACAATGTCTTCTTTATAGGTTTGACCGGGATCACGCAGATGGGTATGAACATCTATAAAGCCGGGAAAAGCCAATAAAGTTTGACCGGAGATTTCCTTATCAGCTGGGCCAGACAGGCGTTCAACGAACAGGCCATCTTCTATCAAGAGATCTTGGACCTGGTCAAGGCTTTGAAAGGGATCTACTACGCGGACATCATGTATCGCTATCTTCATAAAAGCTCTCTCCGTATTTTCCTCAAGTATAGCATGCGGATAAGGAAAAACTGGGATCTTCATTCAACATAGCTAGAAGAATCCGCACTTTTAGTCGATGTAAATTCGCGGGACCCGGGGGCCGATATTGCAGAACAACTCGTAGGGAATGGTGCCCACTAAGTCAGCCTGATAGTCAACCTGCAAGTCTTTTTGCTCGTTATCACCAAAGATCAAAACTTGATCACCCACTTGGGCTTCTGGACAATTGCTTAAGTCGCACATACACCGGTCCATACAAATTTTGCCGACCTGGGGCACTAAATGATCATGGACTAAGAACTTAACCTGATTGGATAGCGAGCGGTTTAAGCCATCCGCATAACCAGCCTCAACGATCCCCACCCGCATTTTATTCGCGGCTAGATAGCTGTGACCATAGCTGATACCTTCGCCAGCATTCACTTCACGGATTGCCGAAATCCGGCCCTTGAAATTCATGACATATCTCAGATCAATCTCTTCATTCATCCAGTCACCATCGCGTGAGCCATACACCATAATGCCTGTCCGGACCATGGAAAAATCAAGTTCAGGACAGGTCAGGCTCGCCGCAGAATTGGAGCAATGAATAAGCGGAATGGGACATCCTGCCAGGTCAAGAGCTTCTTTTACAGCCACAAAGCGCTGGACTTGACGCTGGAAATAAGCTAAATCCGTGTGAGGGTTAGTGGCAAAATGTGTATAGAGCCCCTCTATTTCCATTTGAGGGTAAGCCGCCAGATCTCTTTGCAGGGCTAAAATATCATGAATTGTGGACTCTCGCTCTTCTGCACTGGCGGTCCTAAAACCGTGGCGAGACATCCCCGTATCAAGCTTGAGATGTAGATGGATCTTATAATCCTCCGGTACAGCTTTAACTGCATCCCTTGGAGTTTCTTCTAAGGCCTGGGCTAACTCCAGGGCCGCTTGGCGAGAGGAAACCGTCTGCCTTAAGTTGTAGCGATAAAGCCAGGAGGCTCTGCTAGGGCTAGTAGGGCCTAAAATTAAGATAGGGACTTTTATACCCGCTTCTCGAAGCTCAACGGCCTCGCTCAGGCAACCGACGGCAAAGAATTCCACGCCTTCTGCCTGGCAGGTCTGGGCCACCCTGACCGCACCATGCCCATAGGCATTGGCTTTCACCACAGGACAAAGTTTGACACCTGGCTTAAGCTTCTTCCGTATAGCCTTTAGGTTATGGCGAAGATTGGCTAAAGAGATCTCCGCCACAACCCTTTGGTCATTGAGCTCAAGTAATGATGTATCCATATTCCCTCCCGGACTAATCCTTAGGACCAGCTAGTAGATTTCCTTGTGGACATAAGGAGAAGTAGCAAGGCGCAATAGGCAAGCGTAATCTAAACTGAAGTTAAGGGTTTGACCTACTGCAAGCTCTCCCCTATAGTCTGAAACATTATAAATGCTATGATCAGAAGAGTTACCTAAAAATTCTATGCCCTTCTCTAAAGGTTGGAGACTAGATGGGTCTACATCCTGTGCACCGATCGCTAAAATCACGCGTTTTAAATAGCCTCGGTCTTCAAAAGAAACCGCTTGTCCTAAAGCATTCAGGCCGACTTGTCCCTCCGGCAAGGAGTCTTTCGTCTTCGCTTCAATAATTTCCGCTCTGAGCGAAAAGACATCTTGATACATACCGGGGAGGTTTTGCCCATAGGACGTTTCCCGTCCTAAAAGCAGGGCTTCACCAATACGCAAATGATTAACTTTAGCAGGCAATTTTGCTTGATTCAGTAGGTAGAGACTACCGGAGTTTCCCCCAGAAACATATTCTAATTCCAGCTGATAGCTTTCTTCCAAGTAGGAGGCAAAGGCACTCATGGTCTGCATCTTGGCTTCATCGGGAATCACTCCACCGTAGCAATTGAAGTTGGCCCCTATCCCTACCAACTTGACGCCTTTAAGTCCTTGGGCCAGTTTAACCAGGTCTTCCGCTTCAGCTAAGTCCGCCCCCTCCCTCCGGTCACCCATCTCAAGCATCAAAATAATCTTATGCGCCTTGCCTTGTGCCAAGGCCGCCTCTGACAAGGCAGCGATCGTCTGGGCCTCTGAGTTCAAACTGATATCACAGAGACTCACAACCTGGTCAAGCTCAGACAACATGGGCAGGCGGAGCAAGAGACTATCCTTGGCATACTTGCGTAAGACAGCAAAGTTCTCCAGCCGAGAATCAGCCAAATATCTCAAGTCATGTTCAGCTAAGATTTTGACTAGGGGTTCATAGGCCCCAATACCCTTGGTGACAAAATGTACTTTTTTAGCTTGCTGGGCAAAGGCCTGGCTCAAAGCCTGGGCATTAGCGATAAACTTTTCCCGATTGATAAGTAGGCAGGGATTCTTCATTTTTTCTCATTTCTTTTTTAACGAGCAGCAAATTTTTATTTACTGAACTTGGGCGGGATTGAGACCCAGGCTCTTTACGAGTAAGCGTAGAGCCGCTGTAGGCCAGGTTTGGGATAATACGCCTAGCGAGGCCATAATATAATCCTGATCCAGAAGCACTTCAACCTTTTCACTTGGCAATAGCAAATTCCGCTTAGGTTTTGCTAAAAGTTTTTGTAATATATCACGGCCATGGGGCAAACGGGTTAAGGCCCCACCCGTGCCGATCGCAAACTTTATACTACTCAGGTCCTTGCCGCTAATGAAGCGTTGCATACCTGACACTGTAAACAGCTCTTTCCAAGAGCCTACATGGCGTTCTAAGGCCAACTCCCCGGCTTTTTGAGTCAAGCACTCGGCTATTTCTAACTCTCCAGGGCTTTGGGGAATCTTTGGCATATCAGACAAGGAGTCTTTTATATCCTTAAAAACGTGTTTTTCATTTTCTGAAAAATGTTCATAGACGTGAAAACGGTTTACGAAAACACCCAAATCACCTTCTACCGTGCGCTTAGCAAAAGGCTCACCCTGGACCATAAACTCCACATGATAGGGATTATTCTCGGCCACAGAATGCAAATCTGTTGTGGCACCACCAACATCCATCACTAGGAGATCACCCAAATAGGCCTGTAGGAGAATAGCCGCTTCCATAACAGCTCCAGGTGTGGGCATGATGGCACCGTCCACCATCTCTCTGATCCGGCCCATACCTGGTGAGTGCACAATATTTTCTTGGAAGACTTCATGGATAAGGCTTCGTGCTGGCAAGATATTTAGCTCATCCAGAGAGGGATAAACGTTTTCGGTAATGAACACCTTGACCCCATAAGACTCACCTAAGTCCGCTATATCCTCGTGATTTGCAATATTACCTGCATAAATTAGGGGAATCTCAGGAAATTTTTGCATGACTAATTCTACATTATAGAGGGCGGTATCTCTTTCCCCATAATCAGTACCACCTGCTATAAAAATAATATTAGGTCTTAACTCGGAAATTTTGCGTAAATCTGACTTGCGCATTTTTCCTGAAGTGACATATTTGAGCACGGCACCTGAGCCCAAGCAGGCTTCCCTGGCTGCTCTGACAGTCATGTCATAGACCAGTCCGTGGACAGTCATTCTCAGGCCACCTGCTGCGGAGGAGGAAGCCAACATCTTGCGCCAGCTAAGCTCTGAAACACCTAAGTTATCACGCAAAGCTCCCAGAGCCTCCTGAAGGCCCTGGGAGACATCGCCGGCTTCTACGGTCGTGGGGGCTTGCCCCTGTCCAAGAAACACGGGTTCTCTGGTATCAAGACGGTCAAAGGCATTAATGACAGTCGTTGTACTCCCGATTTCTGCAACTAAGGCATCAATGATCATGCAGTTAATCTTTCTAGCTGTGAACAGAGCATGCGCTCTATTCTTCTCTTGTCTCTCGAGCCTTCAAAGTTTTTACAATAAAAGAGGCCACATCAATACCGTGGGATCCACGACCAAAGCCCGCATCGCATCCAGCTTCCAGCGCCATCTCATTGGTCACTTGAGTTCCACCGCAGATGAGAATGAACTTGTCTCTAACGCCGCGTTCAAGGCAAATGTCATGGAGTTTTCGCATATTTTTAATATGCACATCGTCGTGAGAAATAATCGTGGATTGCAGGATAGCATCAGCGTTCGTTTCAATAGCAGCATCCACCAGCTTATCCACAGGCACGGAGGTACCCAAATAATGATAATGCACACCAAAGCCTTCAATGCCTCCGTGCTTGATATCCAATATTTCTTTGAGGCCAACTGAATGCTCATCCTCCCCTACAGTCGCAGCAACCACGGTAATAGGCCGAGTATGAATGTAGTCACGGATCTCTGTTTCACTAAGTAGGGGGATTTCCTCAGGTATATTTAACTCTGAAAGGTCAATATCAAAGTCAACTGTACCCTTCATCTCTATTTGCGTGCCCTCACTCGGATGGAGGATCTGGCTGTGAATTACAGTGCAGTCCTTGAGCCCTAGCCTCTTGCCAATTTCTAAGGAGGCAAACTCTGCCCTTCTTTTATCGCAGGGTAGCATAAGCGTCAGCACCACAATTCCATCTCCCAGCCATTCCACCTCCGGGCGGACCAGGTTGGGATTATCATAGTAGTGAGATTTCTCTTTAATACGAGTTTCCACATTATCTTCTGGATCTAATTCATCCACAAAGATAATCTTCGCAGGGTCCTCGAAAGTGTCACCGCCTATGGCCTCAGAGGCAGACTTAAATTGGGCTGGGATATGGTTGTTTCCATAGTGGACAGAGACCGGGGCAAAATAGTCCTCTGCTCGTGCCACAACAGTACCAGCACCAATACCACCATTCCGTTCACGGACCAGGCCATCCCCTTTACGTTCAGGATAGAGGCCATTATCAATGAAAAATCCCTGTTCTACCGCCTCAAAATAGCCACCAATCTCAAGCATTTCTTCCATGAAAAGAATAGCCCGCTCTTTGAATTCACGTACTTGATTGCCTAAAGGGCCTTCACGATCAATTTTGACCATTTCACGGATGCCATCTAGACCATTGAGAGATTGGCGGGCCGTATTGATGGCAGCAATATTATTATAGTGCCAGGGTACATTGCGGCCTTCATCCGGCGTGATGGTCGATTGGATATCGGCCGAGGTCAAGCGTGAGATCACAATATCCAGGGTATGGGTAACTGTAGCTTCGCGTGCCTCAGACTCCATGAATTTAGTATTCTGCTGGGCCCGCATTTTGAAGTTGCGGAAAAGATCACGTAGGGCCACAGCATAGGGCAGGTCAAGACGCATGCAGGGAGCGGGCGGAGCAGTGGGGGGAACTGTCGAGAGGGCGATATTTTCTGGCTTGATACCACAGCCTACAGAAAAGGCGCAGTTGAGCGCATGTTGAACCATGAGTTCTGGGTAGACTTTCCAAGCTTCCATAGCTGTCGCATTCGCATTGTGAGCCCCATCAATCTGCAACATCTCACCATAGGCAATAATAGATTTGCTTTCGCAGGCATCCACAAAGCTACGTAAGCCATTGATATTTCGATAAAGCACATTGTATTGGGGGTCTTGGTGGGCACCGGAAATGCCCTCTTCTACAAACATGACAGCAATATCTGGCCCCGCAATGCCCGAAACATAAGAGTGGAAATTAAGCGGTCGACCCACCTCTTCTTCAATTAAATCTAAGGCGCGACGGGTTGCACGGCATTGTTTGCGCGTCACCGCAATACCACCGATACCTTGTGTAGTGCCTTCGATGAGGGAATCAATATGGGATTGACCCGCTGTGCGTATAACCATAATATGGTCAGCCCCATTCCAGGCGGCCATTCGCATCCTACGTATATCATCTTCAAAACGTCCCGAAGCGATCTCGGTCGTGATGACACAGTCCGGCTGGGGATCAATATAACCAAAGCCGCGGCTACCGGCCAAGGGCACGGATTGCTTTAGGGGCTTAGAAGTTTCATGATATTCAAAGTCACCAATGACACGCTTCTCATTGCGGCCTTCCCGCCAGTGCCAGGGATGTTTACCAGGATGGTAATCCTCTAAATTTTCTAAGATTTTACGAACATCAATACGCTCATCTTTATCTAAATTTTCCAGTTGGGCATGTTTATTAAAAGTCTTAGTCATGTCTATCTTCCCCCTTTTGGAATAAGTCGGGGACCTGGTCCCAATATTTGCCTTCTACTAAGGCTAGACCCGCCTCACGGATAGACAAATTCATCTTTTCTGCCAGGAGGTAGACGCAGTTACCTGCCCCATGTCCCAAGAGTTCCCTATCAATCAGCCCATTCACTATTGGTTTAGCTTCAAGACTAGAAAAGCCCATGCGGAGGAGGACGGATCTTTCAATAGAGGGCGTTGTGTAATGTTTACCAGCCTCTAGCATAGGGGCAACCAACTGCTTGGCCAGGTCCCAAAAGTGCTGATATAGCTCTTCGTCACTCATCTGGGCCAGGTGCTGACGGCGTTGTAAATAATCATCTTTTCTTGCCATTGTTCTCTCCTTTCAGAAAAAACTAGTTTGCGAACTAGACCACTTGCTTGCCAAATTCGGCTAATGTTTGGTGTAAAAAGTCTTGATCGCAATGCACTTCTGCTTCGAGATATTGCGCTTGGTCTTTGCTAATCTCCTCCCCCATGGGTGCGGTCAAACGCTTAAGGGCAGATTTTCTTAAAGTCGCCATATCCCAGAATCGGGCTTTAATTTTACTGGGATGGTCTGGCAGAATAATATTCTTGCCTGGGACCTCTTCCTCAGGATCTCCCAAGCGAATTTCGATGCCATTCTCCCGAGCAAAGCTCAACTGGGGCATGGGGTGTTTGCCAGCTCCTGTATATTCCGTCTCTTGTACGACAATAATTTGGTCTTGGTCCAGGGTCTTGGCTAGGGCAAAAGCCGCGGCCAAGGATGTGTTGCCTGCAGGCCCTCTCTCCATGCCCTCTAAAGCTGCCAGAGTCTCTGTAATAAAGAAGACCTCACCCTGCTTTAGGGTCATATAGTTATCCATATAACGCAGGGGGCGAGCCGCATTGCGGGGGACATCGCTGCGGTCTGGCTGGACGGTGAAGGGTATGCCAAAACCTGTATGACCCGTTGTAAAAGATTTTCGGTTGAAATCATGGTCTGAGGCCATGTGCAGGCCTGACAGATCAACGCTGGCGGCATAAATCTTAGTATCATTAGCCCCTGCCAAACGCAGACCACGCGCAGTCCCTGTGAGGTTACCTCCGCCAGCATTGGTCGCAATGACATAGTCTGGATGCCGTCCAAAAAGCCCCATTCCCTGTTGGATAATTTCATAGCCCAGGCTCTCCACGCCAGCAATAGCGGTGGCAGTATAAAGAGAAGCATTGTAAAAGCCTGTTTCTTCAAGAAGCTTTAAGGTTTCATAGAAAAGCTCTGGGCCCACCGTAAGCTGAATGACCTCTGCGCCCAAGGCTTCACATTTACGTTGCTTCTCCAAAATTTCCGGTTGACCAACCCGGCGGGAGTCAAAGCATTCCTGAACCACAATGCATTTGAGACCAAGTTTGGCAGCCATAGATGCCACAGCGGCCCCATAGTTACCTGAAGTTGCAGCAATAACACCTTTATAGCCAAGGCGCTTCGCCTCGTACACAGAAAGGGCTGCCCTCCTGGCTTTGAAGCTACCTGAGGGATTGGCAGCTTCATCTTTGATATAGATTTGAGCCCCCTTTCCTTCCGGGGCTATCTTCCGTACCAAGGCCGTAATATTATCTAGATAAATCAGAGGTGTATCCCCTACATGCAAGGATTTGAGGATTTCTTGAATTTCTTGAATCTTATAAGGCACAGATGCCATGAGTCCCTCATAATCAAAGGTGTGGTCTGGTCTTTCAAATTGAGCATAGTCTAAGCCAACAGCCTGCCTGATAATGTCATTTTGTCGGGCCATAACAGCCTTGTATGATAAATCTTTCATTTACGCTTCCTCTCAGCAAACGGATTTGACCAACTGGCACACCTGGGCTAATTCGGGCACATCTTCACCAAAAGTATGTTGATAGTTCACGGGATAATTCGTGAGCCTGCCTTTTACAGAGCGCCCAATAGCTGTTTTGACTAATACTTGATCTCCGGTATAAGCATCGTTTTGCAGCTCACCCTTAACCCACAAGAGGAGGGGCGTTTGGCCCGTATCTTCTGGAACATTCTCTGCTCTTTGCCCCGCTGGCAAAGAGACTTGTTCGATCGTGACGAGGTCCCCAGCCTTGTAGAGGCGGCGTGGTTCACGATTGGCCACAAGCTGTGTACGCCAGTCGCCACAATAAGCGCGGGGGATGGGAAGTTCCAGAAGATTCAATAGTCCGGGCTCAGCATTCAGAACTGCGGGGATCATGTTAACAATCATGGCAATCGTACCCACTCCACCCGGCGTTTCCGGTTTAATTCGTAAGTTCATGTCATATGAGCCCGTGTGGATAGTGATATAGTCACCCGTTTCTGTACCTTCTAATTCGGGGTATACCTGCTGAGGATGGTCCAGATGGATAAGCTGTTTACCATCTTTGTCATAGGCAAAGCATTGTTGTCTTACGCCTGCTACCTGACCAGGCTCGACATCAAAGTGGGCTGCCTTGCGGTCTACCTGCGAAACAATTGCTTCTTTTGTTTGCTCAAATTTATCTATTGTCCAGCCAAGGGCATCAGCAATAATACCGACAGACTCCGGGAAACCAACGTGGCCGGAAAGTTTTCCTGACCGGTTAAGTGCCTCAAAGACCTCGGGATCTATACCGACACCCTGCTCTTCCATCACGGCTTTACCGAACGGCGATAGATCATTAATTCTAGACGCCTCAATGGAGTCAACGGTCTCACAAGCCCCGGTCAAACACACCACGAGCAGGTCTAAAATAAAACCGGGGTTTACCCCAGTACCCAAAATGCTAATTTTATGTTTGCGGGCCAGGCGATCTAATTCAGCTGAGAGCTCAGCTTCTTGGGCCCATGGCCAGGCCATTTCTTCCGCTGTAGTGAGGACATTAACCGCTCTTTCCGCACAAAACTTTAATTTAGGAAAAGCCTTAGCTGTAAAAGAATCAGTTGCTAATACAACTAGATCGCAAAGGTCCTGGCGAATAACCTCGTCAGGCTTGTCGGTAATATATACCGGTGGATGTCCATGAGAATCAAGGCCGAGGCGATCGAAGATATTTTTACCTAAAAGCTCTGGCCAAGTATCAATGACTCCGGAGATTTCCATACCTTGCTTAGCCAGAATCATGCGGGCGATGCCTGATCCCATAGCGCCAAAGCCCCAAATGGCTACACGTATATTGCGCATAAATCCCTCCTCTTTTTCCTGCTTATTATCTGCAAGTGATTTCCGCTTGCTCATGAGCAGAACACGCATCTAAAGAACTAATTAAATTGTACATAAAAGTAAAGAACGAGACAATTCATAGTCCTTTTGCTGTGCAAGTGTTCAATTACCTCAAAAAACTTGATTGACAGCCTGCCTCCTGCTTGCTAGAATTTTCGCTTAGTAGCCCGCCTGAGCTGATAGACGCTGGTGTGTCGGAATTGGCAGACGAGATAGACTCAAAATCTGTTGTCCGCAAGGGCGTGTGGGTTCGAGTCCCACCACCAGCACCATTTGAGCTCAAGGCGGGTTTTCCATTGACAGTAAGAGGTGAAGTTAATGGACCGAGAACCCCAGCAAGTGCCTCCAGGCTACAAGGCTAAAATCAGCCCTGAAACTTTTGTTTGTCTAGGCCTTATCCTTTCGATTTTTGCCTATTTAGGCTACAAATTAGGCGCTGTCAGACTCATGCAAACCATCATGCAATTGAGTTTTGACCTTCTTATCAACACCTGCTTCTTCCTTATGGCACTATGTGTCATCATGGGGGGCCTGGCTGCGATCTTGGCAGAATTTGGGATTATTGACCTTTTTAATCTCCTCCTCTCCCCCCTCATGCGCCCTCTCTACCATCTGCCGGGAGCGGCTGCCCTAGGGGTGATTACCACCTTTTTCTCCGATAATCCCGCCATCTTAAGTCTCTCGTCCAATGCCTCTTTCCGGGCAAGCTTTAAACGCTATCAGTTGCCTGCCCTCTGCAATCTAGGCACTTCTTTTGGTATGGGCATGATTGTAATTACATACATGTCTTCCTTAGAGGTAGATAAGATTGGCCTGGCCGTCTTAGCGGGTTTTCTGGGTGCCTTTATGGGATCTATTGTTTCCACGCGCCTCATGTTGAGAGCCACGAGAAAGTCCTACGGCGATAGAGCGGATGATAGCCTGGCCCCTGAGGATGCCCAAGCAAGCGATTTGCAAAATCTCCGTCCCGTGCGTTCAGGCGGTGCCTTGCAACGAGTCATGGGAGCACTTTTGGAAGGGGGAAAAACCGGTGTAGAGGTAGGCTTATCCATTATTCCCGGCGTTCTGATTATATGTTGTCTTGTCATTTTATTTACAAATGGTCCAGACGACAAGTTCCCTGGAGTTGCCCTTATTCCCTGGTTAGGAGAAAAATTCAACTTTCTTCTGCAACCTTTATTCGGTTTCTCCTCTTCTCATGCTATCTCAGTACCCTTAACGGCCCTAGGCTCTGCCGGTGCTTCTCTGGCCCTTATACCCGTTTTATTAAGCAAGTCCCTAATTGGGGCTAATGATATCGCTGTGTTCACTGCCATCTGCATGTGCTGGTCCGGCTACCTATCTACCCACATCGCCATGATGGACAACCTCAAAGCGCGTGAATTAGCTTCTAAAGCTATCTTGTCCCACACCTTTGGCGGATTGGCAGCTGGAATTGCCGCTAACTTTCTCTTTAAACTTTTGAGCTCTTTCTAAATCCCAAACAGCTTGCCCTCTCTACATGTTATAATAGTATGTCTCCATTAGAGGGAGACATAACCTATAGGTATGGGAGGCTATTCCATGAATCGCTTTTTTGGCACCGTAGCGCGCGGCTTGCGCAGCCCTATCATTAATGAGGGGGACAATTTATTAACCATCGTTCCTCAGCTTCTTAAAGAGGCTGGTGATTCTGGTCAATTAATTTTCCGGGACCGTGACGTCTTATGTATTACAGAATCTATTGTAGGTCGGTCTCAGGGCAATTACGCCAGCATTGAAGATATCGCAGATGATGTTAGAAAGAAGTTTGGCGGAAAGCAGATCAAAAGCTTGGGCTTAGTTTATCCGATTATGAGCCGCAACCGTTTTGCCATTCTCTTGAAGGCTCTCGCCCTGGCCGCAGACGAAGTGGTCCTTCTGCTCTCCTACCCCTCCGATGAAGTAGGCAATGCCATTTTTGACCCAGAGCTCATTTATAAGAGCCATGTGAATCCTTGGCAGGATGTTTTAGACGAGGAGACCCTCCGTGAAAACTTTGGTCCCTGCCTCCACCCCTTTACAGGGATTGACTATGTGAAATTCTACCGTGAGATTATCGAAGAGTCTGGTGCTAAAGCCAAGCTCATCTTCTCCAACAAGCCAGAAGCCGTGCTTCAATATACTAAGCAGGTGATCGCCTGCGATATCCACACACGCAAGATCACCAAGCAACATTTAAGAGAAGCCGGCGCCGACAAAGTGCTGAGCCTAACAGATATTCTCAATGAGAAAACATCCGATCATGGTTATAACGAAGATTACGGGCTCTTAGGTTCTAACAAGGCAGACGAGGACCGGGTGAAGCTCTTTCCCAGAGATTGCCAAGTCCTAGTAGATAAACTCGCCCAGGAATTATATGACCTGACCGGCAAGCATATTGAAGTCATGATTTATGGTGACGGCGCCTTTAAGGACCCTGTAGGCAAAATTTGGGAGCTGGCAGACCCTGTCGTCTCCCCTGCCCATACCCCTGGGCTCACGGGGAAACCTAATGAAATTAAGATCAAATATCTGGCGGATTCGCAGTTCCATGGTCTTTCTGCTGAAGAACAAGCAGCCAAAATTGTGGAAAGCATTAAACATAAAGATGATGATCTCGTAGGCAAAATGCAGTCCGAAGGGACGACTCCCCGCCAATACACAGACTTACTTGGCTCGATGGCCGACCTGGTATCTGGTTCGGGAGATAAGGGCACTCCTTTTGTCTATATCCAAGGCTATTTCGATTCTTACGCAGATAATTAAGTAATCAACGGGCCAGGCTCATCAATGGAAAAGAGAGCCTGGCTTTTTTCTGCTCAATAGCCTTTTCGTCTAGAGATTTGACATCAGACGATTTTATGCTATACTAACTTTCGTCGCTCAGAAAACGACAGTAAATGGGCCATTAGCTCAGTTGGTTAGAGCAGCCGGCTCATAACCGGTCGGTCCGGGGTTCAAGTCCCTGATGGCCCACCAGTAAAAGTAATTATGGCACAGGGGGGATTTCCCGAGTGGCCAAAGGGAGCAGACTGTAAATCTGTTGTCAACGACTTCGGTGGTTCGAATCCACCATCCCCCACCATTAAAGGGGCTGTCTCCTAGTGAGACAGCCCCTAGTTTATTGACAATCTTAGGTCCAGTCCACTATGATTGACTGGCTGTATCGAGGTGTAGCGCAGGTGGTAGCGCGCCTGCTTTGGGAGCAGGATGTCGCAGGTTCAAGTCCTGTCACCTCGACCACTAGGTGATATTTCAAGCATCTGCTTTGGAATATCACCTTTTTTAATGCTTCTATCTACTTTTTACACATAAGAATCTCCTCAATCCCCCTCCAGCCTCCATTTTCTTCACAATTATCCGCATTGGCCTTGTCAGACTCAAATTTTGCCCCTATCATATAGACCATCTCGACTCTTCTCCGGAAGAGATGAAAGGCAAACATGACTCAATTACAGCTTCAACTCAATAATATGATGATGTGCCACTCCAGATTTACCCGAGGAGGGTGACCTTCGGGTGGCTTTAGCTGCAATGCAAAGTTTTTTCCAGAGTGTCCCCACGGGGGCACTTTTTTATTGGCCTCATAAAGACTCCGTGATATGAAAGAAGGATAACGATCCATGAGCGAGCTTCATAGCAATTCCCTTACCCCATCTGACCCCCAGGCACCCCTCCTCAGTCTGCGTCAAGTCAGTAAAACCTATGCCCATCCCGGTAAGGATACGCGCTTTGCCGCGGTGGACCAGGTGAGCTTGGACCTTTTCCCGGGCGAAATTTTAGGTATCATAGGATTTTCGGGAGCTGGCAAATCTACCCTCCTCCGCATGGTAAACCTCCTGGAAAGGCCAGACCAAGGCCAGGTGATCTTCAAAGGTCAGGACCTCTGCCAATTATCCCCCCAAGAGCTCAAATTACAGCGTCGCAAAATCGCTATGATTTTCCAGGATTTTAATTTATTTTTACAAAGATCCGTAGAAGATAATGTGATCTATCCGCTCCGCTTGTCTGGGACTAACCGCAAAGCTGCTCAGGAAAGAGCCCACTATCTGCTAGAACTCGTTGGCCTGAAGGACAAAATCAAGGCTAGACCCGCTTCCCTGTCTGGTGGTCAAAAACAACGTGTAGCCATTGCCCGTGCTCTAGCCAATCAAGCCGACCTCCTGCTGTCTGATGAAGCGACTTCTGCTCTCGATCCCAGTTCCAAGGATGAAATCCTCGAATTGCTAACAGATTTACGTAGCCAGCTAGGCTTAAGCATTTTGCTCATCACCCACCAAATGGAAGTCGTGAACCAGATCTGCGACCGAGTGGCCTTAATGGAAAAGGGAAAGATTGTCGAGGAAGGTAGTGTTAAGACGATTTTTAAAAACCCCAAATCTTCCGTCTCTAAATCCTTCATCCTGCCCAAGGGAGCCTTGCTAACAGATAAGACCGGAAAAAATGTTCTCCGTCTATCCTTTGATGGTCAGGAGTCCAGCCTCCCCCTCTTTTCGCAAATGGTCTTAGATACCGGGGTCGCTCCCTCCATCTTATCAGCAGATTCTCAGGTCATTGAGGGCCGGTCTTATGGCCAGCTCCTGATTCAACTGCCAGATAGTGAAGCAGACCAAAGCAGAATACTCAATTGGCTTACCCTCCATCAGGTGAGCCATGAATTCTAGAAAATCCTAGCGAAGTCAAAAAGGAGGATCCTATGTCATTATCTCAAATCCAGCAATTACTGACCCAAGGCTTAATGGAAAGCCTCTACATGCTCATCGCGACTACGCTCTTGTCTTACGCTTTAGGTTTACCTTTAGGAATTCTGCTCTTCCACAGCTCACCCGATGGCCTAAAACCTCAAAGGCTCCTCTATAAGATCCTCAGCCTAATCGTAAACATCCTACGTTCAGTCCCCTTCCTTATTTTGATGGTCTATGTCATTCCCCTTACCAGAGCCATAGCTGGGACCAGTATTGGTCCGACCGCTGCTGTTATTCCTTTAACTCTATCAGCCTTTCCTTTTGTGGGCCGGCTGGTGGAATCCAGCTTACGGGAGGTGCCTCGCGGGATCATCGATGCCGCACGCTCGATGGGCGCCTCTGACAGAGAAATCTTATGGGATGTTCTATTGTCTGAAGCCAAGCCCTCCATCCTGTCAGGCGGCATTATTGCTGCGGTCAATATCATTTCCTACTCTGCCATGGCCGGCTTTATCGGCGGGGGCGGACTAGGCTCCATAGCCATTAACTATGGTTACAATCGCTATAACACCCAAGTCATGACCTGGACCGTCATACTCATTGTCATCCTTGTTCAGCTTATCGAAGGCCTCGGTCATCGTTTACTCAAAAAAATAAGCAAGTATTAAGTCAAATAGATAGGAGAAAAATCATGAAAAAACTTGTATACTTTGTCAGCGTTATCGTACTCAGTCTCGTACTCATCAGCCAGGCGGCCTGCGCCCCCACGACCGGGGATCAAAAGCCTAGCCAGACGTCCCAAGAAAGCACCAGCAAGGCAGTAGAAACAACTGACCAAGCAAGTGACAAAGCTCAAGACCTCGTCAAAATCAAGGTAGCCGCTTCCCCTCAGCCCCATGCTGAGATTTTAGGGGCAGTCAAAGATCAATTAAAGGAAGAAGGCATTGGCCTAGAAATTATTGAATTTACCGACTATGTCCTACCCAATATCGCCACCCAGGAAGGCGACGTGGATGCCAACTACTTCCAGCATAAGCCTTACTTAGACCAATTCAATGCAGAAAACAAAACAGACCTCGTCTCTTTAGGGCCTGTACATTATGAGCCTTTTGCCCTCTATCCGGGAAAACTCAAGAGCCTTGATAATGTCAAAGAGGGGGCCACTGTAGGCATTCCCAATGACGTCTCTAACCAGGCCCGCGCCCTGCTCTTGCTCCAAGATTTAGGCTGGATCAGCCTGCCCCAAGATAAAGACAGTCTGGAGCTCACCATTCTGGATATTGCCGAGAACCCTCACAAGTTAAAATTTTCTGAATTGGCCGCAGCCCAATTACCCCGCAGTCTGGACGACTTGGACTATGCTATTATCAATGGTAACTATGCCCTTGAAGCAGGTCTTTCTGTGGCAGACGATGCTTTGGCAGTTGAAAAAGAAGACTCTCTAGCAGCCACGACATATGCGAATATTCTGGCCGCAAGTAAGGACCGGGCGGATGATCCCAACCTAGCCAAACTCTATCAAGCTTTACAGAGCGAGACGGTTAAGGCTTTCTTGGCTGAAAAATACCAGGGCGCCGTCCTCCCTGTACAGGGAGACTAAGCGATAACACCCAGCTTGATCCGGTAATTCGGTCAGGCTGGGCTTCCATATTGAGGAATAATATATGTTTGACACAAATGCAGCCTATTTCTTTGATCTGCAAGACACCTGGGCTAAAGATCTCCTAGATGGATGCAACCCGGTGTGGGAAGCCCTGCCGGCCTTGAGGGATTTCATCCTTAAGCTACAAGGCCAGCTCAATCTCGCCGATTACCAAATTATAGGGCAAGACCAGGATGTCTATGTCCATAGAAGTGCCCAAATAGCCCCCTCTTGCGTCTTGCAAGGCCCTAGCATCATTGGGCCCGGGGTAGAATTAAGGCCCAATGTCTTTATCCGTTCCACTGCCTTAATCGAGGCAGGAGCGACTGTAGGTTTTTCGGTCGAAATTAAAAATGCCCTTCTTCTGCCGGGGGCCAATCTAGCCCACTTCAACTACTGTGGGGACTCTATTTTGGGCAAGCATGCCCATCTAGGGGCAGGCGCCATAACCTCCAATCTCAAGTCAGACCATTCCTTAGTTACCATACAATCGGGTACTGAAAAACTTCCAACTGGTCTCAAGAAATTCGGGGCCATTATTGGAGACCAGGCGGAAATCGGTTGCAATGCTGTCCTCAATCCCGGCAGTCTTATAGGCCCGGCTTCCCGAGTCTATCCCCTATCCATGTTTAGAGGCTACTTACCTACCCGCCATATCTTTAAGCAAAATGGCCAGATTATCGCGCTTCAGTAAAGAGCAGGTCTGAGAAGTAAGTCCAAGGAGAAGTCTGGGGACAATCTGCCCAGACTTCTATTCTTTCCTGGCGAACAGGATGTTGAAAGGCCAGGCCAGAAGCAAATAAAGCAGGCCAGGCAAAAGTCTGATCAAAAGAATCATTCAGGCCATAGCGCCGGTCTGCCAGCAAGGGCCAAGACCGCGAAGCACACTGGACACGGATCTGATGTGGCCGTCCTGTATGGAGTTGAATCTTCAAAAGACTGAGCCTACCAGCCCCCGGGACTTCTCGGCTGGCGAGCCGCTGGCAAGTAAGGCTACATAGCCGGCCAGAGGGATCAAGAACATATCTCCCCTTGCGAGTTTCCCTAGAGATATAGTCCTGCCAAACTGCCGACTCAGGCTCAACCTGGCCACGTACGATAGCATAGTAGGTCTTTTCAAATTTTTGGCGGCGGATGAGATCCGACAGACGAGAAGCTGCCTTAGAGGTCTTGGCAAAGACCATTACGCCCCCTACAGGTTGGTCTAACCTATGCACCAGGCCAAGCCAGGCTTGACCTGGCTTATCATACTTGTCGACTAAATAGGCTTTCAGGATATTCAAAATATCTGCCTTACCCGAATAATCCGCCTGGGCTAAGAGGCCGGGAGGCTTGAGGGCGAAAAGCAAATGGTTATCCTCATAAAGGATAGGGACAGGATAGGCGGGGGCAAAATCCGCTGTGTAAGTTTCAACTACGGGCATACAGGCTCCTTCTATGCTCCAAGCATAGCATCTCTTGGGCCTGCAATCCTAGCGGGCATGTTATATAATTTTTACAGACCAAAAGTGAGCCTTATAGGCATGTGTAATTCATGAGGTGAGGAAGATATGAACGCTAAGCCTGTCATTTTAATAGCTGATGATGACCGTGTGGTGCATGAGTCTCTTGGTCTCTACCTGAAGGAAGAGAACTATGACTATGTATCTGCTTATGATGGCGAAGAGGCCATCGAAGCCTTTCACAAGCAAAATATAGACCTAATCATTTTAGATATTATGATGCCTAAGAAATCAGGCATTGATGTCTGTAAAGAAGTACGGCGGGAGAGCAAGGTCCCTATTATCATGCTGACCGCTAAAGGTGAAGAAATTGACCGTATCCTGGGCTTAGAATTAGGCGCCGATGATTACATCGTCAAACCCTTTAGCCCCAGGGAGGTCATTGCCCGAATTAAGGCTATCTTCCGCCGGCTCGACACATCGGATTCAGAAGATGACCGGAATTTAGTCCGCTATGATAGTCTGGAAATCAATCTGGGCAATTACCAGGTCTTGGTAGACCAAAAACCTGTCGCCTTTACCCCTAAGGAAGTAGAGATCTTATATCTGCTGGCCTCTAATCCCGGCCAAGTCTTTGACAGAGAGACCATCCTTTCCCGCATCTGGGGTTATGACTATTTTGGTGATACCCGAACTGTTGATACCCATATTAAGCGCATCCGGCAAAAAATTAATTGTGAAGACCATAGCTACTCTCTTTTGACGGTCTACGGGGTCGGCTATAAATTCGATCCAGGCCCCAAGGCTTAGGAGAGCTTGAGGCCCAGACATGTTTAAATTATCCGACAGCTTATTCTTTCGTAGGATTATCAGTATCCTCATCTTGTCGCTCCTTGTCTGGGCCTTGGCTACTAATGCCCTCTTCACTATGATCTCCCGCCCCCTTCTAGTCGCCAACCGATCTAAGGACCTCTTTCCCCAGGCTCACTGGATTGCCGAGCAGGCAGGACCCTATTTTCTCAAAGAGGATGAGCTCGTGGAAAATATGGTGAACATTTCCTACAATTTTTTTAATGTTTGGACTATTGTGAATTTTGCGGACGGTCGCAGCTTAGCCACCCCCCTGCCCGATAAATTAAGCCAAGAAGTTAAAGACAATATTCTTGAACAGGCTCTCTACCTCAACCAGGACTATCTGGATAGCTTCCCCGCCCAGGGACTAGATGAAGCAGGCTATGCTTTGGAAGACGGCATACAGGCAGAGGATCCCAAGCTTCAAGAGTTTCTCCAGGGCAAGCACGGCACTATTGTGCTGAAATCAACGAATGATGAGTATCTCTTTGTCCTGGTCCCCATCTACTCTCAAGAGTTTAGCCAGCTCAGCCGCAGGCCCTTAGGGACAGTCATCATGATCCAGCCCCTGGCAGAATTTAACCTCTCGATTTCCAGCCTCAATCTTTCGCTTTTTTTGGCCTCTGTTGGCTGCGGTCTTCTTCTCCTTCTTCCCGCGGTTTATTCGACCCGTCGCCTGGTCCAGCCCCTACACAATATCCGCAAAGTGGCCATGTCTATTACCAAGGGGGACTTCAGCCAGAGCGTCAGTTTTAATCCCGATAAGCACGATGAAATCACCGATTTAGCTAAGTCTATCAACCACATGAGCGAAAGTTTAAGTCGATCCTTGGCGGCCTTAAATCTCGAACGCAAGCAATTGAAAGAGATTGTGGACGGGATCAGCGAGGGAATTATTGCGGTAGACAACACCGGTAAGATTACGCAAACCAATGAAATTATCTGGGAACTCTTCCAGCGCAACAAAGACTTCTACACCGCCGAGGACTTGGTTGCTTCAGTCGGCCTTGAGCCCCTCTTCCGCTTGTGTTTAGACCAAGGCCAGGAGGTCAGTGAGCATATTCAATTAGGGGACGACAAAAAGATCATCCAAGCATCGATTAACCCTATTTTTGACCACAAGCATAACGTGTCTGCCGCCGTCGGCCTCTTCCGAGATGTAACCAAGAGCACCCGGCTGGAACAAACGCGGAGAGACTATATCGCTAATGTTTCACATGAACTTCGCACTCCAATCACAGCCATGCGGGCCCTGATTGAACCCCTCCGTGATGGCATGGTCAAAAGTGAGGAAGACAAGCAACGCTACTATGACATTATCCTGCACGAGACTCTACGCCTGTCACGCTTGATTGACGATATGTTAGAGCTATCCCGCCTGCAGTCCGGAACAAGTTTTATTGAACAGGGACCCATTAACTTAAAAATCTTTTTAGACCATCTCGCGCCCCAGATGGACCTCATGACGCAAGAAAAATCTATTCAATTCCAAGTCCAAGGCATGGACCAGGACCTGGCGACCATTTGGGGTAATGAGGACCGCATCGAACAAATTCTCCTGACCTATCTCGATAATGCTTTAAAGTTTACCCCTGAAGGGGGTTTGATTATTCTCAGAGCCAGACCGACTCCCCAGAAAATGTTCCTGGAAATTGAAGACAATGGCGCCGGCATTGCCCCCGAAGATATTCCTTATGTGTTTGAACGCTTCTACAAGGCTGATAAAGCCCATAATGAAGCCGGGACAGGACTGGGCCTCTCCATAGCCAAGGCCCTGGCAGAACAGCTTAAAATGACCGTTTCCGTGCGTTCTACCCAGGGTCAGGGGGCTGTCTTCAGCTTAGGTATTCAATATGCCGCCGACGTCATGCAAAAAGAGACGCATATGAAGGAAGTCTTTGATTTTTCAGATGCAGAGACAGGAGAAACAAATGACTGAGGAAAGCATGAGACTGAATCGCTTTCTTTCTGATGCCGGCTTTTGTAGCCGCCGGGAAGGTGACCGTCTGATTGAAGCAGGCCGGGTAAGAGTCAATGGCCAGGTAGCCATCTTAGGGCAAAAAATTCAGCCAGGTCAGGATGAAATTCAAGTAGACGGCCAATTGGTTTTAGCACGATCTCCGGAGGAAGAGTATGTCTACCTCGCCCTCAATAAGCCGCAGGGTATTACCTGCACCTCTGACCATCGTCGCCGAGATAATATTATTGATTATCTCAATTATCCCAAGCGGGTCTTCCACATCGGCCGCCTAGACCGGGATTCCGAGGGCCTTATCTTATTAACAGACGATGGCTCTATCGTCAATAAAATCTTGCGGGCCCAAAACCGGCATGAGAAGGAATATTTGGTCGAGCTTGACAAAGACTATGACCAAGACTTCGTCCGCCAAATGCAGCAAGGGGTTCATATTTTAGGCCAGACCACCCTACCGACCAAAGTCAAGCCCCTATCTTCCCGTTGCTTTCGTTTAGTCTTGCGGCAAGGCCTCAATAGGCAAATCCGCCGCATGTGCGAAGCCCTGGGTTACCAGGTTGTCTATCTACAAAGGCGGCGGATTATGAATATTGATTTAGGCAATCTAGCCTTAGGCCACTACAGGGAACTAACCCCCAAGGAAGTAAGAGACCTCAAGTCCCTGCTCAAAGATAGCCAATCTGATCCTGGACCTCCTAGATATTAGCAGGATCGTAGGATAATTCTAAGCTGGCAATATCGGGCTGGAGGGCAGTATATTTGACTCCAGCAGCATCCATCATGCGCTTTGAGGCTTTGATTTGATCAGATGCGGCATACTTGTCTGACAGGTAAATGACTTCCTTGATGCCAGACTGAATAATAGCCTTCGTACATTCATTACACGGGAAAAGCGCTACATAAATACGGCAGTCCTTCATCTTGGGGCTAGAGGCATTTAAGATGGCATTGAGCTCCGCATGGCAGACATAGGGGTATTTGGTATCAAGGTAATCCCCCTCCCTAGCCCAGGGGAAATCATCGTCTGAACAGCCTAGAGGCATACCGTTATAACCCACAGACACAATTTTATTATCCTGATCGACAATACAGGCCCCTACCTGGGTACCCGGGTCCTTCGATCGCTTAGCGGCTAAAAGGGCAATTCCCATAAAAAAATCGTGCCAAGATAAATAGTCACTACGTTTATTCATGATGATCTCCATCCTCCACTTGAGTATTGTCTTGTTCTGGCTTGTCGCCGTCCTCCTCTGCCTCTTTGTCAGCAGCAGAAAAATGTTGAGGCCAGTCGGCATCCAAACTGGGGTCGCTGGTTTGGTCAAGACTCAGGCCAGCATTCTCTGAAGCTGCCACCTGTACAGGCCGCCGGCGCTTAAGAGTCAGATAATCCAAGACTAGCATGCCTAGGGTGAAGATGAGGGCAGCCGCGCTGATCCAAGCGCCTGTGCTAAAACCAGGTGGCGTAAATTTCAGGACTAATTCATGAGAGCCCGCAGGCACAGGCACCGCCAAGAAGGCATTGTAAGCTACATAAATGGGAACGGCTTGCCCATCCAGACTTGCCTGCCAACCCGGATTATCTGTAGTGGAAATAAAGACCAAACCCGGCTCAGGATCTTCAGTCTTCACTTTTAAAGAGTTGCTCGTGTAAGACACAAGCTGGCTTTTGCGGTCATGCAAGGCGTCCATTCCCTTGGCATAAACGGCTTCATCTAGGCGCACCACTTGGAAGTTGAGGTCGCCACTGCCATCCACGCTCTCACTGCTCGATAAATCAAACTGGAGCTTCCAGTCTGTCCCCTCCTCCAAATAGCCCAATTCACTAATACCTTGGGACTTGCGACCCACTCGGGTAATGGATTGGTCAGCTTCCAGAAGATTAATTTCACGCAGGCTGAGGCCGGTAAGATTCCAGTCGATATAGTAATAGCCACTCTCTTCAACCTTGAAGGGCTGGGTAAAAATCGCATTATATAGGCCATCCCGGGTCAGATGGACAGAAGAGCCTTGCTGGCTGACCGTTAGGCCATCAGCTGTGAAACTGTTGTCGTCGAAAACCATAGGTAGGAAAACCTTCTGGTCACGCAAGCCGGTCAGGTCGTTAAACATACGGCTATGGTACTCAAAAGCAGGGACGTAACCGACACTAATGCTTTGATCTTCCGGCATCTTTTGACCCAGAACTTGATTAAGCTCAAAGGGGGCGGCATCCGCTAAGAAGGCAATGGGTAAGGCCTGGCGATTCTCCCACACTTGTATGGGCCCATCTGTCAAGACCTGTTCATAAAGGCCATCTTTAATCTGGGCACCATCTCGGTGGACAACATAGCGCAAGCCCAGGAGGGAATCAATGACGGGGTTTCCACCCGTATATTGATAGCTGTTGATCCCATTATTGGCGTAGCCCAGCTTGCCCATGTATTTTACTGGATCATGAGGCACTGTCGAGGAAAAGATAGTTAAACCGTTGGACCGATAAAGCATGGCATCATTGACACACTTGTCCGGCTTAATCTCCAGCCGCACCAGCTGGTCGGGATCCGCTTCTTGCAATTGGGCCAGGGTCTTTCGTAGCTTACCCGTCTCTTCCCCTTGGCTATAGCCCTCTCGAAAGCCAAAATACTCTGCCTGCTCAAATTTATCGACAGAAACAAAGGCGTTAAAGCTGAGTTCCAGGATCATAACAAGCAAAATTAGATAGGAAACCGTTTGAAGCTGCTTGCGCTTAGCCAGGGGGCTGAGTCCTCTCTGACCGGCATGCGGCCTGCCTTGTCTGGTGAAACGTGCAAAAAGCAGGCCATAAACCAGCAAGAGAAGGATGGCCACATAAACAGATAGCTGGTCAAAGTTTCGATTATCCAGCTTCTGCAGGATCAGAAAGAGGATAGCGTAGAGCCCACTCACTTGGAGGAGGAAGTCATAAGAGAATTCCCGCAGGCGAGGCAAGGCATCATAAGCCAGGAAGATCAAGTAGAAGACCAGGACAAAAGAATTGCGGTAGGGCAGCTGGTTGGGAAAGTGCAAACCGTGCCAAAGGAAATTCAAAACATTATTGTTAAGGCTGGCAAAGAGGAAAATCAGTAAAGCAAAAGAACTGAGCTTTTGCTTCCATTTGAGGCTCCTAGACTTCAGCAAGGCCAAAAGGAGAATCAGGATAAAGGTCCCACAGAAAAGGTTGGCCATGCCGGATCGTACGGAAACGCTAGAAAAAGGAATGAGACGCGAAAGGAAATCGAGGTCCGCAAACTTCATGCTGTAGTCAGATGGAAAGCTATCCCCTACAGCGGACGTCAGCCCCATGGCTTTAAGGGTAGGATAGAGGGTAATGGCACTCAAAGCTAGTCCAAAGATCGTAGCAATACCCACCCTGACAAAAGTCAATAATTTATCCATCGGCTTAGCCGAATGTTCACGTGAGAGGAGGACAAAGAAGAAAAAGAACATAAAAACACAGACAAAAAACCCTGTGTAAAAGTTACTGATAAGGGTTAAGGCTAAAAGCAGAATATAGGGGCTATAAACTTGCTCCCGCATCAGCTTAGTCATACTCCAGGCCAGAAGAGGCAGACAGTAGAGACTATCCAGCCACATGATATTGAAAAAATAAGCCATGCTATAGCCGCTCAAGGCATAGGCCACAGCAAAACCCAGGGCCAAAGGCCCATCTCGATGGTAGTAATCTCTCAGGAAAAAGTGGCAACTGGCACCCGCTAAGCCAATCTTTAAGAGTACCAAGCTTAGGACCAGTTCAGAAAGTAGCTGGTCAGGAAAGATCAAAGCAAGAAAGTTCAGAGGGGAGGCAAGATAATAAGCGTAAAGTGCATAAAAGTTGACACCCAAGCCCCCAGACCAGGAAAAGAACCAAGAATCGCCAGTCAAAAGTTTTTGGCGGAAGTCACTGAGAAAAGGCGCATATTGGTGAAAAAGATCGACCGTCAGAATATGGTGCTGACCAAAAGGATAAACACCTTGGATGCCAAAGGCGAAAAACATGACGACCAGGGGGATAAAAAAAGCTAAGAGACTTCTCTGCCGGGACTTCCTCCGGCTAAGCGCTAGCAAATCATCATAATGGTCTGCTTGTTGAGCCACTGGTAAAGGGGACGAAGCCATACGTGTATCTTGCATACTATCTTCCTTAAAAAGTAATTCCGAGTAAACCTGTAAGCCGGGTTCTGTCTTGGGCAATCATCTATCTAGGCCGAGGTTTTCACCCCGGCTCCAGCCACCTCCTTGAGACCTGCGGACCACAGTATATGTCTCGCCACGGTGTTGCTCCAGGTGGGGTTTGCAGGGCCAAGCTGTCTCCAGCTTGCCGGTGAGCTCTTACCTCACCATTTCACCCTTACCAGATCCAAGACCTGGCGGTATCTTTCTGTTGCACTTTCCTTAAAGTTGCCTTCACCGGGAGTTACCCGGCACCCTTGTCCTATGGAGCCCGGACTTTCCTCACGGCCAAGCTTTCGCTTGAGCCCCGCGATTGCCCGGTAAACTCGGAATGTATCCATTATAAGATACGAGGAGGAAGGAGGTCTAGGATTTCTTGATAAACAGGGGCATAAGCGGGATCCTTACGGCGCCTTTTACCATACACCCGAGCCAAATAAGCCAGCCAAGCGTAAAGAAGACCAGGGTCTTTTTGCAGATAGTCTTTGTAAATTGGACTATCGGCCATCCAGGCTTCGCCAATGGCCGCCTCAGCCAGACTCAAATCCCGCTTTTCCCCTCCCCTCCTCAAGTAAAAAATGCTGTAGGTCCGGCCGCGGTCTTGAACCAGGCTTTCTTCAATGATCATAGCCTGGCCCGCCAGATAGCGACGAAGGACTTCCCGATTCCAGGTAGGCTGAAGACAAATTGTATAATCCTGGCTGAGATCAAGACTTTGGAGAATAGACCGTATCTCATAGGCCCCCATGCCAGCTATTACAATCGTGTCGCCGGCCTGAGCCTCTTGACCCGCAAAGCCATCTCCCAAGAGCAAGGTCACCTGGTCTGGCCCCAGGCCGTAGGCGCAAGCCAACTTCTGGGCCTCGGCCAAAGGCTTGGCCCGAAGATCAGTCAAGATCGCCTCTTGACAGGCCCCCGTGAGATACATATGAACGCCCAGATAGCCATGGTCACAGCCAATATCCCAAAGACGACCGCAAGGGCTGATCAAATCCTTGATGTGCTGGAGCCGAGGCATGAGTTTGGGCGGCCTGGTCAAGTTCTCACTCATCGTAGGTCTAACCGAGATTAGTCTAAATAATCCTTGAGCTTACGGCTCCGGTTGGGATGACGCAGCTTACGCAAGGCCTTTGCTTCGATCTGCCTGATACGTTCACGCGTGACATTAAACTCCCGCCCAACTTCTTCTAGGGTTCTAGTCCGGCCATCTTCCAAGCCAAAACGTAATTTTAAGACCTCTTCTTCCCTGGGGGTGAGTTCCTTGAGGACCTCAAAGAGCTGTTCCCGCAAGAGCGTATAAGAAGCTTGCTCAGCCGGAGATTGGGCATCTTCATCTTCAATAAAGTCCCCTAATTGACTATCCTCTTCTTCACCAATGGGCTTTTCTAGCGAGACAGGGATCTGGGAGATCTTTTGAATCTCTCGGACACGGTCAACTGAAATACCCATGCGTTCGGCAATCTCTTCTGGCTCCGGCTCCCGACCCAGTTCTTGCAATAATTGTCTTTGATGGCGAACAAGCTTGTTAATAGTCTCTACCATATGGACAGGAATCCGGATGGTTCGCGCCTGGTCAGCAATAGACCGGGTGATCGCCTGCCGGATCCACCAAGTTGCATAGGTGGAAAATTTAAAGCCCTTGTGATAGTCAAATTTATCAACCGCTTTGATAAGGCCTAGGTTGCCTTCTTGGATCAGATCCAGGAATTGCAGGCCCCTCCCTGTATAGCGTTTGGCAATAGATACGACCAGGCGGAGGTTGGCCTCCGTCAAATGCTGCTTAGCTTCTTCATCTCCAGCAGACATACGGGCAGCCAATTCTCTCTCTTCATCTGCAGTCAGAAGATCCACTTTACCGATTTCCTTGAGATACATGCGGACGGGGTCGTCAACCATGATGATGTCATCAACAGTTTGCCTCTTGGGCATTTCCCCCGTCGCCTCATCATCTTCCAGAACTGTAATACCCGATTTCTCCAGGCCATCAATGACATCATCTAAAAGCTCTTCATCTAGGTTGAGATCTTCAAAATAATCGAGTACTTCTTGCTGGGGGATCTGCTTATTATGTTTTTTGGCACGGGAAATGAGAACATCCATGACTTGCTTAGCCGAAGCCTTGTTAGCAGTCTGATCTTCAAGGCTGAGGATTTCGTCATCGTCGTCATCCTTCTTGGCCTCATCCAAGGAAGAATCAAGCCCTTTGAACTCATCCCGATTCCGCTTGGGTCTCTTTTTAACAGGGGGAATATAAATATCTACTCCAGCCACATTGACTGTATCCTGCTTGGTCTCCTCAGTTACTTCCGCCGCATTGGCGTTTTCCTGGGCCTTTGGGGTCTTGGTCTCATCCGTTTTTTTGCTGGTCATCCTGTACCTCGTTTCGTAATTTGCTCATTGCTAAGTTTAGATTATTTAACTGGTTTAAGGCCTCTTGCTTGCTAGTGGCATCACTTGCCGCAGCAATATGTTGCAGGGCCTCTTCCCTTTGTTCATTTAAGCGATCTAGGCGGAGGAGGCGCAAAGCTTCTAAGGCGTAATCCTCGCGCGCCCGTAATTTGGCCTTTGTTAGGCGGGAAAAATAAGGCAAGATAGAAGCTGATAGTTTTTCTCCCGCACCCGCTTGATCCAGGAGGCTTAAAAAGTCAGGCATCGTAAGCTTTCCTTTATGTCCTAAGGCCAGGGCCTGGGCCATAATATCCCGCATACTAACAGGAAAGTCTTCTGCCTCTGCCCTTAACTCCGGCCGCATCAATAAACTGTTATCCTCAATAAGTGCATTCAAATAGGTTAAACTGGCCTGATCAAATTCCAGTTGGGCAGAGACTGGTGACCTTTCTTGAGAGGGCACTGCTTTGGGGCTCGGACCAGCTTCTTTGACCCTCTTCTTTTCAATGACCTGAAGAATGCTAGCTGGTGAAATGGAAATTTCTTTGGCCAAGCGGTCTGCATAGAGTTCACGCACAACTGGGCTTGCTTCTTGGGCCAGGAGATCTGTAACTTGCTCTTGATAAGCAAGAATATCTAGGCTTCCCATACTTGTCGCTGCCGCTTGCTTAGCCAAATAGATCTGATAGTCCAAGGCAGGCAGAGCCTGATTCAGTAAGCCTTGAAAGCGCTCACGCCCATTTTCATGGATAAATTCATCAGGGTCCTGGCCATTAGGCATGACTAAAATGCGGCAGTCCACCCCTTCTCTTGTGAGTAGATCTAGGGCTTTGAGGGCCGCATTCCGGCCTGCTCCATCGGCATCATAGGCCAAAATGACCTGGTTGCTGTACTGGGCTAAAAGCCGAGCTTGGCTGGGGGTAAGAGCAGTCCCCAGACCCGCAACCGCATTGGTAAAGCCGGCCTCGTGCAGGGCTATAGTATCTATGTAGCCCTCGGTCAGAATGAGAAAATCCCGGCTGTCCTTGCGAGCAAAATTAAGGGCATAGAGATATTTACCCTTGTTATAAATGCGTGAATCGGGAGAGTTAATATACTTGGCCTCGCCCTGGCCCATGATACGGCCACCAAAAGCTCTGAGCCGGCCTAAGTGGTCAAAGACAGGAAACATGACCCGGTCCCGGAAAAAATCATAGGCCTTGCCCCTGCTGGACTTCCGCATTAAACCAAGATCGAGCAGAATCTTTTCCGGATAAGTCTTGAGCAAGCTTGAGCTGAGGGCATCCCAGGAGTCTGGTGCATAGCCGACACCAAAGGTCGTCAAGATGGCGGGGCTGAGTCGGCGTTTGACCTGCATGTAATCTTCCGCCGCCCTTCCCTGGGGAGATTTATAGCTATGATAGAAGAACCGGGCGGCATCTAAAAGGCAGGCTTGCATCTGCTTATACTCAAGCTGCTTCTTGCGCGCCTCAGGTTCATCTTCCAGGTCCAATTCAATTCCTACTCGCTTGGCCAAGAAGGCAACTGCATCAGGGAAGTTCAGATTCTCAATCATCTGAATAAATTTAATGACATTGCCGCCAGCGTGGCAGCCAAAGCAATAGAAAAACTGTTTATTGGTGTTGACAGAAAAAGAGGGCGTTTTTTCACCGTGAAATGGGCATAGGCCAAAAAGATTCTGTCCACCCTTGCGTTCCAAGCGGACATAATCCCCCACAACCGACTCAATACTGTTGCGGGCAATGACCTCGTCTATAACATTTTGGGGAATAAAGGCCAAAGGCTTACCTTCCTTTTCTAGTGACATTCTATACTACGGAAAAGCGACATGAATCCCCCTAAAAAAGCTGCCCCGAAATACGAGGCAGCTTCCAAAGTTCATAAAGAGAGGAAAAATTATTCTTGATCTTCCTTACCCTTTAACTTATCCAAGAAAGAAGCTTTTTTCGGCTTATCTCCAGCTTCTGCCCGCGCTTGGGCCTCAGCTTTACGCTGTTGGGCTTCTGCTTTAGCCGTTTGGCTCATGACATGGGCAATGGCTGACTTTTTGAAGGTCATTAGGGTGTTCTGCACACTGGTAGAGATCGTGATCTCATCGTCCTGAATATTAAAAATCCGGCCGGTAACCCCACCAATGGTGATCACTTCGTCTCCAACCTGCATGGCATTAATTTGCCGGCGCAGGGCTTCATCCTTCTTTTTTTGTGGGCGGATGGTAATAAAATACATCAGGCCAAAGACGATAATCAGGGGCAAGAACATGCCGAGCATACTGCCTCCGGGCATGGCCTCTGTGCCTCCCGCCTGTCCTAAAGCAATGAATTGTAATAGTGTCATGGTGATTCTCCTCTGCTATTGATTCGCTTATCTATTGACGAGAAAGTCCGAGCCCAGCACACCTTAAAGGCTCACGACTCACTTTTCTCAGCCTTAAGATCATAACACTTGTCGCCCTTCTTCAGCAATAGGCTAGGCTGGCGCAGACCGTCTGGACCTTATTTGCCAGCTTTTTCCAGAAGTATATTCTCCTCTCTCCGCCGGTAGAATTCTTTCCGGAAATCTCCATAGCGATCTTGCTCAATCGCCTGGCGAATTTCCTGAATCAGCTGGAGCAGGTAAGCAACATTGTGGTATGAGCAGAGGCGAAGGCCCAGAATTTCATTGGCCTTAATCAAATGCCGAATATAAGCCCGACTATAGTGCTGGCAGGCCCAGCAGGAACAGGTTGGGTCCAGGGGACGCCAGTCTTCTTGATAGGCAGCATTCCGCACAGTGAGATTGCCCCGAGAGGTGATGACCGTACCATTTCTCCCAATCCGAGTAGGCCACACACAGTCAAACATATCAATGCCACGATAGACGCCCTCCACTAAATCTTCCGGTGTCCCAACCCCCATGAGATAGCGGGGCTTATCCTGGGGCAAGTAGGGCTCGATATCGGCCAAAATGTCATACATGACCGCATTCTCTTCACCAACGGAGAGGCCACCAATCCCAATGCCTGGTAAGTCGTAAGCCTTAGTAGCCAGAACAGATTTTCGGCGCAAATCCTTGTACATGCCACCCTGAACAATGCCAAAAAGGGCTTGATTATCTGCATAATTCCAGGTATCAATACAGCGTTCCAGCCAGCGGATAGTCCGTTCTGAAGAAGCTTGGGTATAGGTATAATCTGCTGGATAAGGAATACACTCGTCCAACTGCATCATAATGTCCGAGCCTAGCTTTTGTTGAATCTGTATGGAAGTCTCCGGCTGCATAAAATGGCGGGAACCATCAATATGTGACTTGAAATGGACCCCCTCTTCTGTGATCTTGCGATTATCTACCAGGCTAAAGACTTGAAAACCGCCAGAGTCTGTCAGAATAGGATGAGGCCAACTCATGAATTGATGGAGCCCTCCTGCTTTAGCAATGAGGTCAGGTCCTGGCCGCATCCAAAGATGGTAGGTATTACCCAAAATAATTTCTGCGCCCAGATCCTCTAACTCATGAGAGCTAAAGGTCTTAACAGAAGCCTGGGTACCGACGGGCATAAAAATGGGGGTCTGGACCACACCGTGGCAGGTTTTAAAGCTGCCGCGCCGGGCAGCACAATCTGATGATTGATGACTAAGCTTAAATTCAAACATAGGACTTATTCTAACTCAGGCAGGATCAACATGCAGTCACCCAAGCTGTAAAAGCGGTAACGGTCTGCTACAGCCTCTTTATAGGCTGCTAGCATGGCTTCCCGGCCGTAAAAAGCCGAGACCAGCATGAGCAGACTAGATTCAGGCAGGTGAAAATTGGTCAAGAGGCCATCCATGATTTTGAAGGGATAACCAGGATAAATATAGAGCTCTGTCTCCCCGACCCCTGCGGGGATCAAGCCTGTATGCGGGTCGGCCAGACTTTCCAAAGTCCGGCAGGAGGTAGTCCCTACACAGATAATACGGCCACCCGCCTGCTTCCGTCTATTGATCAGATCAGCAGTTTCCTCGCTGACCTCGTAGACCTCAGAGTGCATCTGATGGTCTAAAATGTGGTCTTCCTTAACAGGGCGAAAAGTCCCTATGCCTACATGCAGATAGACACCGGCAATGCCTGTTCCCTTTGCTTGGATTGCATCCAAGAGGTCTTGAGTAAAGTGCAAGCCAGCCGTAGGGGCTGCCACTGAGCCATCCCGATTGGCATAAACGGTTTGATAGCGATCAGGGTCGTCTAGCTTATGGTGAATATAGGGAGGCAGGGGCATCTCACCTAATTGGGCCAGGGTCTCTTCCCAAATACCGTCATAGTGAAATGTGAGGATACGGGATCCATCCGCTTCAATCCCTATGACTTCGGCTTCTAACACATCTGGGCCAAACACAATCTGCTTACCCACCTTAAGCTTGCGGCCGGGCTTGGTAAGACAGCGCCATGTTTTCTCGGATAACTGCCGGATTAAAAGGACTTCTATGCTACTGTCCTGGCCAGGAATCTGACCATGTAAGCGGGCAGGAATAACGCGAGATTTATTAATTACCAGGCAATCTTCAGGCCGCAAGTAATCCATAATATCCCAGATATGGCCATGGACCGGTCGCTCATGATTTTGCAGGACCATCATACGAGACTGGTCTCGCCGATCCAAGGGATCTTGGGCAATCAGGTCCTCCGGCAGATCATAATCATACGATTGGAGGAGTAAATCTCTTTCTGTAGTCACTAATGCTTTAGGCGGCATTTCTCTTTCACTTCTTTTCTCTAAAGTCGACAGGCCGCTAGCTGACTCTGAATTTCCTCAGGGGGAAAGTCTAAAGCTTCTAGGGACCGCAGACTGTATATGGCTCTGCGCACGGCTCTGCCCCGGCCTTTAAGGCCATATTTTTGTTTAAAATATTTTATTTCCTTGCTATCTAAGGCCCGTAAAAGGGAAAAATTGGCTTTCATGGGCTGAAAATTGTCCGGATCGGCTTGACTCACATAGGCAGCAAGACCGGCCAAGACACTAGTTCTATCTTGAAGCTTATCTAGAGCACTGGTCTCCTTACCCAAGTCCTTTGCCAAAGCCAATCCAGCCAGCAAGCCAGAGGCCGCAGACTCTAAATAGCCCTCAACTCCCGTGATTTGTCCTGCGAAGAAGCGCTGAGGCTGACTTTTGCAACGATAAAAATCTGTCAAGAGTCTGGGTGAGTTGATAAAGGAGTTCCGGTGCATTACCCCATATCGGGCAAATCGCGCTTGGGCTAGGCCCGGGATGAGGCGGAAAACTCTTTCCTGTTCTGAGAACTTGAGTTTGGTCTGAAAGCCCACCATATTCCACAAGTCTTGGGCAAAATTATCCTGCCGCAACTGTACAACAGCAAAGGCTTCTTGACCAGTATGCGGGTTAACAAGACCAACAGGCTTGAGAGGGCCAAAACGTAGGGTATCATAACCATCGCGAGCCAATTCTTCCACTGGCTTACAGCCCTCAAAGAGGAGGCTCCGTTCAAAGCCAGCCGGTTCAACACATTCCGCATCGATGAGGGCCTCATAAAAAGTCCGGTATTGGTCCTCGTCCAAGGGGCAATTCAGGTAATCTCCCTCTCCCTCCTCGTAGCGGTTACCCCGATAGGCAATATCTAAATCCACCGATTCATCAATGATGAGGGGGGCCGCTGCGTCGAAAAAGTAAAGATTGTCCTGGCCTGTAAAAGCTTGGATTGAAGCGAAAAGACCAGCAGATGTCAAAGGGCCGGTTGCGATAATTTGATAGGTCTGAGGCAAGTCATCCAAACTATGGACTTGCCTTTCCTCTATATGGATAAGGGGTTCAGCTTGGAGTTTTTCTGTAATATAGCGAGGGAAGGCTTCCCGATCAACAGCCAAGGCATTACCCGCGGGCAGGCGGCAGGCCTGGGCTGCCTCCATAACCAGAGAGCCAAAATGGGCCAGCTCTAATTTGAGCAGGCCACTTGCTGTCGTAAATTTCTCAGACCGCAAGGAATTAGAACAGACCAGCTCAGCAAAATGCGGCAACTCATGAGCCGGACTGACCTGTCCGGGTTTCATATCAATCAAGTCGACTTCCAACCCCCGCCGAGCAAGTTGCCAAGCGGCTTCTGACCCTGCCAGACCCGCTCCTAAGACACAAATATTAGCCATTGTCCTTCGTCCCTTATTTGCCTGCCTTGCTGGATGGCGGGCCAGACTCCTGGTCTTTCTTGGCTACTCTGGCCTTAGATTTCTTGGACTTGTACTGACCATTGGGGCAATCTTTATTAGAGCAGAGCTTATACTTTCTGCCGCGGTAGCGTTTTTCCACCATATAGGAGCCGCAAAGTTCACACTTTTGTTCTAGAGGAAGATCCCAGGAAATAAAGGAACAGTCCGGATTGGATCCTTTTTTATCACAGACATAGAAGGTAGCAGACCGCTTGCGAGACTTCTTTTCTAATAAGCCCGAACCGCACAAGGGGCACTTACCGGGTGCTTTTACCTCGATGTTTTCTGTGTAATCACAGTCAGGATAGCGGTTGCAGGCAATAAACTCCCCGAAGCGCCCATGCTTAATGACGAGTTGACCTTGGCCGCACTTGGGACAAGTCCGGCCTGTTTCCTTGTCCTTCAGCACTTTCTCCGTGATAGCTTCATCTGCCTTTTCCACTTGAGCGTGGAAGGGCGGATAGAATTCCTTGAGCAATTCAACGCTTGAGGCCTCACCAGACTCCACCAAGTCCAGTTTTTCCTCCATTTTGGCCGTGAATTGTGTATCGACAATATTGGCAAAATTTTCTTCTAAGAGGGCGGTAACGGCCTCTCCCAGATGGGTAGGCTTAAGATAACGGTCTTCTTTTTCTGCATAATTACGATTGAGAATGGTGAAGATCGTGGGCGCATAGGTAGAAGGCCTGCCCACCCCTTCTTCTTCCAAGGCCTTGATCAGGCTAGCCTCTGTATAGCGGGCGGGTGGCTTGGTAAACTTTTGTTCAGGCAAAAGCTTTAAGAGCTGTAAGGCCTGACCTTCCTCTAGGGGAGGCAGACTCTCCTTATCCAGCTCATCACTGTCATCCGCTGTTTTACTTTCGCCAGACCCGTAGACCTTCATCCAGCCCGGGAAAATTAGGGTTTCTCCCTTGACTCGGAAAAGTTTATCCTCACCGGCTACAATATCGCAAGTCACCGTATCAAAAACGGCAGAGGCCATCTGAGAAGACATGAATTTATTCCAAATAAGCCGGTAAAGCCGGTATTGTTCACTGGTTAAATCGCCGGCAATTTGATCCGGACTCAGGTCAAAGTGGATAGGCCGGATGGCTTCGTGGGCATCTTGGGCAGATTTTTTATTTTTAAAGTGCCGGGGCTTGTCAGGTAAATACTCTTTCCCATATGTTTTTTCAATGACCTGGCGGATTTCTTGAATCGCGTCTGTATTAATCCGCAGTGAGTCTGTCCGGATATAGGTCACCAAGGAGGTCTGACCCTGGCCACTAATCTCGACACCTTCATAGAGCATTTGTGCCACCCGCATGGTCCGGCTGGCTGAAAAGCCTAGGGCACGAGAAGCTTCCTGCTGGAGCGAAGAGGTCGTAAAGGGTGGATAAGATGCCCGACGAGAAGTCCGCTTTTTCACGGTGTGCACCTTGAAAGCAGTGTCCTGGACGTCTTTCATAATCGACTGGACATCTGCTTCGCGGCGGAGCTTGACGACAGAAACTTTTTCTTCTTTCAACAAACCGTGGAAACGCGCCCGGAATTGCTCATCCTGGCCAGTCTTGACCTGTGCATCAAGCCACCAATATTCTTCCGGGACAAAGGCGGTAATTTCCCGCTCCCGGTCAACTATCATCCGGGTAGCTAATGACTGAACTCGCCCAGCCGACAAACCTTTGAGGACCTTTTTCCACAGCAAGGGGCTTAATTCATAACCCACTAGGCGGTCCAGTATCCGCCGGGTTTGTTGGGCATTTACCAGGTCCATATCAATAGGCCTAGCATGGTTCAAGGCTTCGGTCACAGCCTTTTTACTAATTTCATTAAAGGAAATCCGTAGGTTAGATTGAGGATCAAGCTTTAAAGCGGTCGCCAAATGCCAGGCAATGGCCTCTCCTTCTCTATCCGGGTCAGTGGCCAGAAGGACCAAATCTGCCTTGTCCTTCTTCTTTTTCAAGTCACGGATGACAGACTCCTTACCTGGCATGGTGATATAGCGAGGCTGAAAATCCTTGTCAATATCAACCCCCAAAGTGGACTTGGGCAAGTCTCGAACGTGGCCTACAGACGCCGCCACATCATAATCTTTACCCAAATAGCGGCCAATAGTCTTGGCCTTAGCCGGAGATTCTACAATTACTAAAGTTTTTGCCATGAGCTATCCTCAAACAATGAATTAAGCCGCCCTAACCCGAGCAAGGAGCTAGTATTTGCTTACGCCTTGTAATATATACAGGATACGGCGGACTCTGTCAAAAGCAAGTTGCCCCGCGAACGTTTGAGGTAAGCTTGGCTTTCCAGCTTGGCCAAGCGCCGGATCAAGTCATTTCCCTCCAGCTTACTCTGCTGGGCTAACTTTTCCAAGCTGTTAAGCCCTGCTTGGATAGCAGTAAGAATCTCTAGGTCTTCCCGATCTAAAGGCTTGTGGGTAGCCTGCACTTGCTTAGCAGTGTGTTCTTTAGGAGTCTTGCTCCCAGAGGCTACGAAAGCAGAAACCATACCCCAGTCGCTCATAAGCTTCATGTCTTGAACCTGGCTATAGGCCGCCAAGCGTTTTGACCCTTCGGGAAGGAGATCATCTAAGGCCTCATAAGAATCAATAATTCTCGCCCCGTCAGCAATCAAACGCAGCGACCCCCGATAGGCTTCAAACTCCAGGCTCGCCGGAGCCACATATACCTCTCTCCCTTGGTCAGCAGCCAAGCGTCCAGTAATAAGACTGCCCGACCTGGCGCCAGCCTGAATAATAAAGACCGATAAACCCAAAGCAGAGATGAGGCGATTGCGATAGTGAAAATTTTCCCGCCGAATGGGATAAGCTGGAGGAAATTCTGAAGCAACGAAGCCTCCCTGCTGGCAAATTTCTTCCATAAGCTTCTGATGACAAGCGGGATAACAGGAGTCTAAACCGCAAGGCATGATGGCTCCCGTTAAGCCCCCTGCTTGGAGGCAGCTTTTATGTGCTAGGCCATCCACACCAATCGCTAGGCCTGAGATAATGGGGTGGCCCTTTGCCACCAAGCTCTCTACGATCTTTTGAGTTAAATAGGCAGAATAAGGCAAGACCTTTCTTGCGCCAACTACAGCAGCAGTAGACCGCCCATTGATACAGGCCGGCTCTGCGCCCTTAAACCAAAGCCAAAGGGGTGGATCCCCTATGCTATTGAAATAATGAGGCCAGGCGGGATGCCCTGGCCAGCAAAGGCCCATACCCTCTCGGCTATAGCTGTCTGCCCGCTTTAAAAAACTCTGCCAAGTGGCAGAGGACTTTTCCAGCTTCTCGCCAAGAAGGTCACCCATGCAAAGCGTGAATTCATTAAGGGCTAAGTCAAGAATTTGTCCTCTTTGATAGACCTTATAGCGGTCAAGCCAGGAAATTCGCATCCGCCAGGCGAGATCTTCTAAATACAAGGCTTTAGCTAAAAGTTCAGGATCATTAGACTGCGGGATCATAAGCTGTACTCACATAATTTTTTGAGGATCAGGCCGATAGAATAGGGCTTCATCAATATCTGCCGTCTGGATTTCTTCTCTTTGATCTAGGTCTGCTATTGTCCGGGCTGTCCGAATCACTTGCTGGTAGGACCGCATACTAAGCTTTGCCTGGTTAGCCAATTGGTTAGCGTAGTTGAGGATACTAGGCTGGAAACCAAAGTGACCATTGGCCTTAAAATGGGGGTTAACGCCATTTTGATAGGAGTAACCGCCGATTTTTGACGAATCCTCCATACGGGACTTTGCAAGATCCCATGCCTTTTTAATTTTTTCTTGAGCCTGGACAAAAGCTGTACGATCAGCCTGATCCACTTTCTTCTCTCCTAGCTTAACGGCCTGGCGCCTCATCAGGACCATCAGGTGAAAGCGATTCCACAGGGCGCCAGAAATGGATTTTAAGTAATTCGCGATCGCCTGATCGGAGCAATGACACTGCCCTTCTCCTTCCAAGGCATATCCACAGCGGCAGGGGTTTGCTGCGGCTAAGAGCAAAAAATTAGCAGGAAGCTTGAGACTATGATTGGCACGGACTAAATAAATATGATGGGAGGACATAGGTTCTCTCAGACGTTCTAGCTTTGCCGCGCTATATTCTCCCAGCTCATCAAGAAACAAAATACCAGAATGCGCGAGGCTGAACAGGCCAGGCTTAAGATTCTGGCCACCGCCAGACAGGCCCGTCGGACTCACGGAAAAGTGTGGGGCCACAAAGGGGCGCTTGCCTAGGTCTAAAACCTCAGGGTCTTCGATCTGAGCCACGCTATAAATTTTGCGCAAGACCTGAAGTTCCTCTTGCTCCAGTCCAGGCAAAAGAGATGCAGACAGGGACAGGAGCATGGTTTTACCACAACCGGGTGCCCCCAATAAGATCAGAGGGTGGAGGCCAGCCAGAGCGAGCATCAGACCCCGCCTGGCATGGGCTTGCCCTTGATAAGCCGTAAATGCCACAAGATCAGCCTCTCTAATCGGCGGAGGGCCCAGTGCCTTACAAGTACTTTTGTGTGCCTGTAAAGATCGCCCTCCCCGCAGGTAATCCAAAACTTCCACTAATTGATTCAAGGGCAAATAGGTCAAGCCATCTACGGCCTCGGCTTCTACAAGATTTTCTTTCGGAAGAAAAACAAGTTCCTGGGCTTTAACAGCCGCTTCTAAGTTAGGAAAGATACTAGGAACGGGCCGGATGGTCCCATCTAAACCCAGTTCGCCCATAACGCAATAAGGACAGGAAAGTTGAAAGGCACCGACTTGGCCAGAAGCTTCAATCAAGGCCAGGGCTAAACCAAGATCATAAAGGCTTCCTGTTTTGGGCAACCAGGCCGGGCTAATGCCGCAGATAATTCTGCCCTTGGGCCACAGGAGGCCTGCTGCCAAGAGGGCGGCCCGCAAACGAGATTCCACTTCCCTGCTCTTGCCAGAAGATAGGCCGGACAAGGCAAAGGAAGGTAAACCCGGTAAGATACTGGCCTCCACAAGGGCCGGGATGGCTTCAAAGCCTTGGGGGATATAAGTCTTGATTTGAGAATACATGTCTTGCTCCACTTCTTATGACCAGCATAAGCGAGGAACAAGAGTGTTTAAAAAGAAGAGTTCGACAAATCGTCCTAAAAAGACACAATGGCTCGCAATAAGCGCCAGAACTCATGAAGATTGGGACAGGAGATCTTGGAAGGGAATCCCCCGAGAGCTGAGCTCCGCTTGTAAAATCTCCTGAGCCCGGCTCCGCAAGTCATCCAGGCTGCCATTGTTCAGCAGTAAAATATCCGATAAGTTTTCGTACTCTTCACGGGAAAGTTGAACTGCCATCCTACGCCTGGCCTCCTCTGGAGGCATGCCCCGCTTGGCTAAGCGGTCAAGGCGGATTTGATCATCCGCCCACACGCAGATAACCAGGTCACAGCGGTCTAAAAAACCATGTTTGACAGGAATGGGAACATCCAAGACCACAGCTTGGCTACCGGTCTGGCTCAAAGTTGCCAATCTTTGGTCTATAGTCCATATAACATCTTGGTGGATAATCGCAGACAAACTATCTAGGCTTTTTTTATCGCGAAAGGCCAGGGCCGCCATGGCTTCTCTATCTAAGCTACCATCCTTTTTGAGATAGGCATCGCCAAAGACAGCAGCAATTTGCGCCATGGACCGACCTCCCGCTTGAGTCAACTCATGGGAAATCTGGTCAGCGTCAATTAAGGGCAGGCCAGCTTCTGCCAAAAATCTGGCAAAGCTAGACTTGCCAGCACCTATACCGCCTGTTACACCAATAACAAACATTTAAACATTAAAGCGGAAGAGGACAACGTCCCCATCCTGCATGACATAGTCACGTCCTTCAGACCGCAACTTGCCCTGCTCCTTTACTTCCTTCATGGAGCCCAGGGCCTTTAGGTCCTCAAAGGCCACCAATTCAGCCCGGATGAAACCCCGTTCAATATCAGAGTGAATTTTACCCGCAGCTTGAGCTGCCTTAGTGCCGGCTTTGATGGTCCAGGCACGGGACTCATCCTCCCCAGTAGTCAGGAAGGAAATAAGCCCCAGGAGTTCATAAGAAGACCGAATAATACGGTTGAGACCGGGTTCAGCCAGGCCAAGATCTTCTAGGAACATAGCCTTTTCATCCTCTTCCAAGTTAGAAATTTCCTCTTCAATCTCTGCGCTGATGGCTAACACAGAGGATCCCTCTTTGGCGGCCATATCCTCTAAGGCTTTGACTTCCGGCAGGTCCTGACCAATCTTATCTTCGGCTATATTCGCAACATAAAGAACCGGCTTGGTCGTCAGCAAGAAGAGATCCGGCAAATAAGCTTCTTGCTCTTCCTCGGTCCAGGGGAAAGACCGGGCCGGCTGTTCTGCTTCAAGGTGTGCGATTAGCCGATCGAGAAAATCAACTTCTGCCAGGGTCTCCTTACTACCCGATTTTGACATTTTGGCCACTTTTTCTTTTCGTCTTTCCAACCATTCTAAATCGGATAGGATGAGTTCTAGATTGATGATATTGACATCCCTTATGGGGTCAGCCCCGCCGGAAACATGAGTAATATCCCCATCTTCAAAGCAACGGACCACATGGAGGATAGCATCAGTTTCCCGGATATTGGCTAAAAATTTATTGCCAAGACCCTCTCCCCTTGAAGCACCTGCTACCAGGCCCGCTATATCGACAAATTCTACACTGGCCGGAGTTGTTTTCCGGCTCTTGCTGAGCTCGGTCAGCCAAGTGAGGCGGTCATCGGGAACCGCCACAATTCCGTGGTTGGGCTCGATCGTGCAAAAAGGGTAATTTGCCACTTCTGCTCCCGCATGGGTAATGGCATTAAAGAGAGTGCTTTTGCCTACATTAGGCAAACCAACAATTCCAACTTTCATTTTTCACCTTTAATCAATTTTATCTTTAAACTGAGAAAATCCCTTACTCACATAAACTCGGTTCGTGCCCTAGTCTAGCACGAAAAATGGGGATAAGGAGACATCTCTCCCCAGCTTTTGCCGACATCCAAGTCTACCTTGAGGGGGACGGAAAGCGGTAGAGCAGCTTCCATGACCCGGCGGAGGATAGCTGCCGCCTCCGGGACCTCCTCATCTGGCACTTCCAAGACCAGCTCATCATGGACCTGCAAGATCAGCTTGGCTCTTAAGCCCGCAGCCCTTAGCTCCTTTTCCACTTCTACCATGGCAATTTTAATCAGGTCTGCGGCTGAACCCTGGACAGGGGCATTCATGGCTGCCCTTTCCCCAAATTTTCTTTGATGAAAGTTCCGACTCTTGAGTTCAGGGATATAACGCCGCCGGCCTAAGATGGTCTCGACATAGCCCAACTTCTTAGCTTGGTCCACTTGGGCCTCCATCCAAGGTTTTACCCTGGGATAGTGGCTGTAGTAAGCGTCAATATAAGCTCGGGCATCCGCCACACTTAAGCCCAAGTCCTGGGACAGGCTAAAGTCTGAGATACCATAAATAATGGAGAAGTTGATGGTTTTGGCATCCCGCCTCTCCTTACTGCTAATCTTTTCTGCGGGCTTGTTAAAAATCCGTGAAGCCGTCGCCAGATGGATATCTGCGTTCGATTGAAAAGCCTCTTGCAAGCCTGGATCCTGGCTCATATGGGCCAAAAGACGGAGTTCGATTTGGGAATAGTCAGCATCCACAAAGGTCCAGCCTGGCTTTGGCACAAAGAGCTTGCGGATCGCATTCGCCCGGTCCGATTTTACGGGAATATTTTGCAAGTTGGGCTCAGCCGAGGAAAGGCGGCCAGTAGTAGTCAGAGTTTGCTTGAAGTGGGTATGGATACGGCCATCCTCAGAAATCTCCTTGATCAAGCCTTCAACGAAGGTGGACCGCAACTTAGCCAGCTCCCGATACTCTAGAATAAGCGGGATAGTCGGATGGTCATAGTAAAGCTTATCCAAAACTTCTGCCGCTGTAGAGTATGACCCGTTTTTGTTTTTCTTCCCTCCCCTGAGGCCTAAATCCTCAAAGAGTACTTCCCCGAGTTGCTTGCTCGAATTGAGATTGATCTCCCGGGGGAAATAGGCAAAAATACGCTTTTCAAGATCAGCCAGTTCCTCTGCCATCTTTTGCGATAAGAGGTCTAAGCTGGCTTGGTCAATCCCGATACCCACCCGTTCCATTTCTGCAAGCACCCGGGCCAGGGGGAATTCTAAGTCAGTTGCCAATTGAGTAAGTTTGAAATTTGCCAGGGCTTTATCTGCCAGCTGGCTGAACTTCAAGAGGGCTGACAAGCGGAAATAAAGCTCTCGGTCCAAATCGGGGCCAGATAGAGTCTCCAGGGCCTGGAAGGCGATGTACTCACCGCCTAGGGCCTGCCAGGCTGTCAGGAAAGCTTCCGGATAAGCCTTGCCCAAGTCTCCCACATTAAGAAGATAGGCGGCGATTTCCCCATCGTAATAGGGCTTAAGCGGAATTTCTAAGCCTGCATCCCGCAAGACTTCCTTCCCCGCCCAAAAGAAGATCTGAGGGCCAGGGGCAAGGATTTGGGGCCAAACAAAATTGAGTTCGGCAAGGCTGAGGCAGACCAGCTGGTCTTGATCATTGAGTAAGGTCCAGGAGCCGGCAGGCAGGGGCAAAATAGCAAGTTTGCTGTCTGAGTTCAAGGCCAGATCTTGCCAGCTGTCTAGCTTGGTCCATTCTTTCTCCAAAGCTTGAGCGCTTAGGGCCTCCTGGGCTTCCAAGTCAAAACGTGGCCGCAGGCTCTGGATATTGAGCCTTTGCAGATACTGGTCTAAAGCCTCCTTGTCAACAGGCAGGTTGGCTGGGCAAGCTGGAATGGCCGCCTGATCATTGAGTTTTGCTAGTCTATAGGAAAGGTAGGCTGAATCACGGCCCTCCTTTAAGTTGCGACCCTTCGCACCCTTGATCTCATCCAGGTGGGCATAGACTTGATCCAGGCTACCATACTCTTGAATCAAGGCCATGGCCGTTTTTTCGCCCACCCCCGGCACACCAGGAATATTATCTGAAGGGTCACCCATGAGGGCTTTGAAATCAAGGAAAGCCTCCGGTCCGAAGCCGTAAATTTGCTGAAACTCCTCTGGGCCCATAAAATCCTTGCCTGATCCCGACTTGTTCTTGTAGGGATAAATGAGGGTGACCTGGTCAGAAATAAGTTGCCAAAGGTCCCGGTCACCAGACAAAACATAGACATGGTCTCCCGCTTCGACCCCTAATCTGGCCAGACTAGCAATCAAATCGTCTGCTTCACAGCCAGCCTTTTCAACTTGGTTAAGGCCCATATATCTTAAGCCCTCTTTGACCAGGGGAAATTGGATAGCCAGGTCTTCATCCATCGCTTTACGGCCTGCCTTGTAACCCTCGTAAAGATCATGGCGGAAGGTAGGCTCAGGCCGGTCAAAGCAAACACAGGTCCTTTCAGGCTGGAGAGCATCTTGAAAGCTAAAGAGCATATTGAAAAAAGTAAAGATAGCCCCGGTAGGGGTACCATCGGGAGCGGTCAGGCGCTGGTTGCGGCCTATACCAAAGTAAGCACGGTTAAGGATAGAATTGCCATCTACTAAGAGTAAGTCGGCCGGCTTTTGGGCCTGGAGTGCATCCATAAATTAGTCTCCTTCGATTCTGTATCTGACTCAGTCCTTTAAGTTTAAGGGATCTAGGCTTGCTTGTCTAAAGCATAGGCTAAGATCTGGCCGGCGATGGCAGAAACATCCACCCACTGATTTTCTACGACCAAACTAATCGCAAGGGGGCATTCAGGATTTTGCAAAAAGCCTGTAAAGAGTGAATTGCTCTGATTGTCCCCTACCTGGCCAGCGTGTTCAGCCGTCCCTGTCTTCCCGCCTACCACTTGACCAGAAACCTGCGCCCCTTGGGCCATACCATGCTGGACCGCATAAATCATATCTTGGGCCAAAAGCTCCATGCTAGATCTAGTCCCAACAATATAAGCCGTTCTAGGCTGGGTGAGCTCTCCCCGGCTAGATCCAGGATTAAGGACCTCAGCCAATAAATGGGGCTCCATCATTTGGCCACCCTGGGCAATAGCTCCAGAAATCATAGCGAGGTGGAGGGGGGAGACCGTCAGCTTCTGGCCTTCAATTGGCTGGCCGATAGCCAGCCAGCTCAAGGTGTAATCATCCAGCTGGGGGCTAATCTTCAGCTGGCTGGGCATAACGCTTAGCTTGTCCAAGCTTAGAGGGGCATTGAAGGCAAAGTTTTCCGCCGTCTTAAAGAGCTGCATAGCACCGACATTAAGGGCAAGTTGGCCAAAGTAGTGGTTACAAGAAAGAGCCAGAGCTTGACTTCTGTCTAAGAGGCCATGGCCAGCATCTTGGCGGTTTTCTAAAACCGAGCCTGGCCCTAATAGGGGCTCACGGCCCTTGCATTGGACCTGGTAATCTGGCTGAAATTGATCGGAAGAAATCCAGGCCGCATCGGTTATGAGTTTAAAGGTGGAGCCAGGCGTGTACTGGCCTAAAAGAGCCTTATTGAAGAGGGAGCCTTCTTCAATATTTTGCCAATGAATAACCTGGTCCGGTGCGACCAAAGGCGTGTTGACCAGGCAGAGAATCTCTCCCGTCTGGTAATTGAGAACCACCATAGAAGCCCGGTAGGGCTCCAGCAGTTCTGCAGCTTTTCGGCACAAATCCGCATCCAGGCTTAAGCGCAGGTCAGACCCCTTTAGACCCTGGCCCTTGAGGTCAAAGACCAACTGTTTAAAGAAGCCCCGGTTACTACCGGTTAATTCCGCCTGGTAGCGCTCTTCAATGGTGTTAGCAATATTATGACTGTAGTCCCCTATGGTCTGGACCAAGGCTGATGCCAAGAGTGGATCTTCCGCATAGCGCCTTTGGCCATGCTCGCTCGAGGCTAGGATGATACCCTGCCGGTCTAAGATCCGGCCGGCTTTGGCATACTGGTCTGCTAAAGCCAATTTGTTTTCCCCACCATGGCCCGCGAGATTCGTTCGGCTCCGCTCCTGTTGAAAGATAATCCCCAAGACTAAGAAGACGAAGACCAGAATAAAGGCCACACTGACTAATAAAAGATTGCGAATTAACTGCTTCATCTATCCCCCTCAGCCTGGCGATTGGCAAGGCCTAGCAAGAGGCCAGCCATGAGGTACTTGGCCAACATAGAAGAACCACCTCGGGCAATAAAGGGCAAGGTAACACCCGTGAGGGGGACCAGGCCTGTAGAGCCAGCAACAACCACCGCTGCTTCAATAAAAAAGGAAGAGGCCAAACCAAGGATGAGGGCCGCCGAAAAGCTATCACGGGTGACCATAAAAGCATGGGCCCCGCGGAGCCATAGGGCCATAAAAATGGCCACAAGGGCCAAGCCCACCAATAGCCCCTGCTCCTCTACTAAAAAGGGGAAAATCATATCTGAGCTCGCCAAGGGAATGGCCCGGGGCTCGGCCTGGCCACAACCTAAGCCGACCAGGCCTCCGCGAGACATGGCTTTTAAGCCACGAATAATCTGGTCGTTCTGCGCATTCAGCTCCGTCCATAAAGTCAGCCAGCCGTAGATTCTCCGGCGGACATAAGGAAAGACCTGATAGGCCAAGAAAAAGAAGCTAGACCCAGCCAAAAGGATTAGAGCTGTTTTAATATACTCTGATGTCATCACAAGGAAGACGACCAGACTTAAGGGCAGGAGAATCATGAGGGAGCCCAGGTCTGGTAACAACAAAACCAAGATAAAATTGCCGCCTGCCCAGGCCAGGAAAAGTAGTTGCCGTTTAAAGGACAAACGGACTTTAAAGGTCCAGGCTAAAACCAAGAGATAGGTTATTTTGGCAAATTCGCTGGGCTGAATAGTCAAACCCATAGGCAGACGAATCCAGAGCCGCGCGCCCGTCCCTGTGATATCAGAGCCCAAGACTATGCTTGATAAGTAGAGCAAGGGCGTAAGGACCAGGCACAGGGGCGCCAGACGCTCAATGAGTTTAGTACGGCTGACCAAGACAATGATTAAGGGCATGATAAGGAGGCCTAAAATGGGGAAAAGAGCCTGCTTAAACATATCTGTGCGGAGGAAGTCTAACCACTTATCCTGGTCCCAGTCAGGACTTGTAGGCATGCTACGATTTAAAAGGGAAAGCCGCATTTGTATGGCAAAGCCCAGGGACATTAACAAGGCGAAACAGGTAAAGGCCATGCTGTCAAAATGTCGATAGATGCGGGGCCAAAGCAAGGCTGAGGATAGGATAAGAAGCATGAAGAGCCCCGATAGCAAAAGAAATCCTGGAGCGAGCGCATTGAGATCAGCTGGCAAAACAAAAAGAACCTGAAGCAAGGCCAGGGGGAGGTAGAGGGCCAGAAGAATAGAGGCGAGGCCAGGCGGCTGACTCTGGTCCAAGGAGAGGTCTTCTTCAAGCTTCCGCAAGGACTGGCCAGACTTTTGGGCAGACTTGGCCTCATCAAAAAATGATAGGCTATAGCGACCTAGGACAATCTTATCCTCGTGACGCAAGCGCTTGCGCCCTTTTAGCTCCTTGCCATTGAGTTGAATAGCAGCCTTGCCAGAAAAATTATCGAGATACCAAGCCCCCTTGTAGAGATAAATCATGGCGTGATGGCGGAGGATTCCTCTTCCCTTCAGCTGGATGTCCGACGAACGGGCTTTGCCCAAGGAGGTCGAAAAATACAGGGGATAATAGAGAATGCCATCCGGCTGACTGGGGTCCTCTCCTAGGAGAAAATAATGGTCAACAGGCTGCCGATGTAAAGTCAGGCGTTCCCGCAAGCGGCGATAGGCCGTAAAACAGAGTATAAGAGCGGCCAGGGCAAAGCATAAGCCCGTCAAGTAGCGGGACACATAGGAAAAATAAACAAGTGACATTAACAGACAAGGCATGCTTATTTATTTTAGCCTATTAGGCCAATAAAAAAAGCCTGTCATCACGACAGGCTAAGAAGTTCAAAAGCAAAATAGAACTAGCCGTTAATGCGTTCTTTGAGGTTTTTGCCTGCGCGGAAAGCGGGAGCCTTAGATGCGGGGATCTTAATGACTTCTTTGGTGCTGGGGTTGCGACCCATGCGTTCTGCACGCTCACGTACTTCAAAAGTACCAAAGCCAACAAGAACAACCTTATCACCTTTTTCCAGGTTTTCAGCAATGGCATCAAAAACTGCGTTAACAGCCTTTTCGCTCTCTTTTTTGGTCAGCTCTGTTTTTTCAGAAACAGCAGCGATTAGTTCAGTTTTGTTCATATGAGCCTCCTTTAAGGACTTGATTCCAGAGCATTATGCTGAGTGAGCGGCGGAATGTCAAGAGCCAAGCCTGTTTTGAGACTTTTTGCTAGGAATTTACATTGCGACAGGCAGACTAAAGGCTCTGTTCTTTCGTCTCTTTTTTGAGGCTGGTCATATCGGGGTAAAGATCTCGCTTTATTAACTTTTGGACTTGCTTCAGTAGGACTCGAATCGCTTCAGCATTTTTATAACGGTCTTTATCTTCTAGCAAAACCCGGGTTTTCACCGCTTGGAAGACGGGTTTGCCGTCCTTAATCATTAAGGGCAACATTTTATGCTTATGGGGCAGACCTGAAAGCTCTGTTTCTTTCAATTTGTGCAAGCAATAGCGGACATTGCGTTCCACCTGCCTAACTTCTACTTGAAAATGCCGAGCCGTCATAGGATAAAGCGTTTTAGATAAAGAAGTGGATAAGGCAGGATTTAGGGTCAATTGAACCAGAATATAGCGTATAAAATGGTAGCCCTTGAGAGAATCATCAAAGGCATAGCAAGACAGGACAGCATCCACATAAAATTCTGCGTTGAATTTATCTTCTTTAATCTGGCGATCACTTTCCCGCATAAACTTTTGAGCCACGCCTTCAATGCGGCGGGCGGCATAAGGTGCCCCTTTGCGGCCATCTATGACATAATGATAATGACCCTGGGGGTCACAAACGCCAAGATGACCCTTGTCGCCCATGAGCTGGTTAATGCGGTTTAAAAGTTCAGTATTACTGCCTGCAACATAAAATCCCAGGCTCTTCATAGCATTATCAGTAAAATAATTCATGCTCTCCTCCTTGGCGGCAAAATGGTGCTTAGGCTAGTTAGCCTTGTTTCTGGGCTGTTATTCTAGCATTAGCATAGCGAAGTAGAGAGCTTGAAATTTTAGAAATAGAATAAAATTTGTCGAAAAGCCTGCTTTATTTAGGGTGAAGGAGCCGAGACTTCCTCCGGCATTTGGATATCAAAGGCTAGGACCAGGCCTGAATATTTTGCATAGCGGATACGGTAGATGGTATCCGCTTTAAGGCCAGGTTCCCAGGGGCTCCTTATCAACATCTTATCCCCATGTTTGATGCGCCTGCCAACAAATTCGATATCTTGCGAATTAACACTATAGGTGTAGACATTATTTTGTAAAATATCCAGGCAATCCAACAAGCGGGGTTTGAGCTCAAAAATAACAAAAGCTAGGAAAATCAAGCTGAGGATGCTAGGCAGAAGGAAGCTCAGCTTCCGGCGATTTTGCTTAGCCCAATTAATTCTGAGCCGGCGTATAAGCAAGAGAAAAAGGCAAAGGCTTATAACAATGGTGAGGGTTAAACTCAAGTAAAAGTAAATCATACCCCCCCCTTAACAAAGTCTGTGAGATCCTGGGCAGAGATTAAGGGAATTCCTAGCTCTTGGGCTTTAGCTAATTTTGAGCCCGCATTTTCTCCCACGATGACAAAGTCCGTTTTGGCTGAAACACTTAACCGTACCAAAGCCCCCGCAGCTTCAAGCAGGGCGGTCGCCTCTCCCCGCGACAGAGTGTCCAAACTGCCCGTAATGACCACAGACTTGCCAGCCAAGGGACCTGCTTGCTTGTCTGCCTCCTGGGCCTGAGCTTGAAAATTCAAACCCAGGGCCTTTAATTGGGCCAGAAGCTCTTGGCTCTCGGCTTGACTAAAGAAATTGATCAAACTGTGGGCTGTCTCCGGTCCAATATCTGGCACAGCTTGGAGCTCCAGTAGGGAGGCTTGACTAAGGGCCTCGAGGTCAGGATAGGCCTGGCAGAGTTGTCGGGCAGCTTGGGGACCCACATGGCGGATGCCAAGGCCTGTGACCAGTCTCCACAAGTCGTTTGACTTAGACTTTTCAATGGCCTCCAACAACTGCCCTACCCGTCTTTCTCGCCCAATAAAGCCATCCGCAATGAGGGCCTCTTGATGGTCTTTTAGCCGGTAAATATCAGGCAAGCCACGCAAGAGACCGCTGTCATAAAGGGAAGCCACCGTGACCTCGCCCAAGCCGCGAATATCCATAGCAGGCTTGGAGGCAAAGTAGATGAGGTGGCCTAGGGCCTGGGCCGGGCATTGAGGGGATTCACAATAAAGGTCTATGCCTTCTGCTTCTCGATAAAGAGGGCTAGCGCAAACGGGGCAACGCGTAGGTTCCTGCCAGGCATCTGGGGCAGGTTGGGGCCTAAGGGCATAATTTACAGAAATAATGTGTGGAATGACATCACCGGATTTGGACAGGCGAACCGTATCTCCCGGCCTCAGGTCCAGGGCTCGGACAATAGAGGGATTGTGGAGACTGGCCCGGCCCACAGTGGAGCCTGCAATTTGCACAGGTTTTAGGATGGCCACGGGGGTTACCCGACCAGTCCTGCCCACCTGGAGGTCAATCCTGTCCAGGACAGTCTCCTTAATTTCCGCAGGATATTTGTAAGCCACCGCCCAGCGGGGAACCTTGGCCGTAGCCCCCAGGTCCTGGCGCAGGGCCAGCCTATCTAGCTTAACCACAGCTCCATCAATGCCATAGGGCAGGGTCTCCCTTTCTTCGGCAATAGCCTGGATGGCCGCCAGAATCTCCTGATTAGTCTTACAGATCTTGATTTGAGGAATTACCGCAAAGCCCAGGCTGGACAGCCAGGCTAGACTTTCCGAGTCGGACTCAAAGGTCCGACCTTCTAAGGCCAAGATATCAAAGACAAAATAGGTCAGGCCCCGGCTTGCAACCAGGTCGGGATTCAACTGGCGAAGGGTACCGGCCGCAGAATTCCGGGGATTAGCGAAAGTCTTCTCCCCCTTAGCCTCTTGTTCCTGGTTAAGCTTGTTAAAGTCGTCATAAGGCATGTAGACTTCAGCCCTCACCTGGAGAAGAGGAATGGTCGGATCAATCGTCAAAGGCAGGCCCCGCAAGCGTTTGGCCTGGTCCGTGACATTCTCGCCAAAATGGTGGCCATCTCCTCGGGTATGGGCCAAAACAAGCTTGCCCCATTCGTAGCGGAGGGCCAAGGATAGGCCATCAATTTTTTCTTCCACAGTAAAGCTTTGAGGGCCCAGCTTTTGCCGCAAATTATCTACAAAGCTCAAGACTTCCTCGCTGGAAAAAACATCCTGCAAAGAAAGCATGGGGTACTGGATGGGAACCGGGGGCAAGTCAGATGAAACCTGACCCCCCACGATTTGGCTGGGAGACTGGGGATCTTGTAGCTCAGGATACTGCGCCTCTAGGTGTCTCAAGCGCTGCATGGCCTGGTCATATTCCTGGTCACTGACCAAGGGATCATCCAGGTCATAGTAGGCATGGTTGAGTTTTGCCAGGTAGGCCCGCAGTTCCAAGAGCTCTAGCTGGTCTTGATTTAGGTCTGACACATGCGCCTCGTTTCCTTAGGCCTAGCGAGCCTAACTTCGCTGAATCTGATCGAGTCTTTGTTGGCTGGCAAGGAGGGCATCCTGGTTCCCCTCTAGCTTGGCCCTTTCTTTCTCCACTACGGCAGCAGGTGCCTTGGAGGTAAAGTGTTCATTGGCCAGCATTTTTTGGCCACGGGCAATTTCACCCTTAAGGCGGTCGATTTCCGCAGCCAGCTTGGCGGCTTCTTCTTCAAGGTCTACAAGGTCTTCTAGGGCCAGGTAAACTGTACCCGGACCAAAGGGAGCAGAAACAGCGTTTAAGGGCAACTGACTGTCGTCTGCATAGGTCTTGACTTGGCCAATATTAGCCAGGTGGGCCAGGATGGCAGGATTATCCTCAAAAATTTGTCGGACTTGAGGACTGTCGGCCACAACCATGATATTAAGAGACTTCTTGGGACTAACCTGCTTGTCTGCGCGCAGATTGCGGATACCCCGAATAGCCTCCCGCAAGATGGAAATTTCTTCGGCATCTTGGGGAAAGTCCAGGCTCTCCTCGACTTGGGGCCAGCTGGCACGAATGAGCTGGCCTTCTTCATGGATGAGATGCTGGTAAATGTCCTCCGTAAAGTAGGGCATGAAGGGGTGGAGGAGCTTGACTGCTAGGACCAAGACATAATTTAAAACATACTGGGCAGCCAAGCGGCTTTTGCCCTCCTGGCGCAAGCGGGGCTTTACCATCTCAATATACCAGTCGCAGAAATCATCCCAGAGGAAGGAATAGATATTTCCCAGGGCATTGCCCAGCTCAAACTTGTCAAAGTTCATATTGACATTTTTTAAGAGGGTTTGTGCCTGGTGCATGATCCAGCGGTCTTCCCTCTCCAGGTCAGCCAGGTCGACTGTAGAGAAGTCCATCTCCTCATCAAAGTTCATGACGGCAAAACGGAAGGCATTCCAAACCTTATTGATAAAGTTTCGGGCCGCTTCGATTTTCTCTGTAGAAAAGCGCTGGTCATTGCCGGGAGAAGCGCCATTCACCAGGGTGAAGCGCAAGGCATCCGCCCCGTAGAGCTGGATCATCTCTAGCGGATCGATCCCGTTGCCTAAAGACTTGGACATTTTTCTCCCCTGATCATCCCGAACCAGGCCATGGAAAGAGACGTACTTAAAGGGAATCTGCCCCGTCTGGTGGAGAGAGGAGAAAATCATCCGGGCAACCCAGAAAAAGATAATATCGTAGCCGGTGACCAAGACATCTGTGGGGAAAAACTTAGCCAGCTCCGGCGTTTCATCCGGCCAGCCCAGGGTGGAGAAGGGCCAAAGGGCTGAGGAAAACCAGGTATCCAGGGTGTCAGGATCCTGTTCCAGATGGCTGGAACCACAATGTTCGCAGCAGTCTGGCGTGTGGTCACTCACCGTGATCTCACCGCAATCCTGGCAGTACCAAGCAGGTATCCTGTGGCCCCACCAGAGCTGGCGGGAGATATTCCAATCCCGCACATTCTCCATCCAATTGTCATAGACCTTGGTGAAACGCTCAGGCACAAACTGAATATCCCCGTTTTTTACGGCAGCAATCGCAGGCTTAGCCAGCTTATCCATGGCGACAAACCACTGTTTGGACAGGCGGGGCTCAATAACGGTATGGCAGCGATAGCAATGGCCAACCTGGTGAACCATGTCCTCTGTTTTCACCAGGAAACCTTCAGCCTCCAGGTCTTGGACAATAAGCTTACGCGCTTCTTCCCGTGTGAGGCCAGCATACTTGCCCCCCTGGCTATTAATCCGGCCATCCTCTTCCATGATATTGATGATGGGCAGATTGTGGCGCCTGCCGACTTCAAAGTCATTGGGGTCATGGGCAGGCGTAATCTTGACAACACCAGTACCAAAATCCCTCTCCACATAGGCATCCGCCACCACGGGAATTTCACGGCCGACCAGGGGCAGGATAACGCTTTTGCCCACATATTGCTGATAGCGGTCATCCTCAGGATGGACAGCCAGGGCGGTATCCCCCAGGAGGGTTTCAGGCCGGGTCGTAGCAATTTCCAGATAGGCAGATCCATCACTCAGGGGGTAGCGGATATGCCAGAAGGAGCCATGCTCTTCTTCATGCTCGACTTCCGCATCAGAAATAGAGGTCAGGCAATCAGGACACCAGTTAATCAGGCGCTCCCCTCTATAGATGAGGCCTTCTTTATACATATTCACAAAGACCTTAGTCACGGCCTTGGAAAGGCCCGCATCCATGGTGAAGCGTTGCCTGGACCAGTCACAGGACAAGCCAAGGCTCTTGGACTGCTCTACAATATGGTCTCCATACTTTTCTTTCCAGGCCCAGGCCCGTTCTAAGAAAGCCTCTCTGCCGAGATCTTCTTTAGTCAGGCCTTCTGACCGCATGGCTTCCACAATCTTGACCTCTGTAGCGATAGAGGCATGGTCTGTACCCGGCAGGTAGAGGGCCTCGTAGCCCTGCATCCGCTTCTGCCGGATCAGCATATCCTGGAGACCCAAGTCAAGGGCATGGCCAATATGCAGGTTGCCCGTAATATTAGGCGGGGGCATGACAATGCAGAAAGGCTCTTTGTCAGAATGGGGATCTGCCCCAAAAGCATCCTGGTCGAGCCAGGCTTGATAGATAAATCTTTCCCTCTCCTGGGGGACAAAGTGCTTAGCTACGCGGTCAATTCTTGCCATATTATCTCCTCCTAAGACCATTCAAGTCCTTTAAATTCAATTTGATCTATATAAATGGAACCCTCAGCTTCCTTGTCTAGCAAGAGAAATTCCAGCCTGGTCAACCGCATGAGGTCTACCGGGGCATCTTTCAACTTGAAAACCAAGGTCTGCCAAGACAAGACATTCTTGATCTCTAAAGGTTCCGATACAGTTTCTCGGTCATTGACATCTGCTAAAAGCAGGCGCAGGGTCTTTATCCTGTGCTCTGTATTAAAGATTTGCAAGTGGAGTTCAGACCACAGGTGCAAATCTAAAGGCGGATAATCAGAAGCATAATCTAGGACGGGGCCAAAGCTTAAGGGCTTCTCATCAGCCTTGTTGTACTTAATAAAGATCGAGGCATTCCCCCGTCGCTTATTGTTGGCCTCCAAGTGAAAGCTCGCCCTGCCGGAATAGAGTTTCCAGAGGGGGTAAATTCCGGGCATCGCCTTGCCCCCCATACGCGGGCTTCTGGGGTCGGTAATGGGGAATTTAAAGGCTTCCAGGCTGTCGCAATAAGCCCAGCTACGAGGTGTTTCCGTGGGACGGATCTCCCGATCCAAACGAAAGGGCACGAGGGGCATGCCCGTAGACCCGCACAGGTTGGCCTCAGAGTTAAAGTTGCCAAAAGCATAGGCACAAGACCGAGGATTTTTAACCTCGTCATGCCAGACAATCACCCGCAGCTGATAAAGTTCCTTGGCCTCTGCCAGGACATAGGGACTGTCCTCACTACAGATCGTAAAACCCTTGAGCTGGGTCTCTCCAGCCCGTAAGCGAATCCCCTTGCCTGCATTATCAAAGGTTAAAAGAAGCTTGTTGCCCACACGCTCTGCCCCGATACATTCCGGCGCCGAAGCAGGCATATCTAAATGATAGGCCAAACCTTGGGCCACCCGGGACATGCGGCGGCCAATCTCAAACTTGGCCCTTGGGGTGTTAGGACTATCGTAATAACCCGAACCCTGGCGGAAGCTGAGGGGCAAGTCATAGTTGGTAATCAGGCCTGCCTTGAGGGGAAGACGGCGGCGGATAGCCGCCAAGGCTTCATTAAAGAAGGCTAGACGGGCGGGATCCAGGTCGGAAGCCAGGCGGGGGGTCATTTGTGAATAGACAAAGCTCAAGCCGGAAAGGGGGCTTTGGAACATTTCCTTAAAAACCTGGCAGAGGGCTGGCAGAGCCCGCATATAGTAGTCCGGATACTGGAGGTCTTCTTCTCCCTGATACCAGAGGATTCCCCGGAGGCTGAGGCTCGTATAGGGGGCCAGCTTATGGTTGAATAAAGCGCCAGGCTGGTTATGAAGGGCAAAGGGCAGGTTTTCTGCGGCCTTATCCTTTTGGGTGTAGGCACGGCTCTTCAGATAGCGGTCAGCCGCCTTTTCCTCGGCCGGGAGAGCATTCCAGTTAGACTTGTCGCGATAGTGCCGAATCTCCCGCACATGATTCTTAATGATAGCATCAGACTCTATCACGGCCCGGGGTAACCAAGAATGAATATAGGAAGCGGGACAGGCCAATGAAAAAACAGCCAGGGGAAGATTGAGGCTTTTCTGCAGATCAATGGCAAAAGCCACAGCGGCCGCGCTCAGCTTCAAGATTGCCGCCTGCTCGCCCGCCTGATACCAACGTCCCCCATAAATTTGCCCCACAGGGTTATAGGAGTATTCCTTGCTGCCAATCTTAAGTCCATCTTCATTTTGGGTAAAAAACCGGAGGCCCGAAGCATTGTTCAGGCTCTTGATTAAGGGGGCAACATCCGAGCATTCAACTGGCATGGACATATTGGATGAACCCGTAGCCAGCCAGACCTCGCCAAAGAGGATATCATCAAATATCAGGCTCTCCCCGGCAGATTCTACCGTTAAGCGAAACTTATCGTAAGAGCCCTCAAACATGGGCAACTTAAACTCAAAAAAGCCGTCAGCTTCCGCGTAATCCTTCTCTTGAAAAATCAGGCCGTACTCGGCTTCCATACTAGATAAAAGCCGGCCGGAAGGAAAACGTTCAAGACGGATCGTGACTTGGGCTGAAGGGCTGGTATTCCCGTAAATGCGGGTCCGAACCTGCTGTTGCAAGACCATGTGGTCTCCAAACCAGGCAGGCAGGCTAAGACTGACTTTTGACATCCTGACGCTTATCCTTTCCCCGCGAACTCTAATCTAAATTATTATATAGGTCCAGCATAGGGCCAGCAAGGTCAGAAGGAAGACCCATCAAGTAGAGGCCTTCCCGGATAATTCTGGCTCCCCCGCAGGCAGTAGCGAGATCAGGACGGAATTCTGCGATCGCTTTGAGGACCAGGTCGGGGCGTAGATTATCTGCCGACCCTGCCATGCAGCAATAAACAAAGCTATCCGCATCCTGGACCTGCCACTGCTGGATATAGGAAAAAAGGTCCAGGGACCGGGTCCTCCCCTTATGCTCTCGAACCACCGTAACCGGATCAGGACTTGCCGTCAGTTGGTCGAAAGCCTGGCCTAGGCCGGGGCCTTCGATCCGATAAGCCGCCGCTTGGACCAGGGCCATGAGGGACTTTCTGTGGTCCGGACTGACCCGGGCCTCCACCAAGGACAAGCCTCGAGGCAACTTAGCATTCAAACGCTCGACGATATCTTGAGGACAGAGGGCCTCCGTGGTCTCAATTTCCAGGAGGTCCCGCCTGCACTCCACCCCAACACCCAGGGGGAGGGCAAAAACGAGCGAAGGGCGAGGATTGTAGCCCTGACTCCACAGGAGGGGCAGGCCGGCCCGGCGCATAGACCGCTCAAAGACCACCATAATATCCAAGTGTCCCAGCCAAGCTAGGGGGCCGGTACGGGCAAAGGTCAAGAGATAGGAAAACTTATCCACGGGCATTCCTCACCTGCTGGCAGATGCCAGTTGCAAAGTCCTGGGCCCCGCAGAGATTGCAGGCCTTGCGGCAAGACTTAGTCGTAAGAGCCTCTAGAGCCTTCTGCCTTTCCCGGAGGAGATAGGACTTGTGGACACCCGGATCAATAAAATCCCAGGGCAAATCCGCTTCTTCAGGGATGGCTTGGCTGACCAGCTGGTCTAAATCTAAACCAACTTGGTCAAAAGCCTGGAGCCAGCGCGGGTAGGAAAAATATTGCCGCTCCCCTTCCAACCAGGCACCTGCTTGATGGACCAGATAAAGAACTTGGGCCATCCGGCGGTCACCCTTGGCCAGAGCGGCCTCAATCCGGGAGGATTCATAGCCATGCCATTGGTAAGTAATAGCAGGATGACGGAGCTTTTCTTGCAAGAGCTTCACCTTATGATCCATCTCTTGCAAGGAGATTTGCCCCTCCCATTGGAAGGGGGTCCAGGGCTTGGGGATAAAAATAGCCGTAGATACCGTAATGTGGAGGCGGCGTCTTTTCTTCTTCCGCCGGCAGAGGTCTGCCCAGATATCTAAAAGCTTGTAGCAAAGGTCTGCAATGCCGGCTACATCTTCATCTGTCTCCCCGGGCAGGCCCAGCATGAAATAGAGTTTCAACCGCTCCCAGCCTAATTCAAAAGCATATTCTGCCGTCTCCAGGAGGTCCGATTCTAAAATGTTTTTATTGATCCGGTCTCGGGCGACTTGGCTACCGGCCTCCGGGGCAAAGGTCAGGCCAGACTTCCGATTGGTGGCCACCTGGTTGAGCAGGTCCATGGAAACCGAGTCTAAGCGGAGGGAGGGCAAAGAAAGATTAACATGGTCAGCCTGGTGCCGGTCTAAAATGCTTTGGCAAAGCTCGGATAGCTGGCTATAGTCCCCTGTTGATAGAGACAAGAGACCAATTTCTTCATAGCCAGAATGGGTCAACATATAGTCCGTTTGGGCCAATAAAGTCTCCAAGCTTCGCTCACGGACGGGCCGGTAAATCATGCCCGCCTGGCAAAAACGGCAACCCGAAGCACAACCCCGATAGAGTTCTAGAAAAATCCGGTCATGGACAATTTCGATATTAGGAACCAAGACATCTAAAGGGGTAAAGACTTGGTCTAAGTTCTTAATAATACGTTTAGTAATCCTGGCTGGGACCTCCGGGTTTAGGGGTTCAAGCTTCAGAAAATGACCCTCTTCTGTGTAGTGGGCCTGATAGAGGGAGGGCACATAAATGCCCGGAATTTGGCTGGCCTCCAGGAGGAGGCGTTTGCGATCCCAGGCTTGGGCCCGGGCCTCGCGGTAAAGGGCCAAGAGCTCTAAAAGGACTTCCTCACCCTCCCCGATCATGATGAGGTCAAAAAAGTCTGCCACGGGCTCAGCATTGTAAACACAGGGCCCGCCCGCGACAACCAAGGGATCCTGGTCTGTGCGGTCTTTCTGCCAGAGGGGAATCCCCGCTTGGGCCAGCATGTCTAAGACAGTGGAGTAAGAGAGCTCATATTGCAGGGTGAAGCCGACAATATCAAAAGCGGCAAGCGGCCTTTGCATTTCTACGCTAAAGGGCGGGATGTGGGACTCCCGCATGATGTCTCGCATATCCTCCATAGGGCAAAAAACCCGCTCACAATAAACGTCATCCTGGGCATTCAAGAGGCCGTAAATAATCCGCAAGGCCAGGTTCGACATACCGACCGCGTAAATATCGGGAAAGCAGAAGGCAAAATGGATGAGGGGCTGGCCATCCGGGCCATAGTCCCCCTTCTCCACCATATTCCACTCCCCGCCTAAATACTGGGCAGGTTTTTCCACCTGACGCAAGACTTGGCGTGTGAGTTCAATAGACTGCATAGACTGGCGTGCCAAATAAGCCTCACTTAGATCCGATTTTGGAGCTCTTGAGCTAAAGCTTCCATGCCAGGTTTACCCATGAGGGCAAACATGTTTTTCTTGTAAGCCTCCACTCCTTCTTGGTCAAAGGGATTGATGGCATTCATATAGCCAGAAACCCCGCAAGCCGCCTCGAAGAAAAATATGAGAGCTCCCAAATGCAGCTCATCCAGCCGGCCCAGGGTCAGGCGAAGATTAGGGACGCCGCCATCTGCATGGGCCAGGGCCGTAGCATCCAGGGCGATAGCTTGAATTTCTCCTAGGCTCTTACCGGCCAAATAATTCAGTTCATCACGATCTTCCTCATCACTGGGTATAGCCAGGTCCCTCCTGGGCTCGGCCACAGAAAGGAAAGTTTCAAAGAGAATACGGGACCCATCTTGCAAGAATTGGCCCAGAGAATGCAAGTCCGTAGAGTAGGAGACAGAGGCTGGGTAAATGCCCCTATGGTCCTTACCCTCACTCTCACCAAAGAGTTGCTTCCACCACTCACTCAAGCTTCTCAGCTCCTGGTCAAAGGAAGCCAAAACCTCAACCCGATAACCCTTGCGATAGAGGGCATTGCGGATCATGGCATAGCGGATGGCGGCGGAAGCCAATTCCTCTTTCTCCATCTGTAATTTGTATTGCTGGGCCCCCTCCAGCATGGCCCCAATATCCAGGCCCGCGACGGCCATGGGCAGGAGGCCGACTGCTGTGAGAACAGAATAGCGGCCACCAATATTGTCCGGAATCACAAAAGTCTCATAGCCCTTCTCATCCGCGAGCTTTTTCAACTTACCCTTGGCCTTGTCCGTCGTCGCATAAATGCGTTTCGCCGCCTCTTCGAGGCCATACTTTTCTTCCATCTCTTGACGGAGGAGGCGGAAGGCCAAGGCCGATTCCAAGGTGCCGCCAGATTTAGAAACAATATTAAGAGAGAAATCCCGGTCGCCCACATAGTCCATGAGGTCCAAATAATAGGCAGGAGACAGATTGTTGCCTACATAGAGAATCTCGGGAACCTGCTTAGCCTTCTTGGCTGCCTGGCTCTCCCAGAGGGGGCCCATGGCTTCAATAAAGGCCTTGGCGCCCAGATAAGACCCGCCAATACCTGCAACCAGGAGGACCTGACTATCATCCCGGATTTGGGAAGCACATTCTAAAATCCGGTCAAACTCTTGACGGTCATAGTTGATCGGCAGGTCAAACCAGCCCAAAAACTCTTGACCCGGTCCTCCCCCGTTTTTAATCAAGTCCCAAGCGGCTTGGGCTTGGCCCTCCAGCTGTTCCAGCTCGTGAGGGGCCAGAAAGTTCTGCAAGTGTTTGACATCGAGATTGATCATGTCTGTTTCTACCTTTCTAAAGACTATCTGGAAGCCTATGGTAACCTAATTCTTCCATACTAATAAGGCCTTTTTCCACGGCCTCATCCCGGACATTGGCGTAAAACTCAGCCTGGGCTTGGTGGTAACGGCTATCCACGAATAAATAGAGCAAGGGTAGGAGGATAGCATTTAAGGTCATTAAAGCAGGCACCATGGCCAAGGCCATGGGCAGCAAAAACCAGGGCAGATAGGCAAAGGCCAATAAGAGACGGACCTTCTTCTTCCCCTGCATAAGTTTTTCACTCAGTTCCAAAGCCCTCTGACCGCCCAGATGGGGATTATCAGCTAGGAACCAATCGGCCTGGCTGTAGCTCAGGCGCTTAGAAACATATAAGGCGATGGACAGGAAGAAAAGAGTCACAAGTAGGAAGCCCCAGAAGCCAAAATCCAGCCACTCTGTCTGATAGTAAATATCAGCCTCTTGAGGATTACTATCGAGGAGATGTTTGAGCCACAAATTCTGCTTGACCACCCGCCAATTCATATAGGCTACGCCCAGGCTAAGCAGGTAAAAAGGCATAGCCCAGAGCCAGAGGCGGAGGTTCTTGTAAAAGCAAGCTTTTACCGTCACCGCATAATTTTCTCTTTTAAAAAAGGAGAAGAGCAGGCGGCGGGAAGGTGTGGGTCTAAAGCCTTCACTGACCCTTAGTTCTCGATTGCGGGAAAACCAACGGAAGTAGCCCTCTTTGACAAGCGCATCAAAAAGGCTATAAACAAGCCAACCTAAAGCGATAGATACGGCCCAGGCTAGGAGGAGCTTAGGAATATGTTGGTCTAGGCCAGCCAGGACTTGGCCTCGATCAACCTCTTCGGTTGCGGTCAGTTCCTTGAGCCATTCTCCCACTCCCGATAAGCTTTCCCCGCTGACTGCCCCGCTCAGCATAGAAAGGAGCGAACGGGATAAGCCCACTAGAAATTTATAAAAGAAAACGATAACTAGAGCAGGGCCCAGGGTCTGCTTATGAATCTCTCGGCTAGCTTGCAAGATTTCTTTAGTGGACATCAAAATAAAACTCCTCCTGACGGTAACCAACTTTGACAGCAGATTGGCCGGCAAGCTTGCCAGCCAGCAAGAGGTCAGACAGCTGGTCTTCAATTTCCCGCTGGATGGTCTTTCGCAGGGGCCTAGCGCCAAATTTAGGGTCATAACCCTTCTCGGACAGGGCATCTTTGGCCGCCGGGGTGACTTCTAATTGATAGCCAGACCGCTTCATGGACTCCTCCACTTCTGCCAGCATGAGGCTGACAATTTGCCGGAGGTCCTTCTTGGTCAGAGATTCAAAAATGACAATGTCATCTATGCGGTTGAGGAATTCGGGCCGGAAGATATCCTTGAGCACAGTATTTACCCGCGACTTCATAGAAAGATCGGTATTCTGGCCAAAGCCCAGGCCTTGAGCCTTGAGGCTGGTACCCGCATTCGAGGTCATGAGAATAACCGTGTTAGAAAAGTTTACCACCCGGCCATGGCTATCGGTGAGGCGGCCATCATCTAGGATCTGCAAGAGCATGTTATAGACATCGGCATGGGCCTTTTCGATCTCATCTAAAAGAATAACGGAATAGGGGTGGCGGCGGATCTTTTCGGTCAGCTGGCCCCCATCATCGTAGCCCACATAGCCCGGAGGGGAACCGATGAGTTTGGAAACGGTATGGGCTTCCATAAACTCGGACATGTCCAGGCGGACCAAGGCGGTTTCATCCTCAAAGAGGACCTCTGCCAAGGCCTTGGCCAGCTCTGTTTTACCCACTCCGGTAGGGCCTACAAAGAGGAAAGACGCAGGCTTATCCTTCTTGCCAAAACCCGCTCGTTTGCGGCGAATGGCATTAGACAAGGCGGTGACGGCCGCATCCTGGCCAATCACCCTTTTGTGCAGACGGTCTTCCAGTTGGAGAAGCTTATCCCCTTCACTTTCGGTGATGGATTTGACCGGAATGCCCGTCCACATTTCAACCACAGAGGCAATATCCTCTTGGCTTATCTCTACTGGCTTGAAATTCGCCCGCAAGTCTTCTAATTCCTTGGTCAAGCGCATTTCTTCGGAACGCAGGGTCGCCTGCTGCTCAAAGACTTTGAGCCTCTCTTCTTCCGAAAGCTCCTGGCGGACCTGGTCATTCAGGTCCTCCAAATCTTCCTGGATTAAGGCTAAGCGGTCAGACCCCTGCTGCATCTTGACCAGGTCCTGGTTATCCAGGTTGACCCGAGAGCCCGCCTCGTCTAGGAGGTCAATGGCCTTGTCTGGCAGAAAGCGGTCCTGAATATAGCGGACAGACAGTCTAACCGCCGCTTCCAGGGTCTCATCAGAATAATGAACGTGATGGTGGTCCTCATAGTAGACCTTTATCCCCTGGAGAATGGCCAAAGTGTCTTCCGGAGAGGGCTCATCAACGATTACTTTCTGGAAGCGTCTTTCTAAAGCAGTATCTTTTTCAATGAAGCGCCGGTATTCATCCAGGGTAGTCGCGCCAATCACAGAAATGTCGCCTTGGGCCAAGGCAGGCTTTAGGATGTTGGCCGCGTTCATAGCCCCTTCTGCATCACCAGCCCCCATGATGTTATGGAGTTCGTCAATCACCAAAATGACATTGCCGGCCTGCTTGGCATCTTCCACAACACCCTTCATCCGGTTCTCAAATTGGCCTCGAAACTGGGTGCCCGCCACCATGGCCGTCATGTCCAGCTGATAGACTTCCTTATCCAAAAGCTTAGCAGGAACCTGACCATCTGCTATGCGGAGGGCTAGTCCCTGGGCAATGGCTGTTTTACCGACCCCTGGCTCACCTAAGAGAACGGGATTATTCTTGGTCCGCCGGTTGAGAATTTGGACTACGCGATCCAATTCTTTCTGCCGGCCAATAATCTTATCAATCCGGCCTTCCTTAGCTTCTGCGGTCAAGTTAGAGCCAAACTGGTCTAAGAATTTTTTCTTGCGCTCACGTTTTTTAGGCCGGCGGTCTCCGCTTGCCCGGTCATTGGCTTGGGCCTTAGAGCTCTCTCCCTCTCGGGCGGTTGAGACGTTCATGAGTTCTCCCATAGCAGTGGCTAAGCTACTTTCCCCCTCCTCAGCCTCAGGATTGTCATCCAACATAGAAGAGGCTATAGCCTTCAGGCTTTCTAAGGCATCATTAATATTGAAGTCCGAATCCATAAGGGATTTGAGGAGGAAATTGGCTTGGTCACCACCCATTTGGCTGATCATCTCATTGATCTGGCCCTGAATCTCCCTTACATTTTCTCGGGTGATCCCCGACCGGGAAAAGGCTTCTTCCAGGCCGGCTATATTCTTTTTCAAGGCACACTCCAGGCAGATACCCTCGCTAATCCGCTTATCTCCTTCAATCCGGGTCAAGATAATGACCGCTTCATTTACTTTACAAATTTGACATTTCGGCATAGTTTACTTCCTTTATTTTTCTGCTGGAGCTAAGAGCTCTTTCAGATAAAAACCTGTAAAAGACCCTGGTGTTTGGGCTAGCTCTTCCGGGGTCCCGGTCGCTACAAGCTGGCCGCCCCCTTCACCGCCCTCAGGTCCTAGGTCAATAATATAATCAGCATTTTTGATAACATCTAGGTTATGTTCAATCACCAAAACAGTGTTGCCATTTTCAGTCAGCCTCTGCAGGATGTCAACCAAGAGGTGGACATCTGCCGCGTGGAGGCCAGTCGTGGGCTCATCCAAAATGTAGAAGGTCTTTCCCGTCGATCTCCTGGCCAATTCCGTCGCTAACTTAATCCGCTGGGCCTCCCCTCCCGACAGGGTGGTAGAGTTCTGTCCCAACTGAATATAGCCGAGACCCACATCTACTAAGGTTTGTAGCTTCCGCTGGATGCTGGGGATGTTCTGGAAAAAGATAAGGGCTTCGCTCACCGTCATTGCCAGAACATCCGCTATCGTTTTGTCCTTATACTTTACTTCCAGTGTCTCTCGATTATAGCGTTTGCCTTGGCAGACCTCACATTTGACGTAGACATCCGGGAGAAAGTGCATTTCGATCTTTTCCACACCGTCTCCCTTGCAGGACTCGCAGCGGCCCCCCTTCACATTAAAGGAAAAGCGTCCTGCCGCATAGCCCCGGGCCTTGGCCATAGGGGTCGCCGCAAAAAGCTTGCGCACATCGTCAAAAACCCCAGTATAAGTAGCAGGATTGGACCGGGGGGTCCGGCCGATGGGCGACTGGTCAATCGAGATCACCTTATCTAAAAACTCTGCCCCCTCAACCCGCTTGAAATTACCCTGCTTGGTTCGGGCCAGATTGAGGCGGGACCGGAGATATTTCTCTATGATGCCATTGACCAAAGAGGACTTGCCAGACCCTGAAACGCCGGTCACACAGGTAAAGATGCCCAAAGGAATGGCAACATCTATATTCTTGAGATTATGTTCCGAGCAACCGTAAAAGCGCAGGACTTCCTGACCAAGAGGCCGGCGTACTTCCGGTATGCTAATGGCCTTACGGCCAGAAAGATAGGCACCGGTGGTAGAAGTCTCTTCCGCTTCGATATCGGTCACAGACCCCATAGCGACCAGCTGGCCCCCATGGACTCCAGCTCCGGGGCCGATATCTATAATGGTATCAGCTTCCCGAATGGTCTCCTCATCATGTTCTACAACGATGACACTGTTGCCCTGGTCCCGTAAACGCTTGAGGCTGGCCAGGAGCTTACGGTTATCCCGCTGGTGGAGGCCGATGGAAGGTTCATCTAAGACGTAAACCACTCCCGTCAAGCCAGACCCAATTTGGGTAGCCAAGCGAATGCGTTGGGCCTCTCCTCCGGACAAGGTCCCCGCAGCCCTGGACAAGGTCAAATAGTCTAGACCGACATCGATCAAAAACTGCAGGCGGTTGGACAGTTCTCGCATAATAGGGGCCGCGATCTTAGCCTGGTAGGGGGTCCAGACTAGGTCCTTTAAAAAGGCCTGGGCCTCAGTAATGGAGAGCTGGGTAAATTCGTATATGTTCAGGTCCTTAATTTTAATGGAGAGGACTTCGGGCTTGAGCCGGGCCCCATGGCAAACAGGGCAATCCCGAATTTCCAAGTAGGGGGCGTATTCATCCCGATAATCCTCAGACCCGGGAGCGCGGAAACGCTCGTTCATAGAGGGGACGACCCCCTGCCAGGACCGAAAATAGGGCTTCTTACGCTTGTAAGGCGTCCGGGAGGTATCGATCTCCAAACGTTTGCCCTTATTGCCGTAGAGGATCAGGTCCTGGATATCGGCAGCCAGGTCTTGCCAGGGGGTATCCAAGGAAAAGTTGTACTCCTTGGCCAGAGCCTCAATAAAGGCCCGGCCCCAAGACTTGCGGTCGGCAAAGTTCCAGCCAATGACTTTAATGGCGCCCTCATTGAGAGAAAGAGCGGGATCTTGAACGACCAAGTCTGGATCTATTTCCGTCATCTGGCCCAAGCCCAAGCAATGGGGGCAAGCGCCGAGAGGATTATTAAAAGAAAAGAGACGGGGCGAAACCTCTGCCAGGCTGATATCACAATGGGGGCAGGAGAAATTCATAGAGAAGACTTCTTCCCGAGAATCATAGCCCTCACCGTCTTCCCTGGCTTCCTGAACGATAATATTGGCTAGCCCTTGGCCCAGGCTAAGGGCTAATTCTAGAGAATCCGCCAAGCGAGACTCTACTTCCGGCCGCAAGACCAAGCGGTCAATCACGACATCTATATCATGCTTCTTGGTCTTGGCCAGGCGAAAATCATCTGGCAGGCTGTCAAGCTCCAGAATTTCCCCATCAATCCGGGCCCGGACATAGCCATCCTTGCGGAGTTTTTGGATTTCCCTGTGGTACTCGCCCTTACGAGACCTGACTAAGGGGCCCATGATGATCAGGCGGCTACCCTCGGGGTAGGCCATGATCTTTTGCAGCATTTGATCCAAAGACTGGGGTTGGATCAAGCGGCCGCATTGAGGGCAGTAGACATCTCCCAAGCGGGCATAGAGGAGGCGGAGATAGTCGTAGATCTCTGTGACCGTGGCCACCGTAGACCGAGGGTTACGGCTAGTCGTTTTCTGGTCAATCGCTATGGTCGGCGATAGGCCGTCAATGGAGTCACAGTCCGGCTTTTGCATTTGGCCTAAAAACAGGCGAGCATAGGAAGATAAGGATTCCACATAGCGGCGCTGGCCCTCGGCATAAATGGTGTCGAATGCCAAAGAAGACTTCCCAGAACCCGAAAGCCCCGTAATCACAACTAGCTGGTTACGGGGAATATCTATATTAAAATTTTTCAAGTTGTGCTCTCGAGCACCAACAATCTTGATTACATCTTTCATCTCTAATAGTTTAGCCTATGTCCGTGAATAACTTGGTAACAATTACGAAATTACTATGGCAGTCTCCCACCAAGAGTGCTAACCTAGGATACCACAAGAAGCAAAGTCTGGAGCAAAGCTAGCCATAAATAAGAAGAAGCTCTGTAGCAGAAATACCACAGAGCTTGTATGGTGACCCTAAGGGGAATCGAACCCCTGATTCCGCCGTGAGAGGGCGGCGTCTTGAACCGCTTGACCATAGGGCCATAACTCGTTGAGTTTACACTAAATTTCTCCGATAAGCAAATTTTTCCCCAATTTGCCCAGGCTGAAGTTTGAAGCAAAGATATATCTAAATAGGTTTCAGCTATATTTGAAGCAGTTACTAAGCTAAAATAGAGATACGATTTAGGCCCAGCAAGGAGAAAACATGGATTTTGCTAGTACATTAAAGGATCGGGTCCAGGCGATAAATGGGATCTTAGACGCCTACCTGCCCCCGGTAGAAGGTCCCCAGGCTCAAGTAATCGAGGCCATGAATTATGCGGTCAGGGCCGGTGGCAAGCATATCCGCCCCCTCCTCATGCAGGAGACCCACAAGCTCTTGGGTGGCCAATCCCCTGCCCTCCCCGCCTTTATGGCGGCCTTGGAGTTTATCCATAACTACTCCCTCATTCACGACGACCTACCTGCCATGGATAATGATGACTTCCGCCGCGGCCAGCCTACCGTCCACAAGGCCTACGGAGAGGCTCTAGCAATCCTCGCCGGTGATGGTCTTTTAAATCTAGCCTTTGAAACGACCAGCCAAGCCCTAACTCTTGACGATCCACCCAAGACCAGCAAAGCCCTCCAGGTCCTAGCCCAAAAGGCAGGCATTTACGGCATGATCGGCGGACAGGTTGTTGATATACAAACAGAAGGGCAAAGCATTGATTTAGAGACCCTGCTCTTTATTCACCAGCTCAAATGTGGGGCCCTCTTTGAGGCCGCCATGGAGATAGGGGCCATCCTGGCTGGCGCCTCAGCGGAAGAAGAAAAAAACATAGAAGCGATCGCCGCCGACTTAGGCTTGGCCTTCCAAATCCAAGATGACATCCTAGATGTGACCTCAAATCTTGAAGCCTTGGGCAAGGCCAGTCACGCCGATGCAGCCTTGGGGAAAAATACCTACGTCAGCCTCATGGGCTTAGATAAAGCCAAGGAAGAGGTCAGCAGACTGACCGATAAAGCCTTAAAGCAGTTGAGAAGTCTACCCCAAACTAATAATTTCCTCGAAAACTTAATCCTCGCTCTTTGCGGCCGGGCCTATTAAGGACCCACTCTAGGTCTAATGTATACAGAAAAGCTCGGCGAAAAAACTTCCGCCGAGATCCTCTAGTCCTTATATCACGACAGAGATACTTCCAGTTCTTTTCCTAGGGCCTCAGCGACTTTAGATAAGAAATCCAAAGAGGGATTGTAGTTCCCACTTTCTAAGCGCGAGATGTTGGATTTTTTAGTTCCAACGCGGATGGCCAATTCTTCTTGCGTAAGATTATTTTTTTTGCGTTCAGAAATAATTTGGGAAATCATCATATATCTTGGCTTAAGACGGTCATATTCATTTGCGAAAGCCTTATCCTGCATGAGTTTCTCTTTTACTGTGCTAGCATCTACACTGGCATTACTCATTTTTCGCACCTTCTTTCGTAATTTTCTTTTTATTGCAACTTTTCCCAAATCAACAAAAAGCCCCAGACCAGACTGACCTGATCCAGGGCGTTTTAAATTTAATGTTAATGGACTACTTAGCTACTGAGCCTAGCCCCGCTTCTTCAGCAAGAGCCCCGCTAGAGCAAGGCCTAGGCCAGCCCAAATGGTCAGACCAGCATCCACGCAACCCGTTGCCGGCAGAGTGTACACCATAGGGCTGGGCGTGACAGGGGTCACGCTTGTTTGCACAGTAGGCTGGGTTATGGGTTCAATCGGTTCAACTACAGTCTGATTAGGATAAACAGGAACCTCAATATAAGGAATTTCGCTCGGCTCCCATTCGGCAACAAAGGTATGGTCACCCTCGACCAAATAGTTATCTCCCGGTTTAAACTCAGATCCCTTCCAGTAGAGGAACTTATGGCCGTCCTTTAGAGGTGCCGGAATGATGGTAAAGTTCTTGCCCTTCTCTTCCTTGAAGATCTTATTGGCCATATCTCCATCCCAATTTCCACCGTTGGGGTCAAAGGTTAAGGTAACTTTAGTGGCTGGCTTGTCTTGCCAGACAGCTACAATTCTTTTATCTTTGAGAGCTTGAATTTCGTCACCTGGTGCATATTCTGTCTCGCCAATCTTCCAGCCCTTAAAGCTCTTTTGGGCAGGAGGGGTAAAAGCATTGTCTAAGAGCTTATACTTCGCACCCTTGTTGTTTTTTTGAGATTCCATAGTACCTGTCCCACCATTAGAATCGTAGCTAACAGTGGCAGTTTCGAGCGTCTTGGTTGCCGGATCTGAATCGAGCTTGTCAGAATCTCCGTCAAGCCCGCCATTGTCCTTTGCGGTTGCCGTGACAGTTCCACCAACTTCGATGTCTTCAACTTTCAGAGTAATCACACCAGTGTTTGCATCAACCGTGGCATTATCGGCTGTCCAAGTGGTCTTGCCGGAAGCTTCGTTTACGGTTCGCGTTGCATTGACGATTTTCTCCGCTCCAGAAGCGTCCTTATAGGTAATCGTGTAGGACGCCAAGTCGGTATCGTCACCTGCATTTTCATAGGCGGGCGGGGTAATAGTGACTTCACCGGTATCAATATCTACCTCAATCGCAGGAGGATCAGGTTTTAGATTTTTCACCAGATCTTTTGCAGGGATTGTTATTATTGGTTCAGCTCCATCATTCAATTTGTATGAACCATCTGCATTTTTTCCGGGACAAAATTATAATCATTGTCCGAGGGCCAAGTACCTGCTACATCGTTACCGCTAAATATCTTGGCGTTGCCGCTGTCATCAAATTGTATAACTGCCGGTACTCCATCCCAGTCTCCAGTTCCGTTTGGTAATTTAGATTCGCCATCCACCGTATATGCTTTTCTTATAGCAACATCAATTGCTTCTTTGTCTTTAGCTGTTAGTTTTCTAGGGTCTTTAACTTCTGTCTTTTCAGGTGTTACCGGTTTAACAGTGGTAGATGAGTCTTTGTCAACTGTACATTTATTTTGATTACAATATTGATCTAATTTGCTCCTACTAACATTAAGGATTAATTGTACTTTTATGCCATCAAAAGGTCACGGTCCTGCCAGTTTTCCCTTAACTACATTGTCTGCAATTGTAATACTGCCAATCTCAGGTGTTCTTGAGGTTTCTGTAACTTGTTTTACAGTTAAACCCGGAGCTTGTATTTCTTCTGTTTTTGTGTTGTCGGTGTAGGTTACTGTATAAGAAGCAACTTTATTAGGATCTTCACCGGTGATTTTAAATTCAACAGACTTAATATCATTGGCTACATCCGGATTTGCTTTTTTAACAAATCTATAGCTTCAGCTTTTTCGTCAGCGTTAACTATATTGGTCCCATATACTCATTTGTTACAAAAAAAAGACCGATTCTCACCGGTCTTTTTAAGTTTACTGTTTATATTTCTGATGAAAGCCCATTGCAGTTGAGGCTGCAATGGGCTTAGGACCATGTAAGAGATGCTTATAGGGCGTCTTTAATGACGATGTCCCCTTCTTTCATAATGACCTGCATGTTATCAGGAGTCAGGTTATGAATATCGGCCGCCACGTCGCCCGTTACAACCAGCAAGTCGGCATACATGCCTGCTTGCAGGGTACCAAATTCATCTTCTTTACCGACCATTTTAGCCCCGTTGAGGGTAGCAGCCACAATGGTGTCCATGATAGAGATGCCAGCCCGGTCAACAAAGTCATACATTTCTTGAATGGTGACATAACCATAAGGGGTCGCATTCGCAAAGGAGTCAGACCCAATGTTGATGGTAACACCCAGTTCATGGGCCCGGCGGAGGTTGGCATAGGTCCGGTTCAATTCTTTCTCGGTGGTGGTAGCACCGGGGAATTTGGCGTTAGCTTCTGAAGGCTCAGGCGGATAGGTGCTGTACCAGGTGGGCAGGAAGCCGATCGTCGGTGTGAAGAAGGTGCCCTTTTCGGCCATCAGGTCCATGGTGCGGTCGTCTAACTCAAAGCCGTGGATCAGTTGGTGGCAGCCAAAGCGGACAGAGTCATAGGCGGCACTGACACTATTGTAAGAGTGGGACCATACAGGTACGCCACGCAGGGCGCATTCATCACAGACGGCTTGAATTTCTTCAGAGGAATAGAGTTGGAAACGACCAGAATCCCAGCGCCAGATACCGCCGCCGGTCGCCCAGATCTTAATGGCATCTGGATTTTCACGCAGGCGCATACGAATAGCTTTGCGGAGTTCCCAAGGACCATCTACCTGGTCGCCCCAAGGGTGGGAATCCTTGCTCATTTGCTGGGGTAATTTATGTGAATCGCCGTGGCCAGCAGAGGCGCAGAAGCCTAGGCCTGTGGCAAAAATCCGGGGACCTTTTAATTCGCCCATATTGACCAGGTCACGAATGGCAATACCAAAACGACCAATTTCGCAAACGGTGGTCAAGCCATGAGTCAAAGCCATGTAAGATTGTTTAACAGCTTCAGCTTGCTTTTGTAGGAGGGGCTCGATAACCCAGTCAGAGTCGTTATCTGTCAGGTTGCCGGAGAAATGTAAGTGGGCATCGATCAAGCCGGGCATGATGGTGCAACCTTTGATATCTCTTACTTCATAACCTTCGGGGATCTCTTTGGCCTTGCCGGCATATTCAATTTTCTTGCCATCGACCAGGACTAAGCTGTCCACTACTGGATTGGCACCGGTACCGTCTACCAGTTTGCCACCTTTAAATGCATACTTTCCCATAATCTATATACTTCCTTTCATTGGAAACAGGGTTTCTAAAAATAATTCAGGTTAATTTTTTGTAGGATCTTGCTGGCGTGCGCCATAAAGACCCAGGATCAAGAGGCCAATCACCAGCCAGGCACCCGTAATCATCCATTCAACAGAGTTCAGGGCTGCCGGACTGAAAGGTAGGACCATCAAGCCAATAATTAGAGCAGCGGCAAGGATGGCACAGCAAATGACAAACTTGCCACCGTTGACTTTATATGGCCGGTTTAAACCAGGATCGCTTTTGCGCAGTTTCAAGCAGGCCACACCCGCCATCATGCAGGCAAAGATAAAACCTAGAGAAGCAACATTGGTCAGGGGGACCAGCATGTTGCTACCCAGGAAGGGGCCAATCAAAGTCAGGACACTCATGACAACCAAAGCCTTGGTCGGAGTCCCCTTCTGCGGATCCAGTTGGGCATAGGATTCCGGCAGCAGACGCTTCCGACCCATAGCCAGGATCAGGCGGCTGGAGGCTCCAAAGAAGGAGTTCATGGGCCCCAGAGGGCCAAGGGTCGCAATAATCAGCATGACAAGATAGAAGAAGAAACTGATTTTTTCTGGAATGCCATGTAAATGTTGCAGGACGGCTAAGGCCGGTACAGGTTCTTTAACAAAGTCTTGCCAAGGAATAATGGTACCGAAAGAATAGATGCAAATAAGATAGAATAAGCCACTCGCCAGTAAGGCCAGGGCCGGAATCAGACCAAATTTCTTCCAGTTGATATTAGGCGAAGCTTCCTCAGCCTGCTGGGGAATGGTGTCGAAGCCTGCATAAAAGAAAGGTGTCATGACCAAGACAGCAATCATACCGCCCAGGAAGGAGGTCGCTTTAGTATCGCCAACACCACCAGCTGCATTCGTTACCTGTGAGAAGGCTGGTGTCGCATTTTGGAAAGATCCCGTAGCAAAAGAGATAATCATGGCCAAAACCATGCCTGTGAGCAAGGCTTTTGTCAGGAAACTCGATAATTTTGCGGCGGCACCCGCGCCGGCAAAGTTAAGACGGATCACCAGAACTGCAAACATTAAGGCAATCACGGTTGGCCAGAGATAAACATCTGACCCCATAATGCTGTAGAGCTTAACGCTGGTCAGCCAAGATAGGCCGGGAAGCTTGGAGAAACGTGTGGTCAGCAAGGTTGAGATGGCAATGGTTTCCCAAGGGCAAAGCGGGGCATTCCCTAAAATCAGCATCCAACCGGTCAAAAAGCCCATGGAACGACCATTCGTTCTGTCCACATACTCAATGATGCCGCCCGAAATGGGGATAGCTGCAGTGAGCTCACCGAAGCACATACCGATCGGGACCAAAAAAATAGAACCGATCACAAAGGCCACAATAGCAGGTAAAGGACCGCCACCCAGGACCATCCAATCGCCGACCAGCATGACCCAACCGGTTCCGATAATGGCACCGAAACCGATCGTGAAAAAGTTGAAGAGGGTCAATTCTTTCTTCATGCCCTCTCCCTGAATTTGATGACTGTCTGACGACAATTTAATCATCCCCATCTAAATTGATACAGTCGAAATATCTCTATTTCTTTTCCAGGGGGTATTGTATACCTCCTTTTTTATCAATTCAATGATTAGGAAGGGTTAAACTCGCCAAACTTAGCCGGGAAAATGCTATAATTTCATACAATATTATGGCAAGAAGCATGGCATAAAGCCATGCTTCCAATCTGCTTTTCTTGATCCGCCAATGATGACCAAATTGAATAGTTGCTCTTGTCGTCAATACCCTTTTAGCTATTGCCTACACTAGCCGCATGATCTGCAGTGTTTTCTTTCTTAGTTTTGATGAATCTCCAAACAGAGAAGGCAAGCAGGCCAAGACCGATGACAAGCATGACTACACCAATCACCTTGTTACTTGTCTTATAATTGTCGATGATTTCCTCCGCACTGACCTCCCGGTCATAGAAGAATACAGGCACATCCTCTGGAACAAGGAGGCTATCCCCTTCTAAGCGGCCGGCTGCCGTATAAACCGGGGCAAAATCCTCAGGATCTCCAACTTGCCAGTAGATCTTAATGTCCCCGACTTCCCATTCATCTGTATCGCTGTTGGTGTAATACTCATCTAATTCAGGATGGAAGCCCGCAACTTCAATCCACCCATCCAAACCGTCTACAAGATAGAGTTTATTCTCTTTATCAAAATTCACATAGGATTTGTAAGACAATGTCTTCAAAAACTTCTTGTCCAGATGTACCTTATCCTTGCCTATGACGACATCGCCATAAAATATGTCAGCCTTGACCGTATCAGGAAAGGGAGGATTTTTATATTCAAAAAGTCGATCTCTCTTGGGTACAGTCTGATGGTCGGGGAAAAAGCCATATGCAACATCTTGATTCCCATCTTCGTAATATTGGAACATCTCTACATTTCTCTTGAGAAAAGGGCTATCCATTTCAATTTCAAAATCTGGATCATAGGCTGAACCGACCAGCTCTAACTTGCCGGTGATCACATCCAATTCTCCAGGTCCTTGAACACCACACGAGAAAGTATAGGCCCCCCATGCCAGGAGCAGAATGCCAATAACAACTAAAATATACTTTTTATACTTTTTCATGGGCCACCCCTCTCCAGCTAACAGCTGTTACAGCCTGCAAATAGCTTGCTCTAGTCAGCAAACAGCTTGTTATAGCCCGCAAATAGCTTACTTTAGATATATCTTCTCAAATCAGAAAAAAAGATAAATCGCCCGAAAGGATGATGTTGACAAAAGGCGAGTAAAATCAAGAGCCATTGGCCTATTACCAAGCTATGTTGGTTGGCAGATAAGCTCAAACAAGAAATATTTTGAACTCAGGCCTAATTCGGAATTCACTCGATATTGTGATTGACTTCCGGATAGGATTCCTATAAAAAGATCGTCATTTCAAAATCATTTGGGAAAATCTGGACCGATAGCAACGGGATACTGAGACTGGGTATCATGGATTTTCTACTGGATGAATCAGGTTTGGATAGATAAGAATAGCTTTAGTGGGTGATACGCAATATAGGATAAAATCCTTGATTAGGTACAACTTAACAACCTGCAAATGCAATTCTTACTTACCCACCTTATGCCTGACCCGCCAAAACCAAATCATCTGGGTCGAGAATATCCGGATCATCCAGACCAATAAGGGAAATATCTTCACCCTCCCTTTGCGCCTCCTCACAGGTATAAACAAAGCTATAATCAACGTAACATTAGACCTAAACGTTGATCAAAATTCCCTTTTCTCATAAAAAACTCTTAAGCAAAAGGAAGAAATTAATTTCACCAAGATAGAGGATTAACTTATACACAATCTAAAGAAATAAGGGTATAATGTCTTTAGAGAAGGAGGTGTCCAATGCCACGAATTCAATCCAGCACAGATCTAAGAAATGGTTACAATGAGATCTCTACTTTCTGTAATGAAACCGACGAACCTGTCTTCATCACAAAAAATGGTCGTGGAGATTTAGCTGTAATGAGTATTTCACTGTACGAACAACTTATTCATAAAGATGAACTTTACCGCCTGCTCCAAGAGGCAGAAGACGACTTCAAAGCCGGTCGTAAAATGACCTTCGAAGATTCCATGAAAAAAACACGTGAAGGTCTAAGCAATGGAACAATATAAAATCCTTGTCAGTGAAGAATACCATCAGGATCTTCAGAAGAAAAACTGTCTGAATTTACCGTCTCATCTATGCAAGAAGAAATTGGGTGCGCCTACTTTAATTCAGCGGTCACGGACTAGGACTTGCCTCTATTCTGTCTATTCATTTGCGACTCCTTCAAGATATAAACAAAGCTCCCAACAAGAGTACATCACACCTCAATGCTAATTAAAACTCCCTTTTCTCATAAATAGCCCTTGAACAAAGGTAAGATATCCCTTTCACCAAGATGGCAGCCGCAGCCAAGATAAGGGCAAGGTAGCGACTATCAAGGCTAAAACTTGCCTCTTGCCTGTAGTTTGGTCACAAGCCGTTCCGCCTAAGAAACGGCTCAGTTGTTAATCAGTAAGCCTTGACACTATATCTAGCTAGATATAAAGTATATCTAGTTGGATTACAAAGACACAATTTGCAGTTCTAGAGGTTCTTTATCATAAAGGAGACCTTAGTCAATGCGATATTCGCCAACTGATTTTGACAACTGCCTGGAACCTCCCCGTGGTTATCAATAATCATCTTAAAGAAGACCTCATCAGTAAACGACCCCATGAAGAAGATGGCAGGCGTCAGGTTTTATCCTTAACTTTAAAAGGAAGGAAGCTCATTGAAGAAGTATTTCCTAAGAACCAGAAATGCATTGAAGATTGTTTCTCTGTTTGGGCAGAAAAAGAAATAGAAATGCTACATGCAGTTATGAAGAAATTTAGAAAGGAACACTATGAAAGCTAAAATTTTAGAAAGAGTGAAAGGCATAAACACAAGTGATGGCGCAGGCGTTAAACTTGTTCGTGTCCTTAGTAACCAAACTGTTGAAAGCTATGATCCCTTCCTCATGTTGGACAGCTTTGATTCTACCAATTACGATGATTACAAAGCAGGATTCCCCATGCATCCACATAGAGGAATTGAGACCATCACTTACCTATCTGCTGGTCATGTAACCCATCGAGACTCTTTGGGTAACGAAAAAACTATTGGCCCAAAATCCATTCAATGGATGACCGCTGGATCTGGAATTCTTCACTCAGAATTTTTTGATGAAGAAGATCGTCTCTTAGGTCTTCAACTTTGGTTGAATTTACCCAAGCATGCCAAAATGACTTCTCCAAGTTACCATGAAGTACTCCCTGAGGACATCTCCGTTGTAAATCGAGAAGGCGCAAACATCCGCGTTTATAGCGGAAGTCTCGAAGATGCAAAATCTGACCAAGCTAACTACAACCCACTAGATTTCTATGCCATTGACTTAAATGGCTCCGTCACCATCTCCCCTAAAGAAGGCTATACAGTAAATCTCTTTACCCTAATCGGCGACATTAAAGTCAACGGCGAAAGTGTAGAAGAAAAAACATCTGTAAGACTTTCAGAAGGTGACATAACACTAGAAAGTGATGATGAAGTAGAAGTCATTTGGATGGCGTCTCCCCCACTTAAAGAACCTGTTGCTTGGGGTGGACCCATTGTTATGAATACAAGAGAAGAGGTCAATCATGCCTTCCAAGAACTATCAAAAGGAACATTTTTAAAGGAGGGTATACAAGAACAAAATTTTTAGACTCAGAATAAAAATATGGTGGAATTAGGTTAGTTCTCGACTTCAATCATACCAAGAAAAAAAGACGTAGCAGGATTTGGTTCTTGCTACGTCTTTTCTGGCATCATACACCGAAAGGAATACAATCCATTCGAAAATATCACTCGGGTGCATTTGGGTGCAAAATTGAAACTGGGGTGCATTTAAAGAATTGTGATACAAGTCAGAATCCTTGGGTGCATTAGTTGTGCAAAATAAAAAAAGCCCCACGACCGATGTTCAACATAGACCGTGAGGCAGCTATCAGATTAACTCGTTAACTCTTTTTTGCACTATGTCATAGTCATAACCGGCTTCTGTGAGTCTTTTCTTTCGCTCCTCGCCGTTACCCCAATCACCAGGAATTTCAAACTCGTGCTTTATGGATTCTTCCAGCAACCGTCCATATGCGCCCATAGTAAACGCAATATCACTGCTACGAATCGACAGTAATTTCATTTTTCTCTTATAAGAGATTTCCCAAAACTGAATTTGCCGCCTTTATTCATTTGTGGCATAAACTGCTACCGCCGCAGTGATAATCTATTGTTCAATTAACTTGCCTGCTTTATTTCCTTTCCAATTAAAGCCCAAGAATTAAGTTGATTTCGACTGAGTTCCTCCGTTCAAACATTCCAATGTAATTTGTTATTTATTTTTATAAATAAATCTTACTTCACGAAGCTCTTTGCCCCCAATAGTATCATCCAGATAATCCTCTGTTTGGAGAAACCCAAAATGCTCATAGAAATTTTTAGCCGCAATATTGTCATCAAGCACCCATAAGAACAGCTCATCAAAACCAAGCTTGTTAAGTTCTAAAATAGTTGCTTCGAGAAGCTTTTTCCCGTAGCCCTTTCCTATATATTCGGGAAGAAAATATATTGAAATGATTTCACCACAATCAGAAAACTTCTCAAAACGGGACCTGCAAAAGCTGCTCGTGCCGATAAACTTCCCATCTCAAGACTGCCGTCTCCACATGTATTAAGACTACCCTGATGATAACCCTACATCAAGAACTTGGTCTTAACGCTCGTTGCAGGGTGGAAGTTGGCAAGGGGAATGTCGTTGGATGGAAAAAGTCTAAGGCACTGCAAACTGGAATTTGCC
>JAQYCV010000045.1 GCA_028724525.1 Clostridiales bacterium
TAATGCTCATCTCTTCATAACTATCAAACACTTGGATTTCCATTAGTTATCTTCCTCCCTTTCACGATAGCGGCGGTACAGAAATAGGCCCCAACCTATACTCATAAGCAAGAGAATCTCCACACCCCAAAGCAGGCTGAAAATATCCAGCTGGTCACGCGAGAGGAGTAAGTTAAAGAAAAAAGCAAAAATTAGGATAAGGCAGGCCAAAAGTAAACGTCCTAGAGGATGTTGCCCCCAAAAACGGGTGATGCTTTCCACAGTCCCCTTAGTCGGCTCAGTTGCCGGCGAAGTTTGACGGGAAGATTTCTTTTGCGATCTGCCAGTACTTTTGACTTGCTTTCTTGCCATGTCCACCTCTCAGGGGAAAATTATACCATGATCAAGTTGCCTAGGGCAGGTAAGCAAATAGCATTTCATCCTAGTCTTGGCTAGATTCTTTTGGCAATTGAGCCTCAACAAAAGCCGTTTTAAAGTCTTTATATGTCACAAGGCCAGGTTTGGCCCCTGGAATTCGGCTCACCTGCTTAACCGGACAATAATCGACCTCCAGTTTCGCGCCCGCCCCCGTCTGATTGCCAGAAGAAAAGTAGGCTGCAATGGCTGCCGCCTCTGCTATAGCCTGGGCAGTTACCTCCTTGCCTTCTGCTCGTAAAACTGTGTGGGAGCCAGGCATATTACGGGCATGAAACCAGAGGTCATCCTTGCGGGCCTTCTTGAAGGTCAAGCGGTCATTGGCCAAATTATTGCGACCCACCTGGACTAAAAAGCCTTCACTTGTTGTAAACTCCCGCAAGGCGGCGCCGGAAACTCCGGACCTCTGGGGCTTCTTAGCCTTGGTCCTTTTACCTGGCTTCTGCGGGGCTTTATACTTGCTCTTTTTCCCAGGTTTGCCCGGATTCAGAATTTGTCCTATAGGAATATCTTCGTTGCGCGTACTCTCCCCTGTTGGAGCCTGGCCTTGGCTAGCCAGCTCTTCCAAGATGGCTTGACCATCCGCCATGCTGTCCATGCGGTCCAAAAGAACCTGGAGGTTATCCAGCCACTCTGCTTCCCAGGCATCTTCTTCGAGATAGGCGCTTGCCCTGCGTGCCTTTTCCTTAGCCTTCCGGTAAAGCTTATAGTAGTGGTTAACATTTTGGCTGGGACTCAAAGCTGGATCCAAGGGAATTTCGATTAAAGGCGTATCAGCTTCATAGTAATTTTCTGCAAGCACACTTGTAGCCTTGGCAGGGACTTGGTAAATCTTTGCCTGGAGAAGGTCTGCATACAATTTAAATTCCTCGGCCCTCTCCCCGTCCCGGAGATCCTGCAGATGGCTCTGATAGCGTCTTGCGTGGGTCTTTTGCAGACGCTTCAGCTGGTGATCGATCTTGCGGCGGACTAAATTAAGGTCTTCTGCCTGACTCTTTTGCTGATAAAATGCCGCTATAGCCGATGAAAGGCTGGGATAAAAGGTCCAGCGCGGGAAGACTTGCAAGGGTAGGCTATAAAAGTCTTTAGCCTCCCGGTCTTGTGCCTGTGCAAAATAAAGGGCGGGTTCAGCCTCCCCTCTCGACAGGCGTTGAAATACTTGGGCAAGGCAGATACTTAAGCCTAGCCTTTGATCTGGGCTCAAGTCTCGCATATGAAGCTGATCGGCTAGCCCGGCTCGGAAGCAGATATCTCGGGCAAGCACAGGAGAAAAGCCAGCCAGCTGACCTAGCAAAAATTTGTCACAAGGCATGTTATGGTCTGCCTTTTCCAAAAATGGCAAGACCCGGTCCCCCCTAACATAGGCCTCCAGATGATCTAGATAGGCCCGATAGTTCAGCTTATTCTGGGCAGGTGGAGACACATAGGGGCGGGCCGGCATGATTTCCCTGTAGCGATTGAGCGAAGAATCAATATGGCGAAAGGCATCATGAATAACCCCATTGGATCTTAGCAAGACCAAATTAGAGTGCTTACCCATAATTTCGGCCACCAGGGTATGTTGCTCTATATCCCCAATCTCATTAGTCCCCGAAAAGATAAAATTAAAAATACGCTCGCAATCGGGGCCATCCACTCCAATTAATGTCGCCCCCTGGATTCTTTTTCTGAGGGATTGGATGAAGTTTGCTTGATTTTTAAGTCGGCCTGGCTCCTTCGTGTCTAGGTAGACCGCGGCTTGGGCAGGATTGATAGAGATATGCAGGCCAAGATTTTTTCCTGGCTTGCGAAATTGCAGATAGAGGGCAGCATTTGCGGTCTGCCAAACTTGATTAAGTCGGGCATCTAATAGCTGGTCAGCCAGCTCTTGTCTTAGAAAGTTTGCAGAAATACCATCAAGGGGCATACTTTGCCTCGCTTAAGATAAAGAGCAGGTCAGAGGCTGGGGTGTTCCCGACTGAGGCTCAAAAGCCATGAGGGACCGACCCACCTTGCGCTTAAATTGAGAATTCTTGAGAGAAAGCAAGCAACCACAGTACTTTTGCCGGTAAAGATCATCATCTTTAGCCAGGCACTGACCTTCGCGGAAATGATCCCGCCAATCCTCTTCAAGAAAGACCACACCAAACTCCGCTGCTGCCTTGTGACCAGCTGCTATAATAGCTTCTCTTTGTTGGTAGGGAGAGATCAAAAGTGTTGTCGTAAAATATTTGAGGCCTAAGGCCTTAGCTTTAGAGGCCGTGGCCTTCATTCTGACAGCATAGCAAAACAGACAGCGTTGAGGATCTTCGCCATAGCGGAGCCATGAGTCCTGGTCAAAGTCTCTGCCGACCACCAGTTCCGCGGACCTCATACGGGCAAGTTCGGCCAAAGATTCATACCGCCGCTGCCATTCCTTCTGAGGATGAATATTGGGATTGTAGTAATAGAGCAAGGGTTGAATGCCCACATCTTGGAGGGCCCTGAGAGGGTATTCCGCGCAGGGTCCACAGCAGGCATGGAGCAAGAGCCCTTGGTTTTTGATATCCGCTAAAGTATTGCTCATCTTTCCTTCTGCCAATCTCAAATAAGCTTTAAACTTCTGGTCCCAGGTCGAAGCTTAATTGTGGATCCGCCTTCTGCAAATCAGCTCCATTCGGATCAGGCTGCTGGTCCGGATAAGGTAGGCCTAAGTGTTCATAGGCTAGGCGGGTGAGGACACGGCCACGGGGCGTTTTAGAAATAAAGCCTAGTTGCATGAGATAGGGCTCATAGACATCTTCGATAGTCCCGGCATCTTCACCCGTTCCTGCAGCCAGGGTATCCAGGCCAACAGGCCCGCCATCAAACATTTGGGCCATATTTTGCATGAGGCCAAGATCTGTAGCATCTAAGCCCAGCTCATCAATTTCCAAGGCCTGCAAGCCCTTGCTGACCACTTCACGGTCGATGGCCTCCTTGCCCATCACCTGGGCAAAATCTCGAAGCCGACGCAAAATCCGGATAGCCACCCGGGGCGTGCCACGGCAACGCCCGGAAACCATCGCCAGAGCATCATCTGTTATCCCCATACCGAGGACCTGAGCATTGCGGGCTATGATTTGAGCAATTTCCTGCGGACTATAGAGTTCTAGGCGCAGGATCATACCAAAGCGGTCACGCAAAGGGGAAGTTAAAAGTCCGGCCCGTGTCGTCGCGCCTATTAAGGTAAATTGCGGCAGGTCTAAACGGATAGAGCGGGCAGAAGGGCCCTTGCCCAGCATAATGTCAAGGGCATAGTCTTCCATAGCAGGATAAAGGATTTCCTCAACCTGGCGGTTTAAGCGGTGAATTTCGTCAATAAATAAGACGTCTCGCTCTTGCAAGTTAGTGAGGATCGCTGCCAAGTCGCCCTGGCGCTCAATGGCTGGGCCGGAGGTGATCTTCATTTGCACACCTAACTCACCTGCAATAATGGAAGCTAAAGTCGTCTTGCCCAAGCCGGGAGGGCCATAAAGTAGTACGTGATCCAGGGCCTCTCCCCGAGCCATGGCAGCTTCAATATAGACGGCTAGATTACTCTTGATTTTTTCCTGGCCAAAGTATTCTGCCCACGTACTGGGCCGCATACCATTATCTTCACGATCAGAAGGAATCCGCTCACGCGATATGAAGCGGTCGTCCTCATAGGAATCGTAGGCTTCCTCTGGATTATAAATACTATAAAAACCGTCTTTTGTCATAGTCAATTGCCTGGGTCCTATACTTGCGCCATATGTTTAAGGGCTAAGCGAATCAGCTCATTCAGACCAGGATCTTGCCCTGCTTCCTGCAAGGCCTGGCCTACTGCCCTGCTCGCTTCACTCTGGCTATAACCTAGAACTTGCAGGGCCGCCATAGCCTCTGCTGTCAATCCAGAGGCTTGGCTTTGTCCAGCACCCTGTAAGGCTTGGGCCAAACCTTCATCACTAGCCCAGTTTTGGTCCTTGCTGAGCTTGTCTTTGAGTTCTAAGACCATGCGCTGGGCAGTCTTTTTACCCACACCTTTAATATGTGTCAGCCGATTTAAATCATTGTTAAGAATAGCCAAGGCAAATTCTGCTGGACTAATAGAAGCCACAATCGTACCGCCCAGCTTAGCACCTATACCAGATACCGTAATGAGAAGCTCAAACAGTTGCTTTTCTTCCGCTGCTGGGAAGGCATAGAGGCTGAGGTCATCTTCTCTCACATAAAGATAAGTGTAGATTCTCGCCTGATCTCCCAAGCCTGGCATGCGAGAAGCATAAAGCGGGTCATAATTGAGGCGGAAACCCAAACCCTGATTCAAGACGATGAGGTGGTCCGGATTCTTCTCTACTACTTTTCCTTCGATAAAAGCAATCATATCTTTATCCTCAAAATTCTATGCAAGCCACTATTGATAACCACCAACAGCCAAGGCCTCCTTGCGGTTACCGGAATGTCCGTGGCAAATGGCTATAGCGATGGCATCCGCTACGTCATCAGGCTTTGGCACTTCCCTTAAGCCTAGAATAGCCTTCACCATCGCTTGAACCTGTTCTTTCGCGGCATTCCCATAACCGGTAACAGCCAATTTCACCTGCATAGGAGTATATTCATATATTTCTAAGCCCTGCCTGGCCGCCGCCGCCACAGCAACTCCCCGAGCCTGGGCCACCCCAATTGCGGTCGTGATGTTGCGATAGAAAAAAAGTTCTTCTATGGCCATTGCATCAGGGCTAAAGCGGTCACAAAGGCTAGTCAGAGCGCGATCTATGGTCAAGAGACGCTCTGGGAAGGGTGTTTGGGCAGATGTTTCGATCAGGCCATAATCAACCACCCTAAAATGGTCATGTACACAATCTAAAATAGCATAACCCGTACGGGCATAGCCAGGATCGATACCCAGAATGCGAAAGCCCTGTGCTTTACCTGCAGATGCCTTAGTCATATCGCCACCCTTTTATATCACCGCATCTCTTTGGGTTGCAACACTAATCTCTTCCAACCAAGGGAAATCGATGGAATTGAGCTGGTCGTGACTAAAACGAGCAGTCCAATTGTGGTCACTGACTGATCCAGGCAAGTTAATACGATATTCAGTGCCCAAACCCAAAAGATCCTGCACTGGAATGATAACGCTCTCAGCCACACTTTGAAAAAGCGTGAGTACTGCTCTCCGGCAGAGCGGATTTGCAGGACCATCCTTGCCTGGATCGCGAGAGTCCTCTGGGATACCTAGATAAGTACAAACAAAATGCCAATGGTCAGGAGGCAAGGAACGAGCCCAGCCTAATAAAGTATCATTATCATGGGTTCCCGTGAAGGCGACACAGTTCTTAACATAAGAATGAGGACGATCCACCGAGTCCTTGTCTTCCGGATTAAAAGCAAATTGCAAGACCTTCATGCCGGGCAAACCAGAGGCCCTTAAAAATTCCGTCACCTCTTCAGTGACCACACCCAAATCTTCAGCAATGATAGAGTGTGGGGGAAAATTTTTGAGCAAGGGGGTAAAAAGATCCATAGCCGGACCCTTTTCCCAGCTCCCTTCAACAGCCGTGGGCTCATCAGCAGGAACTGCCCAATAAGACTCAAAACCGCGGAAATGGTCTATGCGTAACTTATCACAAAAATCTAAAGTTTTGGCAATACGATGACGCCAATAATCATAGTCTTGTTCCGCAAGTTTTTCCCAATTATAGAGGGGGTTGCCCCAGAGCTGACCCGTTTCCGAGAAATAGTCCGGCGGGACACCCGCTACCCGGAGCACATGCCCTTCCTCATCTGTCTCAAAAATTGACCGTTTGCCCCATAAATCCGCTGAATCTGCTGCGGGATAGATGGGGATATCACCAATTAAGCTCACCCCACAAGCATTAATCTTTCTGCGCACCTCAGCCCATTGTCTATGAAACTCATATTGTTCATAGCAGTAATACCAATAGTCTTCTTGATGCGTTCGTATAAATTCCTGAACAGCAAGAGCATTTTTTTGCTCTAAAGCTTTGTCAGGCCATTCCCACCAGGGCAGGTGATTGAAAGTTTTGCGGATAGTCATAAAGCTGGCATAGTCCTCCAGCCAGTATTTTTCTGCTTCTACAAATTCTTCCAGGTCCTGCCGATCCCTAGTTTTTAACCGGCTAAGGGCCAGTCGCAAGACTGCTTCTTGTTGGTCAAAGAAGCCTTGATAGTTGATTTGTTGCCTATAGTCGGTAAAGAGGGCTTGGAGTTCATCCTGCTGCAAAAGTCCCCGGCGTCTTAAGTCACGAGGATCTATATAGCCCGGATTCCCAGCGAAACTTGAACTTGCAGCATAGGGAGAATAGGCAGCTCCAGGAGGATTAAGAGGTAAAATGAGCCATTCCCTAATTTTGGATTTTTGCAAAGTCTGAGCCAGCTCTACTGCTTCATCGCCAAAAACACCTGCAGCAAAGGGACCGGGTAATGAAAATATCGGTAGCAAGATGCCGGCTGTACGTGTCATAGAAAGCCTCCTCCAAGCAACAAGTCCACTTATTTTAACATAGGCCCCTTAAAGCTGGTCTGTATCGAGCCAAATGGTAAAGGGGCCGTGATTGACTAAGCTTACATTCATCGATGCCCCAAACTCCCCGCACACATAATGTGGATATTCTATGCTCACCAAGGTTTTAAAATATTCATATAAGGCCTCACCTTGAGCGGGAGCGGCCGCTTCTATAAAAGATGGCCTATTCCCCCTCTTGCAGTTAGCAAACAATGTGAACTGAGAAACCAGAAGAATATTGCCTCCTACCTGCCCCAGGGACAGGTTTGTTTTACCCTGATCATCAGGAAAGATCCGTAAATTGGCTATCTTACGCCAAAGCTTATCCGCCTCTGCCTCTGTGTCTTGGCAACCCACACCAAGAAGAATAACAAAGCCCTGACCTATTGCTTTAGGCTCCCCTCCATTAATGGACACAGAAGCCTGAGATACTCTTTGTACTAAGGCACGCATTACTAACTCCTTACTCTACTTATGTAGCAATTTTATGATTATCGCGTGAATCTCTGACTAATCACGCTGAAAAAAAGCGGCCACAAGTTGCCTGGCTTCACCTGCCTGTTCTTCCGGGACAAAGACGGTATAGTCCTCCAGAACATTGCCTGCATTCAAGGTAAATCCTCGTCCCTGTGTTGAGAGGATCTGAGCCTGAATTCCGTTATCCATCAAGAGGGGTTTCAAGAGGTCAGCCTCCAGGTCTTTACCAACAAAGATGGCTTCCCAGCCTGGGATTTTTTCACTCATAAGAAGCTCCTTTCTCTGCCCTAAGTCAGTTAGTATAAAAAAGCTCCCAGTCTGTTGACTAGGAGCCTGTTGGTGGAGAATAGGGGAATCGAACCCCTGGCCTCTTGAATGCCATTCAAGCGCTCTCCCATCTGAGCTAATTCCCCACATCCTTCTGCGTAGGTTTTACCTTAAGCAA
>JAQYCV010000046.1 GCA_028724525.1 Clostridiales bacterium
ATTAATCTTGAGTAGTACCCGCACACGCGGGGGTGATCCTCGTCCTCGGCATTGCTTTGCGCGTAGAGGACAGTAGTACCCGCACACGCGGGGGTGATCCTCGTCCTCGGCATTGCTTTGCGCGTAGAGGACAGTAGTACCCGCACACGCGGGGGTGATCCTGCCTCCTGCCCCGCGGATGGCGAGTACATCTTAGTAGTACCCGCACACGCGGGGGTGATCCCCGATCAAGCAGGGCTTTTACTTGCTCGGCTTGGTAGTACCCGCACACGCGGGGGTGATCCCACCCCGTTACGGGAGAAAAGAAAAATCTTATGGTAGTACCCGCACACGCGGGGGTGATCCCGGGTAAGCAAGGGCCTACAGGTCCAGAGGGACGTAGTACCCGCACACGCGGGGGTGATCCCAGTTAAGTCCGAACTGACACCAACTATCCAAGGTAGTACCCGCACACGCGGGGGTGATCCCTTTATAGCCGAGGATCATGTGGCATTGGCCCAGTAGTACCCGCACACGCGGGGGTGATCCCCACAGTTTTAGATAGCCTCACTAGCACGAGTAGTAGTACCCGCACACGCGGGGGTGATCCTCACCGGTACCAAAGCGGCTTTGCACGGCTATAGTAGTACCCGCACACGCGGGGGTGATCCCTAATAATCTTAGAATCAAGTCAAAGAAGGAAGGTAGTACCCGCACACGCGGGGGTGATCCTTGACATATCAACCAAATATAATCACTTTGTAAGTAGTACCCGCACACGCGGGGGTGATCCCCACAGTTTTAGATAGCCTCACTAGCACGAGTAGTAGTACCCGCACACGCGGGGGTGATCCCAAGGTTAGTGAAGCTTCCTTGTGGGATAACGAGTAGTACCCGCACACGCGGGGGTGATCCCGCTAAGGAGGCATAGCATGGAATTTAACGACAGTAGTACCCGCACACGCGGGGGTGATCCCCAAAAGCCCCAGTCGACCTCTAAGCTCTTGGGGTAGTACCCGCACACGCGGGGGTGATCCTAAGACTACTCTATGCTCTAAAATAGCCATCGCGTAGTACCCGCACACGCGGGGGTGATCCCCATTGATGCTGCACCAGAGGAACCAGAGAAAAGTAGTACCCGCACACGCGGGGGTGATCCCGACGAAGGGACAAATGGCCATCCAGAGCTGCCGTAGTACCCGCACACGCGGGGGTGATCCTCGTATCATTAAGCTTGCCGATGGCCGGTATCAGTAGTACCCGCACACGCGGGGGTGATCCTCAAAAAGGAACTTCTTGACTGCTCTTGCGCTTGTAGTACCCGCACACGCGGGGGTGATCCTATTCACCTGAAAAATTGGGAGAATACACACCTGCAAGTCTCAAAAGTAAGCTTGAAGGTTCAGGATTTGAAGTAAAACCGCTAGGCAGGGGGAGTCTGAAAAACATAAAATTCGAAGACGGCGGTGGCTACAGAATCAATTATGGAGGGGATAGTTATTTGCAATATCACCCTAAAGATGCAAGTCATCATGGTGGGGAATATTACAAGATGGCTGATGGCAGGAGAGGGGCCAGAAGATTCAATCTAAAAGGAGAACTGGACAATGGATGATATTCTTTCTAGGATAACTGATCGGTTAAAAGAAAAATATGAGCACGTATTCATAAACGAAAGATTGTTTTTCAAGCTAAACGGTTTGTATTTTTCTCCAGATAAGATTTCTATGTTTAATGTTTTCGTTGTCGAGTACGCCAATAATTTTAACGAGGCTCAAAATTATATGTTGGAAGACGGTACCCAATTTCCCTTGGAATGGGGTGAAGACAAGATTTTCAACGAGATGATAAAAGAAATTGAAACCGAGGCTAAGGAATCTGACTGAGGAAGCGGTACCCGCACACGCGGGGGAAAATCCATAGAAATCGCAAATATGGTTATCAAGCTTTTTGGGGGGTTAATTATGATTTTCACAGTTGAGCAAATGAGGCATTTGTACGCCCTCGGATTGATCGATAATGGAGAGTCTAAATTCAAGATCGCGAGGACAGATCTTACCGAATCGGAAAAGAAAGAACTTATCAAAATTGATACGGACTGGTTTGAAATTAATGGAGAACATTTAATTTCTAATATTGACACAATATCATGAGTAAGTGCATGGTTTTACGAGATAAGCCCCTTCAGCCGCCTCAAAGGCGATTAAAATAGCTAGTTTCAAAAAGTGCTAATTCTCTAGCAAATCTATAAGACGACCCACTTCATCTAATAGTTCTTGATGAAATTTGTCTGACTCCATACCCGGTTCCATTTGTTCGCAGATATCAGGTAAATAATCATTCATTTCATTGGCAATAAAAGCATTTTCTGCTTCAAAAGCTCTAAAGTTATCACAAAGAGTATCTTCAACAAAAATGGACAAGTCATTATCCTTGGCCCCGGCAACTAATTTCTCTTTTAGTTGATATAGAAAATCTATAATTTTCATTATCTGACCCCTTCAAGCTTCTCAATCAGAACGAAGCTTTTTGCGTTTTATGCAACTAACAAATACACCTGTTTTTGAATCCCTACCCGCACATACAAGACCCCTGTATATAGCCCCTTAATTTTAATTAAGTATACGCTTTTTCTCTATACGGCTAGCTATCATATCGGCTTATACTATATGAATGGAAATGTGGGAGCAGCCATTGGTTACTGCGATAAGGTAGATTTGAAGATGGAGATAACTATTATTTGTCCGACTACACTCCGGAAGAAATTGCCCAAAAGCTCATTGAGGAAGAGATGTAAGCGAATGGGAGGCTTTACGATCACTAGTCCCCGCCCACTCGGCCGATCCCCGTGTTGGTGATAAAATATAAAAAGTAGGAGACAATAACCATGACACAAGCAAGAGAAATTGATAGAAAAGATCTGCCATATGCAGAGACTGAAGGGGAGTGGAATGCTTATCTTGATGGTATCATGGCTCATTCTTGGGGCTTAACGACTGAAGAGCTACATGAATTTGAAGCCTTAGAAACTGAAGAAGAAAGAATGCGTTTCATGCAATTGCATGGGAAGCCGACTAACTCTGATCTTTGTACATTGGATAAGGATTAGAGTAGCACTCTACATGATCTTTAAACTCAACTCAGATGAAATAAAGCTGCTCCAGGCTTTCTCCATAGATTTTCAAGTCGGTCATCATTATTCTGAAGATGAAGCCTTCACCCTCTTGGATCAAATCTACGATGCAGAGAATTTCTATGCTCAAGATTCTGATGAGAATGAAACATCGCTTAACAAAGCGAATCTGTATGCAGACTTGGCTGATAAAATTCAGGCCAGCATAAAGTAATGGCATCAATGGCAGCAATTCAACACGCAATGATCAATGATGGCTGTGATATTTGTTTTGTTTATCAGGACGTAAGGTGTGGCTTAGCCATCAATGCAGTTAATAGTAAGTACACATTTACCGCTTGGTATGGTGAGCACACCAAAGAATACACAAGCTTTGATGCTGCGATTAATGATTTATTCTTCTATAATCAATCGCTAAAGACATTGATTCTTCACAGCAGGATAAAAATTGAATATTGCTAAGTCATTATTCGAAATCTTTTGGACTGTCTAGCTTGATTGGCGGCATCCTGCAAAAACTTGAATTCCCCACCAACGGTCTTGCTGGAAAAATTTTTTCTATTGGTGGCATTCCGATGAAAGTATAATTTCCCCACCAACGGCCTCGCTGATTAAAAATATTCTATTGGCGGCATTTCTGCTAAAATGCCCTTTTGCCGCCAAAATCTGGCCAGGCGAAACAAAACGGATTGGTGGGATTTTGGCAAAATGCAATTCTGCCATCAAAGATCTCGCTGATTAAAATTTTTCTATTGGTGGGCTTTTGAGAGAAATGTCATTTTGCCACCAAAGATCTCGCTGAGCCAAAAATTTCCATTGGCGGCAATTTGAGGGAAATGCCCTTTTGCCGCCAATGCTTTCACTGGCAAAAATTTTCTGTTGGTGGCACTTTTAAGAAAACACCATATCCCCACCAACACCAGCTTGCACCACCAAGGACTACCCAGCAATCCACTACCTTTCTAGTCAACGAAAGGCTATAATTGATGTAATAGAATTGATGTAATTGAATCCTGACATGCTTGCTTGAAAGAAAAGCTTGAATGAGAACCTTTAAGGAAAATCTTGCAGGAAAACAATGAAGGGCTAGGAGAGAAGACAAATGGAGATCGGCTATTATCTTATTGGGCTCGGCATCTTAACCTTTATCTGCAGCTTAGTCATGTTTTATGATGAATACAGGCAAGACGGTGATAAGGGTAAGTGGTATAAAAATATCTTTAAGGCCCTCGGTTACGGGATTTTCGCTATGGCCCTTCCCCTCGCTATAGTCGCTGCGATAGCAATAGGTGTTAACAAGGAAAGCTACAAGAAATAATATAAGAACTATTTATCTTTTAGCTATGCACCCTCTCGATGACATTGCATAGGACTTTCTGGCATCACGCAAGACACTGGCGCAATTGAGCCGGCTGATGAGCTTCTTTATTACCCTTCCGATGCACCCAGGCAATGGCAGGCGTAGAGCGGGATGGTCTTAATCCGGCCTTCTTGGCCGAAATTTTTCTGGGATATAATCAAGCCTTGGGCATCGTAGTTGTCCAGGAAGCGGTGGAGGCTCTTAAAGCTTTTGCCTGTCCCAGCTTTCACTTCCACGCCTATAATTTGGCCCTGGGCATCCTGGTAGACAAAATCGAGTTCCGCATTTTGGCTGGGATTCCAGTAATAGGCTTTGATACCCTGGGCGACCAAAGTTTGCAGAACATAGCTTTCCGCTATGGCACCTCGGAAGGCGCCCAAGATGCTGTCGTCTACAAGCACTTGGGCTAAGGGGAGGTTTAGCAAGCTGGCAAAGAGACCAACATCAGCCATATAGAGCTTGAAAAAGGCCGGATCTTCGTGGGCGGCTAAAGGTAGCATTCCTTCATTGACTTTACTGAGTAAATTGACTGTCCCTGCCATATTTAACCACTGCAGAGGGTAGGCAAACTCCTTGCTACGGCCTCCTGGTTTGACCAGGCTGTACTGAAATTTTCGATTGGCTTTAGCGAGTTGGGCAGGAATGCTCCGCCAGATGGCATGAATCTTATGGGCATCTTCGGCAGAGGCATACTTTTGCATATCCGCTATATAAGCGTTGACGATATTTGTTTGGAGCTTGTGCACCTCGTCTAGCTTCTCTTGGGCGGCATAAGTCGACACGACCTCAGGCATTCCCCCTACAAGGAGATAAAGTTTATACGCTGCCAAGGCTTCTTCATGCAGGGGGAAAAAAGACATGGCGTTAAAAGTCTTGCGAATCTGTTGGGCCAGGGCCTCTTGACCCCTTGCCCATAGAAACTCTTCAAAGTCTAAAGGGTAGAGTTGGGCCATCTCCACCTTGCCCACGGGAAAAGAAAACTTCGCCCGGTTCATATAGATGCCCAACATAGAGCCGGTAGCGATTACATGGTAAGTTTGTGGGCTTTCGGCAAAGTATTTGAGGCTAGTCAAAGCCCGCTCTTCAGCTTGGACTTCGTCAAAAATAATCAAACTATCGGGGCCGACTGTCTGTCCTGCCTTTATCTCTAACAGGGGGATGAGTTTTTCTGGCCTTAGGCCTGGTGCAAAAAGGTCTCCCAGACTAGGATCGGCTTCAAAATTAAAATACAGAGTATTGTCGAAATGTTCTGCCCCAAATTTACGGACGATGTAGGTTTTGCCGACTTGGCGGGCCCCCTGCAAGAGTAAGGGCTTGTGCCGGGGCATGTTTTTCCAGTCGATGAGGAATTCTTCGATTTTTCTACGCATACCGCACCCTTTCTTACCCGCCCGCCTTGACTTGTAGAAAACTACGCGTGTCTGGCAGTTCGGCGGCCATCTGTGATGAAGGCTCTTAGTAGCTAGTTAGGTTTTAAGCCTATTATTAAGCCTATTATAGCGGTCACTTGCCTTTATGACTAGTAAAAAATGTAATTGAACACACTTTTTACTAGTAAAAAGTGTAAAAAGAGACACTTTTTACCAAGAAAAAAGTGCCTCAAGAGAATTCGAGATTGAATTTAGAGCTTTATTTTCGAGCTTGGCGCAGCGGTCAGTTTTTGCAGCTAGCGCCTATGGTGTCAGCTTTCAGGATATAAATTCGGTTTTAAGGATGCTGATAGTATTGTGCTTGTTCTTGGAAGAGCTTGGTGTAGAGGCTATCAGGATTTTGGATGAGTTCTTCATGGGGGGCAAAGCTTTCTACCTGGCCATTATTGAGCACAAGAACCTTGTCACAGAATCGGGAGGAGGCCATACGATGAGAGATATAAAGAGCAGTCTGCCCTTGAACTAGACTATCGAAATGTTCGTAGATTTCGGCTTCAGATAGGGGGTCGAGGGCAGCGGTCGGCTCATCCAAAATCACTAAGGAGCCGTCTTTATAGAGAGCGCGGGCAATGGCCATTTTCTGGGCTTGACCACCAGAAAGCTCGGTGCCACCTTCGTTGATATTTTTATCTAATAAAGTTCGGAGGCCATTTGACAGGCTAGATACGTAGGGATCTAAACCGGCCCGGGCTAGGATGGCGCGGATTTTGTCCTGGTCAGAAGTGCCAATAAACTTATCTGGCAGGGAGGCCACATTGGCTTGAAGAGAAAAGGGGAGCAGGCGGAAATCCTGGAAAACTGCTGCGAGCTCTCTCAGATAGGTCTTTTCGTCCAAGGCCTCCAAATCTTGCCCGTTGATGAGGATTTTGCCTGTATCTGGCTTAAAGAAGCGACAAAGCAATTTAACTAAGGTGGTTTTGCCCGCACCATTGAGGCCGACGATGGAGATTTTTTCACCTTGATTTACTCGGAAGCTAACATTCTGGAGAATGGGTTTGTCTGTGCCAGGGTAGGTAAAAGACACGTCTTGGAATTCAAGTGTTTCAATAGGCTGACGTGCAGATAATGTGGCGGACTCATCTGAATGACCGCTTTGGCATTGTGCTAGGGTAGCATTCACCTCGCCACCCAATTCCGGCAGAGCCATGAAGGCCTGATAGGGTTCAAGATAGTCAATATGCTGCTTAATTCCCCGAAGGGCTAGAAAGATCTCCCGCATGGAGAGGGAGAATTGTTGGGCTGCTCCCGCGTATAAGGTGAAGTCTCCTAGGCTGATCGGTGTCCCTCCTAGGGTAGTTAGGACGCGGAGGCCGGCATAGCCGTATGCAGCGACTGTTTGAAAACTAATAATTAAAGATTGTAAGCCTTCTACCTGCCCAACCTTTTTCAAATAGGTGCTCAGCCAATCACAGATTTCTCGATTGATGTCTTCAATTTTCTGATTGAAAAGCGGTTCCAAGTTATAAATCCTTGCGGCTTGTTGGAGATCATAGTCAAAACCGGACTGAACATAATAGCCATATTTCCGGTTTACTTCGACTAAATTAAGGAAAAAATTGGTTTCGTATTTCTTAATGTAGTTCGCTAGCCAGGCGTTGAGGCAAAAGCAGCCTAGGAGGAAAGCGAGAAGGAAACAAGATAGTTGACTGAGAAGAGTCGCAAGCAGGAGCAACTTGCCTAGATGCTGGAGGGCGCGCTGGAGATAATCTAAGATATTTTTAACAACAAATTGGTTATCAATAGCAAAGGAGGCTTGCTCCTTAAGCTTCAAGATACTCGGATCTTCGAGACTGCTATAGGGGAGCTGACTTATCTTGCGAGCGATATCCAGCTGAAAGCCCTCTTGCACTTGATGGGAGAGGGGCTCTAACTGGCTCAGGCAAAAGTTTTCTAGGAGCTTGAGTAGGCTTTCAACGAGAGCTATAACAGCTAGCATGGAGATTGCACTTTCCCAAGCTGCACTGCGGGCGATGGCATCTAACAAGAGCTTAGGTAAAAAGACCCAGATCCCGATTTGTAAGGAGCTTATGATGGCGTTCAATAGGAGAAAGGTCAGGTAGCGGGGAGCAATTCGTCGGGTTTGGCGGACTACAGTAATGATCAAGCCAAAATGTTGGCGAAGCCGTTGCCAACCGCTTGATGTAATCTCCCCTACATCTTGTATCATCTGAGATGGGGAGGCGTGAGATTTTGTCTCCTTATCTTTTTTTCCTACGTGTTTGTCCATTTGTCTCTCCAATTGTCCCCTAAGTTCTCCCTGAATAGTCCTTCAAGCGTCTAGGCAGATAAGTTACTTTCCTGCTTCTTCTGGCGAAGCTTGGTAATACTTGCCCTGGGTCGTAAACATCTGATAGTAAAGGCCACCTGCCGACATGAGGTCTTCGTGCGTGCCGACTTCGGCGATTGTTCCCTGAGACAGCAGGACGATGCGGTCGCAGAAACTGGTAGAGGCCAAGCGATGAGAGATAAATAACCCCGTTTTATTTTCTAAGACACGGGCAAATTCCTGGTATAGCTGGGATTCAGCCAGGGCATCCAGGGCCGAAGTGGGTTCGTCCAAAATAAAAGCTGGGGCATCCTTGTAAAGTGCCCGAGCCAGCATGAGTTTTTGACTTTCCCCGCCAGAAAGCATGAGACCTTCGGGATCAATTACCTTGAGTAAATTGCTGTCCATACCCTGCGGGCTGGCTGCTACCTTGTCCCACAGGCCAGTCTCCCGAAGTACAGCTTCTACTTTCGTGAGGTTAATCTCGTCCAGACTGCCGGCTAGTTGCTGGGCGACGGTGATGGCCAAGGGCTTTTCACTTTGGAAGACCACACTGAAGGCCTTAAAGAGTGAAGTGCGGTCCAGGTCTCTGGTGTCTATGCCGTTTATGAGAACCTGACCGGAAGATGGTGTGAAAAGCCCAGTCATAAGTCGGACAAGGGTGGACTTACCTGCTCCGTTGACCCCGACTAGGGCCAATTTTTCACCCGCATGTAGGGTTAAATTTAAATGGTCTAGGACCATCTTTTCCGAACCGGGATAATGGAAAGACACATCCCTAAACTCTACTTCAATATCTGCATTAGTGAGTAAAAGCTGATTTCCAGACTCAGCCTCCAAGTCCTGGTCCATAAAGTCTAGAAATTCTTGCACATAACGCCCTTCGCTCACAATGATGCTGAGCTTGCTGGCCATTTGGTCCAGGAGCTGCATAAGGCCGATATAGGCGGTGAGGTAAAAGGCAAAATTGGCGCTATTAATGCTGCCTGAGAGCGCAAGCCTGAGCAAAATACCAAGGCTAATTCCTGTGGAGCTTAAACGGATAAGGAGCGGGAACTGGTTGAAGTGAAATTCCCGCTTGGCAATCTGGCGGAGCAGGTCCAGGTAATCCCTTAAGACTTGTTGGTAGTAGCTTAAAACCATATCAGAAAGGTCAAAGAGCCTTATGTCTTTGCCATAGCTAAAATCTTGAGCCAGGCTGGTATAACGGTGTCGCTTGCGATTGGCTTTGCTGGTTTGGTCACGCAGGTCATAGCGCAGTTTCCCGCTTTGGTAGCGGGCCCAAAAAAGAGCCAAGAGGCTGAAGATAGGGAGTAAGGGTAGCCATGGCTTGGTTTGAGCGAGGATAAGCAAGAGGACTAGGCTTCCCAGAAGATCTGCCGGGAGGAGAAAGGCTTGGCGATAGACCATCTGTATGCCTGAGTTGTCACCGGATACAGCATCCATCACCCGCTGCATGTGGTCATTAAAGCTGGCATCTTCCACATAATGGTAGTCCATATTTAATTGGCAGGTCATGAGATCCCGAAGGTAGTCCAGACGCAGATAAGAAATACGGCCGTAGCTGTAATTACGGAAAATCGAACTTAGCATGCCGCTAAGTCCGGCCAGGCCCAGGTAGGCAAGCAGGATCAACAAACAATTTTGTAGAAGAGGTTGGATCTGTGCGGGCTGAGTTTGGCCCAAAGTCCAAGCCAGGCCTTGAGCCTGCCCTAGCTGATCTAAGATCATCCTGGGCAGTAGGGCGTTCAAAAATGGGAGGCTTGCGCTGCAAAGGGTATAAGCAAGGCAGAAGACTAAAATGGTGCGATCCTTTGCCCAGAGTTTGGCCCAAAGATGGCGGGCCATGCGCCGATAAGAAGCAGGGATAGACCTGCTGCCTGTATCAGCGGCAAAGCTAATATCCTTCTTTGATCTCTTTATTGCCGTCATCTTTGCCTCCCTGCCAGGTGTACAAATGCGTAACTCTTGTCAAGACTATAGCATTTTCCTGTACTCGAGGGTGCAACTTATCGTTGCATAAGCAATCAATAACTGGTTGTAGCGAGATCGCTCAAACCATCCTGCTCTTCTCTTTATCCCTTGAGAGGTCCAGTGGCATGGTCATAATTGCTAACAATAGCTATTTTTATATTTGCCTGAAACTGGGTGCCACTAGAGACAGTTCCTGCTAGAGACGGTCCCTGCAGCGGTCGATTTCAGCCGCCAGCTTGTCTCCGGTGGGGGTCAAGGGGATGATCCGCTGGTTGCGGCTACCCCGGAAGGGGAGGGTCAGGGTCCTTTGGGCCAGAATAAAGGGACCGTCGATTAAGAGGTCAATGGTCTGGAGGAGTTGGGCAATATCCTCCTGGCTTTGGGCCAGACCCTGTAGTTGTTCTAGGACATAGCCCGTGTAGCAAACGACATCCCCGCCTGCTGCTTTGACTTTTGCGGCGAGGAAGGCCAGGGGGCCGGCCTGGGCAAAGGGCTCACCCCCAGAAAGGGTGATGCCCTCTTGGCCAGGACTTTGCTGGTAAAGATCAAAAATTTGGTCGACACTCAACACTTTTCCCCCGATGGGAAGGTGGGTTTCCGGATTGTGGCAACCCGGACACCGGTGGGGGCAACCCTGGGCGAAGACCACAAAGCGTAGACCGGGGCCGTCCACAGCGGAGTCCGCCTGCCAGCCGGCCAGGCGGACTAAAGGGGACCACTTAGGCATGAGGTCCTCCGATGCCGTGCTTCACGCGCTCCTCCACTTCATGGCGCTTTGCATCATTGAAGCGGTCCAGAGTTCCTACCAGGTAGCCGGTGATCCGGCGGATCCGCTGAAATTTGGGCCCGCCATCGCTTTCTCTGCGGCCGCAGCTGGGGCAGACATCGGCAATGATGCCGGTATAGCCGCACACGGGGTCGCGGTCGACCGGATGGTTGATGGACCCGTAGCCAATGCCTTCGTCCTTCATGGTTAGAATGAGTTTTTCAAAGGCAGCCAAGTTATTGAGGGGGTCGCCATCCAATTCGACGTAGGAAATGTGGCCTGCATTGGTCAGGGCGTGGTAGGGCGCTTCCAGGTGTATTTTTTCCGCCGCCGCGATGGGGAAGTAGACCGGGACATGGAAGGAGTTGGTATAGAAATCGTGGCTGGTGATGCCGGGCAGGATGCCGTAGCGCTCGCGGTCTAAGCGGAGGAAGCGGCCGGATAAGCCTTCGGCGGGGGTGGCCAGGCAGGTATAGTTGAGCATCTCAGCCTGAGACCTTTGGTCACAGCGTTCCCGCATGTGGCGGACAATCTCCAAGCCTAGTTCTTGGGCCTCCTTGCTGGCCCCATGGTGCTGGCCGGTCAGGGCGACTAGGCACTCGGCCAGGCCGATGAAGCCTACAGATAGGGTACCGTGGCGGAGAACTCTTTCCAGATCGTCTTCGGGTTTTAGGTCTTCAGATCCCAGCCAGAGGTGTTCGCCCATGAGAAAGGGGAAGTTGGCCATGTGCTTGCGCTTTTGGATTTCAAAGCGCTGGCGGAGCTGGCGGAAGACCAGGTCCATGGTGGCATCCAGGCTCTCAAAGAAGCGGTCTTTAGATCCCCGGGCTTCAATGCCCAGGCGGGGCAGGTTAATAGAGGTGAAAGAGAGGTTGCCCCGGCCCTTGGTGACTTCTTTGCTGGGATCATAGGTATTGCCCATGACCCGGGTCCGGCAGCCCATGTAGGCGACTTCGGTATTGGGGTCGCCCGCCTTGTAATACTGGAGGTTGAAGGGGGCATCCAGGAAGGAGAAGTTGGGGAAGAGCCGCTTGGCAGAGACCTTGATGGCGAGTTTGAACAGGTCATAGTTGGGGTCGCCAGGCTTGGTATTGATCCCATCCTTGACCTTGAAGATTTGTACGGGGAAAATGGCGGTTTCATGACGGCCTAGGCCATCCCAGGTGGCTTGGAGGAGCTGCTCCATGACCAGTTGGGCGGCAGGGCTGGTGCAGGTCCCATAGTTGAGGGATGAGAAGGGGACCTGGGCTCCGGCCCGAGAGTTCATGGTGTTGAGGTTATGAATCAAGGCCTGCATAGCTTGGTAGGTATCGCGGCGGGTGCGGTCGGCCACCTGTTGATAAAGGGGACGGAGTTTAGCAGAGCCTTCTTTGCAACCCTTCAAGACAGCGGCATAATCCGCTTCGGAGAGCTCTTTGTGGTCTTCAGGCGTCAAGTAGCTATGGCTGGCTTTGGTATCCTTGCTGTCCTCGTCCATATGGGCCAGATCTAACGTGTCTAGAAGGTCGGCCATCTGCTTACGGCAGCTGAGTTCTACGCCAGGGGCCATGACCCAGTCAAAATCAGGGATTGCTTGGCCACCGTGCATTTCGTTTTGGTTGGCCTGGATGGCGATGCAAGCAAGGGCGGCATAGGACTGAATGCTTTGGGGGGGACGCAGGTAACCGTGGCCCGTCGAGAAGCCATTTTTAAAGAGCTTATTGATATCGATCTGGCAGCAGGTGGCTGTCAGCATGTAGAAGTCTTTGTCATGGATATGGATCAGACCCGAGGCGTGGGCTTGGCGCATATCTTCCGGTAGGACATAGGCATCGATGAAAGCCTTGGCCCCTTCTGACCCATATTTCAGCATGGTCCCCATGGCCGTATTGCCATCGATATTGGCATTTTCCCGCTTGAGGTCCGAGTTCTTGGCATCGCTAAAGGTGATTTGCTTATAGGTTTGCATCAAACCCTGGGCCTGGTCCCGCCTGCGCTGGTGCTCCGCCCGGTAGAGGACATAGGCCTTGGCGGTCTGAAGGACGCCGGACCGCATGAGTTCTTCTTCTACCAGGTCTTGGATTTCCTCCACATTGGGAACGTGGCCCAGGTCCAGATGCTCTAAGACCCTAAAAGTCAAGTCATCTAGCTCCTGGCTACTGAGGGTTTCACTGGGTATGGTGCGGTTGGCCATGGCGATCGCCTGGCGGATCTTGAAGGCATCGAAAGGCATCCGGCTCCCATCGCGCTTAATGATGTAGGCAGGGGTCTTGTCGATCATGCTGATCTTGCTGGTCAGCTTATCTTGGTCCAGCACGATGGGCTGGGACAGGACTTCGACTGACGTGGTTTTTTGGGTCTTACTTGCTGTCTTGGACATAAAAATACTCTCCTCCAAATTTACGAAAGAGAGCAGAGAAAGCGCTTCTATACACCTGAGAAGCTCTAACCCGCTCTTGCCATTCTCCGTGGCACGGGTACCTCTGAGCCGAGTCTTCTGGCTTCGCCCCCCACCTGCCCTTCCCGGCGTCTAGCATAGTCAGGTCTATGCCTCAACCAGTGGTTATGCAGGCTTTGATGAGCGTTACAGCGGCGGGACCGCGCAGGAATTTCACCTGCTTCCTCTTTTAGCCTTGCGGCAGCTCAAAAGCACAAGATATAGTGTTGTCTACCAGATAATGCCACCCTAGCTAGTGTATGTCAAATCAGAAGAGAGCTTTCTTGAATTTGTCATCAAAATGAAATTTTGGCCCGGTCGGGCTAGGCAATTTGGGTTAAACTGTTATCCATGTTGAAGTATGCCATCACAGCGCTTTTGCTCTTTTGTTCGGGCTTTATGGATTCTATCGCAGGAGGCGGTGGACTGATCTCTTTGCCTGCCTTTCTCTTGGCTGGCCTTCCGCCTCACATGGCTCTAGCCACCAATAAATTTTCTTCATCCATTGGGACTACCGCATCGACCGCCCGTTTCCTTTTCCAGGGCTACATGCATAAGGATGCTTTTGCTTATATTGTTTTAGCCCTGACTGGTGCCCACCTGGGCTCCAGCCTGGCGGTGCAAATTCCTGAACGCTATTTCCAATATCTTATGCTGATTATCCTGCCTATCGTGGCGGCCATTTCTTTTTACAGCGATCGCGCGCGACGGAGGAGGCAGGAGACCGCAGAAATGCAGCCTGATGGCATGGACACTATTCAAGCAAAGCTATCTGAATCAGCCCCAGCTCCAGTCCCAGACCCAGCACCTGCCTTCTTTGCCGGCCTTAGCAAGCAACAATTTTTTCTTGCCGCGGCCTCCGCCCTTGTTGTAGGCACATATGACGGCTTTTACGGGCCGGGTACGGGTACCTTTCTGATTTTGCTCTTGACGCAAGTCGCCCATATTGATGTCCGCCGGGCAGCGGCGACAACCAAGGCGATCAACCTGGCCTCGAATATTGGAAGTCTGACCTTTTACCTGGGTACGCAGTTGATTGATTATCGCCTGGGCCTGGTGGGCGCGACCTTCAGCCTGTTGGGCCACTATCTGGGCTCAGGCCTGGTCATTAAGGATGGTCAAAAGTATGTCCGGCCCCTCATTGTTGTGGTCTTGATCCTGCTTTTTGTCAAAATTATTTCTGACCTGCTGACCTAGAAAGTCATTATGCTTTTATATCGGAACGCTTCTATCTAGGAGCTTGCAAATTTGCCAAGACAGCTTTCTAGTTTTCTGAAAACCCAGTCTAGCCTTTAACCCCGCCGGCGGTGAGGCCGGAGGTGAGGTGCTTTTCAATTGTCATAAAGAGGATGACCACAGGCAGGGTCGCGAGGAGGGAGGCGGCGAATAGGTAGTGCCATTCAATCATATTAAAGGATGAGAATTGGGTGATACCAACGGTGATCGGCCGGTTGGAGGCCGACTTGATCAGCACGGTTGCCACGGTGTATTCATTCCAGGCATTAATAAAGACGAAGATCAGGGTCGTGACGATGCCGGGCGCTGCCATAGGCAGGAGGACATGCCAGAGAGATCCTAAGGTGGTACAGCCATCGATGCGGGCGGCTTGCTCCATTTCAGGTGAAATGGACAGGAAGGTTCCCCGGAGGAGCCAGATGGCAAAGGCCTGGTTAAAGGCGGCGTTGATCAGCATGAGGCCCCAAATGGAGTCGTTCAAGCCCAGGCTGACCATGAGCTGGGAAATCCCGATGAGGAGGACGACGGGGGAGAACATCTGGCTCATGATGACGAAGCCTAGAAAGGCTTTTCTCCCTCTGAACTGCATTCGGGACATGGCATAGGCGGCGGGAATCCCGCAAATAAGGGCTAGAACTGTAGCTCCTCCGGCGATCAGAAGGGAGTTAACCAGGTAGCGGGGGATGCCCTGGGACAGGATATCCTTGAGATTACTCCACTTCCACTCGGTGGGCAGGAGGTGCATAAAGTACATGTCGTTGGTTTCCGCGCTGGTGCGGAAGGCCGTGACGGCCATGACATAGTAGGGGTAGAGGATAAAGAGGCAGAGGACAATGACAAAGAAGTAGAGCAGGCCCCGGAGGAGGACTGGTTTGATTCTGCCCTTGCGGAGATGAATGGCGGCGACCAGCATGGCAAAGCTGCAGGCCATGACCAGCCAAATCCAG
>JAQYCV010000047.1 GCA_028724525.1 Clostridiales bacterium
TTTTTCGCCTGTTGCAGGCAGAGAGCTGGCTTGCTCTCTCAAGGGTGAGGGGCCAGTATAGGTATTGGTGAAGTATGCTGTCGTAAATAAGTTATTGGAGCCTTCCCTAGTAAGGGTCCTCTGGTACACAAGCTGTCCTCCCTCCTCATAAACCTGATCGATAAGGGTATAGACGAGGTTAGAGAACTGATAGGGCAAAGCTCTATTGACCACTTCCGTAATCCGATAGGTGTAGATACCCGTACGCGTATAGGTTACCTCTCCGAAATCGCTTGCGCCTTCACCCGTTATGGTCACTAATTTCTTGCCGGCTTCACTTCCCCGAGGCATGGGTAGCTGATCAGGAGAAAGGGTCAAAGAACTTTCGAGAGCTCTATAAGAGATAGGTTCTAACTGGAAAGCAAAAACATCTGCTTGGCTAGGCTTTTCTCCATTAATCATCTTAAAGACTTGAGGAAAGGCGACAGTGAGTTCAGGCGGGGGCTCTACAGTCGGCTCTGTAGGGGACGGTTCCGTCGGAGGTAGATTGGTGGGTTTATAAGTGTTTATTACGTCGTAACCCTCAATCGTGGAATCATATTGATCGACTTTATCTTCCTGAATTGTATAGCTGATTTCTCGTCCCGCGCTGTCTACACGCGGCAAATCAGAAAAAGACCAAGACCAGTTATCGCTGGCAGTCACTTGCTTCTTGGCTACTTCTACACCATCAGCAAGCAGTCTAATCGTGATGCTATCAGGGCGCATATGGTCCTGATTGTCATTATCCTGCCAAGTCTTGTGCCCCTCAACCTTGATGGGAAGTAGCTTAACCGTGCTATTGCCTACTGTATTCTTTATAATGTCATCTGCCTGCGTTACCTTGACTGTAAAGCTGACCACGAGTTCTTGGTCTTCCTTGGGGATGACAATAGGCTTGCTAAAGTCAAATTTTATGATATTGGGCTTGGATTGGTCTAGAACATGTATGGCATGCAGGTCAGGATTATAGCTGGGGATATAGTCTGTAGTCTCCTGGCCATCTAAAGTCAGGCTTAAAGAGTCAGGCATAAACTCTAATCTATTATCTAAGTAGTCATCGAATGACTGGTCAACCTTACAGCCAAAGTTTATCCAGTCACCATTGTCATTTGTATGAGGAAAATTTAAGACGGTATTGTGGTCAGGGCTGATCTTTTTTCTGATGCGGAACTCGATGATCTCGCCTCGGCCCACTTCACTTTCTGTTTGCTCCTTTCCCTCTATGACTACGAATTTTTCTGGCGGATTGTCTTTGGCTATGGGTATTATGAAAGGTGTTTTCCAGCCAGGCATACCAGTGGGTGTACTACTGCCATTCGTATTTGTGAGATGGTAGGCACCATCTTTCTGATAGAGTTCAAGTTGATGGTTCCCATCATCCTTAATCTTTAACTGATAATACTTATCTAACTTGTAATTTTGGAACTTTTCCGGTGCTTGTGTAATCTTAACTAAATAATCTCCGGGTGAAAGGTTTGAGAAGTACTCTTTGTTAAGACCTAGGAAATCAATGGGCTGGCTTTCTTGTATAACAGTATTGAGATCGTCAGGTTTATATAACGAAAACTTAAAACCCGGCTCGTAGTAACTAAAAGCTAATTCATCGAAGGTAGTATCTTTAAGATCAGAAGCGCCGAGGATAATCCCGTAATTGGCATCTGAACGCAGAGCATTTCCTTGGTCTTCTGAAGCGTTAACAGGGTTCGCTAGCTCCCGGTCTTCCTCCTTTGGTACCTGCACGTCTTCCGGACTCCCTGGCACTTGGTCGGCCGAAACGGCATAGTCATTGACAAGAAGACTGGCCAGTAATAGAACCAGGACAGTCAAGAGGGCCAAAGCCTTGCTATGTTTACTCTTCATAATATCCTCTTCGTCTATCTCCTTTGTTTTTCTAATATTTATGCGGATATACATACGAAAACGCAAGCAGCCATTCAGGCATGAAGATAGCCGCATAGGCTTTCTGCTTATTATAGGATGATATAATAATGGGAACCATTAGAATCTTCTCATAATTTATTCATATGTGTTACAACTGCATTAATTCTTAGAGGGAAAACGAAAGCATGAAAACGACTAGAGAGCAGAGCAAGTTTATCATCAGCAAAAAGGGAGCCAATTGGATCAAATCTGGCTATCCCTGGGTCTACGAGGGAGAGATTCTTCGGTCAGAAAGCGCCACCGGTGGCAGCCTGGCAGACCCCATTCCCAACGGGTCCCTGGTGGATATCATGAGCGAAAGTGGAACCTATCTGGGAACCGGCCTCTTGAGCCAGGAGAGTAAGATCCGTATTCGCCTGATCTCCCGCAATGCCAATGATAAATTTGACAGGGCCTTCTGGAAAAGACGCTTTGCCTACGCCTGGGCCTACAGAAAACAGGTCATGTCTCCGGAGGACTTAAAGGCTGTCCGCTTGGTCTTTGGCGAGTCCGACCAGCTACCTGGGCTTACTGTAGACCGCTTTAATGATATTTTGGTGGCCCAATGCCTGTCCTATGGCATGGAACAGAGGAAGGACCTCCTCTACCCGCTTTTACTGGAAATTCTGCGGGAGGACGGCCAGGCCATTCAGGGGATTTACGAGCGCAACGATGATAGTCTGCGTGACAAGGAAGGTCTGCCCCAAGCGAAGGGCTGGTTTGACGAGGGGCAAGACACCTCCGGCTCTTTGTCTCCGGTCACACAGATTGTGGAGAATGGCCTGCTTTATCATGTAGATGTGGCCAATGGTCAGAAAACGGGCTTTTTCCTGGACCAGAAGCTCAACCGCCGCCGGGTGGCTGACCTAGCCAAGGGCATGGAGGTCTTGGACTGCTGTACGCACACGGGCGCCTTTGCCCTCAATGCCTTAAAGGGTGGTGCCAAACATGCAACCGCCCTGGATATTTCGGCATCTGCCATTGCCATGGCCCAAGAAAATGCCGCCCTCAATGGTCTGGAAAACAAGCTGGACTTTGTGACCGCCAATGCCTTTGACTTTATGGAACAAGCCCTGGCAGATCAACACCGGCCTTGGGATTTTATTGTTTTGGATCCCCCCGCCTTTACCAAGTCCAGGCAAAGAGTGGGCAACGCCGGCAATGGCTACCGCAGGCTGAATTACCTGGCCTTGCGCCTGCTCCCGCGCGGAGGCTATCTGGCCACCTGCACCTGCTCTCACTTTATGCCGCGCGACCGCTTCCTGCAGGAGGTCAACCAAGCCGCCCATGGGGCTGGCGTCCGTCTCAAACAAATTGAATACCGGCAGCAGTCCCCGGACCACCCCATCCTGCTGGACGTTCCTGAGACTGCTTATCTGAAGTTTTTCCTTTTTCAGGCGGTTTAAGCGGTTCAACGCTTTCAAGCTTGTGGCTGATGCCTTGCATTAACCTTAGATATGTGACAGATACGTTGGCATGTGCACAGCCCTAGCCTGTCGGTCTTATCTATTTTTCCGCATGAAAGAGGCTGGCAAGCGCGGTCTGGGTCTGCAATAATGAAATGAATCCGCGTCATGAAAGGAAATGCCTATGTCAAACCAGAAACCCGACCCTGCTAGCAACTCCAATAGAAAGGCAGATGCCCATTGCGCTAATTGTGGGGTGACTGCCTGTTGCCACGATAGCAAGGACCATCTCCCCCTCTTCTGCCCCATGGACAATAGCCCCTCTATCTATGAAAAAGCCCTGGCGGAGGTAACATCCCCCCAATACAGGGATTTTTACATTGAATCGGCCCGGATAGAACATGACGGCTATGGCAGATGGCCGCGGGTCCGGGAAACCATTGAGCTGATTAAGCGGATGGGTTACAAAAAAGTGGGCTTGGCATTTTGCCGGGGCCTCACCAAAGAGGCGGAGGCCTTTGCCCAGATCTGCCGAGACAATGACATCGAGCTGGTGTCCGCCATGTGTAAAACGGGCGGAGTGGATAAGTGTCAGGTGGGGGTAAGGGAAGAAGAAAAGCTCCACCCCGACCACTTTGAGCCCATGTGCAATCCTGTGGCCCAAGCCATGATCCTCAACGAAGCCAAGACAGAATTCAATGTCATTTTAGGCTTGTGCGTGGGCCATGATTCCCTCTTTTACAAATATTCCCAGGCCCTCTGCACAACCCTGGTCGTCAAAGACCGGGCCACCGGCCATAATCCCGTGGTAGCCCTCTATTTAAAGGATGGCTATTTCAAGTCTAAGCTGGATTTGAACAATAAATAAGGGAAATAATTTAGGATCTAATTCTTGGAAAATGCCACCATCCTGTAGAGTGGTGGCATTTTTGCCTTTCGGTATTTCGCCGCCAATGACTCAGCCGGTCAAAAATTTTTTATTTGCGGCAAAATAAAGAAAAGTTGATTTTACCACCAATTTGAGTGACTGCGAAAAGAGGAGCATTGGCGGCAAACGAGAAAAAAACCATTTTGCCGGCAAGCGCCGACCATCGAAAAGAAAAAATATTGGCGGCATTTTACATTTTCAGTATTTCGCCACCAATGACTCAGCCGGGCAAAATTTTTTTATTTGCGGCAAAGTAAAGAAAAGTTGATTTTGCCACCAATTTGAGTGACTGTGAAAAGAGGAGCATTGGCGGCAAACGAGAAAAAAACCATTTTGCCGGCAAACGCCGACCATCGAAAAGAAAAAATATTGGCGGCATGCTACCTTTTTAGTATTTTGCCGCCAATGATTTGTAAAAAGAGAGCAAAGGAAAAGCGAGCTACATACAATCGCTTATTGGTCTGCGTCTAGCTCTTCTAATAGCTCTGCCAAATAAGCCTCAGGATCCGGGCTTTCGACGAAGCAGGGATCCAGGTGGGTAAGAAAATGCCAGTCGGTCTGGGGGCTGGTCCGGTAGAGAATGGCTTCGCCGTCCTCAGAACCTAAAAAGGACCGGGTGACTTCTAGGCCGCGGCTGGTGAGGGCCGCTTGGGCCAATTGATAGGCAGCTTCCCGCTTTTCTAGGTAGGTCTGCAAGTCAGCATTATCGATTGAATAGGCATCTACCCGGGTGGTACCCGCCACCAGACCCTGGCCAGGCGGGGAGAGATTGGGGACTTCTTTCCAATTAATATCTATCCGGTCCTGACCGGGAAACATGAAACGGGTAAAGGGCACTCGGTGCTGGTTATAGACAACTTCCACATAATCGGGTAGCTGGTCCGGCTGAATAAATTCATAGGTAAAACCCTCAACTTCTTCCCGTTCATAGCCGGGAATTTCGCGGACGAAGGCCTGGCCTTCCTCTAAGCTCTCAAAAAGGGCCAGATCTACACTAGAGTCTTCCTGGTAAAGTTCTAAAATAAACACATTACACTCCTATTCCTCAGGCTGGAGCCAAATCCCTAACACACCAAAATTGACAGGATATTGTCCTTTAATTGTACGGCTGTAGACACCAGGCTATTGTCACTCATGTATAGCTAATTTTATTGCAAATTATATTTGAGATAAACCTGCCGGTCCTCCTCGTAGTTCAGGTAGGACATGTTGAAGAAGACCTCACCCTGGTCCGTTGTCACCCGGACGCCTACGTGTCTTTCATCAATCCAAGGATAGACCACTACTAGGGATTGGCCCGCTTGCAGGGTTTCGCTGAAAATCGTGTAATCCATAACCCCCCCACTCGCCTGAAGAGTTCCCATATTCAACAGTCACCAGGGCCTTATCCTCCCCTACGGTCACCAAACAAGTGATATAGTCTTCGGCGGGATAGGGTTCAGACACAACGCCTTGAATCTCGTCCATCAATTTGACCACATCAGCGGTGAAATGGGGGCGGGATAGCCATTCTTCATAAGGGTCCAAGTTGGCAATAATAAAACCTGCCGCCTCATGGTCCCGGCAATCTTCCACGGGGTCACCATGATAGGGGCAAAGGTCGCCTTCTGTATAAGCCCACTCCTCTTTACCCACGGGCTCCAAAATAGCCCCACTAGACGAGGAGACATAATAGGTAGCCATGTCACGCGTTCCAGGTTCTCGATAAACCTTTACGACATAGCAGGGGCCTTCGTTAAATTCCTCCCAGGGCAGGTTGTCCATGCCCACGACTTCAAGGGAGCGCTTTTGATGCGCTGGCGTTCTGCCATTTTCATCGATCGAGCAGAAAGTACGCACGCCTGCCAGGGCGGCCTCAGGGCTTAAGATGCCCAGGCCCAGCAATTCTTCATTGAAGGGGTCGCGGGCTGCGAGAGCAGTGACCTCATCAGAAGTCCGCAAAACAGGGATGAGGGTAGAAAAGCTTCCATACCAGGTGCCCACGGGGGCAGAAACGAAAAGCTTGCCCGGGCCTTGGTAAAGCACGGCGGGCGAGGCGGGATATCTGCCATAGGCATCCGCCCTCCCTTCCAAGCCAGCGTGGACATAGTCCAGGCAATCTTTAATCGTGTTGTCAATAACGCCGGGGTCTGTTTCAGGCAGGACAGTCAAATCAGGAAGGGTGCCTTCTAGGACGGCATTGGCCACATTCATCCGGTAAAGGTCTCTTTCCAGGTTTTGCCGGCTGATTTCCTGAATACTAAAGCCTACATCTTCCTGGCTATAACCCGCTAAGCTGACCAAGTCCTCATAATCGAGTTCCTGGCCACTTGAAAGGTCCAGGTTCAAGGAGAAAAGCAGGTATTGGTGGGGTTCAAGGGGGGTCAAGGGGGTGTAGCTCACAGCAAGGGAGAAAATGTTATCCACCAGGGCGGCACAAGTCTTGAAAATGGTTTCAGGATTATAGCCTGGTAATTCCTCTGTTTCTGGGCCTTCCTTCTGATTTCCCCATTCTTCATCTAGAGCGGCCATATTGTCGTCTTGCTCCGCCAGGGCAGCCTGGACCTGGTCCATAAAAGCCTGGGTGGCTGGATTGCGGAGAAGTTTAGGATCTGTAATTTCCGGCAGTTGGCGGAGGCCAAAAGGCGTATCGTCATTCTGGATTTGTAGGTAGTCCTCCAGGGTCGGGGCAGACTCTTCCGCCAGGGTCTGAACCCGGAAAAATGGAGTCAGGACTAGAGCCAAGAGCAGGAGGCCGATCAGGAAATACCCACGCCCCTGCCTGGTCTTAGAAAGTAATGTAGTTTTCATAGGAGATCCTCCTTGTTAGACTTGCCTTATTTGTCTTGCTTGAGTAAGGCTTCGAGGTCTGGCAAGCTCGCAGGTTGCCGGTCACTCTTGCCGGTTTGAACGGTAACTTTTAAGTCCTGGCTCCCCTGGGGGGTATGTTCTATATCGGCCTGAACATCTGCAGGAGTCCCCTCGGGGACGATGATCGTGACCTGGGGTGCGGTTTCATAAATGTTTTGGTCAGGAGTCACAAACCGGCAGAAATTGAAGGTATTCTTGCCTGTGCTTTCCAGAGGGGCATAGCAGATGACCGTTTTCAGGTCTTGGCAGTAGGCAAAGAGGGAATCTTCTAGGATTTCCACACTTTCAGGGATCACCACCGACCGCAGGTGAACCCAGTCTTCCTGGTTTGTTTCCATATCGGTATCCGTGTAGTCCTGGCACTTGTAGAAAGTAGCCATGGCCAGGACCTTGACAGGGACACCATCGATTGCCCGGGGAATAACCACGTCTACCCCGCTGCCTGTATAGGCCGTGATGGTGCCGGTTTCCGGCTCGAATTCAAAGTCAGAGGCGGGGTTGGCTTCAAAGGGCATGGTGAGGAGGCTAGACGAGTCGCTGACCTGGAGGAGGCCCTGGTACCAGGGGAAGCCTAAGTCAGCACTCAGCTGGGCGACCTGGTCTTCAGTCATATCGTCACTGGCACGGATCAGGGACCGGTCCACTCCGGCCAAGGCCCCTTCATCTGCCCCTGTGACGTCCGCGCCTAGGAGGACCTGTTTGAGGTCCAGACCATCAAAAGTTCCAGCGGGGATCTGGCACTTGTCGAGGGTCAGAGTCTCTAAGGCGCTGCAGTCTTGGAAGGCATCCACAGGTAGGAGGCTGGCGTCGCAGCGAATGCGTAAGTCTTTTAAGCCGGTGCAGCCGGCAAAGGCCTTGGTCCCAATATCTGTCAGGGAATCCGGCAAGTCCAGGCTAGTCAGTTTTTTACAATTTGCAAAGGCCTCAGGCCCAATGGTCGTAATAGAGTCAAAAAGTTCCACATACTCTAGAGAGCTGTCTTTGAAGGCTTCTGCCCCAATGGTGGTAAACCAATTGGCGTGATGGGGGTAGAAAGACCGGATATGCTGGTTACCCTTAAAGAGGCCATCCCCCAAGGCGTAAATCTCTTCGTCTGCATCACCGGAAGTCCACACCGTGAGATCTGCCTTCTCCCCTTTATACATCTCCCAGACCCCATCGGTAACCCGGGTCAGGGCATCGTCATCTTCAGGGTATTCGGCCACCTCTTCAGGCGGGTTGCTCCGTCAGACAGTACAGTCTGGAGCAAATTCTGCAAAGACCTTTTCGGCCGCTTCTTCCTGGGCCCGACTGGCCGTCCAGGCAATATCTACGTCGCTAAGGGCTTGGCCCTCAAAGACCTGCTTCCCTAAGCTAGGGAGGTCAGCACCGGCAAAGGCTAAATAAGATAGAGGGCCCCTGTCCTCACTCACGTCAAAGAGGTCTTCTGGCTGGCTGAAATGGAAGGGCGTAGCCGCTTGACCACTTGTTTCCAGCTTTAGGTTATCCACCACTAGACCCTGGAAGGCCTCCAGCTGATCATCCGGCACATAGACGACTGTATCCGGATTGGAGAGGGAGAGCGGGAGGAAGGGGTGGAAATAGGGGACCTGGCCTTCAAAGCGCAAGCTGGTGAGGTCATCGCAGAAGCTGAAGACACTATTTCCAATCGCACGAACGCTGGCAGAATGGTGAGTTCCTGGAGTTTGGGGCAGGACTCAAAGTTAAAACCGCTAATAGCTAGCAAGCTAGAGGGCAGGTGGACCTATTGTAGCTCGGGGCAGTCTACAATCGCGCCCTCCATGATGGACAAAAGGCCCTCAGGTAAAGTCGGTTCTTGCAAGTAAGACTTTTCCTCGAAAACGCCCTTGCCCAGGCGTTTGACCGGGACGCCCTCAATCTGGTCAGGGACCTGGACTGACGTCTCCTCGCCTAGATAATCCGTAAGGGTTCCACTAGCAGGATCAAATTCAAACTGTTGGGACGAATCTTCCGCCTGGCATACGGCGAGCGGATAAAAGAGCATACAAAAAGCCAGAAGCCATAGGAACAGTTTCTTCATAATAGATACCTCCTGAGGATCTTAATCCCAATTATCTAGGCATAAGCCACAAGCAATCGAGATATACTCTTGATATAATTATAAAACTCGATAAATTAAGGCGCAAGATATTTGCAATAGTTCGGGCAAGTACGTTTGGATAAAAATCCGAAAAACTTGTTAAAAAAAAACAGGTGCCAAACTTGGCACCTGTTCATACATTGAGGCTAGGATTAGAGCCGGCGGCAGGGCTTAGTCTCTGCCCTCCTGGTCTTTCAGCCAGTTAAAGGCCAGATGACACCAAAGGGCAGCACCTAGGGGAATGACCTGGTCATCCATCACGACATGAGGGTTGTGGAAATTGTTATGTTCCACGCCTTCTGGCTTACAGCCCAGCATAAGCATGAGGCTGGGCACTTGTTCGCTCACAAAGCCAAAATCATCCGAGGCGGAAATACGTCCGCCCTTGTGGATATCAAGATCCGCCGGGAAGCTGGCAAGATAAGTGTCTGCAGCCTCGGCCATTTGGGCGTTACTGACAATGGCCGGAACATTCACGGCAAACTGGAGGCTGGCCTTGGCATGGAAGCTATGGGCAGTTGTCTGCACCAACTCTGCAATCCGGTCTAAGGCTTTTTGGTGAACTTCCTTGTCATAGCTCCGCATGGTGCCCATAATGCGGGCGGTGTGGGGAATAATGTTATAGGTATCCCCTGCCTGGATGCTACAAAGACTCAAGGCCAGGTAGTCAGCAGGAGAAATTTCACGTGTCTGCATGGCCTGGATGGCTTGGTAGATCTGAACAGCCACATTGACAGGGTCAGTGGTTGTGTGGGGGAAGGCACCATGGCCTCCTGAGCCTTGGATATCGATAGAAAAGTTGGTGGCGGCTGTCGTAAAGGCTGCATCGGAATAGACGATTGTGCCCACAGGGCTAGTCACATCTACGTGCATGTCGTAAGCGGCATCCACTTGGGGATTCGTGAGAATGCCTGCTTCCACCAAGGGTTTCATGCCGGCAAAGATCTCTTCTCCAGGTTGCCAGAGTAATTTGAGGGTCCCGGGCAGGTCTGCCTGGTGTTTTTTCAAAAGCAGGGCAGCCCCAAGGAGCATAGTGGCGTGAATATCATGGCCGCAGGCATGCATTTTGCCCGCCTCCTTAGAGGCATAGGCGACTCCGCTATCTTCTTGTATAGGCAAGGCATCCATATCGGCGCGCAGGAGGAGCGTTTTGCCCGGCTTACCCCCTTCTATAACGGCCAAAATACTGCTAGGAATAGGACTGGTGTATGCAATACCCGCCTGAGTCAAAGCGTCCGTAATCTGACTAGTCGTGCGAGGAAGGTCCATACCGACCTCGGGGTGCTGGTGGAGGTCGTGCCTAAAGGCAATCAAGTCATCCGCCAGGGCCTGAGCTTCAGTTAAAAAGTTTTTCATTGTCACCTCCTATTGAGGACAAAAGTTCTAAATGAAGCTAGACCCGGGTGTGGATACCTCCCGGGCCTAGCAAAGAGAGCAGTTTTAGGCTGTCTGTTTATGGCGCTTAATGCCTAGCATAATACTGATAAAGACTGTGAGCAGGATACCCATCCAGTTCCGGGCTCCAGGGATAAAGTCCAGCCAACCCAGCTTCAGAACACTGTAGAAAGCCAGAGCAAAACCGGTCATAACCAGGCCCTGCTTAGGATCCTTCATAGAGGATTGCACCAGAAGAGCACCAAAAAGGGCAGGCAGCAAGTAGTTCAGGCTGACCCTGACCTCAGGGGGCAGGGCACTCAGAATCCCTACACCCAGGATGGCGCCGATGGTGAGGACAGTAACATTAAAGATAACAGAGACTGCCATACCGAGTGTGGCAATTAAAGAACCTTGAGGAGTACCAGCTTCTACACCCGCGGCTTTTTGCGCTACGGTAGCGCAAGGAACCCGCATGTTGGAGATATTGCCGGATAAGAAGGCAATGTAGGTGCCCACAGGACCCAAAACAGGGAAGTAGGAAATAGGCTCGACAATTTGTACCACCAGGAAGGTGGAAACACAGGTCAACATGGCTGTAGCGAAGGCCGGCCAATCTGGCGACAGGCCTTGGGAAATCCAGAGATAAATTAAAGGCATAAAGCTCAGAGCCGCGCCGCCATAGCCCGTGATCTTACCGATCCTGTTCATCTGAGACATGTAAGTGCCATGATAGAAATCAGTATCTACATTGGCACTAGCTCCTGCTTGGTTTTGATTCAGTTTAGACATAGCAAACTCCTTCCTAAACTAAAGCGCACAGGACAACGGCGCCCAGAATGGAGATCGTGAGGCTCCAGTCTTTCATCCAGTCCCAATTGAATTTTCGGCCCAGTAAAGTGGAGGCCCACATGAGCACACCACCCAGGACAGCCGAAAGTGAATACTTATTTAAGGTTAGGTTGGCACCCTCTGCGGTTTTGGCCAATTGGATAAAGTTGTTAGCAGTCATGGCGGCAAATACACCAATAACTGCAGCGCCAGCAATGGTAATCATTAAATTACGATTGCCTTTGGTTACCTTATCTTGAACTTTAGCCATCTTATCGGCAGAGAAGGTTCCGAAAAGGACCCATACTAGGGAGCCCACCACCATGGTCCAAACACCTTGGGTAAAGGCCTGAGCTGTCATGGGGTCAACACCCAGGGTCACGCCCACAGACGAGGTACCGATACCTGCCGCAGTGGACTCATACATGACTGCACCGATGAGTGAAAGCCGCATCCAGCCGATAGGGCCGCCGACTGTAACTAACAGTGACAGCATGCTGGCTAAGATTACGATTGAAGGTCCGATAGCTGTAATAGCGGCACTTTTAATTGCCGCTTTCTCTTGCTGGTCACTGATTCCCAGCTTGTCTTTAGCGCGGTGGGCTTTTAAACCGAAAAACACAGATTGAAAAACCACAACGGCTACAGGAATGGCACAAGCAATCCACATGGGGATGCTGTTCGCCAACTTCATAACGTCCATATTTTCTCCTCTCATACGTAAGGGGGCCGGGACTCAATCGTCACAGGGCAGTTAAAATAGAGATAATATAACTTAACATAAATTAGACAAATATGCTAATTCTATACTCGTTGACTTTTCCCGATTCTCGGGCTCTCGGGCAAAATTTCCAGAAAAACCGAAGTAGGGGCAGGTTCTCAGGCAGGGATAATCTTCTTGGGCCAAAATCTCTAAAGCAAAGCCCCCGCAAGCTAGCGTTTTGCCCACTAATCCGCTTGCTTGACCCCATGGATAACCAGGCGTTCATCGGTGATGAGGCAGGTTTGCAGGGTGAGTAAGTGGTCATCTGCCTGAGGATCAGGGAAGTCTAAAATATTTTTGTCTTGCCAGCGCTTGATAAAGCTTTGCCAGGCCTGGCCCTCATATTGTACGGACCGGAAGTTGTCATAGGGATCGACAATATACACACATTGAATGTCATAGTAGGCTTTGCCTTGGCTGGTTAAAAGCTCCATGACGGGAGCTTTGCCCAGATAGCTGGGGTCTTCGTATGCAGTCAACTCGCCGAAGACTTTTTCGCCTGGGGCGTTGTGGGCGTATATGATACTGTTCTGGTCGCTAAAGTCGCTGGCATTGGCCTGATCCAGGAAGGGGGCGCCATAGCGATTGTATTTCCCTCGGTAGTCATGGTTGAGGTAATAATCATTATCCTGACCTTGGACGATGGGCATATCAATGTTGGCCCCAGGGATATAAAGCCAGGCGACTAGGGCGGGCACTTCTGCTTTCAAGCGGTTGAACAAGGCGATTTGTGCCTCTTGCGAGAGGGCACAATCAGCCTGAATGCCTACCTGCGAAGCTCGTATGTCTTTGGAGCTATTGGCTTGAGCTTTGTCTTCACCAAGGTGGTCGGATGCTTCGCCTGCTGCCTGCTCAGGCGAGGTCAGTTCGCTCATCAGGCCCGTCTTCAGAGACTGAATGGTCTCTTGGCCTTTTTGATAATCGATCCGGCCTTTAACATTCCAAAAAAGCTGATAAGCAGCATAAAGAACGATGAGAAGAAAGGCTAGGCGCAGAAGCTTGCGAACAAGCAAGGGCTTGCTTCTGTGCGTAGCCTTTCTATTAGACTTGGTCATTCTTGTATGCACGGCTCTATTTATCTGCTTGATCTTCTTGGCCGTTCTTTTTTCTCGGTCTGGTGGCCCAAAGTCCTAAGAAGCCAACCGCCATCAGGAGAATGAGACCTTCACTAGTCGGAAGGCCAGTTTCGGGAGATTTGCCCGGTCTGACAGGTGGTGTGGTCGGCGGAACAGGCGGTTCTTCATGTGGTTCTGTTGGTCTAGGAGGCTCTGTTGGTGTAGGAGGCTCTGTGGGTGTGGGAGGTTCCGTTGGCGTCGGTGGCTCTGTGGGTTTTTCCGTATTCTCAACATGGAATGCCAAAGTTTCGATTAATTTAAGATGATTAGCATAGCGAATAATATAGCGGCCATCTTCTTGCTTTTCGAGCTTAATAAAGGAGTCTAAATTATCTGCATTGAATTCCAGATCTTTGTCCTTCATCTCGAAGACTTCATATCGATAATTGCCACTCTCTAGAAGCTTTTTAAGTTCATCGGTCATGAAATCTAGGGTCAAGTCGTGGCCGTCTTTATCTTGGCCAGTTACCTTTAAGCCAAGCTTTTCCTTCTTCACTTCACCAGTAAAGCGTGGAATATCCACCTCTTCAAGAGAGTATCCCTTGTTTCTCAGCGTTCCCTTGAGATTGTCGAGAACTTTCTGCCAATCCTCTTCCTTGGTGATTTTAAGCGCTTGGGTCTCCCCATCTGCATTTTTTAAGACCAGAGTGATGTTGTTAGGAATCTGCTTGTTACTAGCAATCCATTGCTTCAAAATCTCAATTTCATGCGTGGGGCCGTAGTGGTTTTCCACCTTTATATTGGGTTCTTGAGATTCTTCGGGCCTAGTAGGTTTTATAGGTTCTATACCAAAAACTCTTTCGTGTACTCCATAATCATTTTCTTCTAACTGCTCAGCAATAAAAAGATCCGCATAGGGTACACCCTTGATAACCAAGCGTGGCAGATAAAGGGCATAAGCTCCATTTTCATCTTTTTGTAAATAAAAATTGTACTCATAGAGCCCTGGTTCGTTGCTAATGACATCATAGTATTTAACTGGTATGGATTGGCCATAGGTTTCAAGCCCAAGGGCTTGAAACTCAACATTGTCTTTGAGATATGTAAAGGTCAAATTATAGTCGGGCTCATAATAGACAGTAAAAGTGAATTCCTGAGTATCCACCTTTTGGCCATCAAGATACAAATTCATTTTGATGCCCTTGTAAGTGCCATCGTTATTCTTATAGATGTAGGACTTGAAATGTCCCCCTGTGCTGGTTCGCATGTTGTCAGCTTGGCCCTCTTCGTGGTATTCACTAGCATAGCCGATCCGAATCTTAAAGTTTTCTTTCTTATTGATAAATTCCGGTACAAAAATATCTGAATTTTCTTCTAGACTATACTTCCCTGCCGCTAAGGCTTTGGGGCTCAGTTTTTCAAAACGCCCTTTCCAATCCTGATCCGCTTTTAGGGTGAGCTTTCTATAAATGGGCTTGCCCTGGCCATCTACGCCATCCAGGATACGCTTGCCGTCTAAGAGGAGGTAGAGGTCGATAGATTTCGGCTGGTCTTGTTCTTTAATGTTGGACCAACCCTTCTGGACATCTAGCTGGCCCCATTTGTAGTTGGTTAGGGTAAAGCTGTGCGACTTTTGGTCAACTGTGTAGTCCGCCTTTTCCTCTAATTGGAGAGCCGAAAAGCCCACATCCTCATAGTAATCATTCAGCCATAAATAAGGCACTTCAAGGGTTAAGGTCCCATCTTCATTCTCTGTGAAGACAAAGGCATAACCCTGGTCTCTGTTATGGTAGCCCTCAACATCGTCCCAGCCTTCATATTCCTTAAATTTGCGGTAGGCGCCGTAATATTTATACTCTGAAATCTTTTTCAATAGAAGGGGGTGGGTAAAGGTCGTTGTTCCGATACCTTGACCTATTCCATCTTGATCCTTAGTTTCATGGATCTTGGTCTGGCCAAGGCGGGTTAAAACTTTCTTCACCGGATCGTAGAAGTAAAAGTAGAGGTCTTTGTCTTCTCTTTGAGAGGCTTTGTCATATATGTCATTGTATTCCCGGAAAATTTCAACTGTGCCAGCCTCTACGGTTTTAGCATCCATCGGCTTTTCTTCTGTAACTTCGACAAAGTATTTATCGCCTTGTTCCACCACGAGGTATTTGTAACCCTTCTTAGCCAATTCTTCCGCCGTGAAAGGGAGACCCTTATCCATCTTATAGGCATCGTCTGGCAAGCCGATGTCGGAAAAATCCTTGATACCGAGGTCGTCTAAAATTTTCTGTTTATCCGCACCGTTAAAGTAATTGGTATCAAAGCGACTATGCCAATTGTTATCTTTTTCCAAGGTGATTTCGCCATACTTAAAAAGATTCATGTCTTTGCCGTAATTTGCTTTGACATAGTCACCATCTTTGTCTAGGGGGACGATAAAAAGGTCCGCCTTAATAGAGCGCGGGATCTTCTTGGAGTCAATTGTATTATCCCATTTTTTGTAAATATCAAGGGCATAGTCACCCTCATCCTTGGGTGTAATGATGTTGGCATTAGAACCAACGCCACCACCATTATTGGCTTGATTACCTATAACGAAGGTCTGAGCATTGCGCCACGCCTCTGTAATAAGCTGCGGGCTATAAACAGATTGCAAGTGAGTAAACAGCTTTTGGTAGGAGAGGCGCTCTGGAATCTCTACACCCTTTTCTTTATTGGGACCGTCTTCCAAAAACTTGATAATATTTTTGTCACGGGTCACAGGTGAAATATGGGAATAAAATTCTCCTTCAAGATTAATTTTATTCAATTTGAAAAACCATGTTTTTTCGGAAAAGGTGATGTCCTTTCCATAGCTACCGGAATTGTTGTTATACACATAGACACTATGGCCGTCACCAATATGAACAAATCCTGTAGGACAGTTCCAAAGTCCACCGCCGTTACCTCCACCAAGGGTACTAGATGTAACCCAACCTTTTGCTTCGTTCTCAGTAATTAGGATATTTTCCAATTTTTGCGTGATGGGTGGGAAGGAAGCGTAAACTCCGCCACCAAATTGGCCTGCATGATTGTCTAAAATCATGGTTTTGCCAAAATGCACATCATTGCTATCAACATAAATACCGCCGCCGGATGATAGGGCTCTGTTCTTATAGATCAGACCTCCCTTAAAATTGGCCTCAGCCTTATTGCTTTCAATAAATTTCTGATAGTTTGTATTCACAGTCGCTTTTTCAGCGCCTAGGACATTACTCGGGCTCACGATATATTGGGAAGATATACCAATACCTCCACCAACATTAAAGGATTTGTTGCCGGCAACAATTCCATCGCTAATAGTTATCTCTGATTTGGGAAAGCCGACAAGCCCGCCACCTATTTGGAATCTAGTTGCAGAAATGTTATTGGCTATAATCCCACCCTCAATATTCACAGTAGCAGGATCACCCGTGGAGCCCCAAAGATCTCCAGCAAAAACCCCACCGGTCAGACCACCTTGGTTGTTGTCAATGAGGCCATTGGTCATGGTAAAGCTTCCGCCCGGTTTGACATAAACAGCACCGGCGGCATGGGGGCGTTCATAATCGTGGTCGATTTGCTCGAAGGAGGTATTGCTCGAAATTCGCCCACCTTCCATGGTAAATTTCCCACCACTATTGACGCGGATAGGGCCGGTGTAACCGTGTCTATTGTAAGAGTTCATAATGACGGCATTTTTCATAACGAGCTCGCCTGTAACATCTATGACCGAACCGCGATCAGACAGCTCCGTCCTCGTATTAACCTCGTTGCCATTACCGTCAATATATAGGGCAGTATCTTTGGTCCCTAAAGTCAGCTTGCCAAGGACTCTAAAGAGGGTGTCCTTAATGAAGCCTGCAGCTCTTTTGAGAATGATGTCCCCTTTTTCTTTAGAGGGCAGGGGATTCTTTTCCAGGTCTGCTTTTTCTAACGCTTCCTCCCCACGCCTTCTACCTTCTTCAATAATCTCCCTTTGTTTGGCTTCACCTTCCCCTGCATGATCAGCTGGCTGTTCAATCGGCTTCCAGGGGTCTTCTTCTCTTGTGTTATCTGCGGTTAAGATAATATCTTGGTCTTCTTTGATAGTTAAAGTTTCAGTTAACGCAAAGCTTTTCGTAATGATGATAGTGGTCTTATTATTGTCTGCCCTCTCGATGGCAGCTTTCAATTCTTCAAAAGAAGCTACGCGGATAACATGCTCATCCGCGCCTGGCATGAGGTTGCCCAGGGCCACGGGGGCTTTGGCGAGTGTAGCAACCTCTAAGACTTCCCCCGCTTCCAAAACATCTGCTGGCTTGGCGGGTGTTGTGGAACCCTCAGCATCCTTGCTATCTATGGGAGCTTGTGAGGGGTCTTGTTCAGTAAGCTTTTCTGGTGTTGCCTTGATCTCGCCGTCATTTGTGTCGGCTTTAGTGTCGGATTTTGCATCAACACTATCGTAGACTGGCGCGGCATTTTGGTCATTGACTGCGGAACTCTCTTGATCGTTGCCTGTCTCACTAACTTGCGAGGCCTCTGAATCGCCGGCTTCCTTGTTAACTGTGTCATCAACTAGCGGCGTCTCTTTATTGCTGGCTTCCTTATCGACTGGCGTAGGATCACTCTGCTCGGGGGTCTCAGCTGACTCACCCGTGCCTACAGTATCAGTCTTCTCGGTCCCGGTCTCTGGTTCCGGATCGACCTTCTCCTGATCCTGGGCAACGGGATCTTGAGCAACATGATCCTGAGCATCAGTTTCCGCGACGGCTTGGTCTGCCTCTGCCCTAACTATCAAGGGGAAGCTTGGTAGCAAGATAGAACTAATTAATAATATGACAAGCAGGTAATGCTTTTTATAATTCCACACCATATGCATGTTGAGATCTCCTCACCTAATAGGCTGTCCAAAAAATTTCTTAATATTTTATAGATTGTCTAGTAGATTGTCTAGCAATTTCATCAGGCAATTTTGCAACTATTGGGTGGGCTGATCTGCATTAATGCAGGAAATGGATGGCCTTCCCTGCATTTTTTCAAGTAACGGGTGATATAAGGCAAGCTGTACCTCCCATTACTTGAAAAAAGTACTGAGCGCTCAAGAATCCGAAGGCGCAACAAGCCACTTCATGGGCACTGAGGTCATAATAAGATCATTTTTGGGCGTCAAAGTTCAAGTAAGCTCATTTAAGGAGGCAGAATTTTACCAGCGCTATTTTGATATTGGTCATAGGCCTGAAGGACTCCTCCAAACTTTGGAAGGTCGGAGAGCCACGCAGGTCCCTTTCTCGATGGTTTAAATAAGTAAAATAGCTCCTTAAAATTTTCTAAAAATTTCTCTGTTCTGATATAAATCGGTTTCTTGACTAGACGAGAAAGATTGACCACCAGATCTTGAAAAGCCTCAATACGTTGGAGTTGACCGGGTTTTACATGGACAAGCTGGTAGCCTACTGTGCGTAGCTTGGCATCTCGGAAATTATCTTGAGAGAAAGAGCGCGCATTATTGTGGTATTCGTAGCTGTCGTACTCAACCCCCAGTCTTACTGTGGGGAAATACAGATCCAGATAGAATTGATTTGATCCTACTCTAATAGGGTGGTTGAGTATTGCTTGAGGGAAACCACAGCCTCCCAGAGAGTTTGGAAGACATAAATGCATATAGAGTTTTGATTCCATAGGTGAGCAAGACTTATTCTGTATATATTGAAGAGCTTGTAAGGCCTTTCTTCGTCCTTGATGTCCTTTGAGACTGAGCGCACAATCTTTAAGTTTTCTCACTGTACATTGAGGAACTTGTCCGGTGGGACAAGCGCAGATTTGTAGTCCCAGAAAAATCAGCTTTAGCAAGCTAAGTTCATGGGCATACCTCAGGAATAGATATGGAAGAGTACAAACACCATTTTCTACATAACGCTTAGCGGAAGTAAATTGACACCAATGAATCCCTGAGGGGCGATAGCAATCACGCTTAGAAAAAACAATATACTCCTTCTTTTCTGGCAGGCTTAAAATTTTGCATGTCTCAAGGAGTCCCCAGTATTCTAGCGCTTTTCTGCCACATAAATATCGTTCCATGAAATGAGTATATTGAGCGAATTTAATCTGCGCGCATAAACTAATCGACAATCGTGAGCAATAGTAGACAAATATCGTCATGCACGTCTGCCGTGGACGGCTCCTTTCCTCACACATCCCTGCCCCATTTTGGACTTGACTCTGGACTTGTTATTAGATTTCCGCTTTGGCAGACAATTTTGCAACTAGTGGGAGGGTACATCTTACAAAAGTGCAGCTAATGGAAGGTTACTTGTGCAGAATTGCAACTTGTGGAAGGTAGTGACTGCTAGGTATGTTCCATTATCTGAAAAAATTACGGACGAAACAGAAAGTCGAATGATCATCATGCCTGCAAGCTCCCTTGGCCAGCCTTTGCAGAGGTCGCAAAGTAGGTTACCATGGAAATTGCTGTACACATAAGGCAAAAAAACCTAGGCCAGCAGTAGCTAAGCCTAAGTCAACAGCATCTAATGCAACAGCGTATGCTGACCACTTTGATGAAAGATGAAGGAGAAGTCAAGGAAGCTTATGAAATTTACTTTTAATCACTTTAATTTCAATGTTTTTGATTTGCAGAAAAGCCTTGCCTGGTATGAAGAGGCCCTAGGTTTGGTCCCTGTCCGCACCAACGAGCAAGAGGACTTTACAATTGTCTTCCTTGCTGACGGAAAGACCGGCTTCCGCCTGGAGCTCACCTGGCTGAAAGACCGCAAAGAGCCCTATCATCTGGGAGATTTGGAATACCATCTGGCGATGACGGCCCCCAATTTTGAAGAGGCCTATCAGAAGCATAAAGAAATGGGCTGCATTTGCTATGAAAACCCCAAGATGGGCATCTATTTTATCCAGGATCCCGACGGATATTGGATTGAGATCGTCCGCGATGGTTCTTACATGGCAGAGCGAACCCGCTAGTTTGCCGCAATTATATAGCCCATTTTTACTCAAAATAATAGCGCCCATCCCTTACTCAACTATTTAGCGCATTTCTTTCTCAATCTTCTGGATTAGGCCAATGTCTGCGGGCAGCCAGGGGACGGTGTATAAGTCCGCTTTAGTCAGCCATCTCGCATCTTCTGCTTCTAAAAGTTGGGGCTCACCTTCCAAAATCTCGCACCAATAGCAGTCCATGGACAAATGGAAGGTAGGATAGTCATATTCAATCGTATCGATTAAGTCGCCAATTGTGAGCTTGACGGCGAGTTCTTCCCCTATTTCTCTTGCTAACGCTTGCTTGGGTGTTTCACCGGCTTCAATCTTGCCGCCGGGAAATTCCCATTGGCCACGAAACTCGCCATAGCCCTTGGCCGTAGCAAAAATAGTGCTTTTTTCTAGCAGAGAATCACAAATAACGGCTGCAACAACTTTGATAGTTTTCATATTTCAAATATAGCACTTGAGTGGAACAATATATAGCAATAGCCGTCCAGCCAGTTCACTAGCTTATATGACTGGCTATTTTTTCAAAATTCTATGCAGAGCAATTGACAGAATTAATTTCTATGGTCTATACTGCCGTTAGTTAGCTTATGCTAACTAACGGCAGTTGTATTTCTTGTCCGTAGCATTTCTGAAAAGTTGTGTATCAGAACAGCAATGTTTCTGAAAGGAAGGTTGACCCAAGAAGCCATGCCCATTGAGGAATATTTGGTACGCTATGCAGCCCCTACCCTTGCCGCCTGCAAGGTGGCCAATCTTATAAGCCTGCCGACCGGCATCTCGCAGCCAATGGATCTGAGCCATTGCCAGAGCTGCCTTGCTTTTTCAGGTATTGAGATCCAGCAGCTTCGGGAAAGGAAGGGCCGGAGGCTCATCTATATTTACCGCAGATCGGCCTTGGACAAACTTTTACAGGACAGGGAGATCCAGGAATTTTTATCAGGATTTGGCTATGTCGACTTTTCATGCGAGGGGGCCATCAGGGAGCTGACCAAGCGTTTAAGTGAAGACTCGACCTTGCCAGCAAGCTTTCCCCATGAAATCGGGATCTTTTTGGGCTACCCCCTGGCGGATGTCCGAGCTTTCATTACCCATCAGGGCAAGGATGCTAGGCTGACGGGGGAATGGAAGGTCTACAACAATGAGGAAGATGCCCAACGAACCTTTTCTCTTTACGCCGACTGCCGGAATAAATTAACCAGCCTGTTTAACCAGGGTTTAAGTCTCAGCGAACTTTCTGTTTGTGGCTGAGTCAAAATTTAAGGAGGAATTTTCCATGAAAAAAATAGCAGTTGTTTACTACAGCATGACCGGGAACACAGAAGCGATGGCTGACGAAGTTGTAGCTGGAGCCAAAGAGGCCGGGGCTGAAGTTAGTCTCTTCAGCTCAGCCGAGTTCAAGGTGGACCAGTTAGATCAATTTGACGGAATCGCCTTCGGTTGTCCCGCCATGGGCGATGAGGTCCTGGAAGAGGCGGAGTTTGAGCCCCTTTTCACAGAATGTGAAACCCAGCTCGGTGAAAAGCCCATCGTTCTTTTCGGCTCTTATGCCTGGGCAGATGGCCAGTGGATGCTCAATTGGAAAGACCGTTGCGATGAGCAAAAGCTGAACGTCCTGGGGACAGTCATTGCCTATGAAGCACCAGATGCTGAGGCCGCTGAAGCTTGCCGCCAATTGGGCAAAGCGCTGGCCGAGGCCTAAAGAGGGAAGGCTTTTAGCCTTTCCTCGTCATCGGGGCTAGAGCTCTAAAGTTTGTTTTGACTTTTCACCGGCTTCATTTCTTGCCTTCGAGAAATTCCTAGTGTTGCTAATCTTTCAGGCAGGCAATGGGAACGACAAAAACTCCATCTTCTCGCTGATAAGCAAAGGGTGCGACACCACATAAAATCATTAGGAATGCTGGCTTTTGCATCTTAGTCGTATCAATTTTATCCGCTAATTTCAGCAAGTTTTCTGCGCCTTCTTTAATGAGTTGGTCTCCTCCTAATTTTATCTCCACCAAACCATAATGGCCATCTCTTAAATGAATGACTGCATCACATTCCAACCCCGTTTTATCTCGGTAGTGATAGACATTGCCATTCAAAGCTTCAGTATAGATTCTTAAATCACGGACACATAAGTTCTCAAAGATCAAGCCCATCAGTGCAAGATCATTAACAAGATCTACAGGACCCACACCAAGAGCAGCTGTGGCTATTGATGGATCAACAAAATATCTAGTATCTGAAGATCTTATCGCTGTTTTGGACCGAAGATTGGGGTTCCATGCCGGAGAATCTTCTATAACAAAGATTCTTTTGAGCGCATTGATATAGCCATAAAGGGACTCTTTATCAAAAGTCTCAACATCATTGCTTATTACATCGCTTCGTATCGTTTCTAAAGAAGATTGCGTCGAAACATTTCGCGCATACGACTTCATTACACGTTTTGTTCTCTCTGGATCTCTCTTGACGCCATCCACCCGGGATATATCATCATTTACAACTGCATCGTAATAATCGAAGGCTTGCTTTAGTGCAATTTTTTCCTCATGATGCAACGCTAGAGGCCATCCACCCCGGCAAATCAAATAAGCAATGTCTTCAATACTATGTTGATCACTGGCAGAGATTTCTCGTCCCTCAAACAAATCCTTTAGTGATACTTGTCCACTAGAGTCTTCCGATTCATATAAAGACATCGGGCGCATGCGCATACGTACTATACGACCGGTTCCCGTATGTGTGCTTTCCTCTAGCTGCGCAGGAACTGAGGAGCCTGTAAGGATAAATTGTCCGAATTCTCCCCTTTGATCAACCTCATAACGAACGGCATTCCATATATTCTTTGCGATCTGCCATTCATCTATTAAGTGTGGGACCTCACCTTCAAGAAGAATAGATGGATTAATTCTTGCCATCTGTTGATACTGCTCTGTCTTATCCGGACGATCCATTGCAATAAAACTTTTTGCAAGGTGCTTGGCTGAAGTTGTCTTGCCACACCATTTTGCTCCCTCGATGAGCACAGCACCCTTAGATTTTAGATGTTCGATTAAAACCTTATCGGAAATTCTTGTATAGTATCTCTTCATCGAATAATCTCCTTACTATTCAACTCTAACCGAGCATTTGGCTAACCATAAAGCGAGTCTTTGCCTTACTATAAACCGAGTATTTGGCCTTATTTTAACCGAGTATTTGGCCTTATTTTAACCGAGCACTTGGCTATCATCAAGCACGATTAAGGAGTCTTGTGCCATGAATCCCATATCTTGATTTGGAGATTTCTGGGCATCTTTGCAAGTAGTGGGTGGGCACCTAAATTTCTTGTGAAAAACGTAGAAGTTATCTTTCACAGGCAACTTTTGCTTAGATTTCAGCCAGTTACCTGTGAAAACCGCGGGAGTCTTCTTTCACAGGCCTTTTGGCCTTGATTATTAGTTCAAAAACCATGTGGAATAAATTATTATGAAATTCCACCATATAATTTGCCTATCTACCCTCACCAAACTTCTGGTGAAGTAGGCCAATATGATATTTCACCATATTTTTTGCTTATTTAACCTTTGCAGAATTCTGGGGATTTAAGCCAATATCACATTCCACAATATTTTCAGCTTTTTGTCTCCGCCTAAAGCCCTGTTAAAGGAGAAAATACAGCATTTCGCAATACTTTATATTTGTTGTTTTAAGAATCCGCCGTAAGCAAATAATAAGTCTTAAAACAAAACTGTTTTGTTCAAACCTGTGTCACTCCAGGAAAGTCTATAAGCATTCTTAAGAGGGTTAGATTTGATAACGTTAAATTCATAATCATCCCAAACAACCGCTACCTGATTTTCTATGGCAATTGCATCTGCTACTTGTCCGGAATAGAACTCATCGAAGCCAGCTCGTTCAGGCTCATCATAATGTGGACAATGTAAATAGGGGATGATGCCTAAACCTTTAACCCACTTATGCTTTGGATTTTCAATATCTTCTATAAACTCACTATCACTGTGGCCTGCAATAAACCAACATATAGATCCTGCACTTAAGCCAGCCAGTACCTTTCCGCTTTTATAAGCTCTCAGGAGGGCCTTGTCCACAGCATATTCTTTCCAAACTTTCATCATATAAGCAGTATTACCACCACCAACATAAATGATGTCTGCACATTCAATCTTTTGATTAACTTCTTCCCTTTTTACTTCCACATCAGATAAATACAAGGTGTCCGTTTTGCACCCTAAGCTCTGATATAACGCGTTAATAGTCTTTATATAAGGCTCAGCATCTTTACTTGCTGTAGGTATAAATAAGAAGTTTGGCTTTTCTTTTCGTGATGACTCAACAATAAATTTATCTATTTCATATGTTTGATTTTGGGATACTTCCCCGCCACCAATAGCTATAATCATAAACTTCCCTCATTCTTTCTTTAGTAATGGTAAAAACTTCAAATGTTGATCCTAATCATTGTCCAGCATCAACGATAATATGCCTTGTAATCCAGCTGTGTAATTCTTTTTTGATGAAGATAAATAATCTGTTCCTTGCTTAGATACTTCACTTAGCCAATTCCTCATAGACTTTAGCATTCCGCTTAATTAAGTAATCGGAAATTAAACGAACTTCGTCATCCGAAGCTTGAGTGATGCCTTCTACCTGAGAAATTCAGTAATGATGTATCGCGGTTTATTGTTTTTCAAAATTAAGGCAGAGCTGTACTCATCTACCAGGCGAGCTACCTTAGAGAAGTTCTGATTTGCTTCCGTTATGGATACCATAGTCTTCGTATTTATCTTCATCATGCACCTCTTTTTCGAGAATAATTATAGGCTGTATTATAGGATTATTCATTCCTATTTCCGCGTAAACTACAGCACGTCTGAAGGATGCCTGGGTATTAGAGAGGCACGCAAGCAAATTCCTGTGGAAACTGCAAAGACAACATTGCACTTTATTTGCGCTAGCAACCCTAAAAGATAGCATTTCCCTGTCGCAATAGCCACAGTCTCAACTTATTCACCATTGTCCAAACTTTATCGACATACTCTATTGAAAATCAACCAATATCTTACCTATATTCAGTTTTCAAGAATGAAACTTTATTTTTTTTCATTAAGCCCCACTCACCAGTTAGTTTCACTGAACATTCATAAATAAATAACCAATATTGATCCATTTCACCTTTTCCCTCCAACTCTATTGCGTAGTCTTTCAATTCTTCGACCTCGGATTTTAAATTATTCTTTTTGTAATAGATAAATGCCATCAGCATCAATATACAATCATGAGAACTTTTAATAACTTCAACATCGATACAGTCAATTTTAGAGTTTGAGTTAATCGCATATAACAAAGCAAAGGAACATGCTTCGTAGTTATTTCTTTGAATATATTTTTTATAAATCAAGTTTGCATATATTTGGATTTGATCATAATCTACATTATATTTCTCAAAAATAAATTCACCTAATATCGGTACTAAATACGGATATAATAATGACAAAGACACAATGGATTTAATTAGATATTCCTGTGCATTTTTGGTCAAGTTAAAATCTTTAAGTGCCTTTATTGCATATAATATTATTGAGTTATTATCGGAATTCTCGTATACTAATTCTATTGCAAAATCTATAAACGCTTGAATTTCTTTATAATCGACATAGTTCTTAAATTGTTGAAATGTAGCTAAATGATTTTGTATTTTATGAATCCATGTTTCAACAACGCAAATCGGAAGTTCATGTATCTCTGTCTTCTTATGATTTATTAGTAAATCATATTTTCTCAATTCTCTGTTTAAGTCAATAATAAAATTGTCCGCCTCTTCCTTCGTGTTAACATAGCACATATAATCGTCTATATTTCTTATATAAGAGTCATACTTTTTTGATAAGTTTTCATCTATTGCGCACAGAATTATTTCTGACAATACATTTGAAGTATGTGGCCCTATTAAAAGTCCATGTGTCTCTCCATTTTTTGAAATTTGAGCATAATAATCTATTTTGTTGTACCACTCTTTATCTTCCTTTATATTTTTTTGGCTACATCCTTGCCAACAAGTGCCCATGGAATTGCGTGTGTATATATACTAGGATAGCACTTTGAAATATCTGCATGAATCATATACCTTTTTCCCAAGTAAATATCAGGTTCAGGTGTTCCATCGACTATCCAATTCTTATAATTCATCAAAAATAATGCCTTAGTATTCTTCATCTTTCTAATATGAATACGGCTAATTATTCTAGGGTGTCCTTTTGTTTTCGCTCTAAAGAATTCTGTTAATTCAGTCCAATGATTCATCAATGTTTTACATAACAGTTCATGTCCCATAGGAGTAGGGATACCTATATTCCTAGGAATATTAATGTTTCTCATTGTTTCATAATTAATATACCCTCTCCATTCATTTGAAAAAGAGTGCTTGCGAATATTTTTACAATAATCTAGGAACAATTCTCCTGAAAATATAGGAGGCAATTTTTCTGAAAACATCCCATAACAAACTAGGCTATCATATAATTCCTCTGCTTGTATTTCTGACATGAAATCATAATAAGTTTTCAATTTTTTAGGCCTCCAATTTCCACTCATAAACTTCTATTACACTTCCCAATGACTATTTTCTCTTCCCCAACATACAACACTAGGAATATCCTTTATATCATGTAATTCTTTTCTCACACATAGCTTATAGAAAAATTCTGAATGATCTGTGATATTGACGTCTCCCTCATAAGACCTGTAGCTCCATTATGTCTGCATACCTAATACTCTTCCGGTACTCGGATGTTAATTGCTTTTTTCTCATCTGTACAAAAACTTTTGGATTGCTTTGATTTCCTGTTTGTTTAACATCATGTTAACCCACTACTTCTTAGTCTGTCGAGGTAAGTAGAAAATCCCCACAGCCTTTGAAAAACGTGGACACTAGGGCAAAACTCTTGAAATCCAGTTTGTTTCTAAGCCGCTAAGCATGTGCCGGCACCCAAAATTCAAGGTGCCAAAGGCTTATAAGTTAGCCTGCATGGCTGCTTGCTTGATCATCTCATCTTGGGTATACTAGCCCGTCTTTGACAGTAAAAAGATATGCAGTCGCCCGCTAATCCCTGAGGCGAGGGGATTACGGGCGAATTAATTTAAGTTAAATCTTGCGTACATTCTACTTGTGGGTAGCTTTGAGAATAGTCTTCATCTGCTGTACAGA